>NZ_CALPCQ010000001.1 GCF_943193025.1 Lactobacillus agrestimuris
AGGAACTCCTTTTTCTAATGTTTAAAGAAATAAATTTAAGGAATCATTCATCCTTACACAAACTATTTTACAGTCTCTTGATTCTAGAAACAATATTACAAACTATATTTATTATTATTTCTATTTTACTTGATATTTTAATATTTGTAACGATAACGAATTCTTTAAAAAGTAGAGTTGACAAGATTATACTTACTCTTTTTACTCTAGTTTTTATTCTTTTAACCCTTATATGTACAATCTTTTTTGATAATTTCTATCCGCTTATAACTATATTTGAAATTTTAGGTTTATACATATATTTTGCAATAATAAGAGGCAATAACCAAAAACTTGTATTAGGATCTGCTATAGTTTTCAGCTTAGTTGATCTTATTTTTATGGTGCTTGAAATATTGGTGAGTTCAGTCTTTTCAATATTCAAATTAGATAATCAAATATATTTTTGGACCAGTGTATTTAATGTATTAACTTTATTTCTATTGTATAAATATAAGAAACAGATTAGGACATATCTTACAGATATGAATAGTTCAATATTTTTAGGAATTGTCATATATTTGTACATTTCGATGCAAGTAGTACTTTATTATCTTTATAGCGATCAAAAACCTACAGAAGTTATTCAAATTTCATTAGGGTTATTGATTTTACAAACTTTCTTTGCGGTTCTTGTTTATATAGGAATTGTACGTATTCAAAGGAACTTATTAACTGAGCAAGAGCAAAAACAACAAAAATTACAATTGAAATTAATGGAGACCAAAAAAGAAAATACTGAAATAAAGAATAGAGAACTAGCTTTAAAAGAAGAGCAACTACGTACTGAAAATGCACAATTAAGAGAATATTCTGAATATCTTGATAAAAATGAAGATGAACTTCGACATTTTAAGCATGATTATCAGAATCTTTTAAATGGTCTGAGAATTAGCGCAGAAAAAGGGGATACTGCCGCTGTTGTAAAGCAGCTAACTGAATATACAGATACTCAGTTTGATGAAAAGGCACTTCGTAAATATAAGGGTGTTAACCATGTTCATGTAGAAGAGTTAAAGAGTATTGCAATAGCTAAATTAGCAAAACTCTACAATGAAAAGATTCCTTATAGTTTTGGCTGTGAAGTAGAAATCAAGGATATTCCAAAATCTGTAAATATTTTGGATATAGTGCGAATTATTGGAATTACCTTTGATAATGCAATTGAGGAGAGTCACAAGCTGATTGAACACACTGGAGATACTGATAGTGCAAGAGTTGATGCGATGTACTATCAAGAAGATGGTAACTTTGAATTTAGAATTAGAAATAAGGTAGCACCAACTGAAGAACTAACACCGGAAACTATGAGCCAAGACGGCTATACAACTAAAAAAGATCATACTGGTATTGGCTTAGCAAATGTTGAACAAATAAGTGTTAAGTATGAACAATTTATGCTTATTAGCTACGGAATTAAGGATGGATGGTTTACTTTTGATCTAGAAATTATGCCAGATGAAGAAAAAGTGGAGGAAATTTAGAATGAAATATCCTGTTTTTATTTGTGATGATGATCCGTTACAAGTCAATGATATTGTTAAAATGATTGGAATGGCGGAAAAAATACTCTCTGATAATTTTGAAATTACATTTGATACAGTAACTGCCAATGACTTTAAAACTGCAAAAAAATATTTAAGGGATAATGTCGTTACTGGTGGAATCTATTTATTAGATGTTGAACTTGGTAAAGAAGTTGGTCAAAATAATGGCTTTGATTTAGCTGAGATAATCAAGAGCCAAGACAAAAAAGCGCAAGTTATTTTTATTACTACACATGCTGATCTATCTTTGATCTCTTTTGAAAGAAGACTTGGGCCAGTTGACTATATTGTAAAGCCAAGGGACGAAAATGATCATGATAGATTTAAACAAAGACTCGTTGCAACTTTAGAAGTATCAATTTCGAATATTAAAAATTTCGATTATACAGAAAAACTTACTTTCCATTATAAAGTTGGCAGACAAGTAAGAAATGTAAATATTGATGATATTATTTATATTTCTACGACTTCAACTCCACATAAATTGCTCATGGTAAATGTAAATGGACAGAATCAATTTTTTGGTAGTATCAATCAATATGCTAAGGAATCTTCAGCTTTGGTAAAAATTAGCCAATCTTGTTTGATAAACCCTAAAAATGTAGAGCTGGTTGATTTACCTAATTACAAAGTTACTTTTGTAAATGGTGATGTTGCTGAATTTTCTCAGTCGGCATACAAAACGATGCAACATTTATTTGATAAAATTAAATCTTAAAAATCGTAAGATATTGAAAATATCTTTAATTCAGATCATATTTGATGCATTTTGGAATCATATTTAAATTAGTAAAATAGATTTGATATTGAAACAGATCATTTTTGATGGAATGATTCCAAGTCATGCAATCCTGCTAGTATATTCTATGTAAGTTACGAATAGGTAGTTGAGTAAACTTATGTTAATTTATTAAAAGAAGGCTGTGTTTAAAATGAAGTTTCAAAAATTTATAACTGGTGCATTATTAGTAGCTGGTACAGTTGGTACCTTGGCTGTTGCACCTATGTCAGTAAATGCTGCAAGTAGTAAGACCACACCTGTTGCAGTTGTTAAAAATGATGTTAGTCTAACAAGAGAAGGCTATATCATGCGAATTATTAACAGCAGTAAGGCTTCTAAGATTTATGTTGGTAAGTCAAACTACAACAAGCTAGTTAAGAATGCAATCCCTGCTAAGGGCGCAAGAAGCATCAGTCCTAAAAACGTTCAAAAGATCAAGTTTAGAGTTGAAAAAGTTCTTGATGTTAAAGGTCGTGGAGCTGGTGCACCAGTATATTTAGTTGCTTCAAAAGATAAGAAATATTCTAGTTGGACAACTCAATCTGGCTTGCAATATTATTATCTAAATAGCAAATCTATGCGTGGTGTAACTAAACCACTTAAGAGAATTGCTAATAGATTGAACACTAACCTTAAGAGAGCAGACAATAAGCGTGACTTTAACGCAGCAATGAAAGCTGCTAAGAAGTTGCATGGCAATCAAAGAAGTTTCGTTTTACGTTCATTAAACCAATTAAAGAAGGATGGTTCTATGAATGTAGAAGGAAAGAACTTATTGTTGTTCGGTTTGTAAAAGTGGAGGATGGGTACAAGCACCTGAAAATGACCATTGGACAGGTTTTAAGTATAATGGACAAAAAGTTAAAATAATAAGAGGTACTGATATGTTTGGTAAAAATAAAAATTCAGAACTTTCTCAAGATATAATGACCTTTAAAAATGCGCTTGAAGAAGTGCGCTTTACGCCTGAAGTTGAACATGATACAGAATTAATTAAAATGTTTGATGAGGCTATTGATAAAGCAGAAAATGGGGAAGCAGTTCAAACTATTTATGCCAGACTATATTATCAAATTATTCAATATATTCAAACCCATCACTTTAAAGCTCCTAAACCAGTTAGTGATTTTATTCATGGAACTACTGCAAGTGTAACAAGTGGCTTAACTTCAGTTCCTGTTTCTTGGAATACAGTTCATTAGAAGAAATAAAAAAAGAAACTTATAAGTTATTCGATTTGTAAGATAATATAAAAATAAAACTCAGAAATTTACCAATGTTAGATAAGACATTGCTAAGTTCCTGAGTTTTTATATTCAACAAAAAAACCAAATCAAAATGATTCGGTTCTTAAAAATATGTATTTTATTTATTTGTTTTACTTATCTTCATAACCATTTGGATGGGTTTGGTGCCACTTCCAAGCAGTTTCGATAACTTCATTTACATTTTCATGCTTTGGCTTCCAACCTAAAATAGTTCTAGCCTTAGTTGAATCGGCAACTAAACTATCAGGGTCACCGCCACGTCTTGGACCCATAGTGAATGGAATATCAATTCCAGTAACGTCCTTAGCAGCATTCAAGATTTCTAAGTTTGAGTAACCTTGAGCAGTACCTAAGTTGAAGACATCTGACTCGTTAGTTTCCATTAAGTGCTTAAGTGCAAGAATGTGAGCATCGATTAGGTCTTCTACTTGAACGTAGTCACGTACGTTTGTACCATCTTTAGTATCATAGTCATCACCAAAAATAGTGAAGTTACCATCACCTGAAATTGCACTCTTTAAAATATTAGGAATAAGGTGAGTTTCAGGGGCGTGGTCTTCACCGATTGTACCATCGCTTGAAGCACCAGCAACGTTGAAGTAACGAAGTGCAGTCCATTTAATGCCGTCAGCCTTGTCAGCCCAAGCCATGATCTTTTCCATCATCATCTTAGTTTCACCGTATGGGTTGATTGGGTTAAGTGGAGTGTCTTCAGTAATTGGTAATTTCTTTGGAATACCATAAGTTGCGGCACTTGATGAGAAGATGAGGTACTTTACGCCAGCGTCATTCATTGCTTCAAGAAGGCTAATCATACCAGAAACATTGTTGTCGTAGTATTTAAGTGGCTTCTTAACTGATTCTGGAACAAGTGAATAAGCAGCGAAGTGCATTACAGCGTCGATCTTTTCATCACGTAAAATCTTTGATACGAGGAAAGTATCTTCAATATCACCTTGATAAAATTTTGCCTTTGGATCAACAGCCTTTCTGTGACCAGTGTAGAGTGAGTCGAGAACTACAACATCTTCTCCATCTTTTACTAATTGCTTAACAGCGTGTGAACCGATATAGCCCGCACCACCGATAACTAAAACACGCATATTTTTACTCCTTTTTTGAATTCTTTATTTGAAACCGATTTCATTTTAACATTGAAGTTATGCTTAGTAAATAGTTTTACCAAAAATAGTAAATGCTTTATTAAACACTACTTTTATGTATAATATCTTTAGTAATTATAATATATTAGAAAAGAAATTTATATGGTAACTATTAAGGAAATTGCAGAGAAAGCAGGATATTCGGCGGCTACGGTCTCACGTCTTTTAAATAACGATCCAAAATTATCTGTTAGTCAAACTACAAAAAATAAGATAATCAAAGTAGCTCATGAGTTAGGCTATTTTGAGCAGAAACGAGTAAATATTAAGCCGAATATTGCATTATTATATCGAGTTAATGGAAATGAACATTTACAAGATGAATATTTTGCATTTTTGAAAAATTCAATTAAACAAACGGCTAGGAAAGAATCTATTGAATTAGATACCTTTACCGAGGCTGAAGAATTGTTAAAAAGTGCTGAATCTTATCAAGGATTTATTGGTGTGGGGACAGGTAAACTTACATATTCAACTCTTAAGAAACTAAAAAAAGTTCTTCCAAATGGTGTCTTTATTGATATAAACCCGGCTCCAAAGTTATTTGATTCAGTTCAGCCAAACTTATCTTTGACCATTCAAGATGCACTAGATCGAATAAGTAAAAAAGGTTATCAAACGGTAGGCTATATAGGGGCAGAGAGTTTTACTCTAGATGGTAAATCACAAAGGGATATACGTGAAATAACTTTTAGTGAGTATAGTAAGTTGAAGAACTTTAAAGAAATAAAAGTATTTTCATCAGGTATTGTAAGTGTGGAAAATGGTCGTAAGTTAGCAGAACAAGCGATAAATGATTGTAAAAAATTACCAAAAGCGTTTGTAATTGCATCAGATACTTTAAGTGTTGGGGTTTTACAAGTTTTTAACGAACATGGAATTAAAGTACCGCAAGATACTGCAATCATAAGTATTAATAATAGTGACGTGTCACAATACGTATCACCACCACTTTCAACTTATAATATTGATCAAAATGCTATGGCACAAATTGCATTCGATACTTTACAAAGTAAAATTAATCATCCGGATCGGCCAACTATTCATTTAACAATGAATACGGAGCTAGTAATTAGAAAAAGTTTTGAATAAAGAGGGTATCCTCTTTATTTTTTTGTTTTAAAGTAAAAAATATTAATGTTATTAGTAAATATATTTACTAAATAAATAAAAAGTAATATACTTATTTATAAAAACGATTACAAAAATTTCGGATGAGGAATTAGCAATGAATAAAGAGGAATTACTTAAAGAATATAAAAATGTTTATGGTGAAGATGCAAAAGACGTCTTCTTCTCACCAGGCAGAATTAATGTAATTGGTGAGCACACTGATTATAATGGCGGTCATGTCTTTCCTGCAGCAATCAGTTTAGGTGTCTACGGTGTTTATGGTCCAAGAGAAGATAACAAAGTTAGACTTTACTCAGGAAATGTAGACGGTGACATCGTTGAATTTGATTTAGATGACTCAAGCGTTGAAAAAGATGACCGCTTCTGGACCAACTACTTCAAAGGGATGCTAACTTACCTTAAAGAAAGAGCAGATGGAGATAAGATTAATCATGGCTTTAACTTATACATCAAAGCAACACTTCCATCAGGTTCTGGTCTTTCTAGTTCGGCCGCAATTGAAATGCTTATGGGAATTATCTTGAAAGATGAATTTAATTTAGATGTTGATCGCGTAACCTTAGCAAAGCTGGGTCAAAAAACAGAGAATGAATTCGTTGGACTTAATTCGGGTATCATGGATCAATTTGCCTGCATTATGGGTAAGAAGGATAATGCAATTTTCCTTGATACCAACACAATGGAATATGAATATAAGCCATTAAAGCTTGGCGAATACGAAATCATCATCATGTCTACTAATAAGGAACATACATTAGCTGATTCGGCTTATAATGATCGAGTTCGTGAATGTCATGATGCGCTAACTAAATTGCAAACCAAATTAAATATCAAAGCTCTTGGTGAGTTAGATGAAGAAAGCTTTGATGAATATTCATACTTAATTAATGATGAAACCGAAATTAGGCGTGCACGCCATGCTGTATTTGAAAATCAAAGAACGCTTCATGCCACTAAGGCAATGGAAGATGCAGATCTTGAAAAATTAGGCCGCTTAATTAACGCTTCACATGTTTCACTTCATTATGACTACGAAGTAACTGGTAAAGAACTTGATACTCTAGCTGAAGCTGCTTGGAAGCAAGACGGTGTTCTTGGTGCCAGAATGATCGGTGGCGGTTTCGGAGGAAGTGCCATTGCAATTGTTAAGAAGGATAAGGCTGAAGAATTTAAGAAGAACGTCGGTAAGATTTATCGCAATAAGATTGGTTATGACGCAAGTTTCTATGATGCAGAGATCGTAGATGGAACGAAGAGAATTTAACTAGGAGATAAAAATGAAAGTTATTGAAAAGTTTACTGAAGATGTCATTGAAAATGGCAGCTATCAGCCACTTGATCGTGTCTATGTAGTTAATAAAATCAAAGCTTTAGTTGGTGATGAAGATGAAGAATTAACCGAAGAAAAACCAGTAAAGCAATTAGTTGAAATGGCTGTACGTAATAAGAAAATTGCAGATGATATTACTTCAAGAGAAGTCTTAAATGATCAACTTTATGATTTGGCAACACCAATACCCTCGAAAACAAATGAAATTTTCTGGCAAAAGATGGAAAAATCTTCTAAAGAAGCCACCGATTGGTTTTACAAGCTTTGCGAAGATAATGACTATGTAAAAAAAGAAGCCATTGCCAAAAATATTGAATTTTCAGGTAAATTTGATGAAGGGCATGAGCTAGAAATCACGATTAATTTGTCAAAGCCTGAAAAAGATCCTAAAGCAATTGCCGCGGCTGCTAAAGCAACCGGCAAGAAATATCCTCAATGTGCACTTTGTCTAGAAAATGAGGGCTATATTGGTGGCTATGGTAAAAATGCTCGTTCCAACTTACGCATTATTCGAATGAACGTTGGTGGTCGTGCTTGGGGATTCCAATATTCCCCATATGCTTATTTCAATGAACATTGTATTTTTCTTGATCAAAAGCATATTCCAATGGTTATCAATCAGCAAACTTTAATTAACTTAGTTGAAATTGAAAAGCAAATTCCAGAGTATTTTGTTGGATCAAATGCTGATTTACCTATCGTTGGTGGGTCAATGTTAGCACATGAACACTATCAAGGTGGTAAGCATGTTTTTCCAATGATGAAGGCCAAAATTAAGAAGTCAGTTAAATTTGACGATTATCCTGATGTTGAGGCTGGTATTGTTGACTGGCCAATGAGTGATTTGAGATTGATCAGTAAAAATTCACTTGATTTGATTGATCTTGGTACTAAAATTATTAATTTCTGGAATCATTATTCAGATGAAGCACTTAACATAAGGGCATTTGAGGGTGAGATAAGACACCATACAGTAACTCCAATTATGCACCGTGATGGTGAGAAGTTTGTTCTTGATCTTGTTCTTCGTGATAACAATACTAGTGACAAATATCCACTGGGTATTTTCCATCCGCACCAAGAACTATGGCATATTAAGAAGGAAAATATTGGCTTAATTGAAGTTATGGGTAGAGCAATCTTACCAGGTCGACTTAAGAATGAACTTGAAGAAGTTAAGAAGTACTTACTCGATCAAGATAATGAAATAGCTGAAAGTCACGTAGAATGGGCAGATAAGATTAAGAGTCAAAATAAGATCACTAAAGAAAATGTTGATCAAATTCTTGATCAAAGCTTAGTTGAAGTTTTTGAAAAAGTTCTTCAATGTGCCGGCGTCTTCAAGCAAGATGAAGCTGGAGATAAAGGATGGGAACGTTTCATTAGTGCTTTAGTTGAAAAAGTAGGCAAATAAAATGAAGACATCTTTTATTAAATATGAACGAAAAGATGGTCATGATCTGTGTGAAATAAGCTTAGAAAATGATCAAGGTATGACAGTTAAGCTTCTAAATTATGGAGCAACTCTTGAAAAGGTAGTCATGTCAGATGGAAAAAATATGGTTATGTCCCTTGAATCTCCAATTGATTATTCAAAAGAGAGAAACTTTTTAGGTGGTACTGTTGGAAGAATTTGTGGTCGTGTCAAAGATGGGGAATGGAAACACGGAAATGAAATTTTCCAATTACTAAAAAATGATGGTGAAAATCATATCCATGGTGGAAATGGTATTGATACGAGAGTTTGGAATTTTAGACCCTTTACAAAGGATGATAAAATTGGAGTGATCTTCACTCTATTTGATCCTGATGGTGCAAATGGATTTCCAGGTGATTTGAAAATTAAAGCAGTATATGAATTAGATAATCAAAATAATTTATCTTATAAGTTGACTGCCTTAAGCGATAAATTGACAATTTTCAATCCTGCTAACCACACATATTTCACTTTAGGAGATAGAGCGGAGAATCTTGAATTGAAGCTTGCTGCAGACTATTACTTACCGGTTGGTGAAGATGGGTTGCCAGATCATGGGATGCAGGAGGTAGCTAATAAAGCCTTTGATTTTAGAAACTTTAAGAAAGTTAAAAGGGCATTGAATTCAAATGATCCGCAGATTAACTTGAGAAATGGTCTCGATCATCCGTTTATTCTAAATGGTAATAAACCAGCAGCAATTTTAAGAAGTGCTGATCATGAAATGGTTATGACAACAAATGCACCAGCTTTGGTGATTTATACAGGTAATCATTTTAATCATACCGGTAGTGCAAGTAATGTTGGTCAATATGACGGAATTACATTGGAAGCACAAGAGGCACCCTCTGCAAGTAATGATCTTGATGCAATTACCTTGCTTCCTGGTGAAAAATATAAACGCAAGATTAATTGGAATTTTAAATAGATAGAGGTTGGTTAATGACAGAATACATAGTGAAATCACATGTTGGAGATAAGGAATGGCAGGTTTTTAATCAGACTGGTGATTTAGAATTTATTAGTGATGAAAATCAAACTGCTCCTAATCCTGTTGAATACTTAACTGGAGCCGTTAATTCATGTATTTCTATCTCAGCGGCAATGATTATTAAAGTTCATAGATTAGATGTAAAAAACTTTAGGCTTGAAAATCAGGCTATTACTGAAAAATTAGGTCATGGAAAATCGATTGTATCTACAATGGAAATTAAAGTTTCTTTTGATAGTGAATCCATGGACGACAAGCAAAGACAAGATTTTTTGGACCATGTTTTACATGTTTCAACTGTTTATCAAAGTGTAAAAGATGCTTTGAATATTAAAGTAAAACTAGCTTAAAATGCAGAATTAATTAAGGCTTGATTCCGTATGCTTTCGGAGTTAGGATTTTTAATGGCTCTTTGTCGAATTCTGTTGATGAAGAATCAAAGATGAGGATTAAGCAATTTAATAATTACTTAATCCTCATCTTTGATTTTGTTATCTTCGAGTCTGATTCTGGCTAAGAGATTAAGGAAGTGCCTCAAATTGAAAATCCTGATGTTAATCATGCTTTTAGAAAATATGAGTTAAATGATGCAGAATATGATGAAATACTTTTTGCTGTTTAAAATAGCGTAGGCTTTTTTCATAGTTTTTTTAAGTAAAAGAAAATTTATACAGAATTACCTATTTTATTTTAAAGAAAATTGTTAATGGAAGATCAAAGACTAGACACACATCTTTAAAAATAGTTTGGTGGAGGGTCCTTTTTAAATAAAAATGCGTAATATGATCAAAATAGTGCTGAATATGACGATTTTGAAAATAAAATTGAATGCATAGTAATATTGATATGTAAAGATTAACAAATTGAAAGGATGTTTTATATTATGAAGAACTTGAATGAAAAGAAATTAGTTGAAGTTAAAGGTGGATTTTTAGGTGGATTAATTGATCCAAATGAAAGCTTTTTTTACCTTAGAGATTTAAAAAGCGATAAAAAACATGAAAATCGTTTTAATTGGAAGAGAATTTTTGGATTAAAGTAAAAATGCTGTTTCAGGCTTTATTTTCTCCTATAGTTGATTTATATATTTTTTATAGGGTGTCAGGTTGGAAACTTAAGAGAAGAGATTATATTTTTTCAGTAATCTTCATTGGAATATGTGTTTTCCTTGGGAGTCTGACACAAATAGATGATTTTTTCATAGATATTATTCAAGCAATTTTAGTATTTCTTTTTTCCTATTTTGTAAGAAAAGAGAAAAAAGCCAAGTTAATTATTGGATTGATCTCATTTTTTGAATTATTGGATCTCTTTATGACAATTAGTGTTGAAATATTGCTGCTATTTTTTGATATTAAATTCAGCAGTATTATTTTTATCTTTTTGTTAATAGATTTTTTAGTTGTATGCATAATCCAAAAGTATTATTTAAGAGTCCGTGAATTTTTAAATGATCGAAATAGTTCAATTTTTATTGGATTGATTTTATATGTTTATTTTTCAAGTGCTATTGTTTACTTGTTAGCATTGCAAAATAAACGTATAACAATATTATTTGAAATATCTTTAAGTTTATTAATACTTCAGATAACTTTCTCTATATTTGCTTATTCGACGGCAGTTAATATTCAAAAGAAACTTTTAACCGAGCAAGAGCAAAAAGAACAAAGGCTCAAACTTAAACTAGCAAATGCAGATAGAAAAGCAAAAGAAGCAGAGAATAGAGAACTTGTTCTTAAACAGCAGGAATTAAAGTCCGAAATGCGACAGTTGCAAGAATATTCGAGCTATCTTGATAAAAATGAAGACGATCTTCGACGCTTCAAGCATGATTATCAAAATATATTAAATAGTCTGAAAGTTAGTGCTCAGGACGGGGATACAAAAAAAGTAATCAAAATGCTGGATCAGTATACAAATACTCAGTTTGATCAGAAAGCACTTCGAAAATATAAGGGTGTAAATCATATTCATGAAAAGAATTTAAAAAGTATTGCAATTGCTAAGATATCTAAATTATATAGTTTGGATTTGAATTATAGTTTTGATTGTGAGCAGAACATTTATCAAGTTCCTGGAAAAATTGATATTTTAGATTTGGTTAGAATTATTGGAATCACGTTTGATAATGCGGCTGAGGAGAGCATGGCATTAATTAGGGAAACGAATGATCCTAACACTGCACAAATAGATGCCATGTATTATCAAGAGAATGGTGATTTTGAATTTCAAATCCGTAACCGAGTTCGCAAAGATACTGTAGCGACGGATAAAATGAGTCAAAAGAACTTTACCACTAAGAAACATCATATGGGTATTGGTTTAGCTAATGTAAAGGAAATTACCCATAAGTATGAAGATACGATTATCGTTAACTATTACGTTGATAATGGTTGGTTTAACTTCGACTTAACGATATTATCTGATGAAGAAAGAGAGATAACAGATTAAAATGAAATATCCAGTTTTTATTTGCGATGATGATCAGGATCAAATTGAACAAACTAAAAAAATTCTTGGTGCGGCTGAGATGATCCTTTCGGATGATGAAGAGGTAGAATTTTCAATTGCCACAGCTAAAAATTATATGGATGCTATTACCTATTTGAAAGATCACAAGCTAGATGGTGGTATTTATTTTTTAGATGTCGAATTAGGTGGTGACACTGAAAATGATACCGGTTTTGATTTGGCTTCTTTAATTAAGAAGAATGACGAACGTGCACAGATAATTTTTGTTACTAGTCATGCTGATTTATCTTTAATCACATTTAGAAGGCGTTTAGGTCCAATAGATTATATCGTAAAAACATCTGATTTAGATAAGCTTAGACGAATGATGGTTAAGACGGTTGAGATAGCTATTTATAACTTACACAAGTTTAATTATATGAAAAAAATGACTTTTTCATATAAGATTGGTCGACAGACTAGGAATGTAAATATCGATGACATTATTTATATTTCTACGACTGTTACTCCACATAAATTATTGATGATTTTGACAACAGGAGAAATGCAACTTTTAGGTAGCATTAATCAATATGCTCAAGAAAATCCGCTACTTGAGAAGATTAATCAGTCATGTTTAGTAAATCCTAAGAATATTAAGTCGATTGATTTGAAGCAACATCGTGTATCGTTTATTAACGGGGATGTTGAAGATTTTTCACGTACTAGTGTAAAAAGAATGAAAGATTTATTGGCTGAGTATAATTATAAAACTGAAAAGCTAGCTAAGAAGGAAGAAGAAAATGGTAGTCTCACTTAGATATAAATCAATTTATGTTCCACAAATTGATGAAACAGATTGTGGTGCAGCATGTTTAGCAATGATTTTAAAGAACTATCATTCTCGAGTATCCATAGCACGTTTGCGTCATATTGCTAAAACAAATACTGAGGGAACTACTGCGTTAGGTTTAGTTAAAACTGCCGAAAAATTTGACATGAATGTTCAAGCGGTTAAAGCAGATATGTCCTTATTTGATATAAGTGATATTCAATATCCTTTTATTGTTCATGTAATAAAAGACGGAGGAATACTGCACTACTACGTAGTTCTTAAAAGTACTAAAAGAAAGATAATTGTTGCTGATCCTGATCCTACCAGTGGGATTAAGAAAATGTCTAGAGAGTCATTTGAAAAAGAATGGACTGGGATTACTTTATTAATGACCCCTAAAGTGGACTTTAAGCCTGTAAAAGAAAAAAAGAATGATTTGTTGTCTCTTTTTCCGTATATGTTTAAGCAGAAAAAATTGGTTAGAAATATCATATTAGCTGCTTTATTGATGACTTTGATTAGTATTTGCAGTTCGTACTTTGTACAGGGGTTGATTGACACTTATATTCCTAATGGTACATTTACAACTTTATCAATCTTAGCTATTGGGTTATTGATTGCATATGTCTTTAACTCAATTTTTTTATATGGACAACAATTTTTATTAAATGTCTTAGGTCAGCGGCTATCAATTGATCTTAATTTGCGGTATATTAGACATATTTTTGAGTTACCAATGGAATTTTTTACTACTAGAAAAACAGGAGAAATTACTTCACGTTTTTCTGATGCAAGTAGGATTATTGATGCCCTAGCAAGTACTGTAATCTCATTGTTCCTAGATCTTTCTATTGTGATTTTGATGGGTATTATCTTGGCAGTTCAAAGCATGACATTATTTTTTATTACATTAGCTTCATTACCATTCTATATAATTGTGATTTTTTGGTTTTCTAAACGCTTTGAAAAATTAAATAATGACCAGATGGAAAGTAATGCAGTAGTTAGTTCATCAATTATTGAAGATATTCAAGGAATTGAAACAATTAAAGCACTTAACAGTGAGCAAGTTCGATATCAAAAGATTGATAGTCAATTTGTGGATTATCTGAGAAAGTCGTTTAAATATAATAAAACAGAAGCTTTTCAGACAGTTTTGAAATCTTTTATTAGATTATCGTTGAATGTCATTATTCTTTGGGTGGGTGCTAGTATTGTAATACATAACCAGATGTCTATTGGTGAATTGATGGCATTTAATGCGTTATTATCGTATTTTGTTGATCCATTACAAAATATTATTAACCTACAACCTAAGCTTCAAGCTGCAAATGTGGCTCAAAATCGTTTAAATGAAGTTTATATAGTTAAAAGTGAATTTAAAAATAAAACTTCAGTTAATAGTATTCGTGATTTAAATGGAAAAATTAATTTCTCACATGTTAATTACCGTTATGGATATGGTGAAGATGTTTTAAAAGATATTAACTTGACTATCAATGATAATGAAAAAATAACTATTGTAGGGATGAGTGGATCTGGTAAGTCAACTTTGGTTAAGCTATTGGTTGATTTCTTTAGTCCAATAAAAGGTAAAGTAACTTTTAATAATTATTCAACTAAAGAGATAAATAAGCACGTTCTACGTTCATATGTAAATTATGTTCCACAAACTCCTTATGTTTTTGCAGGTACTATTAAAGAAAATCTTATATTAGGAAGTCGTTCTAATATAACGGAAGAAGATATAGACGAAGCATGTCAAATTGCAGAAATAAAAAATGATATTGAGAAGCTACCATTAGGACTTGATACTCAATTGGATGAGAATGCTAAAATTTTATCAGGGGGACAAAAGCAAAGACTAACGATTGCTAGAGCACTTCTTTCACCATCTAAAGTGTTGATTTTTGATGAAGCAACAAGTGGATTAGATACAATCACGGAGAAAAAGGTAGTTGATAATTTAATAAGCCTAAAGGATAAGACTGTAATTTTTATTGCGCATCGTTTGGCTGTTGCGAAAAGAACGGATAATATTGTGGTCTTGAATCAAGGAAAAATTGTGGAGCAGGGGAATCATGACGAATTGATTGCAAAACAAGGTTATTATTATGATTTGGTAAGAAGTTAGGAGATAGTCTGAAATGAATAATCAAAATCTGGAAAGTAGTAAGTTTTATTCATATAAGTTTCGTAACTTTTCAGCAATGATAATTTTACCAGCATTTATTTTAGTAATTTTATTATTTATAGGTTCCTTTTTTGCTGTGCATGAGAATGTAGTTAATAGTATAGGTGTTGTTACACCAGATTATGTTGTTCCTTTGAAAAATAATGAGTATAAAGAAGGACAAAAAATTTCAAAAGGTACTACTATTACTTTGGCTGATAACAAAAAGAGATTGATAAAAAATAATATCATAGTACATTTAGATGCTGAAAATATTGTTGCTATGCCCGATATTAAAGATAAAAGTATTCTTAAAATAGTAACCTACATTCCAGATGATGAAGTAGCTACTCTTGCTAGTGGACAAAAAATTCGATTTCAAGTTAAAAATAGGCAGGGAGTACTTACAATACTCAATGGTAAAGTTATTAGCATAGGTACATATCCAGTGCAACAGAAAGGTATTAATGTTTTTAAAGTAGATGCTTTAATTAAGACAACTAAGTCTAAGAGAAAGTTTTTACGATATGGGACACAAGGAAAAGTGACCATCATTACCGGCAGAATTAGTTATTTTAATTATATTAAATCAGAGGTATTAAATTCTAAGTAGATTAATGGGAACAATAATTATTGAAGTTATTGTTCTTTTTTATTGTCAAAGTAGTGCTATTAAATTTAGAATTACAACCGAATCTTATTCATATGTTATCAAATTATGGCGATAATGTGGAAGTAAGACTAAGCTCGCTAGAAGTATACATATAAGTTGATTGGCCTCTTGAGATACTAAGTGAGGCAAGATTAAATTGCTGAAGTGTAATATTATTAAGAATTTTGGAAAAGTAATGTTAGGATGTACTTTACTTTCACCAGTGTCAGAAAAATGGAAAGTACAGAAAAGGCTATATCGGTAAAAATGAAAAGAATAGTAGAGAACAGTATATTCGAGAAGGACGTACTTTATCTAAAAGTAAATTAGATAAACGGTGACTTTTTTATATAGGGACCAGTTTTTAGTCAAATTGTGTAGTATGACAAAATTTGACGCATATGTTGTCAATTTAGGATGATTGCGTGGAGAAGAAGCTATTCCTGTTAGAATTATATATGTAAGTTGATGAGACGCTTAGAACTACTAAGCGAGGCAGGCTTAAAAATTTATTGGAGGTATATAATTTTGACTAATACAATTACATTTACGCAATTGAATTCAGATCAATTAGTTAATATCGTAGGTGGTAGTAAAAGACATCATCCATGGTATTGGTCAATTGAACAATTTGGCCAAGGCTTTTTAAGTGGTTTAACTAGTTAGTTATAGGTAAAAAGATACTGTTGTTAGAAAGTTGCTAGAAAGTTGAGGAGAAAAATGAATAATAATTTTGAAATGGTTAGTGTTAAAGAATTGAAAAGTATTGAAGGTGGACGTCGAGGTCATTCATCAGCTTGGAATTACGGTTATCAAACTGCCAAGGGAATTAAGGGTGGCGTAGTTGCTTATAACATTTTAAAAACTGTAGTTGAGGTTTTTGGTTAATGATAAAAAATAAAACAAGCATTACATTTGGTATTGCAAATACATTACTTTTAGTCAGTTTTATTTGGCATCCCAAAACCAATTTCGGTAAACTTGTTTTTGCGGTCATGTTTGTAATGATTTTAGTATTGTTTATTATAGATGCTATTGAAGCTAATCATTAGAATTGTATATATAAAAATCCAATTTTGATTATAGATCAAAACTGGATTTTTGTTATATCACTATTTCATAAAACATTAGATATCAAAAAATGGGTGAACTTATGGAAAATAAATATTATTTGGCAATAGCTGATGAAGTTGAACTAGATCATAAGGATAATGTGAAGAAAACGATAATTGGATTAATCATACTGGAAGTAATGCTTCAGCTATGTTATCAACTTTACCCAGTTTTATTGAGTTTATTGAGTAAAAATTGTCGCGTTATAGTAATGGCCATCTTAGTTACATTTTTTGTTGCGGTTACAAAACATTTTAGTTTCACTACTAGGGTATTTAACAAGCAAGTAAAACCACTAGACAAATGGTTAATAAAGATTACTTTGATTATTTTGGTATTGAAAGTGTTGTTGGATTTAATCAATGTTAGTTCAGTGTTTAAATTACCAATACATCAAGTTGTTGTAATTGGCTTAGCAGCCCTAATTGCCGCGGTTTGTGAAGAATTCATGTTTAGGGGGATTCTCTTCGATATTTTCTTGTTAATCTTTCGTAAAAGCAAGTTTAATATTTTCTGGACAGCTATAACAAGCTCTGCCTTGTTCAGTTTATCTCACTTGATTAATTTAACCCATCAACCTCTTATTTCAACCCTAGGTCAAATAATAATTACATTTCTTTTAGGCTTGATTTTTAGTTATTTGCATATATGGACCAATGGGTTGACGTGGTGTATAATTTTCCACTTTTTTCAAGATTTTTCTCCACAGTTAGCAAAATCAGATTTAGGTAATCCTCATATTGTCGGGGTAATGATAATGAATGTTCCAGTAATAATTGTTATGCTAATCTGTATTTATGCTTTCAATACCAGATATTTGAAGTTGAATAATAGTAAGTAAAAATATTTATTGCCAACACCAAGGCTCTTTGTCAAATACCCTAAAGTATGAAGGTATATAGAAACAATCAATTTGATCAGACGTAAATTCTTCATGCCTTTGCATAATATGAAAGTGGTATATAGACATCACTGAATTTCATCTACATTACAAGAAGCTTTAGAAAAAATTGAAGATAAAATTTTTGATTTACCGCATAAAACAGTATTATATGTTACTCATGTATACAGTAATAAACTCATCAACAAGGCAGATCAAATTATTCAATTCTAGTAAAAATACAATTTTTATATCAATAGTATTAAGTTTATATACGGAAGGCTTTTCTCGAGCAAAGAAGATATGATTGTTAAATTTTAAAACATGGGATTAATTAGGGCCTGAATTCGATTGAATATCGAATTCAGGCCTTTTCTTCTTTATTAAATTTAGACATAGAAAAAGACCTAAAAGTATTTCACTTTTAGGTCTCACTACAGAATCGACTTTTTTTAATCCTTTAAAGGTTTAAAGTTCATTTGAATTCTAAGTGCTTCATAAATTGGTTTACCACCAAGGAGATCAAGAACGTAATATGCGACAAAAGTTGTTATGATCATTGGTAATACTTGTTCAACGCTGCCAACCATTTCAGTAATTAAGATTACAGCAGTAAATGGAGCCTTTTCAATTGCGCCAAAGTATGCAGCCATTGAGATAACAACTATATGTGGATAATAATCTGGACTTAATAAATTAGAATGGATGAAAATACTTGCGAATAGTACTCCAAGTGACGTTCCTAATACTAAGATTGGCATAAAGATACCACCAGGAACTGATGCTCCGTATGAAATCATAGAAAATAAGAATCTAATCAAAAATACAATTAATGGGACCATTAAGAAAGTCCATGCACCCATATTAATATGAGTATCCGCACTGCGATTTACTAAATCGTTGATTAAAACATGTGAGCCACCAAGCATATGCGCATCCCAAAGTCCAACTGGAATAATTAATATGAAAGCAATTATACTGTGATATTTCGACGGGATTAACTTTATCTTACTATATAGTGGTTTAAGGCTTAATAATGCATATTGGTAAACATAAGCAAGTAATCCAAGGATAATTCCAATAATTGGTAAAAGCCAGTATGATTGAAGTGGTAAATGATTTCTAATAGGTAGGTATAGACACGGTGTAGTACCAAAGAATAAAACTGTAACAAAGTCAGCTGAAAAACTCGCAGCTAATGCTGAAAGAACATTGTGTGGTTTAAATTCGAAGGTAATTTCTTCAACAAGAAAAAAGACACCAGATAAAGGTGCACTAAAGGCTGCCGAAAGACCAGCTGCTACACCACTTTCTTGTAAAATTCTAATTTCTTCTTTGTCACCATGAAAAATTTCTTCCCCAAGTCCTTGACCGATCATTGATCCCATTTGGATACATGGGCCTTCACGTCCAAGCATTAATCCAGGACAAATTGATAGCAAACCACCAACAAATTTTCTCCAAAGGATTGCCCACCAAGGCATTTTGTTTTCATTAATAAAAATTGCTTCGATTTGTGGTACACCTGAACCAGTTAATTCATTCAAATAGGGACCAATTATTTTTCCTAATACTAAAGTAATCAAAACCATTAATATTATATAAGGAATCATTAGCCAAGGATTATTGGCCATTTGCGGATAAATGTTGTACAAAATTTGCATTGTATGATCAATTATCCAACGGAAAATACTTACAACGAGGCCAGTTATTAAACCGACAGCGATTCCTCTGGCTAGAGTGAAGGTCAATTTAGAAGCAAAACCTTGTCCAAGTATTTGATTTGCTTTTTTGATCATTTTAAAATCTCCTAAATATTTTATATGTATATATATCGTATCATTTTTGAAATAAAAAAAGACAGTCAAAATGACTGCTTCAAGGAGATTTATCTTATTATTTCCAATTCCAAGGATCCCAAATTTTGATTCTTCAAAATATGGATGTTAAAGATATTAATCAATTAGTTGGCAAGGTTGAATTTAATTAAAACTATTGACAAAAACCAAAGGCATGATTATCATTTAATCGATCAAGTACAACTTTTAAATTAGTCCCGTGAGGCTAGCAAAGTGATTCGTTTAAAGTTTAATAATGATTAACTTTACAGAGAAGCTCCTAGTCTAACCAGATTCAGGAGTTTTTTTCATAGGGCAAGTACAGGAGGTAAAAATGGCTAAGCAAATTTGGGATGAACTCGCAATGAAGAGAGCACTAACTAGAATTACTTATGAAATTATTGAACATAATAAAGGTACACAAGATTTAGTTCTTGTCGGAATTAAAACTCGTGGTGTTTATCTTGCTCAAAGAATTCATGATCGAATCAAAGAGCTTGAAGGAGTTGATGTGCCTTTAGGTGAACTTGATATTACTCTTTATCGTGATGATCGTCATGATGCAAGTTTAAAGCAAGATCCAGTTATCAATTCTGAACAAGTTGGAGCTGAGATTAATGATAAGAATGTCGTTTTAATCGATGATGTAATTTACACCGGTCGAACAATTAGAGCGGCCATGGATGCCCTAATGGATCAAGGCCGCCCAAGAACAATTAGTGTTGCTGCTTTGGTTGACCGTGGTCACCGTGAATTACCAATTAAAGCTGACTTTGTTGGCAAAAATATTCCTACATCAACTGATGAACAAGTTGCTGTTAAGATGAAAGAAATAGATAAAGTTGATGAAGTAATACTTAACTCGCTTCAAAAATAGATACTTATCAACCTTTTAATTGGCTCCAGAGAGGGCCAGAACGGTTTTCATACGCAATTGCCGAAGCCTGGGGTCTAATAGACTTCAGGCTTTTTTATTAAGTAAATTAAAATGATCAGACTTAAAAATTTTGCAGCTAGCTTTATTAAGCGAGTGGAATCCATACTAGTTTTAAAATAAACAAAAGGAACTAAGTTAAACTTAGTTCCTTTTTCATATTTGTTATTAGCAGAAATAGTTAATTAATAATTAACCGCTATATAAAATAGACGTGTTTAGATGTTACATTTAGATAGAACCACGCTATAGTCATTCAGTATATTATTTATTTGCTGATAAATAAAAGTATTATTAGATCATAGTTGTTTCAAATAGTGAGATAAATGAATAGTTTTGCTTCAAAACAACTTTCTTCAATTAAATGAAGGTGGGTAACACACCCAATAAACTAATAAACAGTATTTCGTAATATGTAGTGAATCAAAATAAATAGACATTATCGAAACTATTGTCGTTTAATAAATGCAAATATGCTTCATTTCCCATATATTGTTTATGAAATAAGTAGCTAGTAGTGTTTTTGGTATATTTAGCTACTTATGTCCTATATGGTAATGTACTACTATTATACGACAAAATTTGTTAAAGGTATACTAATAAGTTTAGTATATTAGTTAAAAAAACAGACCAATAAAAAAAGATTAGAAAAATGATTATATAACATGGTTTACATTAAAAAATAGCAAAAAATATGCTGATATGCTTACATATTAGATACATAAAGATGACAATATAACTTTAAATAACATGCGAAATATTGAAATATGTCAGTTGAATTTGTTAGAATACTCTTAGTTTTAATATATTGATTATATGAGAGAGTAATAGATGAGGCGTATGAATGTTGACTGAATCAGAAATAACGAATTTATTAAATAAGAAACGAACGAAATCATTAGTTAGTTTAATTAAAATTTATAGGGCATCAAATTTTGATGATCAATCAATCAAACAACAGGTTATGTCAATTTATGGACGCTCGTTTAATAATAATGAATTAACGTATTTAATTGAAAAAATTAAGTAAAAAAAGAAGCAGCGAACTTCAAATCCGCTGCTTCTTTTGTTTTTATTTTTGATAAAACTTAATTTCAGTCGCTGCAAGATCAACTGTATAAGTTTCATCTTCGAGTGGCCTCTTAGTCATGCCTTGGTCAGTTGAATAAATAATTAAGGCTAATTTTGAACCAACAGGCATTGTGTAATATGTTGGTTGAAGTTTGAAACTTAGATCGACAAATTGATCTGCTTCGATTTTACTTGGCTTTTTCAGATCTTCAAAGTTTTGTAGATTCATATGTGCTTTGGTAATCAGTTTTGCGTGAGTCAATTTGTCTGGAACAAATTCTTGTAGTGTATCAGTTCCAAAACGATATCCAAGTTCTTGACCATTTCTCATTAAGAATTTTGGAGTAGGGGTAAGCCGTTTACGATCTGCAAGTTCTACTAACGCTACTGATAATTGACCCTTAGGAAGTGAACCACTTACTCTCACTTTAACTTCGGGTCTGCCAACAATTGTGGTTGGATGAATAAATTCACTGGTAGTGTAACGTAAACTTGCCTTGGCCCATTTTTGATCACCACAAATGAATTTATATTGCCAATCTTCTTCAGAGATTTTTGCTTTTTTAAATTCTTTACCACCATGATCAACGAAACTTTGCTTTTCTTTACCGTTTCCATCTTTATGTAATTCATGGTCGTCTGTTGGATAGTAGGTAACTGCTTGTCCTAAGTCATCTGACCAGTCTTTTTCTTCATGCCATTTATCTGCATATAGATTGTCTTGAATCATTGCAGTTGGCCATTGTTCATATGCATTGTTTTCTACACCAAGTAATTCATGAACAAACCAAAGATTCATTAAATCGGTAAAGTCGATTGAAACAAAGTTATTCATATTGTAGTGAGGTCCTTGATGAAGGAAAAGGTGATGCTTAATTGGTAAGTTCTTAACTTTCTGCCAAATCTTGTAAACATTCTTAGGCTTTACATTCCAATCGTTTAGACCATGAACGCTGATCCATGAACATTTGATTCCGTTAGTGTGGTGACGGTAGTTTCTGGCTTCCCAATAATCAGAATATTGTCCAGTTGTCCGATCTTCCTTTGTGAAAAGATCTTTTTGCATTGCGTCATATTTTGGTTTGATTTTAAGATATGATCCTGCATCCCATAAGTTTGACTGACAAGTTTCTGCTAATAGATCTAAATCTTCTCCCTGACAAGCTTCAGGAGCAATTACCAGTCCATGTTCACGATAATAGTCATACCAAGAAGAAATTGCGGCTTCAGAAACTACAGTTTTAAGGCCGGCCACGCCAGTGGTTGCAACGGCAATTTGTAAAGTTCCCAAGTAGGATCTACCAGTCATACCAATGTTTCCGTTACACCAAGAAGCCTTAGTTTCATGTTTACGAGTACGATCAGTATAAGCAATTCGATCACCGTGAAGCCATTCGATAACTTCTTTTGCTGATTCAGTTTCTTCAGGTGCTCCAGTAATTCTAAGCCCATCACTTCCACGTGTTCCGATTCCGCCAGCAAAGACACTTGCAAATCCACGTGCCAAAAGGTATTCATTTAAAGGATATGAAGATTTGTGAACAGCTTCTTCAGTTGAAGGGCGATCTTCATTTCCAGGTTTTTGAGCCTTAACTTCAGGACTTGCTACATATTTAGGATCAGTCCATTTAGTGGCATCAGTCAAGTTTTCGTCAACATTATGGTTTCGTTTTTCATTTGCAATAATACCACCGAAGTAAGGACTAGCAGTATATAAAGCTGGGACTTTTAAGCCGTTATTACTTTCAACTGGGCGAAAGACAGTAACTTGGATTAAATCACTTTGACCATCTTGATCAGTATCAAGATCTGTTTCCACATAAACAACTTCGCGGATGACCTTTTCGGTATTAAATACGGGGAGTGCTTTTCCATTGAAATACATAAATTGATTTTGACCCCAGAATTGAGTGAAATAGCCCTTAGAGGCCATTACATCAATCAATAGTTGACCGTTCTTAGTTCGAGTATTAAGAAGACGATAAAATGCAGAAATTAATCTTCGGATATCATTAATGTCCTTTACTACAGGAAGGGCATTCTTTTCCATAAAGCCAGTTGGATTATCAAGTTGGTAGTCGTAATGTACATGATAACCAATTAATTGCAAGGCAACATTATAGAATTGGTTAGTTCCAATACTTTCAGGCTTTTTCGCCAAAAATTCTGTAAAAGTTTCTTGATCAGAAACCGCAAATTCACTGAGTTTAGCAGTTTTTGCTTCGTCACTTTTAGCTTCTGCAATAACATTTTTTACTAATTTTCCAAGTAGATCATAAAAGGTCCAATCTTGGAAGTTCTGTGGTAAAAAATTGATACTTCTTAATTCTTTGACTTTTTGATCAAAATCGGTCTGAACATAAGCATATTGATTATATTTCATGTCTACACTCCTTATTAATAAAATTTTAATTGTCTTTAGTTTACTAGTTTTCGAGGCATTAGGAAATAGTGAACAAGTGATATTTAATTAATTTGCTTTAATCGTTTATAACCAGGTTTCTTCATAGACATTTTCTTTAAAACCGCAGGTTAGTTTATTGCCTTCAACTACGAGTGGCCGCTTAATTAATTTTCCATCTTTTGACATTAAATCCGCTGCTTCTTCAATTGTCATAGTAGGAATTTTATCCTTGAGTTTTTGCTCGCGGTAGTGTTGACCACTTGTATTGAAAAAATATTTAAGACCGCGATCTTGGTGAGCGGTTATCCATTTGATGAGTTCATCCTTTTTAGGTGGAAGTTCAACTAAATCTTGAAAATCATACTTGACGTTATGATCATCCAACCATTTTTGAGCTTTTTTAGAAGTAGAGCAGCGTTTGTATCCATAAAATTTAATCATGTTGATTTCCTTTCGAGTTTTTTGATTCTGTTTTACTACCTATATTTTAAACGATTCAAAAATTAATTTAAGAAAAATAAATTTTTACTTGCTTTTTCTTTGGAGATTCCATATAATAATTTATGTTCTGTTAAGGATACAAACATACATGGTCTGGTAGCTCAGCTGGATAGAGCAACAGTCTTCTAAACTGTGGGTCGTGGGTTCGAATCTCACCCGGATCATTATTTTTACTTTTAGCAAGGTTTAATCACCTTGCTTTTTTTGTGTAAAAATTTATGACTACTGAATCTTTTTAATAATCCTAGTAATTTAATTACAAAGTCTGCTATAATTTAAAATAATAATTTATGTTATTTAATAGAAATAAATTTTGAAGGTGTTAAATATGCAATATTTCTTATCAACGCGACAAGATGTTAATACTTCAGCTATTGAGCTAGGACAAGTTAAGCGACTTAGAATATTTGATTCACTAGGAGTTGATAGTAAGATAATTGAACTTGAGAAAAATGACTTTAGTGCAGAAACTCAAAATAAATTAAAAATTCAAGGAAAAGTTATTAATATCTTTCATTATTTCCAAGGGTTAGATAATATTGAAAAGCTTGATACTAACTTGGTTTTAAAGAATATTCTAGAAAAGGATAATTTAATTAGAAAGGGCAATATTGCTTATTCTGGAGATAAGCCGGTTATTAATGCTCATTTATATGGAAATAGAATCTATTATGTTGATTACTTGGATCAGTATGGTTTTACTGTAAAAAGAGAATTTTTTGTCAACAATCATTTGGATTATACAGAATATTTTGATGATCAGGCCCATTTGATGATGAGAGTCTTTTCTAATAAAGAAAATATTCCAATCATTTATGAGTACTTTTGTGTAAGCAATGAAAATCAACCTCTCTTAACAATGATCGAATTGCGTAAAAGTGCTACAGAATCAATAAGATTTAATAATAACTCAGATTTTCAAGCATATTTTTTAGATGAAATTGCTAGAAGAGATGATCAAGCAGTCTTTTATTGCGATCGTAGTAGTGAAATTTTACCTGCTTTTGAAAAAATGAAGTATCGATTACCGATTTATGTCATGCTCCATTCTGCTTTAACACCTTCGGGCAACATAAATGATGAAATTTATGCAGTTTATAAGCCGATTACAAAGTTATATGAAGAAGGAAAAATAAAAGGCGTGATTTCATCAACTCAGGAAGAAGCAAAAGATGTAAAAAGGGCTTTAGAGGTAGAAAATTCTTATGCAATTCCAGTTACGTCAATTGAAGAAGTAGCCAAAGTTACTTTTACTAGTCGCGTTCCAGGGAAAATAATTGCTGTTGCAAGAGTAGATGCGATTAAGCAACTTGATCATCTGTTTAATGCAGTTATCCAGCTTCATAAAAAGTACCCAGAGCTTGATCTTTCTATATATGGTAATGTAACTGATCAAAAAGAAAATAAAAAATTAAAGCAAATTGTAGCAGATAATCAAGCAGAGAACTTTATTCATTTTGTAGGTTTTGTTCAAAATCTAGACGAAGCTTATAATTCTGCTCAATTAGAAGTTCTCACTAGTAAAAGTGAGGGATTTGCAATGGCAATACTAGAGGCCCAAGCTCATGGATGTCTTGTAGTAAGCTATGATATTAATTATGGACCTGCCGACATTATTAAAAATAATTATAGTGGTCGTTTAATTCCGGCCAATGATCAAGAAAAATTGAAGAATACAATTGAAGAACTGATGACAAATCCTAAGTTGTTAGCGAGTTATTCTGAAGGCGCATATGAGAATTCGAAAAGATTTGATATGGACCATTTAAGAAATAGATGGTTAGAATTTTTAAAGACTGAAAAGCTTGTTTAAATTTCTAAAATTAGGTAATATTTTTACTAATAAAATGTAAGGGTAAAAATATGAAAAGAAAAGAAACTACACAATTAACTATCACTGCGATTTTTGTGGCAATTTTAATTTTGCAATCGTTTGTTCCTAATTTAGGTTACGTTAGAATAATTCCGGCCTTACCAGCAATTACATTAGTACCATTAACAATTGCTATTTATGGATCAATTATGGGACCAAAAGCCGGATTGTTATTTGGACTTTTTTGGGGAATTACTCGCCTAATTCGAGCCTATACTCAACCATTAGATTTGATTAGTTTGACTTTATTTCAAAACCCAATCATCACGCTAGTGCCAAGCATTGTAGCTGGATGGTTGCCTGGTCTAATTAGTAGTAAAGCTGGATCTAGCAAATTACGCTATATTTTTGGCGGGGCAGCGACTTCACTTGCAAATACAATCTTAGTAATTACTTTGGCGAGTCTTTTATTTATGAATCATTCTGCTGATTTATTGAAATACTTTGGAAATACCTCATCAAGTAGTTCAATTTTTGTAGTTCTAATTAGCGCATTAGGAATAAATGGCATAGTCGAAGCGATTTTTACGGCAACTTTGACACCGATTATTGTTATCCCTCTTCAAAAAGCAATGAGTAGGCTACGGATATAGATGGTAAAATTAAGTTAAGAAGTTAATTTATGGAGGGAAAATTATGCCATTTGTACATATTGAATTAATTAAAGGTAGAAGTGATGAACAATTAACTAAGTTAATGAAGGACGTAACTGAGGCAGTTCATCAAGATACTGGTGCTCCAAAGGAACATATTCATGTGATTATTAACGAACTTGATAAACATACATATGGGAATAATGGTGAATGGAAGGCATAGATGTCTTCGAAGAGATCTCCAAACGGAGATCTTTTTTAATTACAAAAAGGTAAGTAGTAAAATAATATTCAGATAAATTTTAAAGAAAAAGTGGTGATATCAATGTTTGATTATCGAAATAATTTAAAAAGAATTCTTCAAAAAACAGCTGGGGATGATAAAAGTTTAAAAAATGGCCTATCTGCAATTAAGGCAGTAATTGCGATGACTGGCGAAGATGATAATTCAAATTCGTCTATTAAGAAGACTGCTAGAGTAGAGAACTCAGAAATTAAGACATCGAATAAAGAATTAAAAAGATTACTAACATCATTAACTAAATTGATCGAAAGTCCTGGAGATAAAAAAGCTAAAGAAAATGCTATTTCAGCAATTCATCGTCTGACCTTTGAACCAGGAGTTGGAAAAAATTATGGGGTGGAACTTGGAAAGCTTGATCAAGCAATTCAAAAATCGGCTACAACCAAGGACACAATTAATTCCAAAATTTTTCAGGATGCAATCAAGGCACCTGAACCGAAAAAGCGAGATTATCGTAAAGGTAGACGTTATACAGTAATTAGATTAGTCTCAGGAGCTGATTTGATCAATGACAATGGTGAAACAGTTTATACAGTAACTGAATCGCAAATTCACTCTTTAAATTTAAAAAGTGGAGATGTCGTAGAAGCTTTGGAAGATAAGTCTAGTTCAGTTAATGAAGCAGAAATTCTACGGGTTGTAGGTTTTAAGAAGTTGAGAAATCGCGATTTTGATCAAATTGAAGATTTCAAGTATGCCGTAGTTCAAGGCGGTCCAGCTGGTTATTCAGTCTCAAGAAACATTCGCGGAGAAAAATTGAAGATTCGCGGTAAAGCTGTAACAGTTTTTGTTGATCCTAGTTATTATCAAGGTGAGAATATTCATTTAGAAGATGGTGCAATTGTAGATCTTGCATGGTATACCGGGGATGTTCGTTTAAAGAAAAATCCGTCAGATGCTGTTCAAATTAGATGGATCTATCAATTAGAATCAGATAAACGTCCTGGTAATGTGAAAAAGAAAAAGACCAAATCGGGAGAAACTGCTGAAGAACTGGCCAAACTTGATATGGATTTACATTATCAAAGAGTTGGCATTGCAATTGGAGATAATCAAAATGAAGCAATGCTAGAAGGAATCGTAACTCGCTATAATGGAATTCCGATTCCGATTAATGCCTTTGAAGGTAAGAAAAAGGTGATCGAAAATCAAATTAAAGATTTAGATATTGTGATTTTGGTTACCGCTTTTGCAGCTCATGATTCAACTTGGAATATTCGTGAATTTGCAAGTAAATATGGTGCTAAATTTGCTGTGAGTTCAAGTAAAGGTTACCAATCGTTTGAACGAGCTCTATATCGTGCAGAAATGGGTATGCCTGCTTATGAAGGTAATCAAAGCTTGGAATATAAAACTAAAAGTTAAATAATTTCTTATATTTTTATAGTATCCTTGTACTGGTATATAGATATTATGTAAAATAATGATAACGATATAAATTTTAAGAAGGGATGCGTATATGAAAAATAATTTAACTAATCATAAATGGGCACGTTGGCTTGTATTTTTAGCAGGCTTAGAAATCATTGCTGTATCAATTAACTTATTCTATGGGCCAATTAATATTGCTGCAGGTGGTTCTACTGGTATTTCTATCTTGGTTGATGCGGTATGGGGAATCAATCGTTCGATAACGGTTTTTGTTGTTAATATTTTAATGTTGATCTTAGCAGCGATTTTCTTAGGAAAGAAAACCACTAAAAACATCGCCTTAGGTAGTTTGGTTTTACCGATTTTAATGCAAATTACCCCAAGCTTTAAGGCAACGGATAATGAGCTACTAGCCGTAATTTACGGTGGAGCTTTAATGGGACTAGGTGTTTCTCTTTTATATAGAGTTAATGCTTCAAGCGGTGGAACAACAATTCCTCCAATGATTTTAAAAAAATATTTCTATCTTAATCCAGCGGTGACCTTATTGATGATTGACATGGTTGTTATTTTCCTTAACATCTTCGTTGATGGTTGGAACGCCTTCTTTTTAGCAGCATTTTCACAATTAGTTACTGCGATTACCATGAATTATACAGAGACAGGATTTGATAAAAAATATCAGGTCAGAATTATGAGTAATGATAATCTTGACCAAATTAGAGGTATGTTGCAAGAAAACTATGGTGGGTTAACAATTTATGATGTTGTTGGCGGTTATAGTGACGATAAAAAGCAACAATTATTAATCGTAGTTGATACCAATGAATATGGTGCTTTGATTAGTTCGATCCATGAAATTGATCCAGATGCATTCATTATTACTTCTACAGTTGGTAAAGTTCATGGTGGTCGCTGGGGAATTTAAATTTTCATTGAAAATTGTCTAGAATGGTAGTAAACTGTAGGAGTTGTATTTGTGGAGACCTCCACATCTGCAACCGCACATTTCGAGGCTTGAAGTTCTTTTAAGGAAAAGGCGCCTCGATTGGCGAGTCTAAGTATTTTTTACGGAGGTGTACAAATGTACGCAATTATTAAGACCGGTGGTAAGCAATACAAAGTTGCTGAAGGCGACAGCGTATTTGTGGAAAAGCTTGATGTAGAAGAAGGTAAGGAAGTTACCTTTGACCAAGTTATTCTTGTTTCAGACGGCAAGGATGTTAAGGTTGGTGCTCCTTTAGTAGATGGCGCTAAGGTTACTGCTAAAGTTGAAAAGCAAGGTAAGGAAAAGAAGGTTGTAACTTTCAAGTACAAGCCTAAGAAGCACTCACACAGTAAGTATGGTCACCGTCAACCTTATACTAAGGTTACAGTTGAAAAGATTGAAGCTTAATTCAGAGGTGAAATGATTATGAATATTTTAGGTTTGAAATTATTTGCCCACCACAAGGGGGGCGGTTCTACTGCCAACGGTCGTAACTCAGCTGGTCGTCGTTTAGGCGCTAAAGTTGGTGACGGTCAATCAATCCACGCAGGTTCAATTATTTACCGTCAACGTGGTACTAAGATTCACCCAGGCCAAAACGTAGGTCAAGGTGGAGATGACACTTTATTTGCTTTAGTAAATGGTGTTGTTAAGTTTGAACGTCTTGGTAAATTCAGAAAGCAAGTTTCTGTTATCCCAGCTGACGAAGCTAAGTAAGACCATTAAAGACAAGAAGCAAATTGCTTCTTGTCTTTTTTCATATTCAATTTGAAAAGAGGTAATGATAATGAACAAAAAAGATGAACTATTAACGCTGCTTAATCGCCGAATTAAAAGTGTAACTGATTTAATTAAAGAAAAAAATGCGGATGCACTGATCATCTTTAATCAATCAAATTATCGTTATCTTACTAATTTTACTGGGGAAGAAGCACAGTTAATTTTAACTGCTGAAGGGGATAGAATTCTCTTATCTGATTCAAGATTCGCTGATCAAATAAAAGCTCAAGCACCTGGTGAGTTAACAGTTATTATGAAGCATGGTAGTAATTATGATGAACTCACTAAGGCTTTGAAAAATGTTTCTGCCAAAAGAATTTTAGTTGAAGGTGAATTTATTTCTGCAATTGAATATCAAAAACTTAAGCAACTTAATCCAAATCTTGACTTTGAGATGAGTGAGGAATTGGTAGAGCGAGTTAGAAATATAAAGGATGAATTGGAATTAGATGCTTTGAAAAAGGCTATTAATATTTCAATGGAAAGCTTCAACGCAATTTTACCAATGATTAAGGCAGGAGTAAGTGAACGAGCAGTTGGTGCAAAATTAGACTATCTATTTAAAGTAAACGGCGGAGATGGTCCAAGCTTTGATACTATTATTGCTTCAGGTGTTAGATCTGCATGGGCCCATGGTGTAGCTAGCGATAAATTAATCGAAGATGGTGACATGATTGTAATTGATTTTGGTGCTTTTTATAATGGATATACTGCTGATATCACCAGAACGATTTCTTTAGGTAAAGTTGATGCAGAAATGCATAAAATTTATAATATTGTTCATGAAGCACAAAGAAGAGGTATCGAGGCTGCTGTAGTTGGAAATACTGGTAAAGATGTCGATAAGGCAGCAAGGGACTATATCACTGAGCAAGGATATGGAAAATATTTTGGTCACGGAATTGGACATGGTATTGGGTTAGAGCTTCATGAATTATGCCAACCGGCTTTACCCTTTGGCAAGCAAAGATTAATTAATAATATGGTACATACCGTTGAACCGGGGATTTATATTCCTGGAAAAGGCGGGGTTAGAATCGAAGATGATATTTTAGTTAATGATCAAGATCCGGTAACTTTATCAAATTTACCAAAAGATGAACTTCTTTCTCTGTAAAAATATAGCCAAACGGGCTTCAAATTGGTAACATAGATATTGTAGAAATGAGGGAACAAATATGACAATGATTTCAGTTAACGAATTCAAGAATGGATTAACCATTGAATACAATAATGATTTATGGCGAATTGTTGAATTCCAACACGTAAAACCAGGTAAAGGTAGTGCGTTTGTTCGTTCAAAGCTTAAGAGCTTGAGAACTGGCGCAGTTCAAGAATATACTTTCCGTTCAACTGCTAAGGTTGAAACAGCAGATATTCAAACTAAGGCAATGCAATACTTGTACAATGATGGCTCAAGTTTTGTATTTATGGATACTAACACATATGAACAATTGGAAATTCCAAATGAACAAGTTCAAGATGAATCTAAGTATCTTAAAGAAAACATGCAAGTTTCTGTAATTACTCACGATGGTGAAACTTTGGGTGTCCAACTTCCAAATACTGTTGATTTAACAGTTACAGAAACTGAACCAAACATTAAAGGTGATACTTCATCCGGTGGTGGTAAGCCAGCTACTATGGAAACTGGTTTGGTAGTTAACGTACCATTCTTTATTAATGAAGGTGACGTGTTAACAATCAATACTGCTGACGGTACTTACGTATCACGTGCAAATAAGTAATTTTTGAGGTAGAAAAATGGCAGATAGTTCAAAAATTCTCCTTAGCGGTGAAGAAAACGGTGAACAAATTAAGATTGATCCGAGTGTTCTTGAAGTTATTTTGGGAATCGCTGCAGAAAAAGTTGATGGCATTGTCAACATGCGTGGAACTTTAACATCTAGTATCAAGAAGGTATTGGGACAAAGTGATCACGGTAAAGGTGTCAGCGTTACTACTGATGAAGATGGTCAATTAGTTGCTGATATTTATGTTTATCTTGAAGCTGGTGTTAATGTGCCATCAGTTGCAGCTAAGTTACAAAAAACTTTGAAAACACAGTTAGTTCAAATGACCGATTTGACACTAAAGGCAATTAATATTCATGTTGTAGGTTTAGTATTCCCAGATGATGAGGATGCTGAAGAATTTGAAACAACTGAACTGTTTCCAAAAAGTGAGCAGGAGTAATTAATGAATCAACACGAAAGTCGTAAAGTTGCTATGCAAGCAGTTTTTTTGGCTAATCAAGATCCAGAATTGACTGCCGCAGAAGTTGAAGTTAAGACTGTTGAAATGCTTGAGCTACAGCAGCTTTCTGCCTATTCAAAAACTTTGATTGAAGGCGTTATTGCAAATCGTGATCAACTTCAATCTGATATTTCATCCTATTTGAAAAATGGTTGGAAGTTAGAGAGGGTTAATGCGATCACTGTAGCAATTCTCGAAATTGCTCTTTATGAAATTAAGGATAGCGTTGAAATTGAACCAAAAGCAGCAGTTAATGAAGCTTTAAACTTATGCGATGAATTTGCTGATCCAAAGGCAAAACCATTTGTAAATGGTGTATTAGCAAACTTTGTTGAAAAATAATCAATAGCCGGCAGAGTTGCCGGCTATTTTTGATAGCGGAGGACATGATATGGGAAAAATTCTTGATGGAAAAGCATTTGCGGATCTTCGTGCCGAAAAACTTAAAGAAAAAGTTAAGAATTTGAAAGCTCAAGGAGTTAATCCACTTTTTTGCGTAATTAATATTGGGGATAATAAGGCCAGCAAATTATATGTACGTACTAAAAAGAGACGAGCAGAAAGTGTTGGAATTGAACAAAAAATTTATCAATTACCTCAAGACACTAAAGAAGAGGATGTGCTTGACTTAATTGATGAACTTAATCAAGATCCAAAAGTTTATGGAATTATGGTTCAATTACCAACTCCAGATCAAATAGATGAAAATAAACTTCTTGAGAGAATTGATCCTGAAAAAGATGTTGATGCTCTTACTCCAAGTAATGTTGGTCGTTTGTGGCAAGAAGATCATTTCGTTGAACCAGCAACTGCTGACGGTGTTATGGCGCTTTTGGATTATTATCATGTAGATTTAGTTGGAAAGAATGTAGTAATAATTGGTAGAAGTAATATTGTTGGAAAGCCAATTGCTGCTTTAATGCTTGAAAAAAATGCGACAGTTTCAATTTTGCATTTAGGGACAAAAGATATTACGGAGTATACCAAGGATGCAGATATTATAGTTTCTGCCGCAGGTCAGGCGAATTTAGTAACTGCAGATATAGTTAAAGATGGTGTAATCATCATTGATGTTGGAATAAACCACGTTAATGGCCATTTGGTAGGAGATGTTGATTTTGAGAATGTTCTTCCAAAAGCAAGTATGATTACTCCGGTTCCAGGTGGAGTTGGTCCGTTAACAGTTGAATTTTTAATGGAACAAGTCATTAAGCTAACTAGGAGGGCAAATGGCATCAGAGGATAGATATTTATCAGTTACGGACTTAAATTTTTATATTACGCAAAAATTTAAGAATGATCCGTACCTGCATAAAGTTTTTCTTCAAGGAGAATTATCCAATTTTCGCTATCGAAGAAATTCACACCAATATTTTTCACTGAAAGATGATAAATCAAAGATTAATGTTGTAATGTTTCGATCAGCCTTCGATAAAGTTAAATTTAAACCTGAAGAAGGTATGAAAGTTTATGTTACTGGTTACGTAAATGTATATGGCCCTCAAGGATCATATCAGTTCTACGCAGAGAGTATGGAGCCGGCCGGGTTAGGAGCCTTATACGAGCAATTAAAGCAGCTACAAGCAAAACTTGCTAAAGAAGGACTATTCAATCCAGAGCATAAAAGAAAATTACCACGTTTTCCTGATCGAATTGCCGTTGTAACTAGTGCTTCTGGTGCAGTTATTCATGACATCATGGTTACGGCCAATAGGCGTTTTCCACATGCCGAAATCGATTTGTTCCCAGCACAGGTGCAAGGTGATACTGCAGCAGATAGTTTAGTTGCGGCAATGAAGCAGATAGCTTCATATGGTGATAAATATGATGTTATGATCATTGGACGTGGCGGTGGATCACTGGAAGATTTATGGCCTTTTAACGAAGAAAAAGTTGTCAGACAAGTTTATGACATGGATATTCCTGTTATTTCTTCAGTTGGGCATGAAACAGATACTACTTTATGTGATTTAGTAGCCGATGCTCGTGCTGCTACACCGACAGCGGCAGCAGAATACGCTACACCAAATTTAACAGATGAGCTGGCAGCAATTAGTCAACTTCGTAGCCGTCTAATTACTAATATGCAATCAATTATTCGACAAAAACGTGATCGACTTAATCGTGTAAATAATTCAATTATTATGCGAGAACCGATGCGTTTATATGACCAGCAAACTCAAACAGTAGATATGCTAAAGAATAGATTGCATAATGGTATGCAAAATATTGTCAAAAGTTCTCGTCAAAATTATAATCTAACACAACAAAAACTATTGGCCGCAAGTCCTAATAAACAAGTTTCTCAAATGAAACAAAAGAGTGACTTTATGAGTAAGCAACTTTTAGACAATATGAAGCACTTTTTAGTTTCAAAGAGAAATAATTTTAGTAAAGTTGTTCAACAATTAGATGATTATAGTCCGCTTAAGACTTTAAAGCGTGGCTTTGTATATACAACAGATGACAACGGTGAAACCATTTCATCTGTAAGTCAACTCGAAAAAGGTAGTAATATTAATTTGCACTTTAAAGATGGTCAAGCTGAAGCCGTGATAACTGAAATGAGGAAAGATAATGCCAACTAAGAAAAATAACTTTGAAGAACAATTAACCGATTTGGAAAAGATTGTAACTAATTTAGAAAATGGGAATGTACCTCTTGAGGATGCCCTTAAGGAGTTCCAAGAAGGAGTAAAGATTAGTCGAGAATTGGATAAGAAATTGACTCAAGCTGAAGAAACAGTTGCTAAATTAATTGATAGTGATGGTACTGAACATAAGCTTGATCCAAATAATGCATCTGCACCAGAGGAATAATTATGTCAGCATTTAAAGATTTTCAAAATAAATGGACGCCAGTTATCAATGAGTTTTTAAAAACTAAGCTAGCAAAAGAAATTGATGATAAAAAATTAAGCAAGATAATGTCATATTCAGTTATGGCTGGGGGCAAGCGTCTACGCCCACTTCTTTTCTTATCTACATTATCTGCTCTTGATAGAAAAATTGGCCAAGACGAGATCCGAATTGCTTGTGGAATTGAATTGATCCATACTTATTCTTTGATTCATGATGATTTACCTGCAATGGATAATGATGATTATCGAAGAGGAATGTTAACTAGCCATAAAAAATGGGGTGAAGCTGAAGCAATTTTAGCTGGAGATGCACTTTTACCTTTAGGAATTCAGTGGATTGCGAATGCTAGTCATTCTAGTAAAATGGTTGAGATTATCACTCAAGCTATTGGTCCAAATGGAATGGTTGGAGGGCAATATTTAGACATTGATTCAACCAATAATGAAACAGTTGCTAATGATAGTAAGTTTATTAATCAAATGGAATGGTTAAAGACTGGTTGCTTAATTGAAGCTAGTGTTGAGATGGCCGCAGTATATGGTCAAGCTAGTGATATCGAAAAAGTTAAATTAATCGATTTTGCACGCGTATTTGGTCGCTCGTATCAGATATATGATGATTTGGTTGATGTGGTAGAAACTACTGAGGAAGCAGGAAAGGCCACTCACAAGGATGAAGAAGAAGGTAAAAATAATACTTTAACTCTTCTTGGAATTGAAAAGAGTCGTAAAAAGCTTGAGGAATTAATTAAACAAGCTCAAGATGATTTGCATGGCTTGCATGGTGATGTTTTAGCAGGATTTTTAGATTTATACAAAAAGGTGCTATAGATGGCGAAACAAAGAGCAGATGTATTATTAACTAAAAAGGGATTATTTCATTCACGTACTCAAGCCCAGCGTGCGATTATGGCGGGGTTAGTGCTCGACCATAACCATCAAAGAATTGATAAGAGTGGTACGCAATTTTCTGAAGATGAAGAATTTATTTTAAAAGATGACGGAAAGAAATACGTTTCTCGAGGTGGCTTTAAGCTTGAAAAGGCTCTAAAAGTTTTTGATATCGATCTAAATAATAAAATTTGTTTAGATATTGGTGCTTCCACTGGTGGCTTTACTGACGTGGCCCTAAAAAACGGTGCTAAGATGGTTTATGCCCTAGATGTTGGATATAACCAACTTGCGTGGCAACTTCGTGATGATCCGAGAGTTATTGTGATGGAGAAACAAAATTTTCGGTATAGTAAGCCTGAAGATTTTGATCAAGGCTTGCCAGATTTCGCGATGACCGATGTATCATTTATTTCACTCGATTTGATTATGCCGCCAATGTATGCAATTTTGAAAGACCAATGTGATGCAGTGTGTTTGATTAAACCACAGTTTGAAGCAGGACCAGAAAACGTTGGTAAACATGGTATTGTTCATGATCATGAAGTTCATAAGGCTGTGATTGAGCATACAATGAATGAGGCGCTTAAACTTGGTTTTAATGTTTTAGGCGTGGATTATTCACCAATTAAAGGTGGCAAAGGAAATATTGAGTTCTTAATTCATTTAAGAAAAGATGAAGCAAATCCTGGTCAAAATCTCTGGAATGAATCAGCAGCAGAAGTTGTTGAACGCGCTGTAAAAGGTCTTTAGGAGTATACAAAGATGTTAGTTGAACTTGACATTAAAAATTTCGCCATAATTAAAGCTTTAAAAGTTCGCTTTCAAGAACATATGACTGTCTTAATTGGAGAAACTGGAGCAGGTAAATCAATCATTATTGATGCAGTTTCTCTTTTAATGGGTGGTCGCGGACAAAAGGAAATGATTCGATCAGGTGAAAATAAGGCGGTAGTAACTGGTTTATTTGAACTGGAAGATCAAAAAACGCAAATCGCAGATTTATGTGAGGAATATGGGTTACCCCACGATGATGATCAATTAGTAGTAAGTAGAGAACTTGCTAATAAGGGTCGCAACGTTGTTAGAATTAATGGACAATTGACGACAATTAATGTTTTGCGTGAAATTGGTAATTATTTAGTTGATATTCATGGTCAAAATGATCAGCAAATTTTAATGGATCAAGATCGTCAAATTGATTTGGTCGATGATTATGCACCTAAGAGTTTTCATGAAGATTTAAAGAAATATCAAGAAAACTATGATAGATGGGTAAAATTAACTAATCAGTTGCGTAGTTTAAAAAAGAATGCCCAAGAAATCGCTCAAAAACAAGATATTTTGCAATTTCAAAATCAAGAACTTGAGGCGGCAAATTTAGAAGATCCTGATGAAGACGAAAAGTTAGAAGAAGAATTCAATGAATTGAATAATTATCAAAAAATTGCTGAAACAGCAAACTATTTTATTCAATTGTATGATGATGATGAACATGGGTTGGCAACTCTTCTGGGTGATGCTCAAAATGCAGCAACAGATCTAACTGATTTTGGTAGTAGATTTAAAAATTTTGCTAAAACAGTTGATGATGGGGTTTACGCGTTAAATGATGCAAGAAGTGAATTGTCATCCTTGATGGATCAAATGGATTTTGATGAAGAACGCTATCAATATGTTACTAGTCGATTAGATACTTTGAATTCATTAAAGAAAAAGTATGGTCCAAGCTTGGAAGATGTATTTAATTTCTATGAAAATGTTCGAAAGGAATTGAGTACTTTTGAAGTGGGTGGCTTAGATGAAGAGAAGATTCAAGCCGAAATCTCTGATTTAGAGAATGTTTTGAGTAAGCAAGCAAACGATTTGCATAAAGTTCGTGAAGAGGTAGCTCGCTCACTTGAAGAACAAATTAAACGAGAGCTAGCTGATCTTTATATGGAAAAAGCAAGATTTTCAATTAATTTTGAAGATACAAAGACATTTACTGAAAAAGGGACTGACTCAATTGTCTTCTTAATTGCGCCTAACCCAGGTGAAGATTTGATGCCACTTGTGAAAATTGTTTCTGGTGGTGAACAATCTCGTTTAATTTTGGCACTTAAAGCAATTTTTAGCCGTGTTGAACCAGTGGGAACCATGATCTTCGATGAAATTGATACTGGTGTTTCCGGTCGTGTATCGGCTGCTATTGGTAAGAAGATGCATTCAATTGGTAAGTATAAGCAAGTCATTACTATCACGCACTCTCCACAAGTAGCAGCTGCTGCAGACCAAAGATATGTTGTAGCCAAAGAAGTTAAAGATGGTGCTACTTATACTCAAGTTGGACCACTTTCAAAAGAAGAAACTATTACTGCAATTGCTCAAATGATGGCGGGTAGTGATGTTACTGATGCTGCAAAACAAAATGCAGTTGATTTAATGAAGAGCTTAAAAGAATAATTAATATATCTGGTCTCAATACTTGAAAAAGGAGTGTTTTTAGTGCAAACTAGATATATTAGTTAATTCTAGGAGAGTTCGGCAATGGCAGATAAAGGTTTATTACTTGTGTTTTCTGGTCCCTCAGGTGTTGGTAAAGGAACAGTTAAAAGTGCAATTGTTGAAAATAAAGTTTTTCCATTTGAATATTCAGTTTCTATGACAACGCGTAAACCTCGTCCAGGAGAGGTTGATGGAGTGGATTACTTCTTCGTAAGTCAGAAGCGATTCCAAGAAGCTATTAACCAAGGGGAGCTTTTGGAATATAATGAATATGTTGGAAATTACTATGGTACTCCTGTAGCACCTGTTAGGCGAATGCTTAAGGAAGGCAAAGATGTTTTGCTAGAAATAGATGTTAATGGAGCACAAAAGGTACGCGAAAAGATGCCTGATGGAGTATTTATCTTTTTAACTCCACCAGATTTACATACATTACACTTACGTCTTGAGAATCGTGGTACTGAAACCGAAGATGTAATTAGAGGCCGCATTAAGCAAGCACGCAAAGAAATTTTAGTGATGCAAGATTACGATTACGCAGTTGTAAATGATACTGTTGCTAATGCGGTTGATCATATTAAAGCAATTGTTGATGCAGAACACGTTAGTGTTAAGCGAGTTATTGATGATTACCGTAAAATGGTCAAGGAGGACTAAAATGAGAATTACATATCCATCAATTGATAAATTACTTTCACGTGTTGATTCACGTTATTCATTATCTGTTTTAGCTGCTAAAAGAGCACATGAACTTGAAGCAGGTATGCAACCAACACTAGATAAATTTATTTGTGATAAATATGTTGGAAAAGCTCTTGAAGAAATTGCAGCTGGAAAGGTAACAGTTGATCCAGCGCATCAAGAAGTTAATTTAAAAGATTATTAATTTTAATGACCTTCATCACTGGGTGGAGGTCATTTTTTGCAGGGTGATTAAATGATAGCTCAAGTTATTGTAGATGTTGCTGCTAAACAAACGGATCGCATTTTTGATTATCATGTGCCGGACCAATTAAAAAATGTTGAAGTGGGGTCAAGAGTTTTTGTTCCTTTCGGCCCAAGAAAAGTTCAAGGTTTTGTAGTTGGGCTGACAGATGATAATGATAGTCAATATAATGGCAAATTAAAGGATTTACTTGTAGTAGTTGATGAAATGCCACCTTTAACACCTGAATTGGTTAAACTTTCGGCTGATCTTGCAAATCGAATATTTTCTTATCGAATTTCGATCTTAAAAACAATGCTTCCACGAGTAATGAGAGCAAATTATCGCAAAATTCTTACTCCGATTTCTGAAAATGCTCAAAAGTTGCCACTTTTTCAGGGTGATCCAGTTGACTTAAATAAACTTACTGACTTAAGTCAAATTGCTTTGGCTCAAAAACTCGTTAAAAATAGCGATGCCAAAATTGAATATATCGTTGAAAATAAGGCAAAAAAGAAGACGGAAAATCTTTATCGCTTAAATTTTGAAAAAGATGAGTATCAGAAGATTTTTAATAGCTTAAGGCAAAATGCTGCTAAACAAAGAATATTAATCTCTGATATTATTGATGATTTTGATAATTATCCTAAAAGGCAAAGTGATCTCGAAGCTGAACTTGAACTAAAAACCAGTGATTTAACTAATGCTGTGAAAAAGGACTGGTTAGTTAAGGACCAGGTTGAAGTTTATCGTGATCCTTTAACGGGTTATGACGAAGATTTAGAAGATAAAAGGGTAATTCTTAATGAAGATCAAAAAAATGCTTTAGAAAAAATTTCTGCTTCTATTAAAAATATGGAAGCTAAAACGTACTTGCTTGAAGGAATTACTGGTAGTGGAAAAACAGAAGTATATTTAAATGCAATTAGTGAAACCCTTGAGCAAGGTAGGAATGCCTTGATGCTAGTTCCAGAAATTTCTTTAACACCTCAAATGGTAAGACAGGTAAAGGCTAGATTTGGTGATGGAGTTGCTGTTTTACATAGTGGACTTTCAGATGGAGAATCTTATGATGAATGGAGAAAGATTCGTCGAGGTGAAGTTAGAGTAATTGTTGGAGCTAGAAGTGCCGTTTTTGCTCCATTAAAAAATATTGGCCTAATTGTAATTGACGAAGAGCATGAAACTAGTTATAAACAAGAAGATAATCCTCGTTACCACGCAAGGGATGTTGCAATTTGGCGCAGCAATTACAATAATTGTCCACTTGTATTGGGGAGTGCAACGCCATCATTAGGAAGTCGAGCTCGTGCACAAAAGGGCGTTTATACGTTATTGGAGTTAACAAAAAGAGCCAATAACAAACGGTTGCCATCAGTAAACTTAGTTGATTTAAAACATGTAAGATTTGCTGGAGGGCAATTTGATCTGTCAACTGATTTAGTTGATGCTATTAAGGGACGACTTGAACGAAAAGAACAAGTAATTCTAATGTTAAATCGGCGAGGATTTGCTAATTTTATGCTTTGCCGCGAATGCGGTTATGTTATGAAATGTCCTAACTGTGATTTATCATTAACGATGCATAAAGATACAAGCTTAATGCAGTGCCATTATTGTGGGTATAGTGTTGAAATTCCAAATAAATGTCCAAATTGTCAAAGCTCAAAAATTCGTTTTTTAGGTTCGGGAACTCAAAAAGTTCAAGAAGAACTTGAAGAGTTATTACCTGGAGCTAAGATTTTGCGAATGGATGTTGATACAACTCGTCGTAAAGGTAGCTATAAAAAAATCTTAGATTCCTTTGGCAAGCATGAAGCCGATATTCTTCTTGGAACTCAAATGATTGCCAAAGGACTCGATTTCCCAAATGTTACTCTAGTTGGAGTAATCAATGCAGATACCGGTTTATGGATGCCAGATTATAATGCCTCAGAACGAACCTTCGATCTATTAACACAGGTTGCAGGACGTGCTGGGAGAGCCGAAAAGGCAGGAGAAGTAGTTATTCAAACTTATAATCCGGAACATTATGCAATTCAACTTTCTAAATCACAAGATTATGAAAAATTCTACCGTTATGAGATGCGGATGCGTCATGCAGGAAATTATCCGCCATATTTTTATACTGTATTAATTTCAATCGCTTCAAAAAATGAACAAAATGCAGCTAAAGAAGCATTTAAAATTAAACGAAAACTCACAAGAAATTTACATTCTGATACAATAATTCTAGGACCAACTCCAAGTGCAATTTCTCGTTTAAAGAATCAATATTATTACCAAATCCTGGTAAAATATAAAAAAGAAGAAAATCTATTTGAATTACTACATCAAATACAAGATTCAGCACAAGAAATTAAAAAGTACGGTTTAAATGTTTATATTGATAATGAACCTGAGAGAATAATGTAGGGAGCAATGTTTATGAATTCAATTATTTTTATGGGAACACCAGAATTTTCAGTTCCAGTATTAAAAGGCTTAGTTGAAAAGGGATACGACGTTAAGGCTGTTGTTACCCAGCCCGATAAAAAGGTCGGACGAAAGCAAAAAATCACTAAAACACCTGCTAAAATAGCAGCTGAAGAATTAGGGATTCCAGTTTATCAACCAGTAAAGTTATCTGGTTCTGAAGAATTGAATAAATTGATGGCCATGAATGCTGATTTTATTGTGACTGCAGCCTATGGTCAATTTTTGCCAACTAAGTTTTTAAATTCGGTTAAGATTGCCGCAGTTAATGTCCATGGATCACTTCTTCCTAAGTATCGTGGAGGTGCGCCAATTCAATATTCACTTATTAATGGTGATAAACAAACTGGTGTAACTATCATGGAAATGGTAAAGAAAATGGATGCCGGTGATATGTATGCACAAAAGGCAATTGATATCGAAAAAGATGATACTGCTGGTAGTTTGTTTGAAAAGCTTTCATACATTGGTCGTGATTTACTGCTTGAAACTTTACCTAAGATTGCTGATGGTAGCGTCGAAAAAGTCGCTCAAGATGAAAGTAAAGTTGTTTTCTCACCAAATATCAGTAAAGATCAAGAAAAGATCTCAACCTCAATGACTGCAGCTCAAGCTAATAATTTAATTCGTGGATTAAATCCAGATCCAGGTGCTTACATGATGGTTAATGGTCAAAGGTTAAAGGTTTGGAAAGCAGAAGTTGCTGCTGATAAAACAGATCTTACTGTCGGGAGTTTAGTTGAAAATAAGGATAGATTTGCCATTGCCTTTGCTGATGGAACGGTTTTGAATTTATTGGAACTTCAACCAGCAGGTAAAAAAAGAATGCCAGTTAAGAACTTCTTAAACGGACAAGCAAGTAAATATACAGTAGGAGAAAAAATTGTCGACGAGTAAAACCGCACGTTCAATTGCGCTTGAAACTCTAATTAGAGTTCTTCAAGATGGATCTTATTCAAATATTAGTTTAAATAATAGTTTACGTAATTCTAAGTTATCAGTTACTGATCAAAAATTAACAACAAGATTAGTTTATGGAACAATTCAATATAAGATTTTCTTAGATTATCAATTAAAGGATTTAATTAAGACTAAGTTAAGTGAAAAATATTTGAAGCCACTTTTATTAATGTCGGCTTACCAAATATTTTTCTTAGATAAAATACCTAATCGAGCAGTATTAGATGAAGCTAACAAGTTGGCAAAACAATTTGGTAGACACCATTCTTCTGGCTATAAAATTGTAAATGGAATTTTACGATCTCTTATTCGAAGAGGTCAGATTCTACCTGAAAAGACGAATACTATAAAATATTTAAGTGTTAAAGAAAGTATTCCTGAGTGGCTTGTTAAATATTTTATTGATAACTGGGGAGAAAAAAGAACTGAGAGTATCCTAGTTAGTTTGAATAAACCAGCTGAAAATAGTATTCGATTGTCTGGACTTTCTAATAGAAATGCAATATTGCAAAAATTAAGCAGAGACGGATTTGATCCTAAGGAATCAGATTTAAGTGATCACAACTATATTTTGAACCATGGTGGAATTGCAACCAGTAAGTTATTTGAAGATGGTAAAGTAACTATCCAAGATGAAGCAGCAAGTTTAGTAGTTGATGCTTTTGACTTTACTGGTCATGAACAAGTACTTGATGCATGTAGTGCTCCAGGTGGAAAAACCGTTCAGATTGCAGAACATTTAACTGACGGAACGGTTACTGCTTTAGATATTCACGATAAGAAATTAAGATTAGTTAGAAAAAATGCTCAAAGAATGGGTGTTAGCGACCGAGTTAAGACTGTTGGAATTGATGCAAGGAAGGCGAATGAATACTTTTCTGATCGACAATTTGCTAAAATGTTGGTAGATGCACCATGTTCTGGTTTGGGCCTATTAAGAAGAAAACCCGAAATTCGTTATACTAAAAGTAAGGTAGATTTATTAAATTTACAAAGAGTTCAATTGTCTATTTTGAATCAAGTAAGTCAATTACTAGAGAAAAATGGGGAGTTAGTTTACTCAACTTGTACTATTTCACATGAAGAAGATGAAGATGTTGTAAAGAAATTTTTGCAGGATCATTCAGATTTTGAATTAGTACCATTCAAATTAGATAAAATTGAATCGAAAAATGGAATGTTAAAGATTTTGCCAGATAGTTATGGTAGTGATGGCTTTTTTATAGCCAAATTTAGATTACGAGGTTAGGCTTTTGATTGAAACAGCATACGCTTCTAGTATTGGAAGAATACGAAAAAGTAATCAAGATTTTGTAAGAGTTTTTAAAAATAAAAGTGATATTACACTTGCTATCGTCTGTGATGGTATGGGTGGCCACCAAGGTGGTGATGTTGCTTCCACAATGGCTGTTAGTCATTTAGGACATAATTTTTCAACGACAGATTTTACTGATGAAAAAATTGCTCAAAAATGGCTTGCTGTACAGTTAAGCACAGAGAATGAAGTAATTTTAAAGACAGCCGATCGTTTTCAAGATTTAAATGGTATGGGAACTACTATTGTGCTTGCTTTTACTTTTGAAAATGAAGCTTTAGTTGCTCATTTAGGTGATTCTCGTGCATACAGTTATACTGAGGGGAAGTTTGTCCAATTAACTGAAGATCATTCTTTGGTTAATGAATTAGTAAGAATGGGACAAATAACAAAGGAACAAGCTAAGCACCACCCACAAAAAAATATTATTACTCAAGCTTTGGGTGTCTCGAGCACAATCGATCCTGAATATAAGGTTGTTGCCTTACATCCAAATGACATTATTTTACTTTGTACAGATGGTTTAACCAATTCATTGAGTGATCCACAAATTCAACAAATTTTAGCAACGAAGGATTTATCGTTAAAAGATAAGTGTAATAAGTTAATTAACGAAGCCAATCGTTTAGGTGGTGGGGATAATATTACCGTATGCTTAATTTGGAACAAGGAGGATGAAGGCAAATGATCAATAAGGGTTATTTGCTTGGTGAACGATACCGAATCCTTGATACTTTAGGTGAAGGTGGAATGGCCAATGTTTATTTGGCTGAAGACATTATTCTTCAAAGAAAAGTTGCAGTTAAAGTTCTAAGAATGGACTTAAAAAAAGAACCTCAAATTGAAGCAAGGTTTCAACGTGAGGCGCAAGCTACTAGTGAATTAAGCCATCCAAATATTGTATCTGTTCTTGATGTTGGAACTGATAATGGCCTTCCATACATGGTTATGGAGTATGTAAGTGGTCCTGATTTAAAAGACTATATTCGTGAAAATTCACCTCTAGATTTGCACGAAGTGATTAGAATTATGGATCAGATTCTAAGTGCGGTTGCATTAGCTCACCAACATAATGTGATTCACAGAGATTTAAAGCCACAAAATATTTTGATGGATCGTCGCGGTAATGTTAAAATTGCCGATTTTGGGATTGCAGTAGCTTTAAATCAAAGTTCAATTACACAGACCAATTCTGTAATGGGGTCAGTTCATTATATGTCTCCTGAGCAAACTCGTGGCGGCTTAGTTACTAAGCAATCAGATATTTATTCTCTCGGAATTATTTTATATGAACTAATAACAGGTAACGTACCTTTTAATGGTGATACACCTGTGGCAATTGCATTAAAACATGCGCAAGAGGAGATTCCATCAATTCGAAAGAAAGATCCTGAAGTTCCACAGGCCTTAGAAAACGTCGTTTTAAAAGCAACTGCTAAAGATCCAAGAGATAGATATGCTTCGGCTCAAGAAATGAAGGCAGATTTAGATACTAGTCTAGACTTTAGTCGACGTGACGAACCTGTTTTTATCCCAAGTCATGGTTTAAACGATGATAAAACTATAATTTTGCCTGGACTTGAAACAGAAAAAGAGAAAACTGAACCGAATTCTAAAGTAGATGAATCTGAGCAGTCGGATAATCAAAAAACACCAAAAAAGTCTAAAAATAACTTTTGGGGAACTATTGTTAACCATAAATGGTGGTTTATCTTTGTTGGTGCAGCAGCCCTTATAATTATTTTTATTATGATTTTTGCCTTGAGTGGGAAAGAAGATAGAGGCAAAATTCGGGTGCCCGATGTTACTAACCTTGCTGAAGGTAAAGCCAAAAGAAAATTGGAAAATGCTGGCTTGGAGATCGGTAATGTGACTCGAAAACACTCCGATGGAATTGAAGCTGGAAGGGTCATTGAAACTAAGCCGGATCCAGGAGATTCGGTAAATAAAGGAAAAGCAATTGATCTTGTCGTTTCAAGTGGTGCCGGTATGACAAAAGTACCAGATGTTGAACATGAGCAATATGAGGTTGCTACCAAAAAGCTTGAAAGGTTAGGTTTCGACGTAGTTAGAACAAACCAATATTCTGCTGAGGTTCCAAAGAATCATGTAATTTCTCAAAGCGTTGCGCCGGGAGTGGAAGTAAAACCTAAGCAAACTACGATTACTTTAGTTGTATCTGAAGGAAGAATTCCAAAACCTAAAAAAGACATGGTAAAGCTTAAGGACTTAAAGAATATGTCACTTGATGAAGCCCAAAAGTATGCAAAGGATAATGGCTTAACTCTTCAAATTAATCAAGAATATTCTGATGATGTCGATAAAGATGCCATCATTTCTATGAATCCAAAGGCAGGTAGTAAAGTTGAAAAAGGATCAACAATTTCAATTGTTGTGTCCAAAGGGCCAAAGGAGGATACGAAATCTGATAATGTCACAAAGACGTTTACAGTAAATTACGTTGGTCAAGAATCTGATGATGAAAAGACCGATAATGGTAAAGATAGTTCAAGTGATGATAATAAAGGAAATCACGTTCAAATTTACATTGAAGATGATGATCACTCATTAGGAAATATTTATCGTGATCTATATATAAAACGTGATATGAGCTTCTCAATTCCGTTTTCATTAAGAGATAGAAGCGGAAGACTGAGAGTTGTTCGTGATGGTCAAACCATTTTGGATGAGAAGGTGACAAAATGATAAAGAAAGCTGAAGGTACTGTAATTGGCTTAATAGCCGGTTATTATGATGTTCAAACAGCTGATGGAGTTGTAAGAACAAGAGCAAGAGGAGTTTTTCGTCAAAAGAAAGAAAAACCTACTGTTGGAGATCATGTTGAAATTCAGGTTGATGATAAAGGAACTAGCTATTTGGTGAAAATTTTGCCAAGATTAAATCTAATTGGCCGGCCTGCAGTCGCAAATGTAAATCATGTTTTACTTGTTATTTCTGCAGTTCAACCGGATTTTTCTGTTCAATTGTTAGATCGATTTTTAACTTTCTTTTCTTGGAAAAAAGTAGATGTAACAATCTACTTATCTAAAGCTGATATGCTTGAAAATAGTTCTAAATTGAGCAAGATTAAAGAAGAACTTGCATATTATCAGAAAATTGGTTATGCAGTTTATGATAATAGTGATGAGCTTGTTGAATCTATTCCAAATTTGATCAAAGAAAATCAAATTTGGACAATGGCCGGCCAATCTGGTGCTGGTAAGTCAACATTATTAAATAAAATCAAAAAGGATGCTAATCAGGCAACTGGAAAGATCTCAGTTGTTTTAAATCGTGGTAAGCATACTACGCGTCAAGTTCAATTATTCAAGGTTGGAGAAGGTTTCTTGGCTGATACGCCAGGATTTTCATCGATTGATTTTACACCAATTAAAGTAAATGAACTATGTAATTACTTTGTTGAATTTAAGAAAGCAAGTAGCAAGTGTAAGTTCCGTGGTTGTCAACATATTAAAGAACCAGGTTGTGAAGTTAAGAGGCTACTTGAAGAAGGAATTATTCTTCAAAGTCGTTATGATGACTACTTATCAATGAGAACTGAAATTAGTGAAGGCAGAATGCCAGAATATTTGAAGTAAGGAAAAAAGAATGTTAATTGCACCGTCAATTTTAAATGCTGATAATTTAAATTTAAAAGAAAAAATAAGTAAAGCTGTTGATGCTGGAATTACTCGTTTCCACATCGATATTATGGATGGACATTTTGTTCCAAATCTTTCTTTTGGTCCAGAATTAGTTAAAGACTTTAAGAGAGAGTTTCCAATGATTGATGCAGAAATCCATTTGATGAGTAATCAACCTAAAACTCTGGTTCCAGAATTTGTTAAGGCAGGTGCTGATTCAATCGAACTCCATTATGAAGCAATGAGCGAAGAGGATCTTGAGTACTGGATTGATTATATCCATTCTAATGGCTTGAAAGTTGCTTTGGTTTTAAATCCAGATACTTCAGTTGATGTTCTTAACAAATACGCTGTAAAGATAGATCAACTTTTAATAATGACTGTTTATCCAGGTTTTGGCGGACAAAGCTTTATTGAGAATTCGGCTGATAAAATTAAGCATGCAAGAGAAATTCTAGATAATTTAAATCCTAAGGTTCCGATTGAAGTTGATGGCGGTATTGATAATAAAACTGCTGCAATAGCGAAAGAAGCAGGGGCAGAGATTTTTGTTTCAGGTTCTTACATCTTTAAGAATGGTAGTATTTCAGGACAGATTAATGAATTAAGCGAAGTAATCAAATGAAAGCATATGCCCTTTTAGGGGGACCAAAAAGTGAGTGGCCTCAAGATATAAAAGAAACTTTAACTGCTGCAAAAAGATCCGGTGATTTAATAATTGGCGTGGATCGCGGCAGTTTTTTGCTAACTGAATTAGGAATAATTCCTGATTTAGCAATTGGTGATTTTGATTCATTAAAGAAAAAGGAATTAAATCAAATAGAAAGCCAAGTGGCTGATATCCGTTATTCAAATCCAGTCAAGGATCTAACCGATTCAGAACTAATGATAAGAATAGCTTTTAAGGATTATAAAATTAATCAATTAATTATTTATGGAGCAACGGGCGGAAGAATTGACCACTTTTTAACTAATTTATTCATGATAACAAATGAAGATGTTAGAAAGTTTGCGGAAAAAATAAGTATAGTTGATAAGCAAAATCAAATTTATTTTTATAAATCTGGTATTCATAAAATTAAAAAAAGTATAAATTATCCTTATTTTGGAATTTATACTTTAGGTCCAATAAAAAACTTAAATATTTCCTTAGCAAAATATGACTTAAAGGATTTTTCAAATGATTACCCAAAAACCTTTGCTTCGAATGAGTTTTTACCTGAAAAAGATTATGTTGAAATTGCCATAAGCAAGGGAATGATAGCGGTTATATTTTCTAAAGATATTGATCGTTTTTATAACATAAAATAATTTTTAATAGTAAAATAAAGGTAAAAGTATAGGAGGAAAGTCTTATGAAATACACAGATTTTGAAAAGCAAGTTGCAGAAGCAGACAATGATCGTTATGAAGCACGTTTAGATCGTGCAAAGAAAAATGAAGAAGCTTATCAACATAAAAATAGAGTTCATATTTTTGATCGCAAAAAAAAGAAGGAAGTAGCGGCCGTTGATGAGGCTTCAAGAAGTGTAGTTTTCCAGGATTTGGGCTTACCAACTAAGTTAGGCGAACTAATTAATTCATATGCCTTTACTCCACTTGATGAAAGAATGGCTGATGAAATTCCTGACGATGATGAAAGACACAATATTGATAGATAAATTGTAAAAATAAAACCGCTTAGCAAAAATTGCTAAGCGGTTTTTTTGATGTACTGGCGTACAATCATTTTTATCTGAATTCAAATAAAAAGAAAACTTATTAAAACTTAATAAGTTTCAATTGCATTACGCACGAGTAACTTTACCAGACTTCAAAGTCTTAGTAGATACCCAAACGCGCTTTGGTTTACCATCAACAAGAATACGAACTCTTTGAAGGTTTGGCTTCCACGCACGACGAGCTGAACGCTTTGAGTGTGAACGCTTGTTACCAAAAGTAGTCTTCTTACCTGTCACAAAATCTTTTGCCATTTGCTAAACCTCCTTTATATCATTGTCATACTTAAATAAGATAGCATAAGTTGGAATTCAATTCAACCTGAAAAGTATTTTTTAATAAATTGGTTTTAATACCCGATTAGTCATTACTATGATAAAATAGACTACGTATATTGAGAACAATAAAAGACGGAGGAGAAACATGGCTGTTAAGATCAAGACAAAAGATGGTTTGATTGATATTTCAAACGGAGTAATTGCAACTGTTGTTGGTAGTGCAGCTACGTCTAATTATGGCGTTGTAGGAATGGCATCTAAGAATGCTATTCGTGATGGCTTTGATGGAATTCTTAATCGGGCCAATTATAAGCGCGGTGTTGTTGTCAAGTCAGAAAATAATGAAATTACGGTTGATGTTTACATTATTGTTGGTTACGGATTGAAGATTTCAGAAGTAAGTCGAAACGTTCAAGATAGTGTTAAATATAATTTAAAGAATCAACTTGGCATTGATACCAAAGCCGTTAATGTTATTATTCAAAGCGTTAAGGTACTTGACGAGTAACGCAAGCGGAGGTTTTAGGTTTGGTTTTAAAAGAAATAGATAGTAATCAATTTAGAGATATGGTTCGTGTAGCTACTCATAGAATGGGAAAGAATGCCGAATTTGTAGACTCATTAAATGTTTTCCCAGTTCCTGATGGTGATACTGGTACAAACATGAATTTGACAATCGAAAGCGGTGCTAAAGCCGTTTCAGAGAATCCAAGTTCAAGCGTTGCTGATTTAACTGAAAGCTTGGCTAAGGGTATGCTTATGGGAGCTCGTGGCAATAGTGGTGTTATTACATCACAGTTGTTTAGAGGCTTTTATAAAGCTACTCAAGGCATGAATACAATTAATGCTCAAGAATTAGCCAATGCTTTTACAAATGGAGTTGCTACAGCTTATAAGGCTGTTCTTAAGCCCGTTGAAGGTACAATCTTAACTGTTGCTCGTGTTGCAGCTCAAGAAGGTGCAGAAAAGGCTAATGATACTGATGATGTTGAAGAAGTAATGAAGGCCATTGTTGAAGGTGCTAAGAAGGCTTTGAAGACAACTCCAGATTTACTTCCAGTGTTGAAGCAAGTAGGTGTAGTTGACTCAGGTGGTCAGGGTCTTTTATTCATCTATGAAGGTTTCTTAGAAGGAATTCTTGGAGAAAACTTCGCAGATCAATATCAACCAGATAAAACTGAAATGGATGAGATGATCAATGCAACTCACCATCAATCAGTTCAAGGTCAACTTGCTACTCAAGATATTGCTAATGGTTACTGTACTGAAATCATGGTTGATCTTGAAGCAGATGTTCCAAATAAGAAGCCATTTGATTTAGATGAATTTAGAAAACATTTATCAGAAATTGGCGATTCACTTCTTGCTGTATCAGATGGTGAAGTAGCTAAGGTTCACGTTCATACTGAACATCCAGGTGAAGTGTTTAAGTATGGTAGTCAATTTGGTCAACTTGGTAAGATCAAGATTGATAACATGCGTATTCAACACGAAACTATCGTTAATAATGAAGAAGACAGTCAAGAAGCCGTTGATTTTGCTGTTATTGCAGTTGCTTCAGGTAATGGTATTAGACAATTGTTTGAAAGCGAAGGCGTAAACAGAATTATTTCTGGTGGTCAAACTATGAATCCTTCAACTGCTGATATTGTTGATGCAATTAAGAAATCTGGTGCTAAGCAAGCTATTATTTTGCCAAACAACGGTAATATCATTATGGCTGCTAAGCAGGCTGCCGAAGTTAGCGATATTCCAGTGGGTATTGTTCCTACAAAAACAATTTCACAAGGTTTAACTGCAATGCTTTCATTTGATCCAGATGCAAGTGTTGAAGAAAACGTTGAAGCAATGACCGAAGATCTTGATACAGTAGTTTCAGGTGAAGTTACTCAAGCAAACCGTGATACTAAGATTGATGATGTTGAAGTACATAAGGATGATTACTTGGGCATTATTGACGGTAGTATCAAGGTAGATAATCCAGATCTTGTTTCAGCTACTGTTGAAATGATTGAAAAGATGCTTGATGACGATTCTGAAATTATCACAATCATGTATGGTAGTGATGCAAATGAATCACAAGCAAACGAAATTGTCGCTAAATTGGAAGATAAGCATGATGACTTAGAATTTGAAGTTCATGATGGTGGTCAACCAGTTTACCATTTCTTAGTGTCTGTTGAGTAATTATGAAAAATAATGCATTGTTTGCGCCAGTCACTGATTTAAAAGGTGTTGGAACAAAAACTGCAGCAGATCTCGGAAGCTTGGGTATCTATAGTATCTATGACCTACTATTTTACTTTCCGTTTAGATATGATGACTTACAAACATTGCCACTTGATCAAATCATGGACGGTCAAAAAGTAATGTTAAAGGGTATTGTTGCTACGGAAGCTTTTGTTAGCCGTTTTGGCTATAAAAAGAGCCGTTTAAGCTTTAAATTAAGAATTGACCATGATGTAATCATGGTCAATTTTTTTAACCAACCATGGCTTCGAAGTCAAATTGAGGTTGGTAAAGAAGTTGCAGTTTATGGAAAGTATAATGTGGTTAAGCAAAGTTTATCTGCATTTAAATTTGTTGCGGCAAAAGAAAATGATAGTGGAATGGCGCCAATTTATCCAGTTAATAAGCATGTACGTCAAAAAAAGCTAGTTAGTCTAATTAATTTGGCAATCGAAACAGCTTTAGATCAGGTAGAAGATATTGTTCCTAAAGCTATTAGGAATAAGTATCGTTTAATGTCAGATCAAGAGATAATTCAAAAGATGCACCATCCTAAAAATGGTAATGAGGCAAAACTTGCAAAAAGAAGTGCAATTTTTAGGGAATTTTTTATATTTGAAACTCAATTGGCACTTTTATCTAGTAGACAGGCTGAAAATAGCCAGGGGAAAAGTAAAGAATATGACTTGAATGAAATAGCTACTTTAACCCAGTCTCTGCCATTTGAATTGTCGGACGACCAAAAGCATGTAGTTAATGAAATTTTCGCTGATATGCATTCTGATAGGCAAATGCGGAGACTTTTGCAGGGGGATGTTGGTTCTGGTAAGACAATTGTTGCAGTTTATGCAATTTTTGCTGCAGTCACTGCTGGTTTTCAAGCAACACTAATGGTACCAACTGAAATTTTAGCCACTCAGCACTTTAAGAAAATTGATGAAATTCTCCGTCCATTGGGCGTACGTGTCGCTCTTTTAACTGGAAATACCAAGACTTTAGAACGAAGAGAGATTTATCGTGAAATAACAGATGGTACTATCAATGTAGTGATTGGTACGCATGCTTTAATTCAGGATAATGTGATTTTCAAAAATCTCGGCTTAGTAATAATTGATGAACAGCACCGCTTCGGGGTTGGTCAAAGACAGGCTTTAATTAATAAAGGTGAAAATCCTGACATCTTAGCAATGACTGCTACACCGATCCCGAGAACTTTGGCTTTAACGGTGTATGGAGATATGTCAATTTCTGAAATTCATACATTGCCATCGGGTAGAAAGCCAATTATTTCAGGTTGGAAGACTAGCAGTCAGATGGATGAAGTCTATCAAAGAATGCATCAGCAGCTTGACCAAGGTTTCCAAATTTATGCTGTTACACCACTTATTACTGAATCAGAATCACTTGATTTAAAGAATGCAGAGGAGCTTCATCAGAAGCTTTCTCATGATTTTCCAGATAAAAATGTTGTTCTATTACATGGTCAAATGCCAGGTCAACAAAAAGATGAAATAATGGAAGAATTTGCGGCCGGTAAAATCAATATTTTAGTTACAACCAGTGTTATAGAAGTTGGGGTTGATGTGCCTAATGCCAATATGATGATTATTTATAATGCAGATCGATTTGGCTTGAGTCAACTTCATCAGCTTAGGGGTAGAATTGGACGTGGTCAAACTCAAAGTTACTGTATGTTCATTGCTGATCCTAAAACAGATTCTGGTAAGGCTAGAATGAAGATTATTTCCGAAACAACCGATGGTTTCAAACTCGCTCAAGAAGATTTGAAAATGCGAGGAGAAGGAGACTTATTCGGTAAGGCACAATCTGGTCTTCCCGAATTTAGAGTTGGAAATGTTGTAAATAATTACAATATCTTAGTAGAAGCCCAAAAAGTCGCTAAGGAATTAGTAGCTGAAGACCCACATTTAAGTAATGTTGACAATTTAGCTTTAAATCAGATAATAGAATATAAAAAATTAGAACAAAATAGAGTATAGAAAGGGTCCATGATAATGAAGAGAATTGCAATTGATGCAATGGGCGGTGAAAATGCCCCTAAAGCAATCATTGACGGTATTTTAAGAGCAAAAAATGAACTTCCAAATACTAAATTTATTTTGTTTGGTGATAAAGAAAAAATTCGTGAATTTTTACCAGCTGATCAAATTACTGATCAATTTGAAGTAGTCCCAACAACAGAGGTTATTAATGATGAAGATGAACCCGTAAAGGCGATCAGAAGTAAAAAAGATTCATCAATGGTTGTTGCTGCTAACTATGTTAAAGAAGGAAAGGCAGATGCCCTATTCTCACTTGGTAATACTGGTGCACTTCTCGCATGTGGTATTTTTATCATTGGCAGAATTAAAGGAATCAACCGTCCTGGTTTAATGCCAACTTTGCCAGCACAAAATAATGATAGTGGATTTAACATTATTGACGTTGGTGCCAATGTCAAATCAAAGCCTGAATATATTTTAAAATGGGCTCAAATGGCTAGCTTTTATGCCGAAAAAATTCGTGATGTCAAGAATCCCCGCGTTGCATTATTAAACAATGGTGCAGAAGATGATAAGGGGGATGAGATTCATCAAGCAGCTTATAAACTTTTAGAAGAAAGTGACTTAAACTTCATTGGTAACATTGAAGGAAATGAAATTATGACCGGCAAGGCCGATGTAGTTGCAACTGATGGATTTTCTGGTAATATTGCTTTAAAGAGTGTTGAAGGAATGTCTAGCGTCTTGCTTCATTCCCTTAAGGATAGTCTGCTTAATAACGGATTAATGACAAAGCTTGGAGCATTAATGATCAAGAATGCGATTAGTGATTTGCGAGCTAAGTACGATACTGCTAAGCACGGTGGAGCAGTATTACTTGGTGTTAATTCGCCTGTTGTTAAAACTCACGGCCGTTCAAATGAAAGACCAATCTACTATACTCTTAAGCAAATTGATAAAATGTTAGATGAGGATTTGGTTGCTGAGTTTAAAAAAGAATTCTCAAAAGATTAAATAGAGGGTGATATTATGTCCGAAGAAGAAATTTTTAATAAAATTAGAAGCCTAATTGCTGATAACTTTGAAATTGATGAAAATAAGATTACCAAGGATACAAGTTTTACCGATGATCTAGATGCAGATTCAATTGATTTGGTTGAATTTATTTTACAATTAGAAGATGAATTCAGTGCTGAAATTCCAGACGAAGAAGCTGAAAAGATCAAGACCGTTGGTGATGCCGTAGAATATATCAAAAATCATCAATAGTTATTTTATAAAAAAGAGCCGTTCTCGATTTGCAAGAGAGCGGCTTTGTGTTTATAATTAGAAAATAAATTAAGAAATTTAAATACCTTTTAATAAAAGGGTATACGAGATGGAGGAATGACCTTTGGAAAAGCAAAGCGATCTGTTATTAGATATACAGCATTTGCACACTGCATACCGCTTACAAGGTAAGTTTTATGATGCGGCAGATGATGTAAATCTAACTTTAAAACGCGATGAAATTTTGGCCATTGTTGGTGAATCGGGCTGTGGTAAGAGTACTATTGCTTCCAGTGTAATTGGCTTATATGACCATAAAAATACTAAGGTAACCGGTGATATCCTATACAATGAATTGAACTTGGTCGGCCTTAATGAATCTTTATTTAATAAGATTCGTGGTGAAAAGATCGGAATGATTTTCCAAGATCCTTTGGCAAGTTTGAATCCATTAATGCGTGTAGGTGATCAAGTTGCTGAAACTTTGTACTACCATACCAACATGGATGAAAAGGCAAGACATGCAAAGGTCATCGAATTATTTAATCAAGTTGGAATGCCAAAACCAAATGAAATGTATGAGATGTATCCACACGAATTGTCAGGTGGTTTACGTCAGCGTGTGGTTATTGCTATGGCTATTGCTTGTGATCCCGAAGTTATTATTGCAGATGAGCCAACTACTGCACTTGATGTAACTATTCAAGCTCAGATTTTGGACTTGCTTGAAGATATTCAAAAAAAATCACATTCTGGAATTATTTTGATCACACACGACTTAGGTGTTGTTGCAGAAACAGCAGATGAAGTTGCTGTTATGTATGCAGGTCAAATTGTTGAAAAGGCAGATGTAAAGACTATCTTTAAGCATCCCCTTCATCCATACACTCGTTCATTATTGAACTCAATGCCTCAAAGTGATGATGAAGATGAAGATCTTCACGTTATCCATGGTACTGTTCCATCACTTAAGAATATGCCACGTCAAGGTGATCGTTTTGCAGCAAGAATTCCATGGATTCCTGCAAGTGCTCACGAAGAAAATCCACAAATTCACGAAGTTGAGCCTGGACATTTCGTAAGATGTACTTGTTGGAAGACCTTCCACTTTGAAAATGACGAGAATGTGAAGAAGCAAGAAGTCGAAGCAGTAAGTGGGGAATAGTTTATGTCAAAAGAAATCATTCAAATAAAGGACCTAAAAGTTCACTACCCAATTCGTTCAGGATTCTGGAATAGGGTTACAGATTACGTACGTGCCGTAGATGGTGTTAGCTTCTCAATTGGTGAAGGTGAAACTTACGGTTTAATCGGTGAATCTGGTTCAGGTAAATCAACTACTGGTAAAGCAATCGTTGGAGTTGAAAAAGTTACGGGCGGTCAAATTTTATACAAGGGCGTTGATGTAACTAAGGCTTCTAATCGTAAAAGATTAAATTATAACAAAGATGTTCAAATGATCTTCCAAGATTCAATGTCAAGTTTGAATCCAAGAAAGAGAATTGAAGATATCATTGCTGAACCAATTAGAAACTTTGAAAATTTAACTACTGATCAAGAACGTGATCGTGTACAAGAATTGCTTGATATTGTAGGGATGCCTAGTGATGCTATTTACAAATATCCTCACGAATTCTCAGGTGGTCAACGTCAAAGAATTGGTGTTGCCCGTGCGGTTGCTACCAATCCTAAGCTTATCGTAGCTGATGAACCAACTTCAGCTTTGGACTTGTCAGTTCAAGCTCAGGTTTTGAACTTTATGAAGCATATCCAACAACAATACAACATTGCTTACCTCTTTATTTCTCACGACCTTGGTGTGGTTAAGCACATGTCAGAAAACTTGGCAATTATGCACCGTGGCCGTTTGGTTGAATTAGGAAGCCGTGAAGAAATTTACAAGCACCCAATTCACATTTATACTAAGAGACTTCTTTCCGCTATTCCAGAAGTAGACGTAGATAAGCGTGAAGAACATAAGCTTGAACGTGAAAAGGTTGAACGTGAATTCCAAGAAAACCAAAGTAAGTGGTACGACAAAGACGGTAGAGTTTTCCCATTACAAAAGATTGCACCAAATCACTGGGTAGCTGTACCAAAGGATGAAGTACAAGAAGCAAAGCTTGAAGAAAAGGAGGGTAATTAAGCATGTGGAAAACTGTTTTACGTCGTTTACTGATTATGATCCCACAATTGATCATTTTGAGTTTGCTAGTCTTCCTCTTAGCTAAGATGATGCCTGGTGACCCATTTAGTGGATCCATTAACCCTAATACCGACCCTAAACAAATCGATGCGTTAAGACGTGCTGCAGGTCTTTATGACCCTTGGTACGTGCAATATGGACGTTGGGTAGGTAATTTATTACATGGTGATCTTGGAACTAGTTACATTCAACACGTTCCAGTATCCTCATTAATTGCCGATCGTGCAGTTAACACTTTCTGGCTTTCACTTTTGACTACTATTTTAACTTACTCAATTGCGATTCCTTTAGGTATTACAGCCGGTCGTCACCAAGATCAATGGCAAGATACTTCAGTTAGAATCTTCAACTACATTACTTTAGCCATCCCTGGATTCGTATTCTATATCTTAGGTTTATGGTTATTCGGATTCACATTAGGTTGGTTCCCAATTTCAGGTTCTGTTTCAGCTAATGCATCAGGATTCTGGGGAATTCTTGGAAGTCGTCTTTACCACATGATTTTGCCGGCTATCCTTTATGCTTTGATTACTACAACATTTACTGTTCAATACCTTAGAACTGGTATCATTGATAACAAAGTAGAAGACTATGTGAGAACGGCTCGTAGTAAGGGTGTTCCAGAAAATGTTGTTTTCCATAAGCATATTTTAAGAAACTCACTTCTTCCTATTGCTGCCTTCTTGGGTAACACTATTACTGGACTCCTTAGTGGTTCAATGATTATTGAAACTGTATTTAGTTACCCTGGAATGGGTAAGTTGTTTATTGACTCAATCGGACAACGTGATTACACTACTTTGACTGCTTTGATTCTTATTTTTGGTATCTTGACTTTAATTGGTAACTTGTTATCAGATATCATCATGAGTATCATCGACCCACGTATTAGAATTCAATAGGGAGGAGAGAAAAATGGCTAATAAAAAAGAAGATACAAAAAAGACTAATGTAAAAACTGATGCGCCTAAGGCTTCTCTTCCTCCTTCAGGTTTCAAGATTGTTTTACGAGAAATCCTTAGAAGTAAGTCCGCTTTGACGGCTTTAATTATTGTAATTTTAATTTTGCTGTTTACCTTCGGAGGCTCATTATTCCTTAATAAAGCTCAAGTAACAGAAATTAACATTGCAGACGCATATTATGGCTGGGGTGAAGCTGGTCACTTACTTGGAACCGATGATGGTGGTCGTGATATTCTTAAGTTACTTATCATGGGTGGTAGAAACTCAATCATGATTGGTATTTCAGTAACTATCATTACTGAAGTTGTTGGTTTAATAGTTGGACTTGTTGCAGGATACTATGGTGGCGCTATTGACTCTGTAATTATGAGAATAGTTGACTTCGTGCAAATCTTGCCACAGATGCCAATTATCATCGTTTTGACTACAGTTATTCCAAACTATAACGCTGTAACTTTGGTATGGCTTATTGCGATGTTTGGTTGGACAACAACGTCGCGTTACTATAGATCATTTGTTTTGTCACAACGTGGTCGTGACTACATTTTGGCATCAAAGACCTCTGGTTCTAATAATTTCCAAATTATGTTCCGTGAACTTTTGCCAAACATTACATCAATGATTATCATCGACGTTGTTTTAACTATTGCTGGTAACATTGGTATCGAAACATCACTTTCATTCTTGGGCTATGGTTTACCATCAACTACACCATCACTTGGTACTTTGATTGGATTTGCTAACGATCCAGTTAACGTTATTAATCGACCATGGTTATGGCTTCCAGCAACCTTATTACTTTTGATCATTTCATTAAGTATTAACTATGTTGGTCAAGCATTACAACGTGCAGGTGATGCAAGACAACGTGAAAATTAATAATTTAATATTCTAAAAATACTCCTATCTTCATGATAGGAGTATTTTTGTGCCTAAGATAATGGTTTGTATTAAACTTAACGTTAAAAATGATTATTTAATTATTAAAATAAATCTCATAAAACTATTGCATTTTTAATTTAAGATGGTATTATTTAATCATCAACTTGTTTCAGAGAAAAATAAAGAAGATTAAGAGACCATCTAGTTATGGGGGAATACTATAATGAAAACAAAGAAGATTTTAGCTTCAATCGGAATCGTTTCTGCAGCAGCTTTGTCATTAGTTGCCTGTGGTAAGAATGGTAATAATGACGCAGCAAAGGATGCTAAAAAATTTCCATCCTCAGCTCCAGTAAAATCTGAAAAGCAAGGTGGAACTGTAACAGTAGCTTTAGAAACTGATACTCCGTTTACCGGAATTTTCTCAGATGAATTATCAACAACATCTATTGATTCAAGTGTTGCTGCACCAGCTGAAGAATCATTATTTGATACTGATGATCATTACAAAATCAACGATAAGGGTGCAGCCAAATTAAAGATTGATAAAAATGCTAAGACTGTAACTATTACAGTTAAGAAAGGCGTTAAGTGGTCAGATGGTCAACAAGTAAATGCCAAGGATCTTGAATATCCATACGAAATCTTGGCTAACAAAAAGACTAAGGCTCAACGTTACGACAGTACTCTTGAATATATTGAAGGTATGAAAGAATACCACGAAGGTAAGGCTAATAGTATCTCAGGTATTGAAATGCCAGATGGCGAAAAAGGTCGTACAATTGTAATTCACTATAAGGAGTTAAAGCCAGGTATGTATTACAGTGGTAATGGTTATTTCTGGGAAGCTGCGGCACCATACCACTACTTAAAGGATGTTCCATTTGATAAGTTAGAATCATCAGATAAGATTAGAAAGAACCCAATGTACTTTGGACCATTTAAAGTTCAAAAGATAGTTCGTGGTCAATCTGTAACTTATGTTCCAAACAAGTATTACTGGCGTGGTAAACCAAAGTTGGATAAGATAACTTATCAAGTAGTCTCACCAAACTCAGCTTCACAAGCAATTAAGAGTCACAAATTTGATATTGCAGGTGTAGTTAACTCACAATGGGATCAAGTAAAAGATACAAAAGATGTAAACTTTGTTGCCCAAGTTCCATTGGCATATAATTACCTTGGTTTCAAGGTAGGTAAATGGGATGCAGCTAAAGGTAAGAACGTAATGGACAAGAATTCAAAGATGAATAATAAGGCATTACGTCAAGCTATTGGTTATGCAATGAACATTGATGCTGTTAACGATCGTTACTACAATGGTTTAACCTTTAGAGTCCCAACTTTAATTCCAAAGGGATTTGGTGATTACCATGATAGTAGTATCAAGGGTTACACTTACAATTTAAAGAAGGCTAATGAACTTCTTGACAAGGCTGGTTACAAGAAGAAGGGTAAGTGGCGTGTACAACCAAACGGTAAACCATTAACTATTAATTACATGGCAATGAGTGGTAACTCACTTAATGAATCAGTAACTCAAAACTACATCCAACAATGGCACAAGATTGGTTTGAATGTTAAATTGCTTGGTGGTCGTTTGACTGAATCTAACTCATTCTACGATAAGCTTCAAAATGATGATAAGAGCGTAGATATGTTTAATGCAGGATGGACATTAGCATCTGAACCATCACAAGCAAGTATGTACGGTGAAACTTCACCAATGAACTTTACTCGTTTTGTAACTCCAGAAAACAACAAATTACTTAAAGAAATGGATTCACAAAAGGCATTTAACCACAAGTACCGTGTTGATGTCTTCCATGAATGGCAAAAGTACATGTTTGACGAAGCTTACGTAATTCCAACAACTAACTCATACAGTATCATTGCTTTGAACAATAAGATTACTGGTTACTCAACCAAGCCTTCACAAAACAATAATGGTCACCAATTATGGTACAAGGTTGGTTACGCTAAGTAGTGCAATAAATCTCTAAATTTTATAACGGTATAATTCTTTATTTAAAACACAATATATATCCTTAACTAACACATAGTGAGCACAGATATTCATATGAGTATCTGTGCTTATTTGTTGTAACCGCTTTTCAGTAATGGTAAGATGGAATAGTCAACTTGCTTCGTTTGCTGGAGGATTTTTATTCTATGAAAAAATTAAAATTACTTGCTGGCGTTACTTTGCTGTCAGGTGCGGCATTAACATTGGCCGCTTGTGGAAATTCTAATAGATCAGGCGACGAATCAAAAACTGCTTCAAAATTCAGTGAAACAGTCCCAACTAAAACACCTAAGAACGGTGGTACAGTAAAGGTCGCTGTAGAAACAGATACACCTTTCACTGGTATTTTTAATGATGAACTTGCAACTAGTGCAACCGATACTGAAGTAGCACAATACGGTGCTGAAAGTTTGTTCGCTACAGACGATAACTACAAGTTCACCAATAAAGGTGCCGCTACTGTTGATATCGATCAAAAGGCTAAGACTATTACTATTAATATCAAGAAAGGCGTTAAGTGGTCAGATGGTAAGCAAGTAAATGCTAAGGACTACGAATATGCTTACGAAATTATTGCTAATAAGGCTTCAAAATCTCAACGCTATACTTCAAGTTTAGCTGAACTTGAAGGTCTTAAAGAATACCACGAAGGCAAGACTGATAAGATTTCAGGTATTGAAATGCCAGATGGTGAAAATGGTCGTAAGATTGTCTTACACTTTAAGACTATGAAGCCAGGTATGGAAATGAGTGGTAATGGTTACTTCTGGGAAACAGCAGCTCCATATCACTACTTGAAGGATGTTAAGTTCCAAGACTTGATGTCAAGTAATAAGATCCGTAAGGCACCTCTTTACTTCGGACCATACAAACTTCAAAAGCTTGTTCGTGGACAATCAGCAACTTGGGTTCCAAATGAATACTACTACAAGGGTAAGCCAAAGATTAAAAAGATCGTTGCTACTGTTGTTAACCCTAACTCAGTTGCTCAATCAATTAAGTCGAATAAGTTTGATGTAACTAAGGTCATCAACTCACAATGGCAAAATGTTAAGGGTACAAAGGACGTAAACTTTATTGCTAATATTCCTTTGGCATACTCATATCTTGGATTTAAGGTTGGTAAGTGGGATGCTGCTAAGGGTGAAAACGTCATGAACAAGAACTCCAAGATGAATAATAAAGCCCTACGTCAAGCTATTGCATACGGTATGAATGTTAATCAAGTTGCTAAGCGTTACAACTTTGGTCTTTCATTTAGAGTTCCTACTTTGATTCCAAAGCAATTCGGTGACTACTACGACAAGGACATCAAAGGTTATACTTATAATATTAAGAAGGGTGAAGAACTTCTTGATAAGGCAGGTTACAAGAAGAAGGGTAAGTACCGTGTACAACCTAATGGTAAGCCATTAACTATTTACTTGGCTGCTATGACTGGTAGTTCAACTCAAGAACCAATTGTTCAAAATTACATCCAACAATGGCAAAAGATGGGACTTAACGTTAAGCTTACAACTGGTCGCTTAATCGAATTTAACTCATTCTACGACAAGGTTCAAAACGATAGTCCAAACGTTGATATGTTCTTAGGTGCATGGTCACTTTCAAGTGAACCTTCACCAGCTGATCTTTACGGAAAGAACGCACCAATGAACTATAGTCGTTTCACTACACCAGAAAATCAAAAGCTTCTTGATGAAATCGACTCAGAAAAGGCCTTTGACAATAAGTACCGTGTTGACAAGTTCCACGAATGGCAAAAGTATATGTTTGACCAAGCTTATGTTGTTCCGGTTTCAAACAACTACTCAATTACAGCTGTTAACAAGAACATTACCGGTTACTCACTTAAGCCATCTAAGTCAATGGGTAACGGATTCCCTAACTGGTACTACGTATCACTTGCAAAATAGAAATAATATTTTTATAAAAAAGTCTAGTTCTATTCAAGCTAGGCTTTTTTGTATGCACATAAAACTGGTATAATCTATAGTATTAGTACGAAAGGCATGGCTTATGGTAAGTACAAAATTTATTAAACAATTAGACGAAAAATTTGGGATTAAATTTAATAACAAAGAATTACTTGAAGAGGCATTTACTCATTCCTCATATGCAAATGAGCACCGTGATGCAGTCCGTGATTATGAAAAGTTGGAATTCTTGGGTGATGCAGTTCTGGAATTAGCTATTTCAGATTATGTGTATCGACACTTTCCTAAGTTGAATGAAGGTGAACTAACCCGTCTTCGTTCAAACATTGTTAGAACTGAAGGATTTTCAGAATTTGCAATCGAATGTGGATTTCAAAATGAAATCAATTTAGGAAAAGGTGAAGAAAAAGCTGGTGCACGTCATAGAAAGACTTTACTTGAAGATGTCTTTGAAGCATTTAACGGTGCACTCTTCCTTGATCAAGGATTACCAGCAGTTCAAAGATTCTTGCACTTCACGGTTTACCCATTAATTGATCAAGGGGAATTCGATGATTCTCGCGATTACAAGACTGATTTGCAGGAATTTCTTCAACAAAATGGTCCAGTTGAAATTGAGTATCAAACAATTAGTGAATCACAATTGCCATCACATTTTGTTGTTGAATTGAAGATTAATGGTAAGGTTCAATCTCAAGGTGAGGGACACAATAAAAAGGCCGCAGAACAGCAGGCTGCAAAAGCTGCATTAGAGGAACTCGAATAGGAGGTGCGGATCTGTGCCATTAACTGAATTAATTATTGATGGTTTCAAATCCTTTGCTAAAAAAACAAGTATCCATTTTAATAAGGGAATTACCGGTATTGTAGGTCCTAATGGTAGTGGTAAGAGTAATATTACTGAAGCAATTCGTTGGGCAATGGGGGAATCTCGGGCGAAAACTTTACGTGGAAATAATATGAAAGATATTATTTTTGCTGGGAGTGAGTTTAGAAAACCTCTAAATCGTGCCGAAGTAACCTTGGTTTTTGATAATAAAAATCGTGAATTAAGCTTTGATCAGGACCGTGTAGCGATCACTAGACGAATTTTACGCTCTGGTGATAATGAATATTTGATTAATAATCAAACTGTTCGTTTGAAAGATGTACGTGAATTATTCTTAGATTCAGGAATGTCACAGAATAGTTTGGCCATCATTTCTCAGGGACGAGTTGATCAAATCTTAAATTCTCGTCCAGAAGACCGACGTGAGATTTTTGAAGAGGCGGCTGGAGTTTTGCACTTCAAGCAGCAAAAAGAATCGGCTCAAGCACAACTTGAAAAAACAAATGACAACTTGATTCGTATTAATGATCTAGTTAAGGAACTTGAAACACGAATCGAGCCACTACATGAGCAAAGCTCGCTTGCAAAAGAGTATAAATTTCAAAAAGCAGGTCTAGATCAAAAATTAAAGACCTTGTTGGCTTTTCAAATTGAAGATTTAAGTAAGCAAAAAAAGCAGCAAGAAGATTTGGCTACTAAGAATCAAAAGATTTTGTCTAAACTTGATGAAGAAGTTAAACAGTCACAAGCCGCAGTGATTAAAAAGCGGAATGAATATAAAGAATTACGTGAAAAAAGAGAGAAGATTCAAGGTCAACTTCTTGAGTTAACTCAAACTCTTTCAGAAATTAATACTAATTTACAAGTAACAGAACAATCTAAGCAGTTTGATGAAGCTACTAAAACTGAATATAAAAATCAGATGACTCGACTAAAAGAGAAGGTTACAGCACTTTCAAATGAGATTTCTGATTTAAGTAGTGAAGAAGAACAGGTAAACTCTGAAAAAGAAAAGCTGCAAGCTAAACGCGATGAATTAACTGGACAACTAAATGAAAATCCAGATGATTTAAATAAACGTTTAGAAGATCAAAGAAACGAATATATTCAAGTTTTACAAGATCAGACATCAACCAATAATCAATTAGTATATTTGCGTAATGAATTGAAGAAAACTTCTGATGATAATTCATATCAGAACACTGAAATTGCAGAGCAATTAGAAAAAGCTAAAGCAGAATTAGAAAACTTGCGTAAGCAGGGAAAGGATTTAACTGCCGAGCGTAAAGCCGAAGTTGAAAAAGATGAAACTATCAAAACTGAGGTTAATAAACTTGCTAACGATTTAGAAATCTTGCGAAAAGATGTCATTGAAAAAAGAAATAAATTGCAACAAGTTAGTGCTCGCCATGAAGCTTTGGTGAATATTCAAAAACGTCATGAAGGTTATTACTATGGCGTTAGAAATGTTTTGAATCACTTAGATAATTATCCAGGCGTTATTGGAGCAGTTGGTGAGTTAATTGCGTTTTCTAATGATCTTGAAGCTGCGATGACTACAGCTCTAGGTGGTGGTGTTCAAAATTTAGTAACTGAATCACGTGTTAGTGCTCGTGATGCTATCAATACTTTGAAGCGAACTCATGCAGGACGGGCAACATTTTTACCCCTAGATGGGCTTCGCAGCTACACAATTCCTAGCTCAACAGTTACGGCTTTAAAGAATATCGATGGTTTTGTTGGGGTGGCAAGTGATCTTGTTACTAGTAAGGCCAATATTGATATTTCTGCTGCTATCAAGCATTTATTAGGAAATGTAATCATCGTTAAAACGATTGAAAATGCGATGGTTGTTTCCAGAAAAGTTGATCGTTATCGTGTGGTTACCTTGGATGGTGATGTCATCTCACCTGGTGGATCAATGACTGGTGGGGTACGTAATCAAAAGAGTAATTCCCCACTTCAAACAACTGCCGAAATTAATACTTTAGAGCAAAAAATGATTACTCTGAAGCAACAGTTTGAAGATGGGCAAAAACAATTAGAACAATCTACTGAAAAATTAGCACAAACTCGCAAACAGGCACAACAAATTCATGATAAGATTTCTGATTTAAGTCAAAATATCAATGAAACAGCGATTTCTTTTCAAAGTCAGGATAAAGAAGTTAAGCGCTTGATTGATGCTAATAAATTGCAAGAATCAAGAATCAAAGAACGTGAGGATCAAATTGCTTCACTTAATGAACAAATTGATGAAAGTAGTAAAAAACAGGAAGAATTGGCCAAACAAGCCGATTTAGAAAAGAATAAGATTGCTGAAATTCAAGCAAGAATTAATAATTTTGCTAGCTTAAATCAAAAAATTCAAGATCAATTAACTGATTTAGATCCAAAAATTGCGGTGTTTGCTAATAAGTTAGAGAACTTATTAAGTCAAAAGCGTGAAAGAAATCAACAGTTAGAAGATAATCAAGGTCAGTTAGATAGTTTGCAGCAGAAGCTTGAAGATTTGTCACATAGTGGGGAACTTTCAGTTCAAAAGAAGAAGGAACTTCAAGATAAGAGTAGTGATTTGGAAAAATCGAGGGATGCTCTTCAAAAAAATCTGAACGAATTATCTGCTAAATTGGGGCAATTTGATGCACAAATTAATCAGCTTGATCAAGTTGCAAGTCGAAACTATGATTTACGTAAAAATGCAGCTACTGAACAAGAAGAATATTCAGTTAAAATTGCTAAGTTCAATAGTTCGATTAATCAAAAATTAGAAACTTTAAGTGAAGAATATTCATTAACATATGAAGCGGCTTTGGCTAATGCGGAAGGCAAAAATGATGCAGAAACGCGTGATCAATTAGCTAAGTCAGTAAAGCTTCACAAAATGTCAATTGAAGATATTGGGCCAGTAAATCTCGATTCAATTGAAGAATATGAAAATGTAAAGACGAGATATGATTTCTTAAATCAACAACAAAATGACTTGCTTGATGCGAGAAAAGATCTTGAGCAATCTATGATTGAGTTGGACAAAGAAGTTAAGACTCGTTTTGGTCAAACTTTTAATAAGGTTGCTGCCAGCTTTACACAAATTTTCCCTGTAGTATTTGGTGGTGGTGAAGCCAAGCTTGTTTTAACTGATCCAGACAATTTACTTGAAACAGGAATTGAAATTATTGCTCAGCCACCTGGTAAGAAGCTCCAACGTTTAAGTTTGCTTTCAGGTGGTGAACGTGCTTTAACTGCGATTACTCTTTTGTTTGCAATGCTTCAAGTTAATCCAGTTCCATTCTGTATTTTGGATGAGGTTGAAGCGGCTCTTGATGATGCGAACGTAACAAGATTCGCACAATTTTTACAGAAATATGATATGCATACCCAATTTATTGTGATTACTCATAGACGTGGAACAATGCAAGAAGCCAATCAATTATTTGGTGTTGTGATGCAAGAATCCGGTGTATCTCAAGTATTATCGGTATCTCTTGATGATATAAAAGATGAGGTGAAGAACTAGTGGGATTATTTGATCGAATTAAAAAATCTCTTTTTGGTAATAAAGAAGACGAAGAAAAGAAAGAACAAGAAGTCGAAAAAGTAGAAGATACTGAAACTTCTGAATCTGATGCAGCTGCAAATGAAGAAAAGCCTGAGGTTGATGAAAATCAAACTGAATCTACTGATGAAAATGAAGTAGTAGAAAAAGATGAGAAACCTCAAGAAGAAACTCCGACTGAACTTGATCATGAAGTTGAAGAAGTCGAAACTGAATATGAAAATTCAGATGAAGATTCCGAAGAAAAACCGGATGAAGCTTCAAATGTTGAGGAAGTTGAAGTCAAAGACGAAAAGCAGGAAACTGAATCTAAATCTGAAGTAGAAGTTGAAGAAAGCGATTCAGAAGATGTAGAAGAAACTACTGATGAAACTGAAGAAGAACAAGATCAAACTGAACTTTACGAAAAGGGTTTAGAAAAAACCAATAAAGGTTTTGGTGCGAAGTTAAATGCCTTCTTTGCTAAATTCAGAACTGTCGATGAAGATTTCTTTGATGATCTTGAAGATTTGTTAATTGAATCTGATGTCGGTTTTGAAACGGCAGAACAATTAACTGAACAACTTCGTGACGAGGCTAAGCTTCAAAATGCAAAATCACGTGATGATCTTAAGCGAGTTATTGTAGAAAAACTTGTTGATCTTTATGACCAAAATGGTAATTCTGATGATGAAAAGCTTGTTTACCATGATGATGGCAAGCCTAATATTTACTTATTTGTTGGTGTTAACGGTGCAGGTAAGACAACTACAATTGGTAAACTTGCAAAGCGCTTCAAAGACCAAGGCAAAAAGGTTATGATGGCGGCAGCTGATACCTTTAGAGCAGGTGCGGTTGAACAACTTGTTGAATGGGGCCGCCGGGTAGATGTTCCTGTAGTAACGGGTAAAGAAAAAGCTGATCCCGCATCAGTTGTGTATGACGCAACTGAACGTACAATTAATGAAGGCGTTGATTATCTTTTAGTTGATACTGCTGGTCGTCTGCAAAACAAGAAGAACTTGATGAGTGAGTTAGAAAAGATCCAAAGAACCATTAAGAAACTTGCTCCAGATGAACCAACTGAAACTTTGCTAGTTTTGGATGGATCAACTGGACAAAACGCGCTTTTGCAAGCCAAAGATTTTGATAAAACAACCAAATTAACAGGTTTAGTTTTGACTAAACTTGACGGTTCATCAAAAGGTGGGGTTGTTTTAGCAATCCGTAACGAAATGAACTTGCCGGTTAAATTAGTTGGACTTGGCGAAAAGCCGGAAGATTTGGCTGATTTCGATGCAGCCAACTATGCAATTGGTCTTTTCCATGGCTTAGTTTAATGGTTAGTGGTAAAGTTAAATTATTAAGTTTTTTATATAACTATAAGGAGAAAAAATTATGATTGAACCTAGTGCATGTACAACAATCTTAGTTGGTAAAAAAGCATCCGTTGATGGTACTACTATGATTGCTCGCAATGATGATACTTTTAGACCTATTACCCCTCAAAAGTTCATTATTGAACCAGCTGCTCATGGTGAGAAAGGTCGCCATATTAAATCATGGCTTAACAAGTTTGAAATGGATCTTCCAGAAGATGCACAGCGTGTTCCAGCAGTTCCAAACGTTGATTACAAGCATCTTGGATATTACGATGAAAGTGGTATTAACGAAGAAAATGTTGCTATGTCATGTACTGAATCAACATACGGAAATGAAAGAACTTTAGCTTTCGATCCACTTGTTAAAGATGGTCTTGATGAAGATTGTATGCAAACCGTAGTCCTTCCTTATATCCACTCAGCTCGCGACGGTGTTAAGCGTCTAGGTGAACTTATTAAGAAGTATGGTTCACCAGCTGGTAACTCAGTTTTATTCAGTGATAAAGACGAAATTTGGTATATGGAAATTGTTACTGGTCACCACTGGGTAGCACAAAGAATCCCAGATGATTGTTATGCAGCAACTGGTAACCGTGTTGCTATTCAAGAAGTTGATTTTGATAACCCAGAATACTTCATGTGGAGTGATGGTATTCGTGAATTCGTTGAAGAACATCACTTGAACGTTGATCATGAAGGTTGGAATTTCCGCCATATCTTCGGTACATACACTGAACAAGATCGTCACTACAATACTAACCGTCAATGGTACATTCAAAAGTTGTTCAATCCTGAAATTGAACAAGATCCAGAAGATGGTGATATTCCATTTATCCGTAAGGCAGCAAAAAAGATTACTCGTGAAGATATCCAATTTGCTTTAGGTTCACACTACCAAGATACTCCTTACGATCCATTTGGTAAGGGAACCGATGAAGAAAAGCATCGTTTCCGTCCAATTGGTTTGAATAGAACTCAAAATGCTCATATCTTGCAAATTAGAAGTGATGTACCAGAAGATCGTGCAGCAATTATGTGGTTATGTATTGGTGGTCCAACATTTACACCATTTGTTCCATTCTTTGCTAATATGAGTGATACTGATCCTTCATATAACAACACTTCAATGGATTATAATATGAACGATGCATGGTGGTACTATAAGTCACTAGCAGCACTCGTTGAAAGCCACTACCCACAATTTGTTCAACTTGATACAACTTACCTTACTGAACTTAATCGTTACTATAGAGGTCGTGTAGAAGAAATTCTCAAAGATTCTGAAGGTAAGTCAGGTAAAGAATTAACTGAATTATTGACTAAGGCAAACCAAGAAACTGTTGCTCATACTAAGAAGGATAGTGAAGACCTTTGGGGTAAGATGATGATTGAATCAATCAAGATGTCAAAACTTACTTTCAATATGGATGCTAACCTTTAATATAAAAATAATTTGTAGTACCTAATAGAATTAGGTATTCTTCTATATATTATGCGATAAAAGGATTAATTTCGATATTATATCGGGGTTAATCCTTTTAGTTTTGTTTCTTATATTGTGGGAATTAATTTTAATATAAAATCGTATAGTTATTGACTTTGTATTATTTGATATTTATAATTAAAAAAAGATTAAGTAGTCATTAATTTGTTAACTTTTGAATTTCTTTGAAAGTCGTAGAAATAGATTAGATTTAGAAGTTAGTGAAGTTAGAAATAATAATCTACAATACTATTAATTGGTATTTTATTTAAATTAAAAGTAAGCATTTGTTAAAAAGGTGCTTTTAATAATTTTAACTATATGAGTGAAAATAAAATGAATAATATACTAAATTTATAACGTTTAATGATTTAGAAAATTTAAAAGTTAAATCGATTACGGCGATTATTAATAAAGATAGAAGTGTTGTGGTGGAGTATGAATAGAAGGGTATAAATTGTTATGATAACAATTAAATATTTGTCACCTTTAAAGTTAGTTGAATATGTAATTTTGTCTATTTTTAAATCATTGCAGATTGTATTCATTGCTTATATGTTTGATCAATATATCAATTATGCTCAGTTTCATCATGGTAATATGATATCTTTAACCTTATTTGCTTTAGGTGGGTTAATCTTATTTTGTATAATTGGTATCGCTTATCAGTATCTTTATGCAAATATTGTTGCAGAAATTAATATTAAGATTAAGGAAAAAGCAACTACATATTTGATTAAGACTAAAAATATTGAACAGCAAATAAATACTTCGTTTATGACGAATGATTTGAAACAATTAGAGACTAATAAAATAGAGGCAGAATTGCAAATAATTTTTTATGGTATACAGTTTTTGGCCGCTATTATTTCAGCATTTGTAGCCTCTTGGTGGCTTTCTATTATTTTTCTTGTTGCTTCATTTGTTCCAGCATTAATTCAAAATATCTTTAGTTCGAAAATCAAAAGTAGGGCAGATAAGTGGGAAAAGAGCAATAGTGATTATACAGAAAAAATTAGTGAAACTATAAAAATTAATGATATTGCAAATCTTTATAATGCACAAAAGCAAATTATAAAGCGCCTTATTAGCAGTGCTGTAGGAATGGAAACAGCATTAAAAAAATCTAATGAAATAAAACAAAGCGCTAATGAAGTAACTACAGTGTTTGCATATATTTTTGCTATGATTATTCCATTTTCTATAGGTATATATTTTGTTACTAAGGGTAAATTAACTTTGGGAATCTTTATGATGATTGCTCAATTAGCTAATAATTTCATAAATCCAGTAGTGAATATATTTGGTTGTATAAATGATATAAAAACTACTGATCCTATTTGGAATAAATTGAAGTTAATGCTTAATAATGAAGATGTAGAATTTCCTGAAAGTAGTGTGGGAAAAATATTTAGAAACTTAGAGTTGCAAGACGCAGAAGTTACTTTACAAGGTAAAAGTATATTTAAAAATGTAACCTTAAAAGTAGAGTCAGGCGAAAAGGTTTTATTAAAGGCTCCTTCAGGGTGGGGAAAATCTACGTTACTTAATCTCCTGATTGGAAATTTAAAGTTGAGTAGCGGATCTTATGAAATTAACGATAAAAATAGCAATGGAGATTGGAAACGAGATCATGAATACTTCTCTTTCGTTCACCAGGATCCAGTTATTTTGGATGATACCTTGCATTATAATATTACCTTAGGTAAAGTGGTTCCGGAAAAAGAGCTAAATAAAGTTATAGCTCAGTCTGGATTAAGTAAATTGGTACACCAAAAAGGATTGAATTATAAAGTAGGTAAAGAGGGAAATAACTTATCAGGTGGGCAAAAGCAAAGGATAGAAATAGCCAGAGCATTACTGAACCACCGTCAAGTTTTGATAGCGGATGAAGCTACTTCTGCCCTGGATCCAGCTTTATCTAAAGAGATTCATGAAACATTTATAAATAATTTTAATGGAACTGTGATAGAGGTAGCCCACAAAGTAAGCATGGAGGAGCAGAATTTATTTGATAAAGTAATCGATTTACAAAAGGCTATGTCTTAGAAAGTTTAGTAGAAAACGTCTTTGTTAAGAACAACCCAATGGAGTAATTAAGGCTCACTAATTAGATACTAAAAAAGGAATTGATCGTTTTGATCAATTCCTTTTGTTTGCTCTGAATTTTTTATTTATCATTTAAGTTTGAATGTCTTACACCGTAGAATAAATAGATCAATACTCCTAAAATGAACCAAATGCCTGCATAAAGCTTAGCTTGTTTATCCAATCCTAAAAAGACAGTTAATGAAGCCAAGAATGCTAAGAGTGGCAATACGGGATAAAGTGGCATCTTAAATGATGGATCTTCAATATCTACCCCTTCACGCTTTCTAAGTGGAAAGATTGCCAATGATACGAACATGAAGGCAATCAAAGTTCCTGCGGAAATAAGCTGTGATAATGCTGAGAATGGGAATATTGCCCCGATGATGATGGCGATAGTAGTAATGGTGAAAACCGCATTGTTTGGACGGTGACTTTTATCAATTTTACCGAGCCATTTTGGAAGCATTCCATCACGACCAAATGAATAGATCAATCTTGATCCTGCCATCCCCATTCCGATTAAAGCTGTAAACATCCCTAAAACTGCAATTGTTTGAACAACAACAGCAACGGCAGGGTGACCAGCATAACGAAGGGCAAGACCAACAGGTTCTGCATTACCAGCAAATTTAGTATATGGAACAACTCCAACTAAAACTAAACTAACACTAACAAATAAGACAACAGCGACAATTAAAGAACCGATAATTCCACGTGGCATTGTCTTTTGTGGATTAATTGCTTCAGCTGAGTTTGCCGCAACAGAGTCAAATCCAATATATGAAAGGAAAATCATTGCAACACCGGCATAAATTCCTTGCCAACCACCGAAAGCACCGTTTGGTGTTGGGTGATATTTTGGAATAAATGGAACGAAGTTAACCTTATTAATGGCTGTTGCACCAACAACTACGAAAAGTAGAATTGCAAAAACCTTTAAAACAACTAATGCATTTTCGACTCTAGCTACTTTGCTGACACCGATTGAAATTAAAATACCAACGATAGCAATTGAAAGTATTGAAATTAAGTCGACCACACCGCCATCAGTTCCAAAGGCATTAGATAAGGATGCAGGTAGTTTTAATCCAGCCGGTGCAATTAATGCTCGTAAATTGGCCGAAAGACCTGATCCGACAAAGGCCAGGGCTATGAAATATTCGGCTAGAAGTGCCCAACCGGCAACCCAGCCCCAGAATTCACCAAAAATTACGTTAATCCATGAGTAAGCTGAACCAGCAAAAGGCATTGCTGCAGCCATTTCTGCATAAGCAAAAGCTACAAGTCCAGCTGCAATAGCTGCTAAAATAAATGAAATGGCAACGGCAGGCCCAGTATGCATTGCTGCAACTTCACCAGGTAAGGTGAAGATGGAAGCAGAAACAATTGTACCAACACCTAAGGCTAAGATATCTTTAACTTTTAAAGATCGAACTAAGTGCCCGTCCTTATTTTCATATACTCGTGGATCTTCTTTACGATTCATTTTTTTCCAAAGATTCACAAAACCACCCCTTATATCGACGATTAATCTTAAATTAAAATAGTTCATTTCATTTTAACAATGAAAATCGACTCAGTCAATTCTAAAAAGTGTGATTTTTTGCTATACTTAAGGGCGGTGAAACTAATGGATGAACTAACAAAAAATGAAAAATTAGGTGATCTTTATGCTTTTTATGGTTCTTTATTGACAAAAGGACAACAAAGTTATTTTGAAGATTATTACTATAACGATCTTTCTTTAGGAGAAATAGCAATCAATCATAATGTTTCTAGACAGGCAGTTTATGATAATTTACGTAGATCAAGTAAAACGCTAGAAAAGTATGAGAAGAAACTGGGGATGCAGGCTGATTACAATCAAATCGAAGCTTCCTTAGTAGATGCTATTTTGGCAATTGATAATAATGACTTGCAGACTGCTAAAGATGAGATAAGAAAATTACTAAAACAAATGAGGGGAGAATAAACCCATGGCTTTCGAAAATTTAAGTGAAAGAATTCAAAAAGCTCTTAAAAATTTAACTGGTAAAGGTAAGATTTCTGAAGAAGACATTAACAAAGCAAGTCGTGAAATCCGTCTTGCTCTTCTTGAAGCCGATGTAAACTTCAAGGTTGTTAAAGATTTCATTAAAAAGATTAAACAAGATGCGCTTGGTAAGGAAGTTCAAGAAAGTTTAAACCCAGGTCAACAAGTAATTAAAATTGTTAATGACGAATTGACTAAGATGATGGGTGAAACTTCAGTTGGTCTTAACAAGTCAAAACATATTCCAACTATTATTATGATGGTTGGTTTGCAAGGTACTGGTAAAACCACAACAGTAGGTAAACTTGCATATCATTTACAAAAGACTGAACATGCTCGTCCACTTTTAATTGCTGGTGATATTTACCGTCCTGCTGCCATTGAGCAGTTGAAACAAATCGGTACGCAACTTGATGTGCCAGTTTTCAGTGAAGAAAATGAAAAAGATGTTGCTAAAATCGTTGAAGATGGTTTAGCTGAAGCTGATAAGAATAAGAACGATTATGTGATCATCGATACCGCTGGTCGTCTTGAAATTGATGAAGCACTAATGGACGAGCTTGAAAGAGTTAAGAAAGTCGCAGATCCAGACAATATTCTTTTAGTTGTCGATGCCATGACTGGTCAAGCTGCTACTGATGTTGCTAAAGGTTTTGATGAAAGACTTGACGTAACCGGCGTAATCTTGACTAAGCTCGATGGTGATACTCGTGGTGGTGCCGCTTTATCAATTCGTGCTGTAACTGGTAAGCCAATTATTTATACTGGTCAAGGTGAAAAGTTAACCGATCTTCAAGACTTCCACCCAGATCGTATGGCATCAAGAATCTTGGGTATGGGTGATATGCTTACTTTAATCGAGCGTGCTCAACAGGATTATGATGAAAAAGAAGCCCAAAAAGTTGCAGAAAAGATGAAGGAAAACTCCTTCGACTTCAATGACTTTATTGCTCAACTTGAACAAGTTCAAAAAATGGGACCACTTGATCAAATTATGAAGATGATTCCGGGGATGGCCAATAACCCTCAACTTCAAAATATGAACATTGATGAGAAACAGATTGCTCATATTAAGGCGATTGTTTACTCAATGACAGAAGAAGAACGTGAAAATCCTGAAATTTTAAACCCAAGCCGTCGTAGAAGAATTGCTGCTGGTTCTGGTCGTCCTGTTGTAGAAGTCAACCGAATGATCAAACAATTTAAGCAGGCTCGTGACATGATGTCTAAGATTACAAAGGGTAACTTGAAGGGCTTGGATGGCTTACCAGGAATGGATTCTCCAATGGCTAAAATGGCCATGAGAAGAATGGGTAAGAAGTTTAAAAAAGATAAAAAGAAGCGTATGAAAAAGATTAAGAGATTCCATTCCTAAAATATTTTTAGCTGTTAAGGAAAAATACTTTACACCTCTAAAAATTAATGGTATATTATTAATCGTTAAATATTAGGAGGAAATTATTTATGTCAGTTAAAATTCGTATGCACCGTGCTGGTGCCAAGAGAAAGCCTTTCTACAGAATCGTTGTTGCAGACTCACGTATGCCACGTGACGGTCGTTACATCGAACAAGTTGGTTACTACAACCCAGTTTCAACTCCAAAGGAATTGAAGCTTGATGAAGACAAGATTTTTGAATGGCTTCAAAAGGGTGCACAACCTTCAGATACTGTTAGATCACTTATCTCAGGTGCTGGCATCATGAAGAAGTTGCACGATGCAAAATACAACAAGTAATTATTACTTTCAAGAGTTTGGAGTTAATTCTTCAAACTCTTTTTCTTTAAGGATATAAGGAGAATTCAATGCAATATTATGATGTTGCCAAAATCATAAATACTCATGGATTAAATGGTGAAGTTAAAGTTAAGGTAATTACAGATTTTCCAGAAGAGAGGTTTTCAGCAGGAAGTCAGCTTTCTTTACGTGAAGATACTGAGAGAACTTTAACTGTGAAAAGTGGCCGTCCATTCAAGCAATTTTGGTTGGTTCAATTTGAAGAGATAACTGATATAAATGAAGCTGAACAATTAAAGGGAAAGACCTTAGTTGTAAGTGAAGACCAACAACAAGAGCTTCCAGATGGTGTTTACTACTATCGTGACATTTTGGATTGTGAAGTTTATGATAATCAAACTGGGGAAAAGATTGGTAAGATTACAGATATTGAATCTCCAGGTGCTAACGATATTTGGTTAGTTAAAGAAGATAATGGCAAACAGTTCTGGCTTCCATATATCGACGATGTTGTAAAGAAAGTTGATATTGATGGTAAAAAAGTCTACGTTGAGGTAATGGAGGGTTTGAGAGATGAAGATTAATGTTTTAACTCTTTTTCCAGACATGTTTACGCCACTTCAAACTTCAATGCTTGGTAGAGGATTAGAAGATAAAAAATGGGATTTAAATTTAGTTAATTTCCGTAATTTTACTTCTGATGTTCATCATCACGTTGATGATACTCCATATGGTGGTGGAGCCGGAATGGTGCTACAAATCATGCCAATTAAAAAGGCTTTAGATTCTTTACCATCAAAGGGAAAGGTAATTATTACTGCCCCACAGGGTAAAACTTTTAATGAAGAAATGGCTCAACGTTGGGCCAAAGAAGATGAATTGACCTTTATTTGTGGTCACTATGAAGGTTTCGATCAAAGAGTTTATGATTTAGCTGATGAAACAGTCTCAATTGGTGACTATGTTTTAACGGGTGGAGAACTTCCGACAATGAGTATGATTGATGCCACTGTTAGACTTCTTCCCGGAATATTAGGTAATTCAGCTTCTGCTGTTGAGGAAAGTTTCTCACACGGTTTGCTTGAATATCCCCAATATACTCGTCCTGCAGACTTTGAGGGTCAAAAAGTACCAGAAGTGTTAACTAGTGGTAACCACCAAAAGATAGCAGAATGGCGTCATTATCAAGCTCTTAAGGCAACATATCTAAATCGACCAGATATGTTAAAAGATCGTGTTTTGACTGCCGAGGAAAGAAAAATGCTTGATCAAATTAAGTCAGAGCTTGATTAGCCATATTTTATTTGCTACAATAGTTTTCGTGGCAAAAGCCGCAAAAATAAAGTTATGGGTGTTCCGCTGGGCGCGTGGCGTGATAATGAATGCCGTAGAAGGAGAAAATATTATGGATCCATTAATTGCAGAATTGACTAAAGAACAACTTCGTGATGATATGCCTGAATTTCGTGCAGGTGATACTGTTCGTGTTCACGTACGTGTTGTTGAAGGTACTCACGAACGTATTCAGATGTTCGAAGGTGTTGTAATTAAGAGAAAGGGTGCCGGCATTGCTGCAACTTACACTGTTCGTAAGATTGCTTCAGGTGTTGGTGTTGAACGTACTTTCCCAGTTAACGACCCTCGTGTTGCAAAGCTTGATGTTATTCGTCGTGGTCGTGTACGTCGTGCTAAGCTTTACTACTTACGTGATCGTCATGGTAAGGCTGCAAGAATTGCAGAAGCACGTCGTTAATCAACAGATTACACAAATTAAAAGACAGCTCAATCGGGCTGTCTTTTTTTAGTGTAAAAATTAGAATGGGATATGTTTGACGTGACGACAATGAATGCGCTGAAACTAAAAAGAATTGATTAGTAAAGAAAAAGTGAAAAAATAACGCTTTGTATGGTTTATAGATTTTACGCAATTTTTTAAACATAGTTGACAGTCAAAATAAGTATGATATATTTTAATTACGTTGATGAAAGGAATGAAGTCAGATATATACTATTTCAGAAATCAAATAAGTGAATAGAGCATGTGTTTACGTTTGTAATACGTTCCTTATTTGGATCTAAGGTAGTTTCTGGCTTTTTCTTTTCTAATAAAACCTCAACGGCTAGGAAGGTAGACTAGTTAGTTGAAAGGCATTGTTTTCATTTTATGAAGACGATGCCTTTTTATTTATCTAAAAGAAAAAGAACTGGAATATTTCCAGTTCTCTAATCTTTAATAGAATTGCATCTTATTGATTGGCCAGTAGCGCCATTTAACAACACCAACGACTTTATCCTTTGGAATAGTACCAATGTATCGGCTATCTTTAGAAACACTTCTGTGGTCTCCCATTACGAAGTAGGTACCAGCAGGAACTTTATTGGTTCTTTGCATAGTTTTAAGTTGAGTCGTAGTGTAGTACTTTCGATAATCAGCAGTTTTAGCTAATGAGCTAAGCGTGAAGTTTTGAGTGTAAGAATACTTAGTTCCTGAGAAACCATCTTCACCGTTATCGATCATCTTGCGTCCTTTGTTAAGCCATGGCTGTGCAATCTTTTTACCGTTAATGTAAATTTGTTGGTTTTTACTTACGATTGTATCACCAGGCATACCAATAATTCTCTTGATGTATAAAGCACCAGGCTCATCGGGAGCATCAATAACAACTATTTCACCACGCTTTAATTGCGCATGTCGAACTGCGACAACACGATCACCATTATCAAAGGTTGGCTCCATTGAAATCCCTGAAACTGTACAATTGGCGATCACATATTTGTTTAAAGCCCAGAAGATTCCACCGATAACAAGAACCATTACAAAGACTTCAACCCAAAAGCTTACAATCTCTTTTGTTTTCTTATTCAATTTTTTCACCTAATATCAACATAAAATTTATTTCACTTTCCTAGTTTAACAAAAAACACCTAAAAATTAAATTAAATTGGAAAATGATTATTTATACAAATGAATTTTGTGTATAATATAGTCACTGAACATAAGGGGGATTCATCATGATTCACGAGCATTCGGCTGGTAGTATTATTTATCGTATAGAAAATGGCGACGTTCATTTTTTAATTGTTGAAAGTGTTTTGCACCACACATGGGGTTTTCCAAAGGGACACTTGGAACCTGGTGAAACTGAACAAGAAGCAGCAAAGCGTGAAGTAGCTGAAGAAGTAGGTTTGTATCCAGAGTTTGATTTCAATTTTCACAGAGATATTGAATATGTAACTGAAGAAAAAACAATAAAAAAGGTAGATTTCTTTTTAAGTGAGTTTGTTAAGAATCAACATGTAGTTGATCAAGTAGAAGAAATTTTGAATTCTAAATGGGTTACTTTGGATCAAGCCAAAGATTATTTACCAACTGATCGTGGTCTTAATGAAATCTTGCAAGATGCGATAGCTTATTTGAATGATAAAAAATAAGGAAGTGGACCAGAGTGCCCACTTTTTTTAATAGGAGAATTTATTGATGAAATATCCAGATGAGCTAATTGAAAAGGTTAAAAAACGATCTGCAGGGATGCGTTTAGAAGGAATTAATGAGGGTGCAGGTCCAAAAAATCCGGCTTTAATGATTATTGGGGAAGCACCTGGTAGAGAAGAAATTGTTTCTCATATTCCATTTCATGGAGACTCGGGTAAGGAATTGATGAAGTCTTTGGCAAGTATTGGGCTCACTAGGGATGATGTTTATATTACTTCGGCTGTTCGGAGCCGCCCATACGATATTAAAGAAGTCTTTAGTAAACGAAAAAATAAAATAGTTACAAAATATCCAAATCGAAAACCAACTAAAAAAGAGATTCTGGCTCATGCATTATTCTTGGATTATGAAATAAAAATGGTAAAGCCAAAGCTAATTGTTGCTGTTGGAAATACTGCCTTAGAAAGATTGCTGGGTCCGGGACATAAGATTTCACAAGAGCATGGGACAGTTATTAAGAATACGCCAATTCTTAAATTAAATGAAAAAGAAGATGGATATGTATGGTCGAAAAAAAAGTACACTATTTTTCCGCAATATCATCCGGCAGCTGTATTTTATAATCGAAAATTGACCGATGTAATTCCAAAAGACTGGCAGGTTATAAAGAAATATTTAAAGAAGGAAAAGTAATTGAGTAACGAAACATTTTTAATTTCAATTAGACAAAATAATGACCTATCTGATGTTGCCGTTGCAGAACTCAGAAATGACCTTGATTTACATCCACTTAATCAGAGACTATATACAAGTTTTGCAAGCATGCCCGGTAATGCCCGAAAGTATGCAGTTAACCAAATGAAGACGCAGGTTGAACCTTTAACAGGTAAGAAAATTTTGTTTTTAGGCTCTTCAGTTACTTTAGGATTTGGAGCTCTAGGAGAATCATTTGTTGATTATCTTTGGAAAATTGATGGAGTTGAAGCTATCAAGGATGCTGAAAACGGTACTACTTTAGTTGATAAAAATACCAGCTACCCAGGTGATTCATATTTGGAACGTTTTCGTGAGGATTTGAAAGAAGTATTACCTGATATGTTAGTAATCCAACTTTCGACTAATGATGCAAGGTTGGGTAATAGTGCAATTGGAGAAGTCAAAGATAAAGATTTTGATACTCAAACGGTAATTGGCAGTTTACAAACAATAATTACTGAAGCACAGAAAAAGTGGAATTGTCCAATTGTGATTTTTACTAATCCATACTTTGAAAATCCAACTTATGCCAAAATGGTTGAAAAAACGCAAGAATTGAGTGAAAAGTATCGAATTGAATTAATTGATTTATTTAATAATCAAGATTTTAAAAGCCAAAGTAATCTCTACATGGTTGATCAAGTTCATCCAACTAGAGCAGGGTATCTTGAAAAGTGGTTACCAGTTTTTGAGAAAAAACTAGTTAAATATTTTAAATAGTAATGTTAAGCAAAAAAATAAAGAGCTAGAATTTCACTAGCTCTTTTCTTATTGATTCTATTCAATACCAGTACGATACAAACTAACAACTTTACCAAGAATTGTAACGTTTGAAAGAATAATTGGATCCATTGTATCGTTTTCTGGTTGCAAACGAATATGACCATCTTCTTTATAAAAACGTTTGACCGTTGCTTCATCATCGTCAGTCATGGCAACAACAATTTCCCCATTATCAGCAGTACTTTGCTTTCTAACTATAATTTCATCACCATTAAAAATACCTGCATTGATCATGCTTTCACCCTGAACTTTAAGCATGAATAATTCACCGGCATCTGCTTTAAGATCAGGTGGAAGTGGGAAATAATCTTCTACATCTTCGTAAGCTAAGATTGGTTGACCAGCAGTAACTTTTCCGATTACTGGGATTTCTTTTGGCTTAATGCCAAGTTCCTTTAAACCGTCCTTGGTAATTTCAAGGGCACGAGGCTTAGTTGCGTCCTTAAACAATAGGCCTTTTCTCTCAAGTCGAGACAAGTGACCATGAACCGTTGAAGTTGAAGAAAGATCAACTGCTGAACAGATTTCTCTAACAGTAGGTGGAAATCCACGATTTTCAACAGTATCATAAATATATTGCAAAATTTCAATTTGTTTAGTTTCGTAATTTTTTCTCATAACAATGCTCCAAATAAGAGTGTATTTGATAGTTTATCTTAGTAGTTATTTTAACAAAAAAGATTCAGATTTACAAACAGGCGTTCTAAGCATTTTGGCTTTTTTTATTGGTATAAATACTGTAAACTAATAATATAGTTTACAAGAAAGGGTGTTTTTTATGTCTGAAAAAAATATTGATGATGTAACAAAAAGAATAAACGAATTGTACCATAAGAAAGAAAAAGAAGGCTTAACACCTGAAGAAGAAGCAGAAAGAAAAGAATTACATAAGAAGTTCTTGGAAAACTTCCGTGCCGGATTTAAACAACAAATTGAAGACATGGTTATTCTTGACAAGAATGGTAAGGAAGTAACTTCTGAAAAAGCCAAAAAGGCTCAACGTAAAAAGGGTCTTAGAAAAGATTAATTTTTGTCTTTAAATATTTCTTAACTCTGGTAAGATATATATGTTAGTTAATGGAGGAATTTGAAAGATTATGAATTTAGGTTTAGCAATTGTATTAATTATCGTCGCATTAGGTATCGGCCTTGTAGGTGGTTTTTACGGTGCCAGAGCATATATGAAGAAATATTTTAAGGATAATCCTCCAATTAATGAAGATATGATTGTTGCCATGATGTCACAAATGGGACAAAAGCCATCTGCTAAGAAGGTTAACCAAGTGATGAATATGATGAAACATCAACAAGGTAGATAATTCAATATCTTAAAATATTGGTATATCTGTAAAGACGAAGAGATTATTCTTCGTCTTTTTTGTGCTATCAAAGGGGTGAAAAGATGGGGATTTTTAGAAAACTGGGATGGTTTTTTAGGAAAGAAAAGAAGAGATACATATTAGGAATTATATTTTTAGCATTAACTTCTTTTGCTAATCTAGTTCCACCAAGGGTGTTGGGACTAATGTCGGATCGACTTGATAAAGGTCATATTACTTGGGGACAATATGGTATTTTGGTATTGGCAATTGTTGCTGCGGCTATCGTGCTTTATGTGTTGCGTTATTTTTGGCGTAAGCAAATCTGGGGCGGTGCTGCAGAGCTTGAACGGCAAATGAGATCAAAGTTATTTGACCATTTTATGAAAATGGATCGAACTTTTTATCAGCGTCACAGAATTGGGGATTTAATGGCGCATGCGACTAATGATGTTTCCGCAATTCAAAATGTTGCTGGAGATGGTGTTTTAACATTAGTCGATTCTCTAATGATGGGACTTTCAACAATGATTGCCATGATTATCTTTGTTGATTTTCGTTTGACAATTGTAGCACTTTTGCCACTGCCTTTTTTAGCATGGGGCGCGCAGAAACTTGGAGATCGACTTCATGATTCGTTTAATGATTCACAAGCTGCATTTTCTAGATTGAATAATAAAACTCAAGAATCTGTTTCTGGTATTAAAGTTTTAAAAACGTTTGGTCAAGGAAAAGAAGATACTGAAGCGTTTGATCGAATGGTAAATGATACTATTCGAATTAACCGTAAAGTATTTGTCTGGGATTCATTATTCGACCCCCTTGGAACAATTATTATTGGTTTAACTTACACAATCACAATTATTTATGGTGGTATTTTAGTAACTAATAAAGTCCTCACAATTGGACAATTAGTCTCATTCATTGCTTATATTGGAAACATGGTTTGGCCAATGTTTGCTATCGGATATTTATTCAATATTTTGGAGCGTGGTAGTGCTAGCTACGATCGTGTGCAGAAGCTTCTTGATGAAAAGCCAACAATTACCGATGCAAATGCGGATGAGAATATTACGGCCGATGATATTGCAGGAGATTTAAAGTACCAAATTAAGTCATTTGCCTATCCAGATGAAAAAGATATTCCAGTTCTTCAAAATATTGATTTTAAATTAAAAAAGGGTCAAACGCTTGGTTTAGTTGGGAAAGTTGGTGCAGGTAAAACTACAATTATTCAACTACTCCTGCGTGAATTCGACACTTACGACGGTCAAATTACCCTTAATGGTCATGATATTCGTGAAGTGCCGCTGAATGTACTATTGAGACAAATTTCTTACGTTCCGCAGAACAATTATCTGTTTTCAACGAGTATTCAGAAGAATATTGCCTTTTCTGATTCGGGAGCTGAAGATAGTCAAATTATTGAAGCCGCTCAAAAGAGTGATTTGCATAATGATATTTTGCAAATGCCGCGTTCGTACCAAACTCTGGTTGGGGAAAATGGTATATCACTTTCGGGTGGTCAAAAACAAAGAATGTCGATTGCCAGAGCGCTACTTAAACATAGTCAAATCCTAATTATGGATGATGCTTTGTCTGCAGTGGATGCAAGAACTGAAACTGATATATTGAAGGCATTACGTAAGGAAAGAAAAGGTAAGACTACCTTGATTGCGGCTCACCGTTTAACCTCTGTGATGAATGCTGACTTAATTTTAGTATTGAGAAACGGACAAATCGTTGAGCGAGGAACTCATAAAGAACTGCTTAAGCTTAATGGTTGGTATGCTGATATGTGGCGTAAACAAGAGTTAGAAGAAAAGGTTGGAGGTGAAGTGAATGAATAATGAAGAAAAGAATGAATCAGTTTGGGCACAAGCGATTCCTTTCAAAGAGCAAATGCAAATTTTTAAGCGAATCATGGGATTTGTAAAAACTTTCAAATTTGAAATGTTAATTTCATTGTTTGGAGCATTTCTCGTTAGTGTGATCAACATGCTTTTGCCATATGGATTGCAATATTTCCTTGATCACTTTTTATTAAAACAAACTGCTACAGTCCAAATTATTATTTTTGCGGGAGCATTATATGCATTTGGATCTTTACTAAAGGCGGTACTTCAGTTTACCTATGAATTTTTCTTTGCTTTAGGTTCGGAAAAGTCGCTAGAAAGTGTTCGTAAGGCACTTTATCGCAAGCTTCATACACTTGGGATGCGTTACTTTGATCAAACTCCAGCAGGTTCAATTGTCTCAAGAGTTACTAACGATACCATGACCTTGAGTAATTTCTTAGCAGTTTTATCAACTGTAGTTATAAGTATTTTTTCAATTGGCTCGGCACTAGTTGCGATGTTTTCAACTAATGTAACTGCCGGTTGGTTAATGCTGGCATTCTTGCCAATTCTTTTGATAATCATTTGGCTATATTCACAAAAGAGTTCAAAATTATATCGTAATTATCGTGAACGCTTGAGCCGAATTAATACTAACTTAAATGAATCAATTGAAGGTGTATCTTTGATTCAGCAATTCAAGCAAGAAGGACGCATGACTAATGAGTTCGAAGATGAAAACGGCGGTTTAATGAATACTCGGTTCAACATGATCCGCATTAATTCGCTACTTCTTTCACCTCTTACATCAATGCTTTATTCATTGGCACTTGCAGTTTCATTGATGTACTTTGGTTTTCCACTTCAAAAAACTTTTGTGCCAGCAGGTGTTGTTTATGCTTTCTCACAATATATTTCTCAATTCTTCAACCCGATTTCAACTATGATGGATCAAATGACTTTGTTCCAAGATGGTATTGTTGCTGGTAAGAGAATTTTTGGAATCTTAGATGATACTGAATATGAACCAAAGCAGAATCCAGAAGCTGGTTTGACTATTAGCAAAGGTAAGATTGAATTTAGACATGTTAGTTTCTCATATGATGGTAAGCATGAGATCTTACACGACATTAACTTCATCGTAAATCCAGGTGAAACTCTCGGAATTGTTGGCCACACCGGTTCAGGTAAAAGTTCGATCATCAATGTTATGATGCGCTTTTATGAATTTCATAAAGGAGAAATTCTGATTGATGATGTTGATATTAGAAAGTACCCGAAAGAAGAACTTCGCAGGAAACTAGGGTTAGTTTTGCAAGAGCCATTCATGTTTTATGGTGATATTTCTTCAAATATTCGTCTTTATAATGACGAAATCACTGATGATCAAATTAAACAGGCTGCAGAAACAGTTCAGGCTGATCAGTTTATTGAAAAAATGCCAGGTAAGTATCATGCTAAAGTTATTGAAGGAGGCGGAGAACTCAGCCAAGGTGAGCGTCAATTGGTCTCATTTGCTAGAACTTTGGTTACTGATCCGAAAGTCTTGGTTCTCGATGAAGCTACAGCTAATGTTGATACCGAAACTGAAACCATGATTCAAAAAGGCTTAAAGACACTTCGTAAGGGTAGGACTACTTTAGCTATTGCCCACCGTTTATCAACGATTGCAGATGCTGATCAAATTATTGTTTTAGATAAGGGTCGAATCATTGAAAAAGGCACTCATGATGAACTTTTAGCTAAGAAGGGATACTACTACGACTTGTATACTTTGCAGAATAATAAGAATAAATAAGGGGAGAAATCTATGAAAAATTTATTTGCTGTACGTGGCGGTACTGGTGATTTAACTAAACCAGATGTTAATACTCGCATTCAGGATAACTTGTACTTAGCAGTTAACTCTGAATGGCAAAAAGATGCCGTAATTCCTGCTGATCGTACCGAAATTGGGGTCAATACAGAAATTGATATGCGGATTGAAAAAAGAATGATGGACAACCTTGATTCCTTTGTTAAAGATGGTAATTTACCAGATTTAAAGAATCTTGATAAAGCAGTTAATTTATATAAATTAGCCAAGGATTTTGATCGTAGAAATTCTGAAGGTGCTGAACCTATCAAAAAGGATTTGGCCTTTTTAACTAGTGTAAATAACTTTGCAGGATTAAATGAAAAAGCTAAGGAGATTGCTTTTATTTCGGCTCTTCCATTTGGTTTTGATGTTGAAGCTGATATGAAAAATACTAAAGAACATGTTTTGGAGTTTTATGGTCCCGGAACTTTTTTGCCAGATACAACAAGTTACAAGCAAGATGATGCGGAGAAACTATTATCAATTTTAAAAGATCAAACTATTAAAATGCTCGTAATGGCAGGAATGACCGAAGCTGAAGCAAGTAAATATGTTGAAGCTGGAATTGAGTTTGATAAAAAATTAGCTAAGGTCGTTAAGTCAACAGAAGAATGGGCAGATTATCCAGCAAGCTATAATCCCTATAATATCAATGACTTTTTAGCAAAATTCAAGTCCTTTAAGATGGAAAAATACATGCTTTCTATGTTTGATAAACTTCCAGAAAAAGTTATTGTAACTGAACCAAGATACTTGGAAAAAGTAGATGACTTAGTAAATGAAGGTAATTTCGATCAAATTAAAGGTTGGATGATTATTAAGTTCATTAATGGTGTAAATAATCTCTTGTCTCAAGACTTCCGTGAAGCCGGATTTCCATTTGCTCAAGCTTTAAGTGGTCAAGATGAACTTGTTCCTCAAGCTCGTCATGCATATTACCTTACTAATGGAACGTTTGATGAAGTTCTCGGAATTTTCTATGGTAAGAAATATCTTGGTGATGAAGCAAAGCAAGACGTAATTAATATGATCCATAGTATGATCAAAATTTATGAATCACGTATTAAAAAAAATGACTGGCTTTCTGAAGAAACTAAGGAAAAGGCTATTGTTAAGTTAAAGGCATTGGTTCTTAAAATCGGATATCCTGACAAGCAAGAAGAAATCTATGATTTGTTGAAGATTGATCCAGCCAAGAGTCTATATGAGAACGAAAAGATTAACGGCAAGATCATAACCGAATATAATTTGGCTAAATTGGATAAGCCTGTTGATCGTTCTGTTTTCCTCATGCCAGGAAACATGAATAATGCTTGTTATGATCCACAAAGAAATGACATCACATTCCCAGCAGGTATTTTACAAGCGCCATTCTACGATCTTAATCAATCTCGTGGTGCTAATTACGGCGGTATTGGTGCAACTATTGCTCACGAAATTTCTCATGCTTTCGACAACAATGGTGCCAAGTTTGATGAATTCGGAAATATGAAGAATTGGTGGAAGGATTCAGACTTTAAAGAATTCGAAAAACGTACTAAAGCTGCAATTAATATCTATGATGGTCTTCAATATGGACCAAGCAAGTTAAATGGTAAACAAGTTGTGGCAGAAAATATTGCTGACCTTGGTGGTTTAACTTGTGCTATTCAGGCCAATAAATCTGAAGATGGTGATATGAAGGAATTATTTAAGAACTATGCACGTTCTTGGGCACAAAAGCAGCGACCAGAAGCAATTAAAACTGAGATTGCGACCGATGTTCATGCTCCACAGCCAACACGTGTTAATATTCCTTCACAATGCCAAGATGAATTTTATGAAACTTTCGATGTAAAAGAAACTGATGGTATGTGGCTTGATCCAGATAAACGAGTAACAATTTGGTAAATAAAATGATTAGCGTAAGCTAATCATTTTTTTAATACTTATATTTTGACAGCGATTACATAGATAGCTACACTAAAGTTGACAAGGGATAATTTTAACGAAAGGAAAATGCATAATGGAGTATCATAAGATTAATCAGTCAGATATTGAAACTTTAAGAAGTTATATTGCAGATCCAGAAAGATTTATTACCCAGCCAACTGAACATTGGGATCATGACCAATTCAAGACAGTTAGAGCAATGCCTGATTTAGTAATTCAACCAGTTACTAATGAAGAAGTTGAAAAGGTTGTTAAGTATGCAAGTGATAATCATATTCCCATTGTACCTAGAGGTAACTCAACTGGCCTTATGGGAGCAAACTTAACTGTTGAAGGTGGTATTTCACTTGATATGATCAAGATGAATAAGGTTCTTGAATACGATCCAAGTAGTTTAACTATGACGGTTCAAGCTGGTATCAGATTGAAGGACATTGAAGAATACTTGGCTAACAAGCCATTTACTTACATGCCAGCACCAGCCATGCACTGGGCAACAATTGGTGGTAACGTTGATACTAACGCTGGTGGTTTGAAGGCTATTAAATACGGTGTAACTCGTGAACATATCCGTGAATTGAAGGTAGTCTTAACCGATGGTAAGTTGTATAAATTTGGTGCGAAGGCTGTTAAGTCTTCATCAGGTTACTCATTAAAAGATTTAATCATAGGTTCAGAGGGTACTCTAGCAGTTGTAACTGAAGTAACTATTAGATTGTACCCACGTCCTAAAAAATCTATAAACGCCATTATTCCATTCCCAACTTTGGATGATGCAATTAAGTCAGTTCCATCAATTTTAGCATCTGGAGTTGTCCCAACCACCGTCGAATTCATGGGCAGAAAAGTAATAAGTTTGTGGGAAAAATATTATGATGAAAAATTCCCAATTACAACCGGTGAAGGATTTATTATCTTGGGTCTTGATGCGTTTACTGAAGGGGAGCTTGATGCAGAATTGAAACAAGCTTTGGCATCAACCAAGCAATTTGATTCTCAAGATGCAATTGTATTGAATGCCGATTCGCCAGAAGCTAAGAAGATTTGGGATTGTCGTGAAAAATTGTTATTGGCTATTCAAAAGTCAACTCCTAAGATGGATGAAGTTGATATTTGTGTGCCAATTAATCGTATTCCAGATGTGCTTCATAGAATTGATCAACTTGAAACAGAAATTGGTATGAGAATTCCAAACTTCGGTCACGCTGGTGATGGTAATCTTCATATTTATCTCTGCTCAGATAATATGACTGATGAAGAATATAAGGAAAAGAGCTTCAAGGTTATTACCGAACTTTATAAGACAGCTAAATCACTTGATGGTAACATGTCTGGTGAACATGGTATTGGTTATGCTAGAAAAGACTGGTATGAATGGTACTATGGTAAGGATTATACTGAACTTCTTAGAAAGATTAAGAAGATCTTCGATCCAAACTCAGTCTTAAATCCAGATAAGATTTTTCCATTAGAAGAAAAAGACGTTAAGAAAATTGAATAAGAGCGTATTTTAAAGCATAAGAAAAAGGCGAGATTTTAAAATCTCGCCTTTTTTTATGACTTTATTTATCAAGCATGTATGCACGAGTCATTGGTAAGTTTTTACCTGAAGGACCCTTAGTTAATAAGTATTGAATAACATCGATGTTACCAGATTCAAAGGATGCTGCACATGCATTGAGATACATGTCCCACATACGCACAAATCTTTCGCCCATTTTTTCTTGAATTTGGTCACGAGCAGCGTTGAAATTCTTGTCCCAAATTTCAAGAGTTCTTTGGTAGTGACGACGAAGTGTTTCCATGTCAGTAATTTGTAAGTTGTTATTGACAATATCACCGACAATTTCTTGAAGACCAGGGATGTAACCACCTGGGAAGATATACTTGTTAATCCAAGCGTTAGTTGCACCGCCTTGTTGACGGGTAATACCGTGGATAAGTGCGATACCATCTTGGTTAAGGTACTTGTAGATATCAGCGAAGTATTCGCTTAAGTTTTCTGAACCTACGTGTTCAAACATACCAACTGAAGTAACGTAGTCCCACTTTTGATCACCAAGTTCACGGTAGTCAGTAAGTTTAACTTCTGCAACATCTTGTAAGTTTTCATCGTAGATACGTTTTTGAACAAATTTATATTGTTCTTCACTAAGAGTTACACCAGTGACTTTGAGACCGTATTCTTTAGCAGCTGTGAGCATTAAAGTACCCCAACCACAACCAATATCAAGAAGAGTTTTACCTTCTTCAGGGTGAAGCTTGTTCAAAATATGGTGAACCTTAGCAATTTGTGCTTTTTCTAGGTCATCTGTGTTGCCTTCTTCAAAGTAGGCACATGAGTATGTCATAGTAGGGTCAAGCCACATTTTATAAAAATCATTACCGATGTCATAGTGGCTTTGTACATCTTCTTCACTTTGCTTTTCAGTGTGCTTTTGCTTAGGTAAGAACTTACGGAACTTTGAAGATCTCATGAAACTTCCAGCACTTTCATAAGCACCGAAGATCAACTTTTGAATATCACCGTGAATTTCAATCTTTTTGTCCATGTAACCTTCACCTAAGGCAAGAGAAGCATTACGTGTGATGTCTGACATAGGAATCTTTTCATTGAAAACAATTTCGATTTCAGGTGTTCCATTGCCGTATACTTCGCTCTTTCCATCCCAGTAGGTTACTTTAACAGGGAAGGGGAAAGACTTACTTAACATCATTTTATAGAAAGTTTTTTCTAACATTGAATTTCCTCCAATAATAACTGCATGATTTAATTTTAACACTTATTATTTGAAAACTCATATGTGAAAAGTGAGATCGTATAATTATTTTTGTTTAAGTATTAGGCTAGAATTTAAAGACATATAATGAGCTAAATCTTTCGACATCGTTTTCAACTTCTAATATTTAGTAATTGTCGCTTTTATAGAAAAAATATCGTATTTCTCATTTCACAATTTCTACTTGATAATTAAATAAATAATAGTATTATTAAAATAAAATTAAATAAGGATGATTTTAATTTAAAAGAGTTGTTAAGGCGAATATTCCCCAAAATTTAATGGATGTTTTTAAACGTTTAGTAAACGTACAAGGTGAAAATATGTTTTTTAAAAGAAAAAATAGAATTAATGAAGTACTTACTACGGATAGCTTCAATGAATTATTTTTGGATTTGAAGTCAGTTAATTTAAACATTAAATCTGGTGATCATTTTGAAATTAGATTTAAAGGTCTGAAATCTAATAAACCTGAATTAAAAATTGATGGTGAGAAAGCAAAGTTAGTTCAGAATTATAAGCAAAATAATTTTTTAATTAGTATAAATACAGGTAGATCTAATCTTGTGATAGTGACTATTCCCAAAGAGCAAACTTTGTTGGAAGTTAATATTGAGAATGTCAGCGGGAATGTAAAGATCGAGGATCAAGGCATTGAAGAACTTAATCTTAGAGCAGCTAGTGGTAGTTTAGACATAAAAGGCGGCCATATTGAAAATACTAGAGTTGATGTGGCATCTGGAGATGTAGAATTTGAATCTGTTTCTTTGAATACTGGTGAAATTAAACTTACTAGTGGTGGATTTGAAATGAAGGGCGGAGAAATTACTGGAGAATTATCTGTATCGAATGTTTCAGGAGATAATTTTGCTAAAGAAGTTAATGTAGATAGTTGTGTTTTAAATACTGTTTCTGGTGATTCACGTTTAAATGGTGTAGAAGTTAAAAGTGGTAAAGTCAGTGAAAAGCTGGATGGAAGCTTATTAGAGATGAGCTCTGTTTCGGGAGATAATGAAGTGAAATAGACAATATAGGTTAAAGATTATTGATTGAGGTGAAATATAATGATTCCTTTTACTTTGTACAAATTTATAGCCGAAGGTCATCAAGTTCAGCTAGTCCTACCTGAAGTATGGCAAGCGGATGAGTTTTTTAATCGTTTGCAAGAAAACCTTGCTGAGTTTTCTAAGTGGCTTGTTTGGGCAAAAAGCATTGATTCAGTTGAAAAAGAAGCCAACTCGATCAAGACTTTTCAACAGAAGATGGTTGATGGGATAGCCTTTAATTTGGTTATCTTGGTTGATGGGGTGCCAGCAGGGATGCTTGATCTGCATGAGATGAATAAAAAATCAGGTGAGGTTGGTTATTGGCTGGCTAAGTCATATCAGCATTTTGGCATTATGACAAAGAGCGTGAATTTCTTGATTGAGTATGCGTTTAGTCAGTTGAAATTGGAATATTTGATTTTGCGAACTGCGCCGGATAATTTTGCTAGTCAGAGTGTGGCGAAGCGATGCGGATTTTCGTATGTTGAGATTGATGAAAATAATCATAAGGTATTTAAGTTGGAGAAAGAGCTACATAAATAATGCAAATCGAATTAACACGTTTTAGAATCAAAAAGGGTAAGGAAGCAAAAGCTCAAGAATGGATGGATTTTTTAAATTCTCAACAATGTTTCCTGAAAAGATTGCTCCAATCGACGTAAATAAAATTTTAAGACATATGAGAAGTGGTGAACAAAAATGTTAAAAAGAATCACAGTTCAAAAACGTATTGCATTGACCTTCTTAATATTTACTGCATTTTTTACACCTTTTTCGTTCTTCAATGTCAGGGATTTTTTCACTTTTTTATGCAAATAATCATATTCCGACTGCATCAATTAGTTCGATTAAGTCATTTCAAAGTATTGGAATTATGGTGGGACTTTTACCAGCAGGATATTTATCCGATAGAATTGGAAGATTAAAAATTTTAAATTTATCTGCTATAGTGATTAGCCTTAGTTTTTTGTCATTAATTTTATTTAGGACTTTTGTTTCTTTTTCAATTTCAGAATTATTATATGGGATAGGATTGGCATTGAATTCGGGAACATTACTATCGTATATTACTGATTTACAAGAACAAAATGATATAACACCTGATAGTAGATTGATGGGTAAACAAGTAATAATGCTAAATTTGATGACTTTAGTGGGTGGAAATATTGGAACATACTTATTTAATATGAACAATACCACGCCAATATGGTTTGCTTTGATAGGTTTAGCAATATATCCTATTTTTGCTTATACCTTGATTAAATATTTGGGGTTTGCAGATAATAAATCGACAAATAGTAATATAACTTTGTTTGATGATATAAAAATGCTTAGGTCATTTTTACAAAAAAAGAAATTTTGGATTCTATTGTTGCTAAATGTTGGTTATGATTGTGGGACGCAATTTATTTTAATTTATTGGTCAATCATTTATGTTGATCAACTTCACTTTGAGTTATCAGTAGTATACACATTATTTATGCTATCACTAATATTGGGTTCAATAGTTTTTAATAACTTAGTTGGTGCTTTAAATACAAATAGATTAGTGATTGTAAGTACTCTTTTTATGATTGGCTTACTGATCCTTAATACATTATTAACGAATCGATATATTTTATTGTCGCTATTTCTCTTGATTGAATTAGTAATGGGAATGATGTCAGGACAAATTTCTTCTGCAAGTAATATAGCTATTTATGGTGAAAATAATAAGTCGTTAATGCTATCATCTGTTTCTTTTCTTACGGAAATTATAGTTAGTCTTTCTCTATTTTTGAATGATAGAATTATTAAATTAGTTGGCAATTTAAAAGTGATGTATATTATATCGGCATTATATTTTGCAATTATTTTGTTGGTAATACCGTTACTGAAGAAAGAGAGAAACAGTTATTAAAAATAATAAAAGAAATATAATGAATTGAACCAAAATAATAGAATTATAATATCTAATTAAAAATATTTACTTTGGGATAAAAATTAAAGTTATAGCAAGTTCAAATAAGAATTTTAAATACTCTTTTTTAGATCATACTTAAAGGTAGAAATTTTGAACCTATCTTTTTATGCATAAGTAAACCTTCATGTTGTGTTTATGTTTAAACGGTTTTTTTGAGGAAGTAAAATGAAAATAGCCGTATTTCTAACGTAAGGCCAATCGATGAGATATAATGAAAGAGGTTTTAAAAAATAGAAAGTGAATGATTAAAATGCCAAGCAAAGAAAATAAAAAATTCAGAAAAGAACATCCAGCAATGGATATTTGGTTTGCGATTGGCTGCTTTTATTGGGTATTTACATTACTGTTAAGTCTATTTAATATATCCTGGCCTAAATCATATGTTGGAAGGTGTATTATGGTTATCCTTGCTGTAGCTGATTTAATTTATTTGATTTACTTCGATGTTAGAATGCTTAAGTTCAAGCGCGAGCAAAGAGAAAAGCATAGATAAAAAAGCAGGGTTGAAATTGTCATCAACCTTGCTTTTTATATGTCGTATATTAACTTTTATGCTCAACAATCACGCTAATAATTATTTCAATAAGTAGGAAAACATTCCATAGCATTCCTAAAGTCACAGCAATTAATCCAACTGCAAAGGCAAAGTCATGATTACCAGGCTGTTTATATAAGAATCCGGCAAAGCACATTAATACTGCCGCAAGTCCCAAGATGATCCACTGAGAAATTTTGTACATCTTAGCATTGACTCTCTGATCAATATAATTATCTCGTTCATCTTCATCATCAGGGGTTCCAATATCACGCAATCTAAAATATTCCAACATGGTCACAACTAGTAAAACAATAACATAAATTATATCTTGTATTGGATTACCATTGTGTACGTTTGTTATATCTAGAATGAGGAACACTACCCAAATGAGTGTCATTAAGAATGTAAGGATAGTGGCAAGAGTGTATTTTAATCTTCGCTTTTTTTCATTCTTCATTTTCAACGTACTCCTTTAAACAAAATAGCTCTTCGATACTTGTATCAAATTCTTGCGCAAGTTTATATGCTAAAACGATCGAAGGTTTATATTTTCCTTTTTCAAGTGAGATAATCGTGCGCTCAGACACATGAGCTTTTTCAGCAAGTTCACGTTGGGTGAGTTTATTTTTCTTGCGATACTCTTTAACTAAATTATTAATAAACATCAACTCCATTTCAAAAAAACTGAAGTTAACTTCATGAAGTATACTTCATATTTTAAATCGTAAGTTTTTATTCGTAAATAGAAAAAAGCTACTGAGCATTAGCTCAATAGCTTTTATTTAGCAACATAGTGGAAGTCGGGATTTTGTTCCTTATCTAACTTATCCCAAGCTTCTTCAAGCTCGCCATATAATTTGGTTTCATTTTCTTTTGTCATCTTAGTTTTGCGGTCTACAGAAATCGGATCACCGAAACAGATATCGATCGGTTCGCGCTTAAGCACGCCTTTAAAAGTAAGAGGTCCTTGATATACTACAGGAACCATTGGTTTTTGTGACATTTTAGCGATTACAAGTACACCGGCCTTTAGTTCACTAGAATGACGAGTTCCAGAAGGGAAAACGATTAGTGATAACTCGCCTTTTTTTAACCCTTTAACTGGTGTTTTTAAGACTGATGGACCTGGGTGTTTACGATCGACAGGAAAAGCATGTGAATGATTTAAAATAAATCTCAAGAATGGATTTTTAAATAATTCAATTTTAGCCATGAACATGAATTCCATTGGACTTGCTGCTAAGGCGAAAAGAACAGGTTCCCACCAAGTTCTATGAGGTGCAACTAAGATATAGTTTCCTTTAGGAATTCTTTCTTTATGATGAATATGCATATTGCCATTCAATAGCCAAACGAGAAAACGGACAATAACCCGCATAAATTTATAAAACATCTTTTTCCTCCTAATTTGTTGTAAGATATTATAGCAAAGTAAAGCGAGAGGATAAATATTTTATGGTAAAACTTGGTGAAAATGAACGCATCGACTATATGTACAGCGACAATCTGCGAATTGTTCAAGATAAGACAGCATTTAGTTTTTCACTGGATACTCTATTATTAGCTTATTGGGCAAAAGAAAATATATATGATAGGTATAAAGTAGCCGATCTGTGTTCTGGCAACTGTGCTGCGACTATGTACATGGCTTACTTTAATCGGGCTAAATACGATGCAGTAGAGATTCAAGAAGAAGCATACTCTCAAGCAGTTCGTTCGGTTGAATTGAATAATATGGAAAACCGAATTAATGTGCATCAAGATAATGTTCTGAATGCTCCAAAGTTTTTGCGTAAAGATTCATATGATATAGTCACGGTTAATCCACCATATTTCAAGGCTCCAGAAGGTCATGAAGTTAATCCCGATCGGAAAAAGGCAATTGCTCGTCATGAACTGTTAATTAATCTAGAACAAATTATTGAAGTAGCAAGTGGCTTGCTTAAGATGAAGGGCAAGATGTTTATGGTCCATCGACCTGAGCGACTTGGTGAGATTTGCTATTATTGTATGAAACATGATATGAGCGTAAAACTAGTTCAGCCGTTTGTTTCTCATCGCGGAGAAGACAGTAATTTAATTATTGTTGAAGCCGTGAAGCACACAGCTTTTGATGGAACAGTTTTAAAAGATCCTGTTGAAGTTCATGATGAAAATGGTGAATTCTTGCCAGATATTCAAAAGATTATTCGTGAAACTGATGAGGACCGTGAAAAGCATGAAAATGCCGGAAAATTTTTCTTTTATGTCTTAAAGTGTAACGATGGCAGTTTTTACGGTGGTTTTACTAATGATCTTGGTCATCGCCTAAAAATGCATAATGAAGGAAAAGGTGCTAAATATACGAAGACGCGTCGACCTGTTAAGATGATCTATCATGAACAGTTTGACGATAAACGTTTAGCACTGAAACGTGAATACTGGTTCAAACATCATACTAGAGCTTGGAAAGAAAAGTTTTTGCGTGAACATAATGTAAAATTTTAGTCTTGCATTTAGCTTGACTTTTTTGTATCATGGTTAAGTGCGCTAAGTGGCGCATAAAACACATCAAGAGCGATCGATATCATTGGTGCCTGGGTAGTGGCTTAGATATCGAGTTGAACGCTTGAGAGGATTTAAAACCATAGGAGGAAATTTTATTATGACAGTTGTTAGTATGAAGCAATTGCTTGAAGCAGGTGTCCACTTTGGTCACCAAACTCGTCGTTGGAACCCAAAGATGGCTCCTTACATTTTTACTCAAAGAAACGGTATCTACATCATTGATTTACAAAAGACTATCAAGATGTTAGATGATGCCTACAACTTTATGAAGGCTGTTGCTCAACAAGGCGGCGTTTTCTTATTTGTAGGTACTAAGAAGCAAGCACAAGACTCAATCGCTGAAGAAGCTACTCGTGCAGGTCAATACTTCGTTAACCAACGTTGGTTAGGTGGTACTTTGACTAACTGGGTAACTATCCAAAGCCGTGTTAAGAGATTAAAGCAATTAAAGGAAATGTCACAAGATGGCACTTTCGATGTACTTCCAAAGAAGGAAGTTGCACTTTTAACTAAGGAAATGGACAAACTTGAAAGATTCTTAGGTGGTATCGAAGATATGCCAAGAATTCCTGATGTATTGTTCGTTGTAGATCCTAAGAAGGAAAAGATCGCTGTTCACGAAGCAAATATCTTGGGTATCCCAGTTGTTGCTATGGTTGACACTAACACTGATCCAGATCCTGTTGATGTAATTATTCCTTCAAACGATGACGCAATCCGTGCTATTCGTTTAATCGCAGGTGCTATGGCAGATGCCATCATCGAAGGTCAACAAGGTCAAGACGATGCAAACGAAACTTTGGAAGTTGACTTTGCAGAAGACGCTGATGGTAAGGAAGAAATCGTTAGCGCTGAAGAATTAGATTAAAACTAGTTTTTACTATATAAGTTCTAAAATATAGGAGGACTACAAATTATGGCAATTAGTGCTAAGCAAGTTAAAGAATTACGTGAACTTACTGGTGCCGGCGTTATGGACGCTAAGAAGGCATTGGTAGAAGTTGACGGTGACATGGACAAAGCAGTTGAATTCCTTCGTGAAAAGGGTATGGCTAAGGCTGAAAAGAAAGCTGACCGTATTGCTGCCGAAGGTTTGACTGGTGTTTACGTTGCTGGTAACACTGCTGCTTTAACTGAAGTTAACTCAGAAACTGACTTCGTTGCTTCAAATGATAAGTTTGTTAACTTGGTTAAGGATGCAACAAAAGTAATCGCTGAAAACAAGCCTGCAGATCTTACAGCTGCTGCAGAAGTTAAGATGGACGATGGCAAGACTTTAGACCAAGCTTTTGTTGATGCAACTGCAACAATTGGTGAAAAGATTGTTTTACGTCGTTTTGCTATTGAAGAAAAGACTGATGACCAAGAATTTGGTGCTTACCAACACAATGGTGGTCAAATCGGTGTTGTTACTGTACTTGAAGGTGCTGATGCAGCAACTGCTAAGCACTTAGCAATGCACATCGCAGCTATGGGTCCTAAGGTTATTTCACCAGATGAATTAGATGACGAATTCATTTCTGAACAATTGGCTTTAATGAACCACAAGATCGATCAAGATAACGAAAGTCGTGAATTGGTTAACAAGAAGCCATTACCACACCTTGTTTATGGTTCACGTAAGCAATTGACTGATGAAGTTTTAGCTAAGGCTGAAGAAGACATCAAGGCTGAACTTAAAGAAGAAGGTAAGCCAGAAAAGATCTGGGATAAGATTATTCCGGGTAAGATGCAACGTTTCATCGATGATAACACTCAAGTTGATAAGCAATTCGCTGTTTTATCACAAGACTACATCATGGATGACAGCAAGACTGTTGGCGAATTCTTGAAGGAAAACGGTGCTAAATTAATTTCATTTACTCGTTATGAAGTTGGTGAAGGTATCGAAAAGAAGCAAGAAGACTTTGCTGCTGAAGTTGCTGAACAAATGAAGAATTAATTTCTAAAAATGAAAGAGGACTTGGGTCCTCTTTTTTTTATCTAAAAATTTAATAATGAATCATTAGATACTCAACAAACGCGCTTCATATATGGTAGAATAATTAAAGCTATTATAGGAGGTTACTATGAGTCAAGTTAAATATAAACGCATCATTCTTAAAATATCTGGTGAGGCTTTAGCAGGTGATGAAGGTACAGGCATTAACCCAACTGTCATTGCCCACTTAGCTAAAGAAATTAAATCAGTTCATGATTTGGGTGTAGAAATCGGAATCGTATGTGGCGGGGGAAACATGTGGCGTGGTGAAACTGGTGAAAAGCTCGGCATGGAACGCGCACAAGCCGATTACATGGGTATGCTCGCTACAATCATGAATGGTTTGGCACTTCAAGATGGTTTGGAACATTTAGGTGTACCAACTAGAGTTCAAACTTCAATTGAAATGAGACAAGTTGCAGAACCATACATTCGTCGTAAGGCGATTCGTCACCTCGAAAAAGGTCGTGTTGTAATTTTCGGTGGTGGTACTGGTAACCCATACTTCTCAACTGATACTACAGCAGCACTTCGTGCTGCAGAAATTAATGCAGATGTCATCTTGATGGCTAAGAATGGTGTTGACGGGGTTTACTCAGCTGATCCTAAACTTGATCCATCAGCAACTAAATATACTGAATTGACTCAATTAGATGTCATTTCAAAGAACTTGAAAGTTATGGATAGAACTGCAAGTTCATTATCAATGGATACTGAAATCCCATTAATTGTCTTTAATGTTAATACTGAAGGTAACATTAAGAAGGTTGTTATGGGAGAAAATATCGGAACTGTTATCGAAGGCGGTAAAAAATAATGAATAATGAAGTAATTACAAAAGCAAAGGAAAATATGGATAAATCTATTAAGGTTTTCCAAAAAAACTTAGGAAATATTAGAGCAGGTGTTGCAAATGCAGCCCTTCTTGAAAATGTAAAGGTAGACTACTATGGTGCTCCAACACCATTGACTCAAATGTCTAGTGTGACCATTCCAGAACCACGTGTTCTTTTGATTACACCATATGATGCAAACAGTGTAGATGACATTGAACATGCTCTTCTAGCATCAGATCTTGGCTTGACACCAGCAAATGATGGTAAGGTGATCCGTTTAGTAATTCCTCAACTTACTGGTGAAAGAAGAGAAGAAATTGCTAAGCAAGTTGGTAAAGAAGCTGAAGAAGCTAAAATTGCTATCAGAAATGTTCGTCGTGATGCAATGAATTCACTTAAGCGTCAACAAAAAGATGACGAAATCACTGAAGATGAACAACGTAATTTAGAAAAGCAAGTTCAAAAAGTTACTGATGATGCAACTAAAGAAGTTGATAAACTTGCAGAGGATAAACGTAAAGAAATTACTCAAGGTTAATAATGGGTAAAGAGAAAAATCAATTAAATCATCTCGCTATTATCATGGATGGAAATGGCCGTTGGGCCAGGAAAAGACATAAGCCAAGAGTATTTGGTCATAAAGAAGGCATGAATAATGTGGAGAGAATTACTCTTGCTGCTGATAAACTTGGCATTAAGGTGTTGACTCTATATGCATTTTCTACAGAAAATTGGGCAAGACCTAAGGAAGAGGTTGCATATTTGATGAATCTTCCAGTTAAGTTTTTTGACAAGTTTATGCCAACTTTGATGAAAAACAACGTTAAAGTTAACATCATGGGCTATTTGGATCATTTACCAAAAGCAACATATGATGTTGTCAAAAAGGCAATGTCTGAAACCGCCCAAAATACGGGTTTAGTTCTAAACTTTGCCTTTAATTATGGCTCAAGAAAAGAAATTGTCTCAGCTGCTCAAGAAATTTCCAAATTGGTAAAAGAAGGAAAACTTGAGATTGATCAAATTACTGAAAATACAATTTCAAACCATTTGATGACTGCTAAATTTGGTGAATATCAAGATCCAGATTTATTAATTCGTACATCAGGTGAACAAAGAATTTCCAACTTTTTACTATGGCAGATTGCATATTCGGAATTAGCTTTTAGTGAAAAGGCTTGGCCAGATTTTACAGAAGATGATTTAAACCAATTTGTAGAAAATTACCAAACTCGAAATCGACGATTTGGTAAAGTTAATGAATCAGATAGTTAAGATAGAGAAAAATGAAACAACGTGTAATAACTGCGATTATCGCATTAATTTTATTTATTCCAATTGTTCTTTTAGGTGGACTATGGATGGATTGGTTGACCATTGCTTTTGCAGTAGTTGGAATAAGCGAAATCTTTTTGATGAAAAAACAAATTCTTGTATCAATTGACTTCTTGTTGGCGCTACTTGCCACATTAGTTTGGACAGTTCCCGATGCATTTTTAAAGGGAATGCCATTCAACTGGTCAAAGTATGGCATTTTTTATGCCTTAATCATGTTAATGTTGACATGGACCGTTCTTTCAAAGAATAAGACAACATTTGATGATGTGGGTGTTTATACAATAGCAGCATTATATATTGGTACCGGATTCCATTACATGGCGGCTATTAGAAATAATGCTAATGGTTTGGTATTACTGTGCTATGTTTTTGTAGTGGTATGGTCAACTGATATTGGTGCATACATGATTGGTCGAAAGATTGGTAAACACAAGTTATGGCCAGTTATTAGTCCAAACAAAACTTGGGAAGGCTCAATTGGAGCTGTAATCTGTGCTTTGATTCTTTCAGCAATTTACGTAGCTGTATTTGCTAAATACTTCAATCAATCACAAATTTTCATGCTCGGATTAACCTTTGTATTATCAATTATTGGTCAAATGGGTGATCTAGTAGAATCAGCATTTAAACGTTTTTACGGTGTGAAAGATTCCGGAAAGATATTACCAGGACATGGTGGTATTCTAGATAGATTCGATAGTATGCTATTTGTTTTACCTGTTATGGCTGCCGTTTTAGGTATTGTACATTAGGAGATAGCTTTTGAAAGGTATACTAATCTTTTTAGTAGTATTTGGATTGCTCGTATTCGTTCATGAATTCGGGCATTTTATCGTTGCTAAGAAATCTGGCATCTTGGTCCGTGAATTTTCAATTGGAATGGGGCCAAAACTCTTTCAAATCAGAAGAAATCCAACAACATATACTATTAGATGGTTGCCACTTGGTGGTTATGTAAGACTTGCAGGATCTGATGATGAAAGTAAACTTGATCCAGGAATGACGGTAGTTGTTCAACTAAATGATAAAAAAGAAGTTATTAGAATTGATGCTTCTGAATCAGATTTGCCGATTGAAGGCATTCCGGTTCAAGTAATTAAATCGGATTTGGTTGATGAATTAACGATTACTGGATACGAGAATGGCGACGAAGATAAGGAAATAACTTATCATGTAAATCACGATGCTACTATTATTGATAAAAATAAAACAGAATTAATAATTGCACCAAGAGATACTCAATTCCAACAGGCTAATGTATGGCAAAAGTTAGCAACTAACTTTGCTGGACCATTTATGAATATTGTTTTAGGTTTTGTGGTTTTTCTTATTTGGACATTTACCGTTCCGGGCCCTGGTACAACTACCATCCAAAAAGTGGTAAATAATTCACCGGCCCAGAGTGCCAAAATTGAAGCAGGGGATAAGATAGTTTCAATTAATGGTAAAAAGATGTCAACGTTTGAAGATATTTCTACTGCAATAAATGAAAGTAATGGAAAAACTTTAAACATGAAAGTTGACAAGAATGGTAAAATTGATTCTGTAAAAGTTAAACCAGAAGAAAAATCTGTTCAAAACCAAAAGGTTTACCAAGTTGGAATTCAGGCAAAATCTGATGAAAATGCAATGGTCAAGTTAAGGCGTGGTTGGGATACGGCTGTATCTACAACTGGAATGATTTTCTCAGCAGTAGGAAATCTATTTAGACACTTTAGTTTGAATAAGTTGTCAGGACCTGTTGGTATTTATTCTCAAACAGCTCAAGTTTCACAAATGGGATTCAGCTATATTTTGGCTTTCCTTGCAATGATTTCTATTAATCTAGGAATTGTTAACTTGATTCCAATTCCAGGTCTTGATGGTGGAAAACTTCTGCTAAACTTAATTGAGCTTGTTCGTGGCAAGCCGATTTCTGAAGATCATGAAGCAATTGTTGAGTTAATCGGCTTTGGTTTACTATTGATCTTAATTATTGCAGTTACGGGTAATGATATTTATCGTTACTTCATTAAATAGTATTTAAATTAAATTATTGGAGAGATAAGAATGCGTCAATCAAAATTCTTTATGCCAACTTTGAAGGAAGCTCCATCTGATGCGGTAGCTGAAAGTCACAAGTTGATGCTTAGAGGTGGATATATTCGTCAAGTTACAGCAGGTGTTTATGCATACTTGCCATTAGGATATCGAGTATTACGTAAGGCTGAAAACATTATTGAAGAAGAAATGGAAAATATTAATGTTCCAGAAATGATGATGCCTCACCTTTTACCAGCAACTTTGTGGCAAGAATCTGGTAGATATGAAAAGTATGGCGAGGAAATGTTTAAGTTAAAGGATCGCCATGGTCGTGAAAGTTTGCTTGGACCAACTCACGAAGAAACATTCACTGAAATTATTGCTAAGAACTTGAAGAGTTACAAGCAAATGCCACTTGCTTTGTACCAAATCCAAACTAAGTTCCGTGATGAAAACCGTCCTCGTTTTGGTCTTCTTCGTGGTCGTGAATTCGTAATGCTCGATGCTTATAGTTTCGCCGCAACCCGTGAACAATTAGATGAACAATTTGAAGATCAAAAGGGTGCATTTATTAAGATCTTCAAGCGTGCTGGTGTTAAGGTCCATCCAGTTATTGCTGACTCAGGAACAATGGGTGGTAAGAACTCAACTGAATTTCAAGCTCCAGCTGCAATTGGTGAAGATACTATTGCAACTAACGAAAACGGTACTTACGCAGCTAACCTTGAAATGGCTGTAAGTATTGATACTTTCAAGCAAGAACCAGAAGATGCAAAAGAATTAAACAAGGTAGCAACTCCAGATTGTGATTCTATTGATAAGCTTTCTAAGTTCTTAAATGTTCCAGCTACTCGCATTGTCAAGAGTATTTTATTTATTGCTGACGATGACAAAAAGATCCTTGTTTTAATTCGTGGTGATAAGCAAATTAACGAAGTAAAATTAGGCCACGTTATTGATGCTGATAATTTACGTGAAGCAAATGTAACTGATTTAAAGGAAATTACTGGCAGTGAAAAAGGTGGTGTTGGTCCAATTAATGCAGATTGGGCCGATAAGATCATCGCTGATGAAACTGTTAAGGGCCTTTACAATGTTGTTGTTGGTGCTAACGAAACAGATTACCAATTTGAAAATGCTAACCTTGATCGTGATTTTAAAGTCGATGAATTTGCTGACATTAGAACTGCTAATGAAGGTGAACCAGATCCTGTTGATCATCAACCTCTTAAGTTCACTACTTCAATTGAAGTTGGACACATCTTTAAGTTAGGAACTTACTACACTACTAATATGGGTGCAGATTTCTTAGATAATAACGGTAAAGCAAAGCCAGTTATTATGGGTTCATACGGAATCGGTGTTACTAGAATGCTTTCAGCAATTGTTGAACAACACCTTAATGAAAAAGGCGGTATTGCATGGCCTAAAGAAGTTGCACCATTTACAATTCACCTTATTCAAATGAAGATGAATGATGAAGATCAAACTACTTTAGCAGAAAAGCTTGAAAAAGAATTGTCTGCTAAGTATGATGTATTATACGACGATCGTAAAGAACGTCCAGGTGTTAAATTTAACGATGCAGATTTAGTTGGTGCTCCAATTAGAATTACTATTGGACGTAAAGCTAATGAAGGTATTGTTGAAGTTAAGCGCCCAACTGATGAAAAATCAACTGAAGTTTCTGTTGATCAATTAGAAGAAATTTTAAATAAAGAGTTAGGATAATTTTTCGTGACAAATAAAAACGATTTATTCTTAAAACTTTTAAAGCAAATCAAATTTCCTGATAGCTTTGAAGACAATGTAAATCTTCAAGCTGGAGAAATTGAGAACGTGGATGTATACGCTAAAGAACATAAGTGGGATATCCACGTTCTTTTTGATACGCCTTTAAATTTTGAGACTTATAATGCTTTAAATAAAGCAGTAATTGAAAACTTTAAAGACTTTGTGAATGTTGAATTATTTGTTAAAACCAAAGATGGATCTGACAAGAATTTGTTAGATTACTGGGGATTCGCCGTTCAAAATTCTCAAGTTTTACAACCCGTAGCTAGGGAATTTCTTGCAAGACAAAAGCCAAAGAAGACAGATGGAAAATGGGTTATTCCAGTTGATAATTCCGTGATTGATGGTTTGATTGAGCAAGAAGCTTTAGACAAGTTGGCAGAAGAATTAAGAAATTACGGTTTCTTCAATTTGAAATTCATAACTGAAATGAATCAGACAAGTTCCCAAAATGATTTAGAGAGTTTGCAACAACTTCAAGAGGAACATGAAAAGAGTATGCAGGAAGCATATGAGGCGACTCCTGAAAAACCAAAACCGCAACCTAAACAAAATCCAACTAGACGTAGAAGCTACGGCAACAAAGAAATTGATAAGAATGCTCCAATTACAAAGATTCATGAGGTTGAAGATGGCAGTAGAAATGTAGTAATTGAAGGTAATATCTTTAATGTTGAATCGCGTGAATTGAAGTCTGGATCAGTTATTTTCACAGGTGAAATTACCGACTATACAGATTCAATCATGTTCAAAAAATTTGTTTCTCAAAAAGATGAAATTGAGAGTTTATCTGCACTTAAACCAGGAACTTGGGCCAAGATGCAAGGTACTGCTGCAGATGATCAATGGGAACATGATGTTGTATTCAATATTTATAATTTTGAAACAGTTGAACATGTTGGTCGTACCGAAGCGTATGAAGGTGATAAAAAGCGCGTAGAACTTCACTTACACACCAACATGAGTCAACTTGATGCTACAAGTACTGCAACTGAATATATTCAGGCGGCTAAAAAGTTTGGTCAGACGGCTATAGCAATTACTGATCATGGTGATGTTCAGGCCTTCCCAGAAGCATACAGTGCAGGAAAAGGCGCCGGATTAAAGGTTTTATATGGTGTTGAAGCCAATATGATTGATGATCATGCCTTACTTGTATTAAATCCTGCAGATATGACTTATAAGGACCGTGAATTTGTTATCTTTGACGTGGAAACAACCGGACTTTCTTCTGTTTATGATACGATTATTGAAATCGGAGCGGTAAAGATGAAGAATGGTGAGGTTATTGAAAGATTTGATAAGTTCATCAACCCTCATCATCCATTAAGTGAGCAAACTATTAACCTTACTTCGATTACTGATGAAGATGTAAGTAAGGCTGATGATGAAGATGTAGTTATCAGACAATTTAAAGAATTTTATGGTGATCGTCCCTTATGTGGTCATAATGTACAATTCGATGTTGGATTTGTTAACGCAGCACTCCGTAGATCAGGCCTTGAAGAAATTTCACAACCGGTTGTTGATACTTTGGAAGTATCACGTTTATTGCACCCTGAACAATCAAGACATACCTTAGACTCACTGGCTAAAAAATATGATGTTGTGTTAGAGCACCATCACCGGGCCAATCAAGATGCGGAAGCAACAGGTTACTTAATGTTTAAATTGCTTGACGCATTTAATGAGCGATTTAATCAAGATAATTTAGGTAAAATGAATGATTATGCGAAATTTGGACAAGTATATAAGAGAGCTCGTCCAATGCATATGACAATCTTGGCAAAGAATCAAGCTGGTTTGAAGAATATGTATAAGCTAGTTTCAATTGCAAGTACTAAGGATTTCTACCGAGTTGCGAGAACACCAAAATCAGATTTAAGAAAGTTACATGATAATTTACTTTATGGATCTGGTTGTGCTCAAGGTGATGTCTTCATTTCGATGATGCAAAAAGGTTATGATGAAGCTCGTAAGAAAGCAAAATTTTATGACTTTTTAGAGATACAACCACCCAAAGCATATGAGCGTTTAATTGATGATGGTTTAATATCAGATGAAGCAGAACTTGAAGAAATTTTAACTAATATTTATAAATTAGGAAAGGAATTAAATATTCCTGTTGTTGCAACTAGTGATGCACACTATGTGGATCCAGTTGAAGAGATTTATCGTACCATTCTTATTTCTGCTCAAAGAAGTAATCCTAATAGAAACAAGCCGCAACCTGAGTTACCATTCTACACCACTCAAGAAATGCTTGATGCATTTAAGTTTTTAGGTGAGGATGCTGCAAAGGAAATTGTTATCGACAATACTAATATGATTGCAGATTCCATTGAAGAAATTGCGCCGATTAAAGATGGCTTGTATCCACCTCATATTGATAATGCTGATCAGGAAATGCGAGACTTAACTTATAACAAGGCTTATGAGTTATATGGAAATCCGCTACCAAAACTAGTAAAGGATCGAATTGAATTGGAATTAAATTCGATTATTTCAAACGGATATGCAGTTATTTACTTAATTTCTCAACGTTTAGTGGCCAAATCTAATAAGGATGGATATTTAGTTGGTTCGCGTGGATCAGTTGGTTCAAGTTTTGTTGCGACAATGTCAGGAATTACAGAAGTTAATCCATTGGTGCCCCATTATCGCTGCCCAAATTGTAAATATTCACACTTTTTTGAAAATGGTGAATATAGTTCTGGTTATGACTTACCTGATAAAGAATGTCCTAAATGTGGTACACCACTTGTTAAAGATGGACAAGATATTCCGTTTGCGACTTTCTTAGGATTTCATGGTGATAAGGTTCCCGATATTGATTTGAATTTCTCAGGTGACTATCAACCAGTAGCGCATAACTTTATTCGTGTTATGTTTGGACCAGATAATTCATATCGAGCTGGTACTATTGCGACTGTGGCGGATAAGACCGCATATGGATATGCAAAGCACTTTGATGAAGAACGTGATCTTCAATTGAGAAATGCTGAACTAGATCGTTTAGCTGCTGGTGTTTCTGGGGTAAAGAGAACCACGGGTCAACACCCGGCTGGTATCGTTGTGGTACCAAATGATATGGATATTTACGATTTTACTCCAGTACAATATCCAGCTGATGATGTTAATGCTGCATGGCTTACAACTCACTTTGATTTCCACTCGATCCACGATAATATTCTGAAGTTCGATATCCTTGGACACGATGATCCAACCATGATCAGAATGCTGCAGGATTTGTCAGGGGTTGATCCATTAACAATTCCACCAGCCGATCCAGGAGTTATGTCACTATTTTCAAGTCCTGAAATTTTAGGGGTAACGCCTGAACAAATTCAATCTCAAACTGGTACTTTAGGAGTTCCAGAATTTGGTACGAAGTTTGTAAGAGGAATGCTGGAAGAAACTAAACCAACTACTTTCTCTGAATTACTTCAAATTTCTGGTTTATCTCACGGTACAGATGTATGGCTTGGCAATGCAGAAGAATTGATTAACAAGGGAATTTGTAAGTTGAAGGATGTTATTGGTTGTCGTGATAACATCATGACTGACTTGATTCACTGGGGTGTTAAACCAGAAGTTGCCTTTTCAACAATGGAAACAGTAAGAAAGGGTAAGGGTATCAGTGATGAAAATATGAAAGTTCTTCAAGCTAATAAGAATATTCCGGACTGGTATATTCCTTCATGCTTGAAGATTAAGTACATGTTCCCTCGTGCTCATGCGACTGCATATATTTTGATGGCTCTGAGAATTGCATGGTTTAAGGTTTACTATCCAGAAATTTATTACACTGCATACTTTTCAGTTCGTGCTGATTTATTTGATCTTGTTGCAATGAGCCATGGTAAAAATACCGTCAAGGCGGCAATGAAGAAGATTCAAGATAAAGGAAATGATGCATCAGCCAAAGATAAGAGTTTATTGACTGTACTTGAAATTGCTAATGAATGTCTTGAAAGAGGCATTAAGATTAAGATGGTCGATGTTGATGAATCGGAAGCAACTAATTTCAAGATTATCGATAAGCACACTATTCTCGCTCCATTTAATGCAGTTCCAGGATTAGGCGATAACGCTGCTAAGCAGATTGTTGCTGCCAGAGCTGAGCAAAAGTTTCTTTCAAAAGAGGATCTTGCTAAGAGAGGAAAGGTTTCTCAAACAATTATGGAATACTTTGAAAATAATGGAGTATTGGAAGGAATGCCAGATCAAAATCAGTTATCATTATTCTAATTGTAACAATTTGAAATATTTTTTTGACATGGTATACTAATTGTTGAAGTTCGAATAGGTAATTCGAGTGAGCAGAGATGCTCACTCTTTTTATTACGGAGGAAAATTTTTGTCTAAAGTTACAGAGCTAGTTCGTTCAGAAATTGAACCAATCATTGCTGCAAGAGGCGATGAATTTGTAGATATTGAATATGTAAAAGAAAAGGATCAAAATTATCTTCGGATTTACGTTGATAAGGATCAACCTGGCGGTATTGACATTGATGAAATCGCACTTTTAAGTGAAGAAATATCTGAAATGCTTGATAACTTGGAGCCTGATCCTTTACCTGATCCATATGTGCTTGAATTGTCATCACCAGGTGCCGAACGCCCACTTAAAAATGAAAAAGACTGGGAAAAGGCATTAAATGATTATATTCATGTTGGTCTTTATCAAAAGATAGAAGGCAAAAAGATTTTTGAAGGAGCGCTTTTATCATATGACGATGAAGAAGTAGAACTCGAGGTCAAGATAAAGACCAGACGAAAGACGTTAACTATTCCTCGTAAGTTAATTGCAAATGCTCGTTTTGCAATTGAATTTTAGAAAGGTTGATTAAAACTTATGTCTAAAGAAATGCTAGAAGCGTTTGCCACTCTTGAAGAAAAGAAAGGCATTGACCAAGAAGTCATTGTTGATGCAATTAAGGCCGCTTTAGTAGCTGCATACAAAAAGAATTATAATCAAGCAGCAAACGTTGAAGTAGAATTTGACCCAAGAAAGGGTAATTTTAAAGTTATTGCTGTTAAGACAGTTGTTGATGAAGTTCAAGACGACCGTTTAGAAGTTAGTTTGAAAGATGCTTTAACAATTAATAGAGCATATGAAGTTGGTGATGAAATTCGTTTCGAGGTTACACCAAAGAACTTCGGTAGAATTGCTGCCCAAACTGCTAAACAAGTTGTAATGCAACGTCTACGTGAAGCTGAAAGAAATCAAATTGTTAGTGAATACTCACAATACGAAGATGAATTAATTACTGGTACTGTTGAACGTCAAGATAACCGTTTTGTTTACGTGAAAATTGGTAATGTTGAAGCAGTTATGCCTCATCGTGATCAAATGCCTAATGAAGTCTACAACCCACAAGATCAAATTCGTGTGCTTGTAACTCGTGTTGGTTCTGATACCAAGAGTGCACAAATCGTTGTTTCAAGAACAGCTCCAGATATGGTTAAGAGATTATTTGAACAAGAAGTTCCAGAAATTTATGATGGAACTGTTGAAATTGTCTCAGTTGCTCGTGAAGCTGGCGATAGAACTAAGATCGCTGTTAAGTCGAATGATCCTAATATTGATCCTGTTGGTACTTGTGTTGGTCAACATGGTGCTCGCGTTCAAAATGTGGTAAACGAATTAAGTGGCGAAAATATTGATATTGTAAAATATGAAGAAGATCCTTCAGACTTTATTGCTAACGCATTGAACCCAGCAGAAGTTATCGCTGTTCAATTCGGTGAAGATGGAGAAGAAAAGAGCGCATTGGTAATCGTTCCTGACTACCAACTTTCATTAGCAATCGGTAAAAAAGGTCAAAACGTAAGACTTGCTGCTCGTTTAACTGGCTACAAGATTGATATTCGTCCAGAATCTGAAGTTGAATTTGTTGAAGAAGATAACAATTCAGATGCAGCAGATGAAACTCCAGCAGAATCAGGTGAAGAAATAACTGATTCAAACGAAGAAGTAAAAGATGAAAATGTTGAGAATTCAGAAGTAGTAGAAGATACTATAGAGAATTCTGAAGATAATGATTCTGAAGAGTAAGGATTGGTGATCTTTTGAAAAAAAGAAAAATTCCAATGCGGAAAGACTTATTGACTAACACAATGCAACCAAAGAAGGAATTGGTTCGCGTGGTAATCGATAAAGAAAAGAATATTTCCGTAGACCCAACTGGTAAAAAGCCAGGAAGAGGCGCATACGTTTCTTTAGATCCAAGCAAAATCGAAGAAGCTAAAGAGAAAAAAGTTTTAGATAGAAGTTTAGGAAATAAGGTTCCTGATGAATTCTATGAAGAACTTTATTCATATGTCGATCATCAAAAAGCTAGGAAAGAATTGTTTGGTGACAAATAAATTTGGAAAATAATCAAAGAGCGTTAAATTTATTAGGACTTGCAATGCGTGCTGGAAAGTTGATTTCAGGTACAGAAACGGTCATTGCGGCTCTTAGTAAAGGACAAGTAAAAGCTGTTATTTTAGCAAGTGACATTCATGAACATACATCTGAAAAAGTCGAAAGAGCTGCTAAAAAAGCCAATGTAGAGATTATTAATAACTTCTCAAGTGATGAATTAATTCATGCGATTGGCAAAAAAAGAAAAGTTCTTGGCTTAACGGATCAAGGTTTCTATAAGTCACTAGCTAATAAGATTAATGAAGGAGTGTGATTGGATGGCTAAAGAAAGAATTTACGAAGTCGCAAAAGAATTAGGCATCGATAATAAAGTTGTTGTTCAAAAAGCAAAGGACTTAGGCTTTGATGCTAAGAATCATATGTCATCATTAGAAGATTCGCAAGTGAAGCAATTGAAGGATAGTTTCCAAAATTCCGCTCCCACTAAAAAACAAGAAAAATCTACAAGTAAGATTAAAATTTCTGTTTCCTCAATTCGAAAGAATGAGAAGAGGTCAGATAATAAAAAGTCTAATTCACGACGCAATAATAAGAACAATAATAATCAAAATAAGCGTCGTAAAAGCGACAATAATAAACAAAGTGGTCAACATGATGGTAGTCAATCTAAGCCTGCTGCACGTAATTTGCTTGAACAATTTAAGAAAAAGCAACGTGCTGAAGTAAGTACCTTAGATGAAGAAATTAAGAAAACTAAAAAAGAATATCACGAACAATTGAAGAATCCGAAAAAAGATACTAAACCAAATACCAAAGAAACAAATAAAAATCAAGAAGCTCCAAGTGCAAAGACTGAAACCAAGAAAACAATTGGTCCTAAGATATTGAAGCCTTCACCAGCTCGCTTTAAGAAAGAAAACAAGTCTGATGATAATAAGAGAGCTGATAATTCACGACGCCGAAATAACTCTAAGCCAAGTATACCTAGAGTTGATTTAGCAGATGCCCCAGCTCCTAAGAAAGATGAAAGACGCGGTAATGGTCATGGCCGTAATACTGGTAAGCCAGGCCGTAAGGGAAAGAATCAATTCTCTAATAGTCATAATGAACATTCTGATCGTCAAGAACGTAAGAAGCGTAAGAATAAGAGACGTCAACAAGAGCAACCAAAGAAACAACCAACAGCTCGTAAGGAACGTCCATTACCAAAAGTATTAGTTTATGACGAAGGTATGAATGCTCAAGACCTAGGTAAGATTCTTCACAGAGAACCTGCTGAAATTGTTAAAAAGTTATTCATGCTTGGTATTATGACTAACCAGAACCAATCATTGGATTCTGATACAATTGAACTTCTTGCTGCCGAATATGGTATTGAAGCTGAAAAGAAAGTTCACGAAGATATTTCTGACCTTGATAAGCTTTATGCTGATCAAATGGAAGCTGCCAAGAATTCTAAGGATCAAGTTAAGCGTCCACCTGTTGTAACTATCATGGGACACGTTGATCATGGTAAGACAACTTTACTTGACCGTTTGCGTCATACTCATGTTTCTGCAAATGAAGCTGGTGGTATTACTCAAAAGATTGGTGCTTACCAAGTTCGTGTTGACGATCGTTTGATTACCTTCTTGGATACTCCAGGACACGCAGCATTCTCAAACATGCGTGCACGTGGTGCTGAAATCACTGATATCGTTGTTTTGGTTGTTGCAGCTGATGATGGTGTTATGCCACAGACTGTTGAAGCTATTGATCACGCAAAGAGTGCTAATGTTCCAATTATTGTTGCAGTTAACAAGATGGACGTACCTGGTGCAAATCCACAACACGTTACTGAACAACTTATGAAGTATAACTTGATTCCAGAAGATTACGGTGGTGACACAATCTTTGTTAACATTTCAGCTAAGACTGGTGAAAATGTTGATGAATTGCTTCAAATGATTTTACTTCAATCCGATGTGCTCGAATTGACAGCTGATCCAAATCAAAAGTCAGTTGGTACTGTTATTGAAGCAAGATTGTCACGTGGTCGCGGTCCTGTAGCCGACTTACTTGTTCAACAAGGTACTTTAAACATTGGTGATCCAATTGTTGTTGGTAACACATTTGGTCGTGTTCGTACTATGACCAACGACCGTGGTCGTCAAATTAAGAAGGCAACTCCATCAATGCCAGTTGAAATTACAGGTTTGAACGATGTTCCTGAATCAGCTGATAAATTGGTTGAATTCGATGATGAAAAGACCGCTCGTGCAGTCGGTGAAGAAAGAGCTCAACAAGCATTACAAAGAGCACGTGAAAATGTAACCCACGTAACTCTTGATAACCTCTTCGATACAATGAAGAAGGAAAATATGAAGGCTGTTGATATTGTACTGAAGGCCGATGTACAAGGTTCTGTTGAAGCTTTACAACAATCACTTGAAAAGATTGACGTAGAAGGTGTTCGGGTAAATATTATCCACTCAGGTGTTGGTGCCATTAATGACTCTGATGTTACTTTGGCTGGTGCTTCAAATGCCTTCATTATTGGTTTCAACGTTCGTCCAACCGCTACTGCTAGATCTCAAGCAGAAACAGATGGTGTAGATATTCGTCTTTACAGTATCATTTACAAGGCTATCGATGATGTAACTTCAGCTATGAAGGGTATGCTTGAACCAACTTATGAAGAAAAGGTTGTAGGTAATTTAACTGTTCGTGAAACCTGGAAGGTTTCTAAAGTTGGTACTATTGCCGGAGCCTTTGTTGATAAGGGTTATGTAAGAAATAATTCTAAGATTAGAGTTATTCGTGATGGTATTGTAAAATATGATGGTGAAGTAGCTTCACTTAAGCGTTTCAAAGATGATGCTAAGGAAGTTAAACAAGGTAATGACTGTGGTTTAACAATTGAAGGTTACAACGATATTAAAGTTGGTGACGAATTCGAAGCATACGAAATGCAAGAAGTTAAACCTCAGTAAAATGGCTTTTAATTTAGGAGGACAATATGAAACACAGAGTAGGTCGTGTTGAAGGAGAAATCCTCCGCGAAACAGCTAAAATTTTGCGTAAGGATATTCATGATCCGCGATTAAGCGATGTAACAATCACTGCTGTTGAATGTACTAACGATTTATCGTATGCTACTATTTATTACAGTATTTTGAGTGAAAATGCTGAAGATGAAAAAGAAGTAGCGGCTGGTTTTGAAAAGGCTAAGGGAATGATCCGTCATTTACTTGGTCAGGTGTTAACTGTTTATAAAGTACCGGAACTAATTTTTAAGCGTGATAATTCAGTTAAGTACGGTAGTAAGATAGATCGTTTAATTGCAGAATTGAAAAAACAAGATGCAGAACGAAATAACTAATTTATAAAGGAGGCGCCGTCAGTGCGCCTTTTTTTATTGGATGGGATTTAAAATGCTAAACGGAATTATTGTAATTGATAAAGACAAGGGTATGACAAGTGCGGATGTTGTTTACCATTTACGTAAAGCTCTGCATATTAGAAAAATTGGCCATGCAGGGACATTAGATCCTGAGGTAACAGGGGTTTTGCCGATCGCAATCGGGCAGGCTACTAAGTTGATTGAACAAATGCATGAAAGACCTAAGAAGTATCAAGGAACTGGACTTTTTGGGTATGCGACTGATTCTTACGATACAGACGGAAAAGTATTGGATGAAAAAGATGTTGAAAGGGAAATTTCAGCGGATGATATTCAAGAAGGTATGGATAAGTTTTTAGGGAAAATAGAACAAGTGCCACCAATTTATTCAGCTGTTAAAGTCAATGGTAAGAAACTTTATGAGTATGCACGTGAAGGAATTGAAGTCGAACGTCCAAAAAGACAAGTAGAAATTTTTGAGTATCAATTAATGAATTCACCTATTTATAACGCTGAAGCAAAACAAGAAAGTTTCGATTTTGAAATTGAATGTAGCAAGGGTACTTATGTTAGATCGCTTGTAAATGATCTTGGAAAAAATCTAAATACTCCGGCTGTGATGACTAATTTGAGAAGAATTGCAAGTTCTGGCTTTGATATCAGTCAAGCGGTAAAATTAAGTGTGATAGAAGAAAATCCAGACCAAGTTCAGTCTTTGATCCAACCAATTGAAAACTTTTTTAAAGACTATGAACAAATTGATTTAAATAATAATCAATGGGCAAGAGTTCAAAATGGTGCTGGAATAAATCTGAAAACGGATGCAAAAAAAGTTGCTTTACGATACAATGATAAGGTTAAAGCAATTTACAAAAAAACTAATCATGGCTATCGACCAGATCTTATGTTGTTAGCAAATGAATAGGTGAAATGAAGGTTTTTATTGTGCAAGTAATACATTTAACTTATCCAGTTGAAAATAAAATCACCGATGGAAAAGTTGTTTTGGCCTTAGGCTTCTTTGATGGAGTTCACTTAGGTCATCAACATCTTATTTCTGTTGCTAAAAAAGAAGCGGAGAAGAAAGGCTTACCATTGATGGTACTTACTTTTGATAAACATCCGAGTGAAGTTTATGCTAAAAATCATGATTTTATCTATATTGATAGTTTAGATGAAAAAGTGCAAAAAATGTCTAAGTTAGGTGTCGACTATCTTGCTGTTTTAAAGTTTACTGATAGCTTTAGTAAAATATCTGGTGATGATTTTGTTGATAATGTGATCATAAAATTACATGCTGCGACTGTAGTTGCTGGTTTTGATTATACATATGGTCAAAAGGACCAAGCAAATATGGATCATTTGCCAGAATTTGCAAAGGAAAGATTTAATATAATTAAAGTTCCAAAGCAAACATTTGAAGGAAAGAAAATTGGTTCAACCGAAATTAGAAAAGCAATTACTGAAGGTAAAATGAATTTGGCTTATGATCTATTAGGCACTCACTATGTAATGAGTGGTATTGTAGGACATGGTAAGCGTAATGGTCATAAGCTAGGGTTTCCAACTGCCAATTTAGAATGGGAGGGCAAGAAGGCCATTCCAAAAATTGGAGTTTATGCTACTAAGACAAAAGTTGGCGATAAATGGTATGAATCAATGACAAGTGTTGGATATAACATTACCATTAACACTGAAAGAAAGATTTATATCGAATCAAATATCTTTGATTTTGATAAAAATATTTATGGTCAACCAATTGAAATTAAATGGTATAAATACACTCGCGGTGAAATCAAATTCGATAGTCTGGATGCTTTAAAGGATCAACTTGAAAAAGATCGGATTAAAATCAAAGAATATTTCAAACAGCATGTTGAAAAATAATTTTAATCATGATAATCTCTAGTTACTAATATAAAAAATAAGAAAGAGGGAGCGCCGTTGCGTATTTAATTTTGCAAAATGAACATAGTCAAATAAGTTGTTGTTTTATGACGGAGAGACTATGCGCTTTGGCAAGATTAAATATAGGCGCTTTTTAACTTCATTAGAAGGAGTCTATGCTTGTTCAAAGTGTAGACTCTTTTTTGTGAGGTGATTCCATGAGTAATATTAGAATCAAAAACTTATCTTTTGGATACGAAGACAGTAGTGATAAAATTTTTGATAATTTAAATCTTAACTTAGATAGTAGTTGGAAGTTAGGTTTAGTTGGTAGAAATGGTCGTGGTAAGACTACCTTCTTAAACTTATTAAGGGCGAAATTATCTGGCACTGGAAAAATTGAAACCAAGTTAACATTTTCTTACTTTCCAATTGAAATTGATAATCCTGATAATATAACTTTGTATGAATTGCAAGAAAAGGCCAACTTTGAGCAATGGGAGCTTGAGCGAGAATTGAATTTAATGGCAACAGATCCTGAGTTGCTTTGGCAACCTTTTAATACGCTTAGTGGTGGTGAACAGACGAAAGTACTTTTGGCTTTGTCTTTTGTTGATCAAGACAATTTTCCTTTAATTGATGAGCCAACTAATCACTTAGATGAGGCTAGTCGTAAACAGATAGCTAACTATTTGAAAAATCATAATAAGGGCTATATTGTCGTTAGTCACGATCGCGATTTCCTAAATCGTGTTGCTGATCATATTCTCGCAATTGAAAATGGCGAAATTCATTTGTATCAAGGTAACTATGCTAGTTATGAAGATACCAAAAATAAGCGTGATGAATTTAGTGCTGCTAAGAATAATAAATTAAAGAGTGAAATTACTTCTTTGAATACCAGTCGTCAAAGAGTGAGGGGATATTCTGAAAAAGCGGAAAGTAAGAAGAATGCAAAAACTCATAAAAACGAAATTCATTCCAACTTGGATAAAGGATTTTTGGGTCATAAAGCAGCAAAAATGATGCAAAAGTCCAAAAACTTGGAGCAAAGAATGGATAAGAAGATCAAAGCAAAACAAGGTTTAATGACTAATATCGAGGATGTACCGGAGTTAAATATTAATTTCCAAGAAAATTACCATCAAACTTTACTCGAAATTAAGGACTTGCATTTGTCAGTTGATGATAAAACGTTATTCTCTAATCTTAACTTGCTTGTTAAAAATCGTGGAGTGATTGCCCTAGAAGGGAAGAACGGTAGTGGAAAGTCAACTTTACTTAAAGTGATTATGAATAAGTCAACGAATGCAAGTTATACTGGTAAGATTCAATTAACTAATGGTTTGAAAATTTCATACTTACCACAGGATTTCACTGAATATACTGGAACATTAAAAGAATTTTCTGAAAATCAAAAAATCTCTTACGAAGAATTACTTAATAGCCTAAAGAAAATGGGATTTCCGAGATCTAGCTTTAATACTAAGATCGAAGAAATGAGTATGGGTCAACAAAAGAGAGTAGCCATTGCTAAGTCATTAGTTGAAAAAGCAGATCTCTATCTTTGGGATGAACCGGCTAACTATTTAGATGTCTTTAATCAAGATCAGTTAATTAAACTAATTAAGGAAAATCAACCGGCAATGATCTTAGTAGAGCATGACAAATACTTTATTGATCAAGTTGCAAGTCAGCAAGTTCATTTGAAAAAAATCAAAAATATTTAGCACTCGGGTTGCTTTTCTGCTAGTTTTTAGTATAATAATAATTGTTAGCACCTGATAAGTTTGAGTGCTAAAAGTGAGGGCGATATTTATGTTGACCGAACGTCAAGAACTTATATTAAAAACAATTATTAAGGATTTTACGCAGAATCAGGAACCTGTTGGTTCTAAGACTGTAATGAATCAACTACCAATTAAGGTTTCAAGCGCCACAATTAGAAATGAGATGGCTACTCTTGAAGATAATGGATTGATTGAAAAGACCCATTCTTCAAGTGGACGTGTTCCTTCAACCGAAGGCTACCGTTATTATCTTGATCATTTAGTTGAACCGCTTGAATTACCAAAATCAGTTTATGATAAGATTGTTTATCAATTAGATCGACCTTTCCATCAAGTTAATGAAATTGTTCAGGAAGCAGCAAAAATTTTGTCAGATTTGACTAATTACACTGCATTTGCTGAAGGACCTGAGAACCACGGTGTGACCGTAACAGGTTTTAGAATTGTACCTTTGTCTAGCAGACAGGTAATGGCAATTTTAGTTACTAGTGATGGAAATGTTCAAAATCAAGTATATGCGCTTCCTCACCATATTCATGGTGAAGAAATCGAAAAGGCTGTTCGTCTAATTAATGACAACTTAGTGGGTAGGACCTTGAAAGAAATTACCCCAGCTTTACTTGAAAGTCTTACATCTAAGCATTTGGTTTCTGGACATGCAACCGAACTGATTGATTTATTGCAGGATGTTGTTAAAAATGCTGCAAGTGAACAGATGTATGTTGATGGACAATTAAATTTGTTAAATAATACAACTGGTGAAAATGTGAGGGATATTCGTTCGTTATATGAGCTAATGGGACAAGATAGTTGGGTTTCCAACTTAATGTCGTGTGGATCAGATGGAGATGAATTTCCAATTCAAGTTCGTTTGGGTTCAGAAATGCCAAATGATTTACTTAAGAACTACAGCTTATTAACTGCAGAATATAATGTTGGTGATCATGGAAAAGGTACGATTGCTTTACTTGGTCCAACCAACATGCCGTATTCACAAATGATTGGGTTAATGGATTATTTCAGAAACGAGCTAGCCAAGAAATTGCTCGATTACTATGGTAGATTTCAATAGAGGAGGTTAGCCGTGAGTAAAGAAGAATTTCCTAGTGAAGAGGAATTAAAAGAAAAAAAGAAAACTTCAGAAGATAAAGAAACTGAAGTAAAGAAAGAAGCTAAAAAGCCGGCTGAAAAAGAGGCTCCTGAAAAAAAGGAGCCAGATTTGAAAGCTCAAATTGCTGATCTCGAAGATAAAAATAAGTATTTAGAAGATAAATATTTACGTAGTGAAGCCGAAATTCAAAATATGCAAGCTCGCTACTCAAAAGAACGTGCTCAGTTAATTAAATATGAATCACAAAACTTGGCAAAAGATATTTTGCCGGCTATTGATAACTTGGAACGTGCCTTAAATGTAGATGCTGATGATGAGGCTGCTAAGCAACTTAAGAAGGGTGTTCAAATGACCCTTGATTTGCTTATTAAGAGCCTAAAAGATCATGGTATTGAAGAAATTGAGGCCGAAGGTGAGAAATTTGATCCGACATTACATCAAGCTGTTCAAACTGTTGCAGCCGAAAATGATGATCAAAAAGATCACGTTACCCAAGTTTTACAAAAAGGATATAAATATAAAGATCGAACAATTAGACCTGCTATGGTTGTTGTTGCTCAATAGAAGAGAGGAATTTGTTTATGTCAAAAGTTATCGGTATTGACCTTGGAACTACCAACTCAGCAGTTGCAGTTCTTGAAGGTAAAGAACCAAAGATCATTACTAACCCAGAAGGTGATAGAACTACACCTTCAGTAGTTGCATTTAAAGATGGTGAAATTCAAGTTGGTGCGGCTGCAAAGCGTCAAGCTATTACTAACCCTAACACCATTGTTTCTATTAAGAGTCACATGGGAGAAGAAGGTTACAAGGTTAAGGTTGGAGATAAAGAATATACTCCACAAGAAATTTCAGCATTTATTTTACAATACATCAAGAAATTTGCTGAAGATTACTTAGGTGAAGAAGTTAAGGATGCAGTCATCACTGTTCCAGCTTACTTCAACGATGCACAACGTCAAGCAACTAAGGATGCAGGTAAAATTGCCGGCTTGAATGTTCAAAGAATCATCAACGAACCAACTGCTTCAGCTTTAGCATATGGTTTGGATAAAGATGAAAACGATGAAAAAGTTTTAGTATACGATCTTGGTGGTGGTACTTTCGATGTTTCAATCCTTCAATTAGGTGACGGTGTTTTCCAAGTACTTTCAACTAATGGTGATACTCATCTTGGTGGTGACGACTTTGACCAAAGAATTATTGATTGGTTAGTTAAGAACTTTAAGGATGAAAATGGCGTTGACTTGTCAAAGGACAAGATGGCAATGCAACGTTTGAAGGATGCAGCTGAAAAGGCTAAGAAAGATTTGTCAGGTGTATCATCAACCCACATTTCACTTCCATTCATTTCTGCTGGAGAAGCTGGTCCACTTCACCTTGAAGCTGACTTAACTCGTGCTAAGTTTGACGAATTAACTGACGACTTGGTACAAAAGACTAAGATTGCCTTTGACAATGCGTTAAATGATGCAGGTCTTACTGTAAATGATATTGATAAGGTTATCTTAAACGGTGGTTCTACTCGTATCCCTGCAGTTCAAAAGGCTGTTAAGGAATGGGCTGGTAAAGAACCTGACCACTCAATTAACCCTGATGAAGCTGTTGCTTTGGGTGCTGCAATCCAAGGTGGTGTTATTACTGGTGATGTTAAGGATATCGTATTACTTGATGTTACTCCACTTTCACTTGGTATTGAAACTATGGGTGGTGTCTTCACTAAGTTAATCGACAGAAACACTACTATTCCAACTTCAAAGAGTCAAGTATTCTCAACTGCCGCTGATAATCAACCTGCCGTAGATGTTCACGTACTTCAAGGTGAACGTCCAATGGCCGCAGATGACAAGACTCTTGGAAGATTCCAATTGACTGATATTCCACCTGCACCACGTGGTGTTCCTCAAATCCAAGTTACCTTCGATATCGATAAGAACGGTATTGTAAATGTATCTGCAAAGGATATGGGTACTGGTAAGGAACAAAAGATTACTATTAAGAGTTCATCCGGTTTGTCAGATGAAGAAATTCAAAAGATGCAAAAGGATGCTGAAGAACACGCTGAAGAAGATAAGAAGCGTAAAGAAGAAGTTGACCTTAGAAATGAAGTTGACCAATTGATCTTCACTACCCAAAAGACTTTGGATGAAACTAAGGATAAACTTGCTGATAGCGACCGCAAGCCAGTTGAAGATGCCCTTGAAGAACTTAAGAAGGCTCAAAAGGACAATAACTTAGACGAAATGAAAGAAAAGAAGGAAGCTTTGTCAAAGGCTGCACAAGATTTAGCAGTTAAACTTTACCAACAAAATGGTGGTGCCCAAGGTTCTGCTGGACAAGCCGGCCCACAAGGACCTACACCAAATGACGGTAACTCAAATAATGGTGGAGCTCAAGATGGTAGCTTTCACAAGGTAGACCCAGAGAAGTAATGGGTTTATAATTTGAATAACCTTTTAAGAAAAGAACTGCTTAAGGGTAGTTCTTTTTCTTTTAAACGTAAGGAGTTTAGATTTGGCACAAGAAGATTATTACAAAGTTTTAGGCGTTGATCGAAACGCAAGTGACCAAGAAATCAGTAAGGCATATCGTAAGCTCGCTAAGAAGTATCACCCTGATTTGAATCATGAACCAGGAGCTGAAGAAAAGTACAAAGAAGTAAATGAAGCATATGAAGTTTTGCATGATAAGCAAAAACGTGCTCAATACGACCAATTTGGCTCAGCCGGTGTGAATGGTCAAGGCGGCTTTGGCGGCAGTCAAGGTTTTGGCGGCCAAGGTGGTTTTGGTGGTTTCAGTGATTTTGGTGATATCTTTAATGATATTTTTGGTGGCGGAGCAAGTCGGCAACAAGTAGATCCAACTGCACCACAAAGAGGTCAAGATTTAGACTATACGCTTACTATTGATTTCATGGATGCAATCAATGGTAAGAAGACACAAGTATCTTATAACCGTAGTGAAACCTGTCCTACTTGTCATGGTACTGGTGCTGAAAAGGGTACACATCCAATTACTTGTGATAAGTGTCATGGATCTGGTTATATGACAATTACTCAACAATCAGCCTTTGGTATGATTCAAAGACAAGTTGTCTGTGATAAGTGTCACGGTAAGGGCGTAATTATTGAACATCCATGTAATACTTGTCATGGTGCTGGAACCGTTGAAGGTAAGAATACTATTGAAGTAGATATTCCTGCTGGTATTGATAACGGTCAACAACTTCGTTATGAAGGACAAGGTGAAGCTGGTGCTAATGGTGGACCTTACGGAGACCTTTACATTAGCTACCGTATTAAACCTTCTAAAGAATTTGAAAGACGCGGCAATACTATTTACACTACTGTTCCAATTTCATTTGCCCAGGCAACTTTGGGTGATGAAATTAAGGTTAAGACGGTTCATGGTGAAAAAGATTTGAAGATTCCTTCAGGTACTCAACCTAATAAGAAATTTACGCTTCGTGGTGAAGGAGTTCCTTATATCCGTGGTGGCGGTAATGGTGACCAAATTGTTACTGTTGAGGTTAAGATTCCTAAGAAAGTTAATGAAAAGCAAAAAGAAGCTTTAGTTGATTTTGTCAAGGCAAGCGGTGAATCAATTACACCACAAGGAAAAGGATTCTTTGAACGTCTTAAAGAAAAATTGAATGGTGAAGATTAAATTATTGCTTCACGTAAAAAGCTTCAAAGTTTTTATTAAAGCTTTGAGGCTTTTTTTCTTCTATCTTTTATATGTTGGTCTAGCTTTGCTATAATTAATAAGACAGAATTAAAAAGGGTGCAAATAATTTATGAATTTAAAAGAATTACAAAATTATCAAAAACACATTCGAAACTTTTCAATTGTTGCGCATATTGATCACGGTAAATCAACAATTGCTGATCGAATTCTTGAATTAACTGATACTGTTTCAGAGCGTCAGTTAAAAAATCAAATGCTTGATGATATGCCTCTTGAAAGAGAACGTGGAATCACAATTAAAATGAACTCAGTTGAAGTTAAGTATCATGCCAAAGATGGCGAAGATTATATTTTTCACTTAATTGATACTCCAGGACATGTCGATTTCTCATATGAAGTTTCACGATCACTCGCTGCTTGTGAAGGAGCATTATTAGTAGTTGATGCTTCACAAGGTGTACAAGCACAAACTTTGGCAAATACATACTTGGCAATTGATAATGATCTAGAAATTTTACCAGTTATCAATAAGGTTGACCTTCCTTCAGCAGATCCAGATAAGGCCAAAGAAGAAATTGAGGAAATGCTTGGTCTTGATGCTTCTGATGCTGTACTTGTTTCGGGAAAGACTGGTCAAGGAATTGCGGATATGCTTGAAAAGATTGTTAAGGATATTCCGGCTCCATCAGGTGATATACAGGCCCCGCTTAAAGCATTAATCTTTGATTCAAAGTATGATGATTACCGCGGAGTTGTACTTTCTGTAAGAATTAAAGAGGGTACAGTTAAGCCAGGTGACAAGATTAAGATTATGAATACTGGTAAAGAATATGAAGTTACTGAAGTAGGTGTATCAAGTCCTCATCCAGTTAAAAAAGATATTTTGATTGCTGGAGACGTTGGCTATTTAACTGCTAACATTAAGACTGTTCGTGATACTCGTGTGGGTGATACTATTACTGATGCTGATAATCCAACGGCTGAACCTCTTCCAGGATATCGTCAAATTCCACCAATGGTATATTCGGGTATGTATCCAGTAGATAACCGTAAGTATGATGATTTAAAAGAAGCTCTTCAAAAGTTACAACTAAATGATGCAGCACTTGAATTTGAACCTGAAACTTCAACAGCGTTAGGCTTTGGTTTTCGTTGTGGTTTTCTTGGTCTTCTTCATATGGATGTTGTTCAAGAACGTCTTGAGCAAGAATTTAACCTTGATTTAATTATGACGGCACCATCAGTTGATTATCACGCAATTATGAACGATGGTTCTACCAAGTTAATTGATAACCCATCCGATTTACCTAATGCTGGTGAATATAAAGAAGTTCAAGAACCTTATGTTAAAGCAGAAATCATGGTTACTGAAGACTACGTTGGTCCTGTAATGGAACTTTGCCAAAGAAAACGCGGTGAGTTTGTTACTATGGATTATCTTGATAAGTACCGTGTAAATATCATTTATAATATGCCTTTATCAGAAATCATCTTTGATTTCTTCGATGATTTGAAATCATCAACTAAGGGCTATGCTTCACTTGATTATGAAATTACAGGCTATCGTGCAACTAACCTAGTTAAGATTGATATTTTACTTAATAAAGAACCAGTCGATGCGCTTAGCTTCATTGCTCACCGTGATAGTGCTCAAGAACGTGCTCGTCAAATGACCTCACTTCTTAAGAAACTTATTCCACGTCAAAACTTTGAAGTTGATATTCAGGGTGCAATTGGTGCCAAGATTATTTCAAGAGCGACAATTAAGCCGTACCGTAAGGATGTTACTTGGAAAATTCATACAGGTGATCCAGATAGACGTGCTAAGCTTCTTGAAAAGCAGAAACGTGGTAAGAAGAGAATGAAGGCCGTTGGTAAGGTTGAAGTACCTCAAGATGCCTTTATGGCGGTTCTTCGTATGAATGATGATGATATCAAAGGTAAATAAATCAATAGGTATAGAAAATGACCAAAGAAAATAAGAAACATGATGCTAAAACGATCATTATCCGAGTTTTAGCGGTTGTCCTACTGTTGGTTGGACTAGTTTTAATCTTTAACAAGCAAATTAGTAACTATATTATCAGTAAAAATCAAACTTCTACGATGACAACCCTAACTAAGAAAACTGTTGATAAAAATCAAAAGAAAAAAGGGATGTTTGATTTTAGTAAAGTAAAAGAGGTTGATTTTAGTCAGGTTGCTCAATCAGCTCGAAAGAATAATGCGCATGCAATCGGAGCATTGGCTATTCCAGATGTAAATATGAGATTACCAATTCTCTTAGGGATGTCTGATGATGCTATGGCTACTGGTGGTGGTACAATGCGTGAAGATCAAGTGATGGGTAAAGGAAATTATCCGTTAGCTGGTCACTACATGACTTCTAAAGGAATCCTATTTTCACCACTTGAAGATGTTAAAAAGGGAGAATTGGTTTACTTAACTAATATGAAGAAAGTATATATTTACAGAATTTATATGAAAAAAGTTGTAAATCCATATGCAGTATATTTAGTTAATAACACTAAAAAGCCAATTGTAACTCTGATTACCTGTGCTGATGGAGGAGTTAACCGCTGGGCTGTACGAGGTAAGTTAATTAAAACTGAAGAAGCTAATAATAATAATTTAAAGGTGTTTAACTTAAAAGAATGAAGTGGAAAGAAAGAACTGCGACAGAACTTGATTCCGACTTAATTGAGAAATATCAACTTAGCCCGATTGCGGCTAAGTTGTTTTCTTTGAGAGGAATTAATACTGATGAAAAATTAGATTTTTGGTTTAATGCGACAATTGAGGATTTTGCAGATCCGTATTTGATGCATGATATGGATAAGGCAATTGAGCGAATTAATCAAGCAATCGATAATGGTGAAAAAATCACGATCTATGGTGATTATGATGCTGATGGTATTACTGCTACAACAATAATGACTGAGGCTCTTAGCATTTTGGGTGCGGATGTACACTACTTTATTCCAGATCGCTTTAAAGATGGTTATGGCCCTAATCTTGATTGTTATAAAGACATAGTAAATGATGGCACCAAGCTAATTATTACCGTCGATAATGGTATTACTGGTGTTGAAGAGGTTAAATATGCTCAAGACCACGGTGTTGATGTTGTTTTAACAGATCACCATACATTTCAAGAAGATGTTCCCAAGCCGTATGCGTTAGTTCACTGCGATTATCCTGGTCAAAAATATCCTTTTGATGATTATTGTGGGGCCGGCGTTGCCTATACAATTTGTCGCGCTTTAGTGGAAGATACTGTTCCTGAACTACTTGATCTGGCAATGATTGGAACAATTGGCGATATGGTCAAAGTTACTGGTGAAGGTCATATCCTTGTTAAATATGGTCTTGCTATGCTTAATCAGACCGAACGTCCAGGATTGAGAGCATTGATTAAAAACTCTGGTTTAACTTTAGGTGATATTAATGAAACTGATATTGGTTTCAATATTGCTCCGAGATTAAATGCAGTCGGAAGGCTTGCTAATGCCAATTTGGCAGTTGAACTTCTTTTGAGTGACGATGAGAATCAAGCTCAAGAAATTGCTGATAAAATTGAAAATTTAAATAATGAGCGTAAAGAGTTAACTAATGAAGTTTATGAAAAGTGCATGCTTCAAATTAAAGAAAATAGTTGGCAAAAATCAAACACTTTAGTTATCTATGATTCAGATTTTCATGAGGGCGTTTTAGGACTTGTGGCTAATAAAGTTGCTGAAAAGACACATAAACCAACTATCGTTTTAACCAAAAATCATGATGGCGAGATCAAAGGATCAGGTCGATCATTCCCTGGTTTTAATCTTTTTGACGCTCTTAATCCATTAAAAGATTCAATTTTAACTAAATTTGGTGGTCATGATTTTGCCTGCGGTTTATCTCTTGAAGAAGATAATATTTCTTCTTTAAGAAGTGCTTTTGAAAAAAGCTTTAATCTTGAACAAAATGGCGAAAATAAAGAATATGACATGGAATTGCCTTTAAATAAAATTAGTACGCAAACAATAGATGATATTGCCCAAGTAGGTCCATTTGGCACAGGTGATCCAAATCCAATTTTCAGTATTACTGATGCAAGCATTTCAAGTTTCTATAAAATTGGCAAAGATAAGAATCATGTAAAATTCAAAGTTAGCAAAAATGGTAGAAATCTTGATGTAGTAGGATTTAATAAAGACTTTTTGAATAATAATCTTTTACCATTTGTCACTAAAATATTTATTCAACTTTCAGTTAATAATTTTAGAAATAAATCTACTATACAAGGAATTATTGAAGGAATTGAGTTCTCTTCACCTAAATTGGCAACGCCAGCTCCAATTGTTGATCTTAGAACTGAAAATTTCGTGATGGGTTTTGCAGATAGATATCTATTGTTTGATCCAAAGAATATACCATATGTAAAAAATGTTTTAGGGATCGACGAAAATAAAATATCTTTAGTTAAAGATTATCAGTCTAGTGGAGAAACAGCAGTCTTATTAGATGTTCCTCATAGTCAATTCGAGCTGAATCAGGCCTTAGAGAATAATTATCATCAACTTTATTTACGATTCTTAATTGATCAATTACCTGTTGAAACTGTTCCAAGTAAGACTAGTTTTGGTAATGTTTTGAAATATATTTATAAGCATCCAACTTTGACCCCGGAAGATTACCGTACAGTAGCTCCATATCTTGGTTTGGATTATGATAGTGTTCTATTTATCTTAAGGGTTTTCTTTGAGCTTGGTTTTATTAAATTAGAAGATGGAAAATTAGTTGGTGAAAAATCCGCTGAAAAGAAGCCGTTATCAAGTTCTAAGTACTTAATGGCAACAAAATCACAGATTGATTTTATGAACCAATTAAGAAATATGCCAAGTCAGAAATTAATAGATTATATTAATAGTCTAAGTAAATAGTTCTTTCTAACTGTTTTTTACATTGGATCTCTGTTAAAATATACTAAGAGAAGTGTTTCATTGGAAAACACAAGATTTATGGAGGTTTGTCTTCGATGGCAATTGATTTTGAAAAGCATATTGCAAATGTAAAAGATTTTCCAAATAAAGGAATTATCTTTAGAGATATTACACCAATTTTGCAGGATGGTGAGTTGTATAAAGCAGCTACTCATGAATTAGCCGAGTACGCAAAAAGCCGCGGTGCAGAAGTTATTGTAGGACCTGAAGCCAGAGGTTTTATTGTTGGCTGTCCAGTTGCAACTGAATTGGGGCTTGGCTTTGTGCCAGCACGTAAACCTCACAAATTGCCTAGAGAAGTTGAAAGTGCATCATATGATTTAGAATATGGTTCAAATGTTCTTGAAATGCATAAAGATGCGATCAAGCCCGGTCAAAAAGTAGTAATTTGTGATGACTTAATGGCTACAGCGGGAACACTTCATGCAACTAAAGAATTAATTGAAAAATTAGGTGGAGAAGTTGTTGGTGCTGCTTTCTACATTGAACTTGAAGATCTTAAGGGGCGCGAACAATTCCCAGATACAGATATCTTCTCACTTGTGAAGTATCACGGTGCTTAATAGCAAGATACATGAATAATTAATTAAAGAGTTTGGAAAATTCCAGACTCTTTTTGTGTTCTACGTAAGATAAGCGCATAATATTAAATGTTTATAACGAGAAAGAAGGAGTTTAATTAAGTTATGGGATCTGAAAATTCCGATAGTTCGGTCAAGATTAGATTAGGCACTTTAGTACTAATGATCTTTTCTGCCATTTTTGGTTTTAGTAATTCATTGACGGCATATTACCAAATGGGATATGCAAGTATTATTTGGTACATCATTACTGCGGTACTGTTCTTTTTACCTTCAGCTTTAATTTTTGCTGAATATGGGGCAACCTTTAAGGGAGTAAGGGGTGGTATCTTTTCATGGCTGAAGGGATCAGTTAGTGAAAAGACCGCCTTTGTAGGTACATTTATTTGGTTAGCGGCTTGGGTTGTCTGGCTAGTTTCTTCAACTCAATTTTTCCTAGTTTCAGTTTCAACTGCGTTTTTTGGACATGATACAACCCAGAGTTGGCATTTATGGAATTTATCATCAACTGAATTACTTGGGGTATTAGAAGTTGTTTTCTTAGTTGTGGTAACATTTTTTGCTGCAAAAGGAGTAGATAAAATTGCCTTTGTAAGTAATATCGGTGGTTTCTTTACTTTAGCAGTAACAATTGGTTTCACCTTAGCTGCTGTTATTGTGTTTATTATCAATAAAGGACAATTAGCAGAACCTTTAACAGCTAATTCATTAGTTCATTCACCCAATCCGCAATTTCAATCACCAATTGCGATTATTTCATTCATTGTTTATGCTTTGTTTGCTTACGGTGGTCTTGAGACTTCAGCGGGGGTTATTGACTCCGTTGATAAACCCGAAAAAACTTTCCCTAGGGCATTAATCATTGCCATGATCACAATGACTAGTTTCTATGTATTAAATATTTTCATGTGTGGTGTGGTGGCAAATTGGAGTGCTGACTTAAGTGGTAAACACGTTGACCTTGCTAATGTTGAATATGTTTTAATTAACAATATGGGACTTGAGATTGGTCATGGACTTGGTTTATCACATGCAACTTCTGTCCAAATTGGTCAATGGTGTGCACGTTTTGCTGGTTGGGCAGATGTTTTATCTGGTATTTCAGCGGCTTTCTTAATGGTTTATTCACCAGTAAAATCATTTATTGAAGGTTGTGATCCACGTCTTTTACCAAAATCATTAGTTAAATTAAATAAACATGATATGCCAGAAAGATCTATGTGGCTACAAGCTCTTATTGTAAGTATCATAATTTTGTTTATTTCATTTGGTGGTAGTGCTGCGGGTACCTTCTATACGATTTTAATGGATATGATGAACGTTTCTTCATCGGCTCCATATTTATTCTTAATTGGAGCTTATCCATTCTTTAAGATGAAAAAGGATCTAGATCGTCCATTTGTCTTTATTGAAGGAATGAAAAAAGTTTGGATAGTAACAATTGTTGTTTGGTTAGTTGTTGCAATTGGTATTATCTTTACTTGTATTGAGCCTTTATTTAATGGTGATTATGCAACTTCGTTCTGGACTGCGATTGGACCAGTTGCCTTTGGAATAATTGCTTGGATTTATTACACTGTTAAGGAACGTAAAAATCCAAGATTAGAGGATTAATTATTGATTGAACAAGTAGTTTCACATGCGATTGAAGCACTTTTATATGAAGCAGTGACGAATCCAAAACCTGGATTAGTTGATCCAAGCGATCCGGGTTCGCATAAAGATATGGATATCTATACTTTTATTGATAGTAGTGTAACTATGCGCACATACCTCATAAATGCTGCTAGAGTCGGTTTTGAATTTAACGAGGATGATTTAACGAAGATGTTTAATCAACTGCGTCGGGCAGGAATGTCGGCCGAAAAAGTTATGTTTGAAACGACTGATCAAGTTAATACTCACAAAGGGGCAATTTTTTCTTTAGGAATTTTCGTTTGTGCTAAAACATATTCAGATAAACATGATCTATTAATTTATGATGTGATTCGAGCAATGTGTGCAGGTTTAGTAAAAAATGACTTGCAAAAGAAAGAAAACTTTAAAACTGCTGGTGAATTGCAATATTTGAAATATGGTCAAGGTGGAGTACGGGAGCTTGCTGAATCCGGTTATCCGATTATTGAAAATTATTCTTTGCCATTTTTAAAAGAGTCAACTGGAACAATAAATCAGCGTTTGTTAGATACTTTGATGGCAATAGCGAGTGTTACAATTGATTCGACCTTTATTAAACGCGCTGGTGGAATTGAAAAGGTTGAATGGTTACATGAGCAAGGCAAAAAGTTTTTGGAGCTTGGTGGCAGTAAAAGTGAAGCAGGGATGCAGTTTTTGCTTAAACTAAATCAAGTTTTTAAAGATAACAATTATAGTATTGGAGGCTGTGCTGATCTATTAATTGTTACTATCTTTATGGCGTTAGAACTGGATTATATTTAATATAGAAAGCATTTATTTTTTACAGGTAGATGCTTTTTTTGTTACAATATTCTTCGTACTAAAAATAAGAAGGATGTGTTGAAATGAAACTAAAACAGGCCACAATGGAGGATTTTGATCAAATTATTTCAATCTTAAAAGACGGTGCTAATCAACTTGCTGAACATGGTGTTGACCAATGGCAGGGTGACTATCCTTCTCCAGATCAAATCAAGGAAGATATTGAAAATGGATGGGCATACTTAGCCATTTCTCAAGATAAAGAAACTGTAGGTGCTGCAGCTATTGTGCAAGGCCCAGATCATGTATATGATCAAATGGATGGAAAATGGTTGATTGAAACCGATAATTATAAAGTGATCCATCGAGTTGCAATTCATTCGAATCATACTGGTAAGGGTTATGCTACTAAACTTTATCATGAAATAATTGATCAAATTAAGACTAATAATCCTGATATAGATTCAATTCGTGTTGATACTCATGAAGATAATAAGGCAATGCAACATTTAATTGATAAGATGGGGTTTAAACGAGTAGGTACTTTGAATGGAGTTTACCGAAAAGGTGAAATCTCATATGTATATGAGCTATTGCTAAAATAAAACAGATCTTCCGCTTGGAAGATCTGTTTTATTTTTTATAGTATTGGTGAAAGCAATCTAGAGAAATATTGCTTAAACTTGCGCCACTTAGATTGGTTATCAAAGTATTCATTAGTCATCAAGGTTGACTTCTTAAGGTCTTCCTCAAAAATGGCCTTTAATTTTGCCGTTAATTCTGGACTGTAGTTAAAAGCATTGACTTCGAAGTTCAAACTGTAACTACGGAAGTCTTGGTTGGCGGAACCAACTGAGGAAATATTAGAACCACTAACGATAGTTTTCGCATGAATAAAGCCATTATCATATTTATAGACCTTAACGCCGTTAGCCGTTAAGTATTTAGCATAATATTCTGTTGCGCGATATACGAAGGCATGATCTGCCATATCGGGAACCATAATTCTGACATCGACACCACTTTTAGCAGCAATAATCAAAGCTTCTAAAACAGGAGGCTCTGGGATTAAGTATGGTGTTTGAATATAAACGTATTTTCTCGCACCGGCGATGATTCCTTCATAACCACGACGGATAGCAAAATCTTGGCTGTCAGGGCCTGAAGAAACAATTTGCATGGCGACTTGTGATTCACTAGTTGCAGGCTTTAATTTGAAATCTTTTAGCCAATCTACTTCATACTTAGGTAAGTGTGATTTACGGCTAGAAGTGTTCCAATCCATTGCAAAGCGAACTTCCATCATAGTTGGGGCCTGGCCAACAACGCGCATGTGTGTGTCGCGCCAATGACCGAATTTTTCAGATTTATCAACGTATTGATCACCAATGTTGAAACCACCAATGTAGCCAATTTCATGATCAATGATGACTAATTTGCGGTGTAAATGGTAATTAAGTCGTGGAGTGGTAAACCAGTATTTTTTAGAAGTAGAAATAAATGGTTGAGCCTGACCACCTAATTTACGTAAGTTATCAAAAAATCTAGGTTTAGTGCCGCGAGAACCACTAGCATCGTAGATTACCCGCACCTTTACTCCACGCTTAGCAGCACCTTCTAAGGCTTTTAAAACGCGATTGCCTAATTCATCATCATAGAAAGTGTAAAATTCAACATCGATCATTTCCTTAGCTTGATTAATATTTTCAATGATGTTGTCGAATAATTTTGGTCCATCAATAAAAAGTTCAACGTCATTGTTAAAGGTTAAAATTGAATCATTATTAGTTAGATTCAATTCCGTAAGCATCCTGGCCCGTGGCTTGCGATCTTCTGATGGCAATAAATCATGCTTTTTGAGCAGTTTATGTTGTTGGCTTAAAAATTGATCACGAGCTTTTTGTTGTTCTGTTTGAATTGCAAAAATTTCGTCGTGCGATAATTGTCTTCCTAAAAATAGATAAATAATAAAACCTACATAAGGAAAGACCGTTAATACAAGCAGCCATGCCCAAGTTGAGGCTATATCTCGTCTGGAGCGAAAAACTGTCCAAATAGCGAAACCAATATTAATTAGCCACAAAACTTCAATAATGCGGCGAATAATGTCCCATGTCCAAATCATTTAAATCATCCTTATTACAAAATACAATTTTTATATATTATTATACTATATCAAAAACTATGAGACTGTAAAATAGTTTGTGTAAGGATGAATGATTCCTTAAATTTATTTCTTTAAACATTAGAAAAAGGAGTTCCT
>NZ_CALPCQ010000002.1 GCF_943193025.1 Lactobacillus agrestimuris
GATGCGGCTGAACTTGCGTTACTCTTTGCTACATCTGCTGCACTATTTGCTTCTGATGCTGAGCTTGATGCTGCTGGGTAGTAAGGGTTAACAGTAATCTTACCATCTAAACCATTCTTGGCATCGTTGATTGCCTTAGTTGCTTCATCTACTTTAGCTTGGGTTGCATCTGGGTTATCTAAAACATCCTTACCTGCTGCTACAGCATCATCGTATGCCTTCTTAGCATCGTCTTTACCATTAATGTATGCTGGGGTCTTTTCTACTGTTGGTGCATCGTCAACTGCCTTTTGTAAGTCAGTCTTGTCTGCACCTTCTACTGTTACTGGAACAGTTACTGTATCAGTGGTTCCATCTGGGTATGTTACTGTTACTTCACCAGTAGTTTCGCCAACCTTGCTTGTGTTTGGAGTCTTAGTCCATTCATAAGTTGTGCCTTCTGGCATATCCTTGCCATTAGTAATAGTAGTTCCTGCGTCTGGTACTTGGCCACCTACTGGAACCTTTACATCAGTTGATGCTTCTGGAGTGTAAGTATCTGAATCTGGCTTACCATCTAATGCACCCTTAGCGTCGTTGATTGCAGTAGTGGCGTTATCTACTTGAGCTTGGGTTGCATCTGGGTTATCTAAAACATCCTTACCTGCTGCTACAGCATCATCGTATGCCTTCTTAGCATCGTCTTTACCATTAATGTATGCTGGGGTCTTTTCTACTGTTGGTGCGTCGTCAACTGCCTTTTGTAAGTCGGTCTTATCTGCACCTTCTACTGTTACTGGAACAGTTACTTTGTCAGTAGTTCCATCTGGGTAAGTTACTGTTACTTCACCAGTGGTGTTACCAACCTTACTTGTGTCTGGAGTCTTAGTCCATTCATAAGTTGTGCCTTCTGGCATTTTATCTGCATTAGTAATAGTAGTTTCTGCAGCTGGTACTTGGCCACCTACTGGAACCTTTACATCAGTTGATGCTTCTGGAGTGTAAGTATCTGAATCTGGCTTACCATCTAATGCACCCTTAGCGTCATTGATTGCCTTAGTAGCGTCATCTACTTGAGCTTGGGTTGCATCTGGGTTATCTAAAACATCCTTACCTGCTGTTACAGCATCATCGTAGGCCTTCTTAGCATCATCTGTACCATTAATGTATGCTGGTGTCTTTTCTACTGTTGGTGCTTCATCTACAGCATCTTGCAAAGCAGTCTTATCTACTTTTTCTGCAGTTACAGTTACGGGTACTGAGACCTTATCAGTGGTTCCATCTGGGTAAGTTACTGTTACTTCTCCAGTAGTTTGACCTGCTTTACTTACATCTGGTTCAGTAGTCCATGCATAAGTAGTACCTTCTGGCATTTGATCAGCATTAGAAATTGCTTTAACTGCTTCTGGTACATTACCTACAGTAGTAGTTAAATCAGTTGCAGCTTCTGGAGTGTATTGATCTGCATCAGTAAGTCCAGTAGTAGTAATAGTAGTAGAAACTTTATCAGTTGAACCATCTGGGTAAGTTACGACAATCACACCTGGAATAGTTTGATCTGCAGTAACTGGGACTTGTTGTCCATCTTGCCATGCTGCAGTAGTACCTTCTGGTAACTTGTCCATGTTCATAATTTGAGCTGCTGCATCTGGTAATGATTCTGGAGTAGCTTGAACAGGGTTTTTAACTTGTGGAGTGTAAATAGCACTGTCGTCGTAATGAGCTGTACCAGTTACTTCGATTGGTTCAGCACCTGGAACAGTAACAATAACCTTAGCTGGTACATTGTCACCTGCTACAGGAGTATTATCATCTGCCCAAGTTACCTTAGTACCGGCTGGTAAGTTAGCTGGATCCTTGACCATGTCATATGGAGAAGTTGGGTTCTTCACATCATCATTAGTTGCAACGGCTACGCTCTTAACAGTAGTTTGAGTAGCTGAACCATCTGGGTAAGTTACTGTTACAGGAACAGTGGTTACACCAGTAGTATTAGTTGCTGGAATAGTAACAACACCAGTTGCTGGATCAATAGTTGCACCTGCTGGAGCATTACCATCAATAGCAAACTTAGTTCCAGCTGGAACTTCAATAGTCTTACCATCGTTATCAGTAATTACTGGAGTAATAGTTGCAGCTTCTTTAGCTGAAGTTGCAGTAGTTGGGTAAGTTACATCAACATCATCAGCAGTTTTTGCTGGATCATTAACTTTGTATTGAACTGGAATATCTAAGTAAGCTGGAGTAGTACCATCTGCTTGCATTACTGATGGGTAAGTTACACGAACAACACCAGAATTTTGTGCCTTAGTAGTTGGAGTTTGTGCCCAACTTAAAGTGTAACTAATTCCAGCATTATCTAAAGCAGTAGTATCAACTAAACGCTTGAATTGAGTTTGAGTTAAACCGTTATCGATACTCTTCTTTGAGAAGCCAAGATCAGTATTCTTAGCAGCAGCACCGGTTAAGTCTAAGTTTAAGTCAGCAGTTTGAGTACCACCCTTAACATAACCATTCTTAACTACAACTGAATCTGGAGCAAAGCTAATAGATACTGGAGCTGTAATAGTTTCATTGTTACTTGGAGTATCTACCACAGTTGATGGTGCCTTAGCCCATGAAACTTTACCGTAGTTAGTAATATCTACTGGAGTAACTTCTGGATTATCCTTAGTTGGGATAGCGTAGTAAGTTAACTTGTAGTTATCAGCAATATTTTCTACTTGTGCTGACTTATCAGTAGTTTCTGGTAAGTTACCTGCAGCATATTGAATTGCAACAGCACCAGTGGTATTACCATTTTCATCCTTTTGCCATACAGGTGTAGTATCGTTACCTAAAACATAAACAGGAGCAATAACTTGATCGATTGAGTCATCCTTGTAAGTTACAGTTACAGGAATGTATACAACAGTACCAACTTGACCTTGGTTAGCAGCAAAAGTAATCTTACCAGTTGCTGGATCAATAGTTGCACCTTGAGGAATTGTTACATTACCAGTTTGTGCCCAACCTAATTGGTATGGGTGACCTGACATAGTGTTATCAAGTAAATCAGGATTTGGATTTGCTGGAGTAAGAGTTCCATCTTCACCTACTTGGTAGAAAGTTGGTGCATCAATGTTAACAGTTTCGCCAACTTTAGCAGTTGAATCCTTGTAACGAGCATCGTAGTTGTATGCTTCAAGATCCATTGAAGTCATTACTAAACGTTGTTGAGTACCCTTGGTTAAGTTAACACTTGAAAGGAAATCGTTTAATTTGTTGTTATCAACTGGTGCCATACCAGCAGCGTTAATCTTACCGCTAGATTCTTCACTAAAGTTTTCAACTTGCCAAGTCTTGTTTGGGTCAGCATTGTTATTACCCTTATCCCATTGCTTGATATCAACGCCACCAAACTTACCAGCGTCCATGTGAAGACCTGATTCAGCATTAATTAAATTACCAACTGAGTAACCATTAGGGTTAGTTCTTTGGAGGTTTAAGTACTTAACTTGACCAATAGTTCCAACCTTTGAGGTCTTCATAATGTAAATTAATGGACTATAAGCATTTTTCTTACCAGTAGTAACACCAATATTACCTATACCAGCAGTCATACCTTCATTGTCAGAAGCATCTTGAATATCAATGATTGAGCCATCTGCAAATTCTAAGTCGTAAGATTGACCACCAAATACTGTACTTCCCCCAATTTGAATCATGGCAGTAGAAGTCTTAACATTACCACGGGTCATCTTTAAGGTAGCACCGTCAGCAACTGTTAAACGTGCATTACCAGTTTGTGAGAAACTGATGGCACCTAAAGCAATAGGAGCATAAATCCAACCATTTGAACCCATGTTACCAGACATTCTTTGACTAAAACCATTATTGTCTTGCATGGTGTCAATATTAAGAGTTGAACCCTTCTTTAAGTCTAAGTTAGATAAAAGAACAGCAGATGAGTGACCTTTACCTAAGGTCATGTTAACAGTAGCACCTTCATTTAATGTCAAGGTACCATTAGCATTACGTGAAGCAATACCACGTAAACTTGTAGTACTTCCTTTACCATCAATACCATTAGTATTAATAGTTAACTTAGCATTCTTACCAACAGCCATACTACCTGCTGGATCACTACTATCACTAGTATCAGGACTAAGCTTAATTACATTGTGTTCTTCATCTTGAACACCAGAAGTAAGGCCACCAAGACCAAATGATCCAGTCATTGATGCCGTAATACTTACATCAGCATTGTCATCAATAAGGACGTTACGTGCAAAAATAATGTTTCTATCAGCACCTGATTCAATTGAACCAGTAGCATTATCTGCTAAAGGTGAAACATTAATTACATCTTTACCCTTGAAGATAACATCCACACCATCTTCATCATTAGTTAATGGTGTATTTAAATCAGCTTGGAAATTATTGAAAGTAAGAGTAACCTTTTTGAGATTAGCACTGTTCATGTTTCCAAAGTAAATTGGTGTGTAACGTGTACTGGTTGAGTTGTTCTTAACCTTTACATCATTGAAAGTTAATTTCCAACCATTAGTATTATCTTGGTTTTGGTTCCACAATGAAATGAACCAGTTACCCATATTAACTGTGTGGCCATTACCATTAACAGTTAAAGCACGAGCAATGCTAGTAAATGGACTATTTGAAGTCTTATTAGCAGCTAATTCGTAAGGTTGTAACCAGTTATCACCAGTTAAACCAGTACCACCTGATACTAATCCACCATCAACTTGACTTTGTTCTTCAGTCATGTTGGTTAAATCAATATCACCAGTAAGGTTAATGGTATTAATATCCTTGTTTGCAATAGCCTTTGATAAGTCAGCAAAGTTGTCTACAGTAGCAGTATGTTCATCAGTAGTTGCTGGAGTAGCAACTTTACTTTCTTTAATTAAAGCATCTAATGAACCATTACCTTTTGCTAAATCCTTAGTATTAAGCTTTAAAGTAGTTGTTTCTGTGGATTTTGCATCTTTATTATCAGTCTTTTCATCTGCTTTTGTAGCATCAGACTTAGCTTCTGACTTAGGTGCATCAGATTTAACTGCATCTGATTTTGGAGCTTCAGATGTTGTTTTTTTATTTTCTCCAGCAGCTGACTTTGCTTCTTGATTTTCTTGAGAAGTAGAAGCAGAAGCAATTTGTAATGTTTCTTCAGATGAAGTAGGAGCATCAGAAGCAACTTGTAATGTTTTTTCTGCAGATTGGGGATCTGGAGTCTCAGATCCAGTTGAATCAGTTCCTTTATCACTTGCAACATTAACATTGTGACCAGTTAATTCAGAAGCACGAACTACATGATTGGTTGGTCCCTCATTCATAAAGAACAATACTCCGATAAGAACAGAAGCAGCACCTACGCTAAACTTTCTGATTGAGAAACGTTCTTGTTTACGTTCCATCTTACGAAGACGTTCTTGATAATTATTCTTAGATAACATCTATTCTTTATCCTCCTTAAGCAACTTGTTGTTTCTTATTTTTCTTTATTAAAGCTTATTTATTTATTAAGCTTTACTTATGATAGCAGGATTTTTTATAAAAACAAGTGTTATTCTATACTTTTTGAATTTATTTTTATACTTTTATTTTTCAAAATCTTTAGTCTATACATGGTTATATTATTCTTGCGCCATAATTATAGTTTTATCGCTTATATAGCCAATTCTTAAAGCAATTTATTTATGATTTGAATAGGAAATTTGTTATTTATTTAGGTATGTGATCATGCTGATTTATAGTCGATTTCTTCCAAAAATTATTTAAAATTCGAGTGAATAATTTGTTATTTATTTAGGTATGTATTCACAAATTTGCGATATTTAAACTAATAAAAAAGCTAATGCATATTAATGCACTAGCTTTTCCTATCTATAAAACCACTATCTTTTAAAATATTAAATTATTAAAACTAATCTTCATTAGTATATTCTGCAGTCCATTGCATTTCTTCAGTAACTTTAACAGGATCAGTAATACCATCCCCGGCTAAGCCTTGATCAATAGCAGATTGTACTACTGCACGAGCTTCAGTCTTAGTAAATGATTGAAGCATTGAAATTGGAGGAAGTACTGCAGCACCTGGTTGAGAAGTATCAACAATACCACCAAGTGAGTGAGCAGCTGCTGATAAAATTTCATCATTAACAAGTTTAGTCTTACTTGCTAAGACACCTAAACCTAAACCTGGATAAATCAAAGCATTGTTTGCTTGACCAATGTGGTAAGTTACACCATTGTATTCAACTGGAGCTGATGGAATACCAGTAGCAACTAATGCACGTCCTTCAGTCCATTTAATAATGTCTTCTGGGTGAGCTTCAATTAACTTAGTTGGGTTTGAAATTGGGAAAATAATTGGACGTTCAGTACCAGCAGCCATAGCTTTTACTACGCCTTCAGTAAAGGCACCTGGATTAGTTGAAGTACCAATCATTACACTTGGATGAACTGCCTTAACTACGGCTTCTAAGTTAGTTAATTCATCAGCATTAGCAAATTCACTTCTCTTACGTACAAATGGCTTTTGTTCAGGAGTTAAGCCTGGAGTATCTTCGAATAAAAGACCTTGCTTATCTACTAAGTAGAAGTGCTTCTTGGCTTCTTCTTCACTTAGGCCTTCCATACGCATTTCACGGTACATCATATTAGCAATACCCATACCTGCAGTACCAGCACCGTAAGTTAAGAAGACTTGATCAGTAAATTTTTGCTTAGAAATGTTTAATGCGCCTAAGACACCAGATAAACATACAATACCAGTACCTTGTACATCATCGTTAAAGACAGGAATCTTGTCTTGGTATTGCTTTAAGATCTTAGTAGCGTTATCACGACCAAAGTCTTCAAAGTGTAAGTAAACATCTGGGAAGACTTCACGTGCTGCTGCAACAAATGAATCTACGAAGTGGTAGTACTTGTCACCATATACACGTTTCTTTCTCAAGCCTAAGTATAATGGATCATTTAATAAAGTTTCGTTGTTAGTACCAACATCTAATGAAACTGGTAATACTTCACTAGGATCAATTCCAGCTGCTGCGGTATAAACCATTAATTTACCAACAGCAATGTTTACACCATTAGTGCCCCAGTCACCAATACCTAAAATACCTTCTGCATCAGTAACAACGATTAACTTAACGTTACGACCAGCTGCAGCATTCTTCAAACTTTCCTTAATATCATCTTCATTATCAATTGATAAAAAGGCAGCTTCTTGAGGTCTTTGGAAGATTTCACTATATTTTTCAATTGCTGGTGCAATAATTGGATCGTAGATAATTGGCATTAACTCTTCAATGTGATCTTGCATCACGCGGTAGAACAAAGTACGGTTAGTGTCAAAAACTTCCATTAAGTATTGACGTTGTTGTAAGCCTTCAGGACGATTCTTATATTCGTCATAAACACGCTTAGCTTGTTGTTCAATAGTTTCAACTTGGATTGGTAAAGTACCTACTAAGCCAAGTCTCTTTCTTTCTTCATTAGTAAATGCGGTTCCCTTATTTTTGAAAGGATTATTTAAAATTGACCATGCATTACTCATTATATTGCCTCCCTAACCTTGGTAATTCTAAATTTTTTCTTGTATCATAGGTTAGTATATCTTGGCCAAAAATTTATAGTCAAAGAGCACATTATCCTAAACTTTTGTTTATATGAAGAGGTTAAACATGAACATCCAAGATTTGAGATACTTCCACGCATTAGTTAATTTAAAAAGTTATACCAAAACTGCTGAAAAATTTGATGTTAGTCAACCAACAATCTCCGCTGCCGTTAAACGCTTAGAGAAGAAATTTGGTGGACAATTTATTATCCGTGATCAATCGCATAAAAGTATAATCATTACAGGTTTGGGACAACAGTTTGATGAACATGCACAAACAATATTAAATGAAGTTTCAGTTGCCGAAGCAGAAGTTAAGGCTCACCCCAGTGCAGATATTTTATTTGGACTTCCACCAATTATCGGACGTAATTATTTACCAAAAATTGCTCCAACACTTTTTTCAAAAGGAATTTTGCCACGACTAAATGTTGTCGAACGTGGTTCTCATGATCTGCGTAAAATGCTTGTTGAGGGTGAAATCAATCTTACTTTGCTAGGTCTTGCTTCATTAGATATTGAACCAATAATTAAACTTCATATTATTGATCGTTATCCAATGGAAGTAATTGTTTCAAAAGATCATACCTTTGCTAAAAAGGATGGCATCTATTTTAAAGACTTAGCTAAAGAAAATTTTATCGGGATGACTCAAGATTATATTCATACTCAATCTTTAGAAAAAATGGCTCATAAAAATCATATTACGCTGAATACTATCTACCGTAGTCCTGATGTAGCCGTCATCAAGTCATTAGTCGGCCAAAATTTAGGTGTTTCTTTTGTTACCACATTATCCCTGAATGAAAAAGATAATGTTGTATCAATTCCACTTTTAGATAAAGATCAGCCTGAATTTATTTTTGCGGCGGCCACAAGAAAAAACTATATCCTTACTGAAAAAGAAGAGCTACTTTGGAACATCTTAACGCAAAAAAAATAAGACTTCGAATGAAGTCTTATTTTTATATTCTAAATTTAACCAACAATCATCATTAATACTGGAACAACAATGATGAATAATAATGTACTTAAAACAACTACGTTAGTTGCGTAATCAACATCACCATGGGCTTCACCAGCCAAGATTGGTAATACGGCAAGTGCTGGAGTAGCTGATTGAACGATGAAAGTATTAGCCATTAAATTAGGCATAGTTAAGTGCATTTGTGGTGCACAGAACATTACTAATAGAATCATGATTGCTGGTGCAAAAATCAAACGTCCAAGCAATGCAAAAATAGTATCTTTATCAAAGTGGATACTCTTAAGACCTGCATTAGCCAAAACAATACCAATATATACTAATGATAATGGAGTAACTAATTGACCAACATAGTTAAGTGTATCACCAGCAAATTTTGGTACTTGAATACCAGTCATTAACCAAATTACGGCTACAATAAAACCAACTAATGGCATTGGTAAAACTTTACGCCAGTTAATCTTATTACCCTTCTTTTCTTGAGCAACTAAAGTTGGATCATCATTCTTAATTAAGAAGACACCAAATGCCCAAGTAGAAACAGTATTGATGATGTAGTAAATCAAGAAGTATGGAGTTGCTTTGTTACCAAATAAAGCAATGTTTAATGGCATTCCAATAAAAATAGTATTGGCGTTAGCAAATGTGTTAATAAATACTCCTCGACGTCCTACCGGTACTTTAAGTACCTTTACTAAAATAAATGCAATAATATATGAAATTACTACTGCAATAAAAGGAATTAATAAATTAGAGAATAATTCTAATAATTTATCCCTAGTCAGAAAGTTTTGAACTGACATAAAAATAGAAGCAGGAAGGGCGATTTGGGTAATAAGTTTTGAAATATTTCCAGCAAATGTATCCGCAAACCATCCCTGCTTACGCAAGATATATCCTAAAGCGATGATCAAAACAATTTCAACCACGCTTGATACGGATGTTAAAAAGTTGGCCATTGCCTAATCTCCTCTCATATAAATAAAATTTTGTTAACCTTTGGGAATGCTTATATGGACATCCCTAGAACAGAATATTTATAACACTTTTTTTAAAAAATTAAAGTGGCAATTTTATTTAAACAAAAAGAGCATTATCTCAAAAATAATATTATGAACAATCCATTTGTATAAATATTTTGATTTGATAAAAATAAAAATAGCAGTCATGGACTGCTATTTTATTATTCATTTTTGGACTTAGCATTTTCAACCCGCTTGTTGATTTCTGCTTCAATGAGTTTTTCTTGTTCAACAAATGAATCATACATTTGTTTAGAATTTGTCATGTTACGACGAACAATTTTTAACTGAGTTTTTAAATCACTCGTTGAATATGTTACTGCATTCCTTTGAATTTGTTCAGTTGCATCATAAGTATTTCTAATGGTATTCAAAGTTCGTGTACCTAAGTGTTTCAGTAAACTTGTAACCACGTTAAGACGACGTTCAGGACTAGTGGCCTCATCAATGGTAGAAACTAATGGTTTAGATACATGACTATCCCACCAAGAAATTAATGGACCCGTGAAGAAGGCAACAATAATTGTGGCAATTCCTACTGGACCACCAACGAGCCACCCACAAACCATAAACAATACATCTTGAGCTACGCGCACCCATCGATAAGGTAAATTAGTTTTCGAAGTAATAATTGGTGCGATCGCATCATAAGGTGCAACACCAAGATTTGGTCCCATATAAAGTGAGGCACCTAAAGTAAAGAGTAGTAGACCAATAATTAAGTCAGCCGCAATAACAAAGAATCCGCTACGGCTGCCAAACCATTGTTTATAAAGAATATCGAAGCCTTGAATTTCAAATCCAACCAAAACCATGTTTAAAAAAGTTCCAATTCCAATCTTCTTGCGGTCTAACCACAAAATAAAAAGAAAAATAACGAAGTTAAATGCAAGTTGAAAAATTCCTAGTCCAATATGTAAATGATTAGAAATTCCCATGTTTAAAGCAGTAAAAGGATCCATTCCGACGCCGCCTCCACGTAGGAAGGTAGCTCCCATCGAAAGGATTGTAATTCCTATGAAAGACATTAAAGTCTTCAAAGAGATATTTACTACAGGACGTGATTTTTTCATAAAGTAATAACCTCCTATAAACTTATTGCTTTCTATTATACAAAACCATCTCATTCAGACAAATTTCATTAAGCTTCCCTCCATATCCCTTATTTACTTCTTAAAGATAACTTTTATATAATGAATTTCAGAACTATTTTATGCTTGAGACAAGTGCATATATATAATTACAAATATCTATTTAAGGAGAAGAAAAATGCATCGTAAACGCAACTATGACTTTGATAAGCTTTCTGATCAAGAAAAAAGCATTTTAAATCAAAACAGAGAAAAATTCCATCATTCATTGGCTAAAGAACCAGAGAAATTACGCGAACATTTACAAGCTTTTAATGATGGGGTAATTGCTATCATTATTACCATTATTGTATTAGAAATTCAGCCTCCCCTTCACTCGACTAATTACGTGAAATTTTTTGGAGACATTTTAGTTTTCTTAATTTCATTTTTTATAATTGCGGACTTTTGGTATGATCTCCACCTTGATTTTTCATATTTTATTCTGAAACCAAGGAAAACAACTGCCATTGCAGATTTTTTCTTACTTGCCGACTTATCTCTGCTCCCAATTATGACTAAATGGATTATGGAAGATACTTCTAGTTTTGCCATAACTTGTTTTGGAATTGTCTTCTTTATCGCGAAAATACTTAGAATCCTCGTCCAATATGTTGGAGCACTGCCAACGATGAAGGACTATAAAATCATTAATACTTTTAGAACACGTGCCTCAATACGCAGAATGTTATCCATTTTAATATTGAATGTAGCGCTAATCGTTCTATCATTATTCGCTCCAAAATTAGCAATGATTCTTTATGTAACTATCCCTATTCTTTCCTTTATTTTCCCTTCAGAAAACTTTTCAGGGAGAACAGGAGGACGTAGACAAAATAAAAGTTCTGCAAAATAAGCGGAATTTTTATTTTTTTGTCCAGTTTTCTTTGTCTTTTATATTTTAATATTACCCTTAATTTCGACTTAGTATTTTAGAATGCCGAAATTAAGGGTGGAATTATATAAATATTATAATTACAAGACGTTTAAAGAATCAAAACTATAATTTGTGTTATCTAAGTATTCAAAAAATCTGCCTCAAATGAGGTGGATTTTTTATGTAAATAGAGTACTTTATATTAATTATTATAAATATAAATAAGGCTATACTTTTAACTACTTGTAAACAAGTAATATCAATAATTACTTAAATTCACATCGTTTTAAATTTATTATAAACGACGTGATTTTTTTATCTTTATAATTGTACTTATTATTACTATTATAATTATCTTTAACCTTATCCACAGATATACAATTATTAAGACAAATATAATTATTTTTAGCTTTAATATTATATGGTGATGTCACGATATATGTGTATTAACATTTACATCTATAATGCTTTCATATCTTAATATTTATATTTCCAAATAACGTCGTTCTTATTTCTACAATATAAAAAGCGACTCCATTTGGAGTCGCTAATAACTAGAAATCAAATTTTATTTACAATACTATTTTCTTTTATATTTATTGCTATAAATATATTAATAATAATATAAATATTTAGATGATATAATTTATAATTATCTATATACCAAAGATTATATTTTAAGCATTAAAAAAAGGCTATAGGTCAACTCTTTAAGCACCTATAGCCTTTATCTATTTTTGATAATCTTCTAATTCAAACAGTGATAAACTATCACCTAAATCTTGTCCAGCATGTGAAAAATCAATTGAATAATTGCCCCTATCACGTCTTGCTTGAAGATCCTTAGCATTATTTTCAAGATTCTTTAGACGCTCTTTTTCGGCCTTCTGGTCGCGTTCTCTGTCCTTCTCAGACTTTTCATAGCCCATCTTGAGTAATTGCATATCTTCCTTGTCTTCTGGCGTTAAGAAGCCTTTCTTATTGACCTCTTGATATACCGAAAGCAATTGAGCAAACTGAGCGTGTTTATATTGAGTTAAGGACTTTAGATCAGATCTATGGAAAGCAGTACGTCTTTGACGCTTATGAAGCTTGTTTGGTAAGAAATAAGAGTGGATATCTCCCTCTTTGTACTCCTTAGCGGTAGTACCCAAGGTAAAGCCATAAAAACGGTCTAAGGCGCGGAATTTCTGCTCATCCGTCATATATGGATTCGATTTGATGTAATAAACAGAGTTAGTATCTTCAATACTGCTGTCATAATAAACATCTTGCTGATTATTTTTCTCTGGAACCCATGTAAAGATGTATGAATCGAGCTTTCTGCCACGTACGCCCTTACGATAGTTTTTAGTGATCTTAAAGTTTTGGAAATTTGCACATAATTCTTCCATGCAAAGTGTTAACACTCTTCGGTCAATATCAGTAGGACGGTATGATTTAGGAATTTGAAGTCGTTTTCTAAATTCATCAATTGGGTACTCTTTACGCCCCACCGTACGCCACTGCTTAAGTAATCTAAATAATTTTCTTGAATAGTTTGAGTGAAGTCGCACATATTGAGTAATAGAAAAACGAGTCCAATGTTCCAAGTGGTTAAACAAATACAAAAAGCTATCGCTTACTTCAACACTTGTTTCCAAAGTATCTGTATCCACAACTGAACGCTTGAAAATATTCTCTCTAATTTTATTGGTATGACCAGTTTTTTCATCTTTTTCCTCAGTAGAAAGTTGAATCGTAAGTAGCCTAGAGAAAGTATCATCAACGTTTTTCGCAATTTGCTTATTTGAAATGTGACTGTTGTACCCAACCTCACGCTTAATTTGGTCTGGGGATAAAGTAATAGTATTACTACCTTGATCCTTTACTTGTGCAGCAATTAACCAAAAGATATTACTATTAATTTCAGGTAGGCTGTCGATAGGCTCAAATAGAGGATCATCGTTAAATCTATTATCAATTTTTATAATTTTTTGAACAGGTCTTTTTCTTATAGCCATCAAGTGTCACCTCATATAACGACTAGACTCCGAGTTACGTCGTTTCTAACAAATTAAAGATAATATAAAGCAATTGCAATGGAATAACAATACTTTTCACTTAATTGGCCCCATATGACGTCACCCTTATTAAAATTTGCTCCATATTGCGTCACTCTTATTAAATTTTCACTCCATACAACGTCGTCTTTATAATAAATTGAGCACTTTCTCCACAAGATGTCACCCTTATTAGCTCCATATGCCGTCGTTTTTAATAAAACTCCATATCGTGACACCCTTATTAAATTTTATTGACTTAGCTACTATATCTAGTGCTTTTCTAATGAAAAAGATCATAATTTTAAAAAAATTATCAATATATAGTAGTTTTACGTTAAAAAACATATATTATTTATATTTTTTCTCCATATGACGTCACTCTTATTAAAATTCGAGCCTTTTCAATAAAAGTGACGTCTCATGGAGGTTCTTTTGAAAATTTGATGTTTATCAATATTCACAGAGTCAAAAGATGAGTAATTTAACATGTTTTTTCCATATTCCGTCACCCTTATTAAAGTAATTTATCGAGCTACATCATATACGACATATTGTGTGTTAGTTCTTAAAAAGCCCAATAGATCAAGCTTTTTTAAACGATGAGTTCCAATATTTAGTATCCATGATGCGTCACTCTTATTAAAAGAAGTCATTATTAATTTCTACTCCATATGACGTCACCTTAAGTATAAAAAGGATGCGCAAAGCCCTGTGGATAAGTATTCTCCACGCTCCGTCACTCTTAAAATTTTGAGCACCTTTTCGAATCCATAATACGTCACCCTTATCTCCACATGAAGTCGTTTAATAATTCCACAGACCGTCACTCTTATCAAAAATCCCCTCATGTCCTACTACTATAGGCTTTATAAGTAATTTTTTCATTTTTTAGCCTCCATCAAACGTCACTCTTAATAATTTTCCTAATAAACTGTGCAAAACGTTGCTACAAGTGGGTTTATAAGATGCTTTACCCATTAAAGTTCTCCACAAGACGTCGTTTATCAAACGCTAGAATCCACCTTGCTCTAAGCTTCATCAAAAAGCTAAATGGAATTAAAGGGTTTATAAAGGGTTTTATATAAATGGATTTAAATATAATTCAAATTTGCCGCTGCGATAATCTAGACCTTTCAGAACCACAATTCAACAATTTGCGAATCAAAGAAATAAATATTTTTATCAAAATCCGTATAAAGATTTCTGATAAGAACTTTCTTAATGAGTTGCAATTAAATCCCATGGCGACTAACAAACATACTTAAACTAAAAAAAGCCAAACACTAATATGTTTGACTTAATTTCAAAAATTTATTTTTGATTAATTATCTTTATTTGCTTCAATCCACTCATCAAGAAAAGCACTAGTTGATGAGAAACCATGTCTTTTAGCAATTTTATTTAAAGCCTTTCTATTACTTGGCTTTAGGGTAAATGTAAAAGGCTTTACCTTTTCTTTTTGAATAGGGGTTCTAGTCGGCATTGAAGAAATAGTTGGTTGAGGTGTTACTACGTCAACAACTGGTTTATTGTTTAAAGCCTCAGTCATTTTTTCATGTGTTTCTTTGCCTTTTTCAAAAGCATTCTTTTTTGGACCATCAAAAGCCATTATAATTAGCCTCCATAAATAATAAGATATATAAACATTATACACACAAACATAAATATATGTAACCATATGTTTTATTCTAGATAAAAGCTGAATAATACTAATATTAAAAGATATATTTTTACATGTATTGATAAATCTATAAAATAGTATAGCTATTATTTTACATACAATTATAATTCAAAATACAAACATATGTATAAATATAATTATAAATGTTTGAAAAAAGCCGATATCAAAGGGATTATAAAATAAAAAGGCCCACAATAAAGTTGTGACCTTTTAGATTTTTATAAACTCTCTTGAATATTTTTAAATGTTTTTTCAAATTCTTGGAAGAAATTGTAATTTCTATTATAAGTTCTAGTGTCGTTTTCCATTTCAACTACAGAAACTTCATCCAAATTTGAACGATTAAATAATTCTTTCTCTGGAATAACTGCGATTACGCTCTTATCATCTTTGATTGATTCTAGCATTTCATTTGAAGATGAAGTATTTCTCTTAATCATATTTGCTATAAAGTACAGCTTTGCAGTAACGTATGATTCACCAGTACTAAATTCAATTGCTTCTTTACGCAGGTCATCAATACGATCTTGTAGATTGTATTTTGCATCAAAACCGTGTTTACTTGGAGTAATAGGGCTAATGATGTCATGACTGACGATAATTGCGTTCTTGGTAGCAGTAGAGAAATCAGGATGACAATCAATAATAATATAATCGTATTGATTAATGCCTAAACTATCAAAATTATTGTTTAACCACATGTATAAACGCATATTTTTATTAGTCATGTTTTCGATATTAGTTTCAATATCATCCAAATGCATGTTTCCAGCAATTAAATCGATATTTTCTTTTACATGATTAATAGTTACATTGTCTTTTTGAAGGAAAATATTAGCAACTGTTCCTATTTTTTCATCACCATATACTTCATAGGTTTGACTTAAGTTACATTGGTGATCCAAATCAATAAATAAAACTTTATTATTTTGTTTAGCTAACCATTCACCAAAATTATAAGCAAGAGTGGTCTTACCAACACCACCTTTAATGGCCGCAAAAGAAATTATTTTCATAATTTGATCTCCTCTAAAAATTCTTGATATTTAGATAATAGCACAAATAGATAGACAAATATATAGTCAAGCCTATGTATTATAGATAATTAAAACTATAATTCTACTCATAAGTATAAATATATGTATGATAAAATATAGAAAAAATGTCAGTACATCAGTAAAATTCATAACACATATAGTTATTAATATGCTAAATATTTATGATTTAAAATATTATAAATAATATGTACTATATTAATTAATATACATGTAGTAATTTTAAAATTCATATCGAAATAAAACGCATACACATTGGATTGAAAGTGATAAAATTAAAGTATGAAATTAACAAAAAATGATAATAACTTAAAGCGAATCAAGAAGATATTATTTCAAAAAGAAGCAAATGTAGATTTTGAAAATAGATATAAAAATAGTGAAGATTATGGAATTATTTCAGATGGCAAATTAAGCAGCTATATTATGTTGAATATTTTTAATTATCAATTATTTCGTAAGAGAGTAAATGTAGCTGGAATTGGTTACATTGCAAATAATGATGAATCAACTGGAGAGAAAAATACAACTAGATTATTGAAGGAGATAATTGAAGATTTACATGTTAAAGATATTGCCTTTGCTAATATTGCAACTCATTCTGAAGAATTCTTTAAGCAATTTGGATTCGAAAATACAATCTATCAAAAAATTTATCAATTTGATTCTAGTAATATAAATGATCTTACAGTTCCTATGAGAGGAAAAATACTCGTGGGGGATTGGCATGATCTCGAAATTCAAAATGGTGCTGTGCAGCTTTATGAAGTGCCCATGCACACCAGTAATGAACGTAATACTATGAATCGTTCATATTGGTGGTGGAATAAGTTAGCTGATCAATATCCTACATATAAATTAGCAGTTTATATTGGGCGGATCGGTTTGCCTTTGGCATATATGTTTTATGAAGAAAAATCCGATCAAATAGTAATTTCGGAATTGTTTTCTAACGATGCAGAAGGAGTTGAGGGATTATTCAATTGGTTAAAGCAAAAAAATAAGAAAATTACACTAACTATGCCCATCGCAAGCCATATGGAACAGTTATGCAAGGAAGAAGAAAAGATCGACATCTACATTAAACCGATAATGATGAGTAGAATTATTAATCTTGATGAAGTGCTTACTTGTATTAAGTTAGAAAACAATAGTCCAATTGTCATTGAAATTACCTCAGATAATCTATGTCCTTGGAATATTGGTAAGTGGAAAGTGCAACAGTCGGCAGATATAGTTACTGTCGAAAAAACTGATGAAGAGGCAAACTTCAGTGGTGATATTAATTCTTGGAATAAGGTTTTCTTAGGAAATTTAACTATTAAGGATGCTATTAAATTTGGAGAAATTAAAATGTACAGGACCACTATGAATGACGTTATAAAGGGAACTGTCACATTTTATGATTATTATTAGTGCTATACTTATTCAAATAATATTAAATATAAATATAAGCATAAATATAAAAGAAGATATATTGATAATAAAGCTAGAAAATATAAATATGTTTTAACGACTCAAGAATCGGAATATACAAAGGCTCTCATTGAATCGCTAACTTAAAGTTTATTTTTAATAGCTAATGCTAGGAGGAAACTTAGTAGGAATTATTTCATTAATTTGGTTAGTCTGTGAGATTCCCGTCATTATCGGATATCTGATTATAAGAAGAAAATTTAGATAGTTTAAAGTAAAACTTCTGTCACTCAGGGTAATGCAATTTTATGTACTGTCCAGCAATTTGCAGGTGCAGTTGGAACTTCAATTACTTCTGCGATTGTAGCTTTCTATTTTGTTTGAGTTTGTTCATTAAATATATGAAAGATAATTAAAAAACTAGTAAATTTTTTATTGTTAACCAGTGTAATGAAAAATAAAGATACTTTTTTAGACTAGGTAAACAGAAGTCATTTATTATCATCTTTTTAAATCTATTAATAACAATAACGTTAATTTTAAATTTTTGCTAATTGAGTAAAATGCTAATTATTCAGCATTGAAAGCGGATACTTATTATGCTATTTTTTGATTATAAGTATTTAAACACTTAATTAAAAAAGAGGTAACAATTATGGCAGAACCACAATGGCTTAAAAATATGAATTCTGATGAATACTTAAAAGAAGATTTTGAAGCAAAAGGTGAGTCAGTTGCTGAAACTACTATTGATGGCATTGATAAGAATGATCCTAAATGGTTAGATAAAGCAGCAGAAAAGGTTCATGCTGCTGAGGGTAATGACTACGTTAAGCTTGATTCAGGTTTGTTAACAGTAAATCAAATTAACTGGATGCTTAGAAATACGATTGGTGAAATGACTTTCGTTGACGATAACAACCAATTCTTATGGTACAACCGTCCAAAGGATCCAAATTATAAGATGAAGGCAAAGCGTGTACCTGAACAAGTTGGGGATACCATGAAAGCTATTCACCCTGATGTTCGCGAAGTTATTCCTAATGCTAAAAAGGTTGTTCACGCACTTCGTACTAAAGAAGCCGGACATGACGATGTTTACATGCCTGTGCCAAATGGTAATTTAAAGAAGTTAGTCCTTCATTACTACAAGAGAGTAGAGGATGACGAAGGTAACTATGCTGGAATTTATGAATGGGTTCAAGATTTGTATCCACTGGTAAAGTACTTCTGCGAAACTACCGGTCAAAAGTTAGTGGTTGATGATGATGCAACAACGGGTGCAACTTACCGTCGTAATTCTGATCCCGATGCAAATACTGGTGCTTCCCAAAAAGGTGATGAAATTAAAGAAGAAAAGCCAGATACCTCAACTGGAGCTTCAGAACATTAATAAATAAAGAAGGTGCAAGTTTAGAAGACTTGCACCTTTTTTATATTATTTCAAATTGGTTCTGAAGAAATTATCAAAGGCATCAAAAGGAATCTTATTAACTTGATCATATAAGTCAACGTGAGTAGCATTTGGCACTATTACTAATTCCTTTGGATCTTTAAGACGGTTATATGCTTCTTCCGCCATATAACGAGAATGTGCTTTTTCACCAGTTACAATTAATTTTGGTGCATCAATAGTTTCAATTTTTTGTTGAAGTGGAAAATTGTAGTAACCCATTGGTGTTGTTGCATCCCAGGCACCATTTGAATTAATAGAACGAGGATGAAAAGCGCGTTTAACATAATAATTAAAGAATTCAGTTGTTACTGGATCCGCATCTTTTGGAAGAGTATCACCAAACATCTTTTTCCAATAAATTGACTTATTATTTTGATCAAAGTCTAACTCATGAGGACCAGGAACATAGCCATTTTCTGCTTCTTGCCAACGCATTTTAGCTAAGTAATCTTTTTCTAATTTTCGTTGTTCTTCAGTTTTACTATTATTAAGTCCCTTCCACATTGAGTCAGACATATCATACATTACACTTGTAGCAACCGCCTTAATGCGAACGTCAACAGCTGCAGCAGTTAAAACATGAGAACCCAATCCGCAGATTCCAATTGCTCCGATACGTTCACGGTTAATAAATGGTTGCACTCCTAAATAATCAACCGCTGCAGAATAATCTTCAACAAAAATATCAGAAGAAGCCATATTACGAACATTGCCACTACTTTCACCAGTCATTGACTGATCAAAGGCTAATGTAATAAAGCCTTTTTCAGCTAGTGTTTGAGCATATAAACCACTTACTTGTTCCTTAACGGCACCAAAAGGTCCTGAAATTGCAATTGCAGCATATTGTTTTTCTGTGGTAAAGTCTTCTGGTAAATAAAGATGTCCAGCAATGGTAAAACCATAACGATTACCAAAACGTACATTTTGAACTTGAATTTTAGGATTAATGTTAAATACTCTACTATCATTAGCAAGACTTGTATTGTTAAATTTCATTGAAAATTCCTTTCTTTAATTAAATTAATGAATATATAATAGGACTTAAAGTTAACTTTAGGTCAAGAAAAAAGGAAAAATTTTATGGAGAAAAATAGCTATACTATTGGTGAAATTGCAAAAATGTTTAATCTTTCAGTATCAACTTTAAGATACTATGATCAAGAAGGCTTAATTCCAAATTTGAATAAAGATGCATCAGGCCATCGAAAATTTAATAGTGAAAACATTGATGCCATAGAAATTATTGAATGTTTAAAAGAGGTGAATATGCCTTTAAAAGATATTAAGCTCTTTATGAAGTGGAATTTGGAAGGTGATATAACCCTAGCAAATCGCTTAAGTTTGTTTATTAATCTTGATAAGACATTGAAAAAGAGGCTAGAGAGGTTAGAAGAAATTTTACGTATTATCGATTATAAAAAAGAATATTATAGTCAAGCAGTGATGGATGGAACTGAAAAATTTGTAAGTAAAAATAAAGTTTCTTTACTTGAAATAAAAAATGATCGTCGTATCCCTAAAGAGAAGTGATTTAATTCTAAAAATTATAGTGTTTATCAATAGACATAATTAAATAGAAAAGGGGGAGTATAAGAATGGATTTTATCTATGAATACACTGAAGATAATCTTCGCTTACCTGCAACTTATTTTGAAAGTAGGGAAAAAGATATCTGTGTTGTATTTATCCATGGAATGTATACCAACATTCTAGAAAATTATTTTGCAGTCGAATGGGGTAAACTACTTGCTCAAAATAATATTGGCTTTTTATACGGTCACACTAGAGGTTATTCCAGTACCAATGATATTATTACTAAAAGTGAAAATTCAGTAACCTTAGGGACAACTTTTGAAATATTCGAAAATTGTTTAAAAGATATCAAAATGTGGATCAAGAAAGCTTATGAATTGGGGTATAAACGCATTGTTTTAGCAGGACATAGCTTCGGTTCTAACAAGGTACTATATTATTATTACAAAAATCATCCTGATATTATTGGAATTATCTTTGCATCTCCACCTGACATGCAAGGTCTTACACGAATGTATGAGCCTAATTACGACTCATTATTGAAAGAAACTGAAAAAAACATCAGAGAAGGACAGCCGAGAAAACTAACAAGTAAGTTGGTAGAAAACTACCTTCCATTTAGTTCAGCAACCTTTCAAAATTTCTACAAACCTGGTAGTAATGTTGATAATTTCCCGATTACTAGAAATCCTGAGCATTTTAAACAACTTGAAACAGTTGAAGTTCCAATTTTAGCCTTTTCAGGGGCAAACGAAGAAGAACCATTTTTACAACTTGATTTGTTAAAACAAAAGGCAAAAAAATGTTCAGATTTTACCTACAAAATTATTTCTAATACAAATCATATCTATTGGAAGAAAGAAAAAGAAACGGGTATGCTAATTTTGAACTGGTTAAAAAATTTAAAATATAACTTAAAATAAAAGGAGTTATGATTATGACAGCAAATGAAAAAATTATTGCTTTAGTTAAACCCGAATATTTAGAAAAAATTCCAAAGATGTTTCGAAAACATGCAACAGAAGGCACTTGCAAATTAATTGCTCGCGAACACTCAGCTCTTTATGCAGCATTTGAAGGTGATCCAAGTGCTGCTAATAAAGAAGAAATGACTAAATTAGTTAATGGAATTTTTGAACAAAGGATGAAAAAGCATAAATTTTTATAATTTTGTGATTTTTGAATTAGAGAAGAATAAGGTTAGTAGTACCAGATTGGCAAGGTAGTACTGACTTTACCTATAATCTTGGTGCTAAAATACTAATTAAGCTAAATAAAAAATTAACTGGTCCTCTAATGGCCAGTTATTTTTCTTTTGAATGGGGAGGATTTTTAATGAAAACTTTGATTATTTATTATTCTTGGTCTGGAAATACGAAAAGAGTAGCAGAGAAGATTCATCATGAAGTAAAAAATAGTGATTTGGTAAAAATTAAAGTGCCTGCGGAGACTTTTTCTGCTGATATGTATAAAACTAATGATATTTTTAAGGAACAACTTAAAACAAATCAACTACCCCAAATTAACTTACCTAAAGTTGATTTTGAACAATATGATCTTATTTTAATTGGTAGTCCAGTATGGGATAGCATGCCAGCTAGTCCCATTAAAAGTTTTTTGAATGAATTACAAAGAGTTAATTATTCTGGTAAAATTGCATCATTTTTTACTGATGTTGGTCAAGATAGAAATTATGATCAAACTTTTAAGACATGGGGCAAAAATTTAAATATAATAGGAACTGGACGAGATATGTCAAAAATTAATGAATGGATTGGTGTTTAATGGATAAGAAATTAGAAAACGCTAGAAATTTATATTTACGTGCTATACGAGATGCTGAAGTTGATGAAGTTTTAGAAAATTATATGGGTGAAACTTATCGGCAACATAGCACAGGTGTCCCTGACGGCAAAGAAGGATTTGCACAGTTTTTTACTGATTTTTTTAAACGTAATCCTAAGCGAGATATTCAAATTGTCCGTGATTTTGCTGATGGAGACTACGTTTTTATGCAGGTTTTACAAAATCTAAATGATGGAACGGTGCAATGGGTAACGGCTGATATTTTTAAAGCTGATAAGAATGATCGAATTATTGAACATTGGGATGTAATTGAGGCCTATAAAAAGAATTTACCTCATGACCAAATTTTAGGAAAATTTGAGATTAAAGATTTAGATTTGACTGAAAAAAATAAGGCCACGGTTAGATTATTTTTAACTGAAGTTATGCAAAATCATAATTTTTCAAAATTTGAAAATTATATTTCATCTGATCTTATTTCGCATGTACCAGAGATTTCAGATGGAAGTGCGGCATATAAAAATTATTTACTTGACCATAAGGTAACCTATGATTTTGTTTTTAAAGTCTTAGGAAAAGGTAATTGGGTTGTGGCTTATTCTAAAATTATTGATCAGAATCAAGCACAAGCTCATTTTGATATTTTTAAATTGAAAAATAATAAGATTGTTGAACATTTTACTGTAACAGAGCCGATTCCTAAAAATGAGGATTTAACTAATTCCGGAAAGTTTTAGATAGTTGCTATTTGAAGGAGGAGTAACATTTTTATGAGTAAAGAGCGACTAGCGGCTTTTACCGATGCCGTACTTGCAATTATTATTACAATTTTAGTTTTAGAATTAGAGAAGCCACATACTTTAACTCTAAATGGCTTTTTAGAATTATGGCCTAACTATATGGCTTATACTATTTCATTCTTTTGGCTAGGTGCGATGTGGATTAACATGCACAATGAATGGTATAACGTTAAAAAAATTGGAACTAGGACTCTTTGGGCTACACTAATTGTATTATTCTTTTCTGCGCTGTTCCCATATGCTACAAGTATCGTTTCAGCCAATTATAACAATAAAGAAGCACAGGTTTTTTATGGAATTATTGTTTTATTGATTACCTTTGCTAATGGTAATATGTATGCTTCAGTTGCTAAAGAAGATTTGCATTTGTCGTTCAGTGCATGGATCAAACGGAGAAGACGTGCGTGGGCAGTTTGGGATATTATTATTAAAGTATTGGGTTTGATAATAGCGGCTACAGTATATCCCCCCGCAATGTTATATTCTGTGTTAATAACTTTGCTTTTCTTAGTTATTCCAAATCAAATTAAACGGCCTAACATTATATAAAATGTTTCAACAAATTAAATATTTTATTATTCATCAAATTAAAAAGAGAAACTAATGCAAAAGAGGTAGCTCACACCGTGAGCTACCTCTTTTATTTAGGCCAGATCTTAATTAACTTTTGCAAAAATGGTTTGATGCGAGCCCTATTTTCTTTGTTTTTTAAATAGCAAGCATAAATTGGTAAGGAATTATGTTGATCACTAATTTGAACTTCTTTTCGGTTATCATCCTCATTACGGCTTTGATCTAATCGAGTTAGATTAGAACGAAAAACGGGAAAGTTTGAATATCGTGTTAATTCATCAAGTGAATTAAGATCTTCTTGGTAAAGAAACTTAGCCTTAGGAATATAAGTTTCACAAATATTTTTCCATGGTCCAATATCTTGAACTACCAAAAAACTTAAGCCTGTTAAATCTGTAAAACTAACACTTTTTTGTTGTGAAAGTGGGTTAAACTTATCGATTTTTACTGATAATTGTTCGCTCCCCAAATAAAGTGATTCAATTTCTTCAGTCTGAATTTCTTGATGAGAAAAAATAATTTGTTCTTTATAAGTAACTAAATCTGAAGGTACATCTTCTGGAGTAATCAATTGATTATTAAATGTTAGTTTTTGTTCAAAGCTATTTTGATCATATTCATATTGAATAAATAATAAAGGACCTGGAGCTACAGAACCGAGTTTAATAGATTGCTGACTTTTCTCAAAATTAATTACCTTTTCGATAAAGACTTCCTGGTTTTTTAATAATTTCTCGGCTTCTTGGGCGGCAAGTTCTCCTGTAGCAGTTAGTTCGATTTTATTAGCGCCCCGATTAAAGAGAGTAACGCCAATTTCTTGTTCAAGTTTTTTCATACCGCGAGTAACACTAGGTTGCGTAATTAATAGGTGTTCTGCAGTAGCACTTAAAGTTCCATATTTTTTAAAAGCTACTAATTCTGCTAATAATTCTGGATTAATCAAGCTATAACCTTCTTTCTACCATACATTAATCGTATACTAGCATAATTCTTTGGTAATTTTAAGCTTGGAGATTGTGCTATATACTCATAACTGAATTAAAAATAAAAGTAAAAAATAATCTGAGGTAGAAAAATGGAATATATTAAATTAAATGATGGAAACAAAATGCCAATGTTAGGATTTGGAGTCTTCCAAGTACCTGATTTAAAAGAAGCTCGTCAAGCAGTTACTGATGCAATTGATGTAGGATACCGTTTATTTGATACGGCAGCAGCTTATCTCAATGAAGAAGCAGTTGGTGCAGCAATTAATAATAGTGGAATTAATCGAAGTGAATTCTTTGTTACTTCAAAATTATGGGTGGATCATTTTACTTATGAAAAGGCTAAGCAAGGAATTGATGATTCACTTAAGAAGTTAAACATGGATTACATGGATTTATACTTACTTCACCAACCTTATGGTGATACTTATGGAGCTTGGCGTGCATTAGAAGAAGCACAAAAAGCCGGTAAAATTAAGTCAATTGGTGTTTCAAACTTTTATCCAGATCAAGTTAAAAATTTGGAATTAATGAGTGATGTCAAACCAGCAGTTAACCAAATTGAAGTTTCACCATGGTTCCAGCAAGATCAAGATGTTAACTTTATGCAAAAAGAAGGTATTGCCGTAGAAGCCTGGGCACCATTTGCAGAAGGAAAACATGAAATTTTTACTAATGAGACTTTAGCTAAAATTGGTGAAAAATACGGTAAGAGTAATGGTCAAGTGATTTTACGTTGGCTTCTTCAAAGAGGAATTGTTGTAATTCCAAAGTCTGTTCATAAAACAAGAATGGAAGAAAACTTCAATGTCTTTGATTTTGAATTATCACAAGAAGATATGGAAACAATTAGTAAACTTAATAAGAATGAAAGTCAATTCTTTGATCACCGTGATCCAGCAGCGATTGAATCAATCTTTGGTTCAAGCTTGAGCGCCTTACGTTAAAGCTAAAAATGCGATTCTTTTGAGAGGAGAGATGTTTTTATGGAAACCTTTAAATTAAATAATGGAGTTGAAATTCCAAAACTTGGTATCGGCACATTTCAAATGGAACCAGAAGCAGCTGAGAAGGCGGTAGTCGACGCTTTGAAAGATGGATATCATTTGATTGATACAGCTAATGGTTATATGAATGAAAGAGCAGTTGGACGCGCCATTAAAGAAAGTGGCATTAAACGTGAAGATATCTTTATAAGTTCTAAGCTTTGGCCAACTGTTTATGAAGATGAAAATGCAATTGATGATACCTTAAAGCGTTTAGGTATTGATTACATTGATTTGCTTTTTCTCCATCAGCCGGCAGGTAATTGGGAAAAAGGATATAAACAAATTGAAAAGGCATATAAAGAGGGAAAAGTTAAAGCTATTGGTATTTCTAACTTTCATGATGAAAAGTTACGCAAATTATTCGAAATGGCTGAAATTAAGCCTCAAGTAATGCAAGTTGAAGCGCATCCATACTTCCCTGAAACTGAATTAAAAGAATTCTTGAAACCTTATGGTACTAGAATTATGGCATGGTATCCGTTAGGCCATGGAGATGCAAGTTTAATTAACGAACCTGTATTTTCTGAATTAGGCAAGAAATATCACAAATCTAATGTTCAAATCATCTTACGTTGGCATATTCAAGAAGGCAATATTGTAATTCCTGGGTCAACAAATCCTGCACATATCAAGTCCAATGCAGATATCTTTGATTTCAGTTTAAGTGCTGAAGACATGGCAGAGATTGCTAAGATTAACAAGAATAAGAGATATTATATCCCTTCAGATAGCTTAGAAGAAAGCTATGCTAACATGAAGATGGATTTTAATTCTCAAAGATAATCGTTATTTAAAACTGAGTTTTAAGCTCAGTTTTTTATTGCACAAATTTTTTAAATTATTATACATGATCTGAATAGTACCATACTTTTTTAGTAATTTTTTAATTAAGATTTATATCTATACTAAGAGTTGTTAGTAATAAAAAGGAAATGATCACTTTGAATAAATTAAAAAACCTAATATTATTTTTATTTGCCAGTTTTGGAATGATTCTAGTGTTGTCTGCGTGTTCTAATCAAAATAGTTCTTCAAACAATGACAACTATAGCTCAAGGAGTACTAGTACTACGAGAACTAAAAAAGATGGTGCTAGTCTAATTGTATATTTCTCAATGTCAGGAACAACAGAAGAAGCAGCTAAACAAATTCAAAAAGATACAGGTGCTAAGATATTTAGAATTACGGCAAAAAGAGCGTATTCTAATGATTATGATGGCTATGCTAAACGTGGTGATTATGAACGCAGACATAATGTTCATCCCGCTATAAAAAATAGAATTCCTGATTGGGAAAAATATAAGACAGTGTATGTGGGTTTTCCAACTTGGTGGCAACACCCACCAATGATCATTCATACTTTATTTGATGATTATAGTTTTAAGGGTAAAACGATAGTTCCATTTACTACTAGTATGTCAACGCCTATGTCTAGTTCAATGCCTTATATTCGTAGAATGGCAAGTAAAGATAGAGCTAGAGTTTTAAACGGCTTTAGATATACTGGGAATAAAACAGCTTTAGCAAACTGGATAAAGGGATTGAAATTAACCGATAATAAATAGAGGTGATTGTAGATGAGAAAATTTAAACAAGTATTTGGAGTGCTCACCTCTGTATTATTGGTATTTACTTTAGTGGCTTGTTCTAATGCAGAACAAGTTAATAGTAAAAATAAAGGTTCTAAAGTAAAAATCACTAGAACTAGTAAAAAAGTAAAGACAAAAGGTGTAGGACAAATCAGAACAATTTTTTATCAAACCGCTTATCAAGGAAAAAAGTATAATAAAAAAGCACAAGTATATTTACCTACTGGTTTTAACAATAATGAAAAACATAATATCCTGTATTTACTTCATGGTTCAACTGAGGTACGAAATGGCCAAAGTACACTTCTGAAAGATGGTAATTTTAAACAATTATTTAATAAGTTAAACAATAATGGACGTTTAAAAAATACGATTGTTGTTTTTCCCACTTACTATCCTTCTGCAAAGTTTGTAACTAGTAACTATTATCAAGATAATACTTTAAATCGTAATTTCGGTAAAAATGAATTGATGAATGACTTAGTTCCAGCAGTTGAAAGTCACTATCGTACTTATTCTAATTTAAAAATAAATAGTTCAGCTTTGCAAAAATCGCGTGCCCATCGGGCATTTGGTGGCTTTTCAATGGGAAGTATTACTACATGGTATGTTTTCCAATATGATTTTCCATATTTTCGATACTATCTCCCATTTGCTGGAGATTCTTGGACTGTAACTTCTGATGGTGGAACTAATGCTCCTAGAAGAACTGCGCAGGTTTTAGCTGATGTAGTTCGCAGATATCCAGATTTCAAATTCAAGATTATGGCAGGAGTGGGTTCAGGTGATGGAACTAGAGGATCAATGGAACCACAAATTGATGCAATGAAAAATTTGCCACAATTTAACAACAATAATCTGCAATATTATGTTCAAGATGGTGGAACTCATAGTGCTCCAACCTTTAATAAAGTAATTAATTATTACGCGACTCAATTATTTAAATAGCATTCGCTTAGCGTATAGCTCTATGAATGATTGATAATTTTCAAGATTTAATAATGACAGTATACTTTTATACGTAAAGAAATTCAGAAAGGACAGATTGATTATGACAAAGAATGTAGCTATTATTGGTGCGAATGGTCAAATTGCACGCTTAGTAGAAGATCGTATTTTAAATGAAAATAAAGATGTTCACTTGACGCTATTTTTAAGAAATGCAAGTCGTCTTTCAGAATTAGAAGGTAATAGTCAAGTAACTATTATCGATGGAGATGCAACTGATCCGGAAGATTTACGTAAAGCAATTAAGGGCCAAGACATTGTTTATGTTTCATTTGTTGATCACGGTGCTGGTGCAAAAACTACACAAGATATAATTAAGATCATGGATGAAGAAGGTGTAAAACGTCTAATTTCCTCAAATATCCTAGGTATTTATGATGAAGTGCCAGGTAAGTTTGGAGATTATAATCGTGATGTTTGCTTCGGCGGAAAAGTTGAACCGGACAATGCTATGGTTCTTTCAGATAAGTACGTTGAAGATTCAGACCTTAATTGGACTGTGATGCGTATAGCTTGGCTTAACGATCGTGATGATACTAATTATACTGTCACTCAAAAGGGTGAAGAATATGTTGGTGTATCTGTTTCAAGAAAGAGCGTTGCAGATGTTGTCGTATCAATCATCAACGACCCATCTAAATATAGCGATGAAAGTATTGGCTTTGCCGATCCAGCAACTCAAGGCTCAGATAAGCCGGTATATTAATTCTCTATTAGTTAATTTCATTCAAAAAGTGTCTGGAAAAAACTAATTCTCGGACATAAAAAAGAACGATGATTTCCTTTGGATTGATCGTCTTTTCGTATCTGAGGATTAGTTTTTCTCCAGACACTTTTTATACTTCTCTAAAAAATTGATACAAATACTCGCGATAAGCAAATGCCATGATTACATTGCGCAGCATCTGTTTTTGATCGGTATTGTCGTGGCCGATCTTTTGTAATTTGTTATTTTGATTGAAAACATATAATAAAACATTTTTTAGTTCGGCAGCAAAGTAGTTATAAGCTACTTCGGTTGAATATGTTTTTTGCTGAATAGTGATTGCTTTTTGTAAGTCCTCTTGATCCATCACGTTTTTGGCAATAGCAATAAAAATTAAAGTGGCAATTTGATCTCTTTTATATAATCTGCCCTCAGGAGATGCAATCAAATCGTGTTTTACATAGTTACTGATCATTGAAGTAGTAATTTTTAGGTTACCTAAGGGAGCTAAGTATTGATTAATATAAGTTACTACCTGGTTTAAATATAATCCCATTTCGGGTATTTTTTGATAAACGGGAAGATTTAATTCTGCTACTGAAACATTTTTTTTCATGATGGAGTCTCCTCAAAATGATATTAAGTTAATTATTTTCTTTTTTTAGCATTCTGTCAATTAATATCTTGCAACAGGTTTTTGAAAAACTGTTGACATAATTTGCAAAACTAGATAATATCAATTTCATAAGTGAGGTAATTAAAATGACAGTAAAAATAATTACGGATTCAGGGGCTAACGCTTTCATGTCATCTATCGACGGTATACAGCAAAGCAGTGTTCCATTAACAATTAGAGCTGGTTCGCTTTCTTGGCTTGATAATGGGGAAGTAGATATTCCTAAATTTATTTCTGCTTTGAAAAGTACTAAAGATCGCACTTCGACTGCTTGTCCTAGTGTACAAGATTGGATGAATTCTTTTGCCGGAGCAGATGAAATTTTTGTTTTAACAATTACTAGTGCCTTATCTGGAACATATAATTCAGCTGTCCAGGCTGCAAAAATCTTCACCGAAACACATCCAGATGTGAGGATTCATGTCTTCGATACTCGCTCAGCTGGCCCACAAATTAGGTTACTTGCTGAAGATGTAGCGCGAATGTTTAATAATGGCTTAAATTTTGACCAAGTTGTTGAAACTATGAAATATCGACTTAGACAGACAGATTTACTTTTTGTCTTAGAAAATTTGGATAATTTAGCCAATAATGGGCGGATTAATCCGGCTTTGGCGCGGATTGCTCATGCATTGAAGTTAAATATTGTTGGAACTGCTAATGACGCCGGTAAATTTGAAATGGTGGGTAAGACCAGAGGCGGAAAGAAGATGTTTTCTAAATTAGTTAAAAATATGCAAGAAACTGGTTATCGCGGTGGCAGGGTATTAATTGATTATGTTCAAAATCGAGAAAAAGCTGAAAAATTAAAACAGACAATCTTAGTTGTTTATCCAGAAGCGCAAGTTTCTTTATCTGAATGCGGCGGATTGTGTACATATTATGCCGAAGATAATGGTTTAATGATCGGTTATGAAAAAAATTAAGCAAATCAAAGTGTCTGGGAAAAAATTAATTCTCGGACACTTTTTAGTTGTTTTTGAAATTTTTAATGAAATAATGACAATTTTAAGATAAAATAGGGAAAAATAAATTAAGCGGAGGTTAAAAATGAAAAACTTTTTTAAGAAAGTATCGGTAACAACATTCTTAAAGGCAGACGCACGTTTAACACGATCCCTTAATGCAAAGGACTTAGTAGCACTAGGGATTGGAGCTGTAATTGGGACCGGTATTTTTATTTTACCCGGACATGAAGCTGCTCAGCATGCTGGTCCAGCTGTAGCAATTGCTTTTCTACTAGCTGCCATTGTATCAGGGATGGTTGGAATGGCATATGCTGAGTTTTCTTCAGCTATGCCTGTAGCCGGTTCAGCTTATTCATTTGGCTCAGTAGTTTATGGAGAAATAGTTGGTTGGCTGATTGGCTGGGGATTATTATTAGAATATTTCTTGGCAGTATCAGCAGAAGCAACAGGTTTTGCATCATATTTTAATAATAATATTTTAGAAGCAATTGGAATTAATTTACCTAAATCTCTTCAAGCGGGTCCGATGGAAGGCGGAGTAATAAACATTTCTGCAGTAGTAATTATTTTACTAATTGCTGCTATCTTGTACCAAGGTGGCAATATGTCTAAAAAAATAGAAAACTTTGCTGTAATTTTGAAAGTGGCAATTATTATCTTATTTATTATTGTAGGTATTTTTTACATTAAGGCACAAAATTATGTTCCTTTTTATCCTAAAGAATTTAGAACTGAACCATGGGGAATTGGAGGAATTTCAACAGCTGCTGCCACTGTCTTCTTTGCTTTTATTGGATTTGATGCCTTAGCAGCTAACTCAGCTGAAACGGTTCATCCAGAAAAAAATGTTGTCAAAGGAATTTTGGGCACAGTTTTAATTGCAGTAATTCTATATGTAAGTTTTTCATTAGTCTTAACTGGAATGGTAAATTATAAACATCTTAATGTTGATGATCCAGCGGCTTATGCATTAAAAGCAGTAGGACTTAATGCATGGAATAAGTTAATTACAGTAGGAGCATTAATTGGAATCTTCACAGCGATGATTGCCATGTTACTAGGTGGTTCACGTCTACTTTATGCATTAGGAAGAGATGGTTTATTACCTAAAAGTATGGGTCATGTAAACAATAAAAAAATGATTCCTAATAATGCAATTATTGTTTCTACTATCATTGGAGCAATTTTTGCCGGATTAGTTCCTTTAGTACAACTTGCTTCATTAATTAACGCAGGTACATTAATTGCATTCGCATTTATTTCATTTGGTATCATTCCTCTAAGAAAAAGAGAAGATATTAAAAACACTGGATTTCAAATGCCAGGCTATCCGGTATTACCTATTATTGCAGGGGCATTAAGTGTATATTTTGTAATTATGTTACCTAAAACCACAAAAATAATGGTAAGTATTTGGATGTTATTAGGAGTATTAATTTACTTGATTTATGGTTTGAGACATTCTAAACTTCAACAAACAGAAAAGTGTCTGGGAAAAAACTAATTCTTGGGCATGAAAAAAGAACGATGATTTCCTGATGGATTTGTAGTGAGCCGTAAAAGTGTCCAACTTTTACGGCTCACTACAACCAGTCTTCTTTATGCCAAAATAAAAAGAGCAAAAAAAGACGGTCAAGCAGCTCAAATTAAGAGTTGGATTGATCGTCTTTTCGTATCTAAGAGCTAGTTTTTCCCAGACACTTTTTGATTTCAAAATGGGAAAAGAGTCGCTTAATTAATCTAATACTTCTTTTGCAATAGAAATGAATGTATTTAACTTATCACTATCTTCCATCCGAAAAGCTACGTATATAGTTTGTTGAGCTTCAGGATCGGTAATAGGAATTAATCTTCTTTTATGATCTTGATGCTGTTTTGTCTGTTCAAGTTTAAGCGATAGATTTGTTCTAAAAATTGGAAAATTAGATTTTTTAATAAGTTCATTGAAAGTTTCAAGATCATTTTGGAATAAAAAAATACCATGTGGAATATTTTTCTTAATAATTTCTTTCCAAATTCCGATTTTGTTAAAGACAATAAATTCATGTGTATTCAAGTCAGAAAAAGTAATTGATTGATGATGATAGAGAGGATTATATTTAGTGATTTTAATAAAAAGCTTTTCTTTAGTAATTGGAAGTGATTTTATTTTCTCATGATTTATCTTACTTGTTGTGAAAGTAACATCGACTTGGTGACTTAATAAACTAGATAGTACGTCGTCAGTTTTTATCAGAGTAGGGATAAAAATATATTCAGAATTATTTTTAAACTTATTCTTTAATAAAAGTAGAGGAGCAGGAATTGTTGAAGCGACAATTATTTCCTTTTGAGCAAAATTCTGAATAGCTGGAATAAAGTCATTCTGTTCTTTTACAATCTTTTTTGCTAACTTTACAGCATTTTCACCTGCAGCAGTTAGAATAATTCGTTGTGGTTTGCGAATAAAAAGTTTAACGCCTACTTTTTTTTCTAACTTTTGAAGTCCACGGCTAATTGTTGCTGGCGATACATTAAGTTCATTGGCAGTTTTTGATAGGGTATGATTTTTTTCAAAAGAAACTAAATATTCCAATAAATAATTTTCAATCATATTTACCTCCTAGTTTGCACTACACGTAAACTAACATACAAGAGAAGTAATTTTCAAGATTTCAGTTTGTCAGTAAAATTATTTTATCAAGTATTGAAGGGAGATTATGATGAAAAGTAAAGAAAAGTTTGGTATTGTTTTACCAATTGTTTTAGTTTCTTATTTTTTAATATTATTAAATAACTCGTTGATTTTTACTAGTACTGTTCAAATTAGTCGTGATATGCATATGGACAGTATTATGATTGCTTGGGTTAGTAATGCGTATGCGCTAACCTTTGGAGGATTTTTGGCCCTAGGTGCAAGACTAGGAGACATCATGGGTAGAAGAAAAGTCCTTTTAATTGGATTAATAATTTTTAGTATTGCTTCATTATTTGTTGGAATTGCAAGATCTCAAGCAATGCTTATTGGGATGAGAGCAATTCAAGGTTTAGGGGGTGCATTTTTAGCGCCAGCAACTTTGGCCCTTTTGATGGATTACTATCAAGGAAAAATGCTTACTAAATCAATTGCTTATTATGGTGCAACTGCAGGTATTGGAACAAGTTTAGGCTTAATTATTGGGGGAGTAATTGCTAGTTACTCTAGTTGGAGAGTTGGCTTCTTTATTGATATGCTTGTTGGATTAATTCTACTAGCTATGTCTATTAAGTATATTCATCCACATAATACCTTAGATAAAAATCACAATATTGATTATTGGGGGGCTCTAACCTCAATTATTGGTTTTAGTGGTTTAATTTATAGCATCAATGGTACTGCATTCAAAAATATAGCAATTATTATTACAGTGATTGCTTTAATTATGTTTATTTTAATTGAAAGGAAGGCTGCCAATCCTTTAATGCCATTAGTAATTTTTAAGGATAACGAGCGGTCAAGTGCACTTGTTTCAAGATTCTTTATGCTTGGAGCAAGTATGTCATACTTCTTTTTGATGCCACAAGCTTTACAAAAAGTATTTGGTTTAACCCCCTTAATGGCAGCAATCGCGTTTTTACCTTTAACACTTATACAATTTATTGTTTCTCTTTGTGTTGCAAAGCTAACATTTAAATTTACTAATACCAAGGTATTAATTGCTGGAGCAATTGTAGATACTTTTGGATTAATATTGGGAGCCGGTCTTGGAATTGAAAAGGGATATCTTATTGGTGTAGCTTTACCAATGATTTTTATTGGAATTGGTCAAGGATTAATTATGAGTCCCTTAACTGTAGCGGGTGTAGCTCGAATTCCTGATGATATTGCTGGAGCTGCTTCTGGTGTTGTGAATACTGTTCACCAAATTGGAGGGGCCGTTGGTTTAGCAATTGTGTCTGAAGCTGTTGCAACAATTTCTTCTCCTAGCCTCTCTATTGATCGTGCTCAATGGGTAATGGTTATTTTGGCAATTATTATGCTTATTGCAGGTTTAAACATTTTAAGAGGTAAGCACGAATAGAAATACTATTTATTATTTGTATACTGCTATTAGAATTAAGTAATTTTCTTGTGAACTTTTTGAACATATACTTTTTATAAAAGTATTAATGAAAAGGAGTATAGAATGACACAAATTGTTTTTCCAAGCAAGTTAGTTCAAATTCCGCAAGATTATTTTAGACCTTCTACTCAACCGGGAACTTTAATTAATTTAGATTATTCAACTTATGAGTCTTTTACCTATCAGGATAAGAAAAGAGTTTTACATAAACAAGCTATAGTTTATTTACCATATAATTATGATCAAAGTATACCTTATAATGTAGTTTATTTAATGCATGGTGGATGGAGCAACGAAACCACTTATCTAGGTACAGCAGAAAATCCAGAGCCTTTTAAATATATTTTAGATCATGCGATTGCTGACAAGAAAATGACACCAATGATTGTAGTATGTCCAACTTATAACAATTTAAGTCAAAATGACAGTAGCGATTATGAATTAGCAATCCAATTAACAAATAATTATCATCACGAATTAGTTAATGACTTGATGCCAGCGGTAGCTAGAGCATTTCATACTTACAGTAAGGATGGCAGTAAAGAAAGTTTGAAAAATAGCAGGGATCACCGTGCATTTGTAGGATTATCAATGGGCTCTGTTGCAACATGGAGAACTTTTCAATATTGTTTAGATTATTTTAGATATTTTATGCCTTCTAGTGGATCGATCTCAAATAATGGTTGGGACTTAGCTGAAATGGTAAAAAAACAAAATCATGATTGGCAAGATTTCTTTATTTTTGCTGCATCGGGTACAAAAGATTTTGCATATCCAAGTTTTACTAATCAAATTGAAGCAATGAAAAATGATTCGAGTGGAATTTTTAGATATGCCAATAATAGTACAGATGGAAACCTCTATTATTTGATACAGGAGGGCAATGAACATAACTGGAATGCTGCAGTACAGTATTTCTATAACGGTTTGATTTGCTTATGGAAAGACTAAATTAAAAATTATTAAGTGTAGCAATCATTGCTACACTTTTTTAATATACGAAAAGTGAATAGCCCTATACTTAACAAGTAATTTTTTTATATAGTAACAGCTCGTATACTATTTCTTTGTGATAGAAAACTTTAAAAGAGAGATGATTTAATGAAAACTAGAATTTTAGGAAAAGATTTAAAAGTTTCAGCTATTGGATTGGGATGCATGGGCTTTTCACACGCTTATGGCTCACCAATGCCAGAACAAGAAGCTATTAAAACAATTAGAGCAGCCTATGATGCTGGTGAAAGATTTTTTGATACTGCTGAAATTTATCGTGGTGTTAACGAAGATGGATCTATTAACTATAATGAAGAATTAGTTGGTAAAGCATTGCATGATGTTCGCGATGAAGTAGTTATTGCAACTAAATTTGGAATTAGTAATGTTGAAGGAAAAAGTAGTACCCAAGAATTAGCAGTTGATTCTAGTCCTGCCGCAATTAGGTCAGCAATTGAAGGGTCCTTAAAGCGACTTAATACTGATCATATTGATTTGTACTATCAACATCGAATTGATCCTAAAATAGAACCAGAAGAAGTAGCTACTGTAATGGCTGACCTGATTAAGGAAGGTAAAATTACACATTGGGGAATTTCTGAAGCAAATGCAGATTATTTACGTCGTGCAGATAAGGTATGCAAAGTAACGGCAATTCAGAATCGTTATTCAATGATGTATCGTGAATATGAAAAACTATTTTCACTTTTAGAAGAATTAAATGTTGGTTTGGTTGCTTTTTCACCGTTAGCTAATGGCTTACTTACTGGACAATTTACACAAAGCAAGTTTCCAGAAGGTGATTTACGTAATGGAATGCCTCAATTTACTGATGAAGCAATTAAGCAAAATGAGAAGTTAATTGCTCTAGTTGATCGAATTGCTAAAAATCATAATGCAACACCTGCTCAAATTTCCTTGGCTTGGATGATTAATAAAAAGCCATATATTGTCCCAATTCCAGGAAGTCGACATTTAAATAGAATTAAAGATAATTTGGCTGCTGGTGAAATTAAAATGACGCCAGAAGAAGTCTCTGAAATCGATAAAACTTTAGATAAAATTCCAATGTCAGAAGTTTTTGGTGGCTCAAAAGTTAAATAGTATATAAAGATCGTTTTGAATCATATTTAGTTGGTTCTTAACGATCTTTTTGTTGTATATTTTTGCATTTTTACTATAAATAAGTCGAATACTAGCATAAAAAAATAGCAATTTTTTTCAATCAGTTTTCCTCCTATACTAATAAACATCAAGTTAAGACGAATAAAATAGTAAGGAGATAAGAACTATGTCACAAATGATCGGAATTGGAATTTTATTAGGTTTATTATTTTTATCAGTTAGACCGAGCCGAAGAGTTCAACCTCAGAGAATTGATCGTCGTGGAAGATAGGATGATTTAAATGAAAAAGTTCAATTTAAATTCAACAGTTGGTGAGGTAAAGAAGTATTTCGGAAAAGATGGAGAACTATTATTTCCTGTAGATCGATTTTTTGAAAATGAAGAAACTTTAAACGAAATTAGTAATAGTAGTCACTATATTTGGTACAGTCACATTAATCCTAATACTACTGTTGATATTATTAACTATTTGGCTGAAGAACAAGCAAAAAGAAAAATCTTTTATTCGATTTATTCAGATGATGAGATTAGACAAGATCCAAGTAAAGCAGACACTGGTCTTTACTTCTTCAAGGGAAAGAAAGGTGCGCCATTTGCAATTAATAATGCAGGTGGTGGCTTTGCTTATGTAGCAGGGATGCAAGATAGTTTCCCTCATGCTTTATATTTAAGCAAAAAGGGATACAATGCTTTTGCTTTAATTTATCGTCCAGCTCATCCCTACGAAGATTTAGCACGAGCAATAACTTATATTTACGATCATGCAGAGCAACTAGAAATTGACAAAAATCATTACTCGCTTTGGGGTGGATCAGCCGGTGCAAGAATGGCGGCTGAGCTTGGTAATTTAGAAGTTTTACATCAATTAACGCAGAGAACTGATATACCACAAGCTGATAGCGTCATTATGCAATATACCGGTTTTAGTAGAGTTTCCAGATTTGATGCACCCACTTATGTTTGCGTTGGGGATAATGATTGGATTGCAAATTGGGAAACAATGAAAATGCGTCTATTTTACTTAAATAAAATGGAAATTCCAACAGAGTTTCATGTATATCATGGTTTAGGACACGGTTTTGGACTTGGCGATGGAACTGTGGCCGAAGGGTGGATTAATGATGCAATTAAATTTTGTCAGTTAAATATGAATGAAAGATAAAAAAGCTATTCGCTTTACGTATAGCCCTATAATTAAATGATAATTTTAAATATGACTTTGTGATTTTATACTAGTCTATGTAATCGATGAAACACAGAAGAGAGGATTAAAAATGACAGAAGAATACTTTGAATTAAATAATGGTGTAAAAATTCCTAAGCTTGGTATTGGTACATTTAGAATGCAACCAGCAACTGCGCAAAGAGCAGTTGAAGCTGCTTTAAAAGATGGTTATCACTTAATTGATACTGCTGAGGCTTACTATAATGAAGATGGCGTGGGCCGTGCAATTAAGAATTCAGGCATGAAGCGTGAAGATTTATTTATTAGTACAAAACTTTGGACTTCTTCATATAATGATCCTAATGCAGTAGATAAAGCTTTAGACCGCTTAGGTCTTGACTATATTGACTTATTGTTCTTGCACCAACCATCAGGTGATTGGAAAACTGCATACAGAACTTTAGAAAAGGCATATCAAGAGGGTAAAATCAGAGCAATTGGTATTTCAAACTTTGAACGTTCTAGTGCAACTTTAAAGAACGTATTAGATTTTGCTGAAGTTAAGCCACAAGTATTACAAGCTGAAGCACATCCATATTTCCCACAAACTGAAGCAAGAGAAATTTTAAAGCCATATGGTACTCGGTTAATGGCTTGGTATCCACTTGGCTCGGGCGATAGTTCTTTGATTAATGAACCAATTTTTACTAAGCTTGCTAAGAAATATGACAAGAGCAATGTTCAAATTATCTTGCGTTGGCACACCCAAATGGGCTTTATTGTAATTCCAGGTTCAACTAATCCAGAACATATTCACGATAACCATGATATCTTTGACTTCAAATTGACTGATGAAGAAATGACTGAGATTGCAAAAGTTAATAAGAATCGTCGTTACTACTGAAATTTAACTACGCTAACAAAGTATCTAAAATATAAGTTAACGAATGTATTTAGTACACGATAGAAAAGTACGTCTCTTTTAGGAGGCGTATTTTTTTAATAGAATAGTTTAAAAATATAAAGGGACATTTATTATGATACGCGTAGTGTATAGTAGCATGAAAAATAGGCATTTTTTTCTTGATTGATATCCTAGTAAACTAAAATCAATTAAAAGATTACAAGTATTAAATATGAGGAGATAAAAGGAAATGAATATTTTAATTGCATTATTACCAGCTATTGGTTGGGGATTAATTCCTTTAATTGTAAATAAGGTTCCTAAAAGCAAACCTGTCAATCAAATTTTAGGAGTTGGAATTGGTGCAGTTCTTGTTGGATTAATTGTTACTTTGATTCAAAGACCTTCCATGAACCTTCAGATTTCATTATTAGCTATTGTTTCTGGAGCTTTTTGGACAATGGGACAGGTTGGTCAATTCTTATCTTTTACTAGAATTGGCGTAAGTAAAACAATGCCAATTTCAACTGGTTTTCAATTAATTGGTAATACAATTATTGGAGTCTTAATTTTTGGTAATTGGAAGACAGTATACCAATATGTTTTAGGTATCTTAGCCTTAATTCTAATTGTTATTGGAGTTTCACTTACTACTGTAACTAAGAATGGCGATTCTAAGAAAATTTCTTCAAAAGATATTATGTTGTTAATATTTACTAGTATTGGTTATTGGGTATATTCGACCTTTCCTAACGCAGTAAAAGCTGATGCACAGGCCTTATTCTTACCACAAACTATTGGAATCTTATTAGGAGCTGTAATCTATATTACATTTACTAAGCGTTTAGTCACTACGATTAAGCAACGTGCAACCTGGTTAGATGTCTTAGCTGGTTTAGCGTTTGGAATTGGTGCTTATTCTTACATCATTTCAGCTCAAATGAATGGTATTACTAGTGCATTTATTTACAGTCAATTAAGTGTAATCATTTCAACTGTTGGGGGAATGACAATCTTAGGTGAGCACAAGCATGGTAAGGAATTAATTTCAACGTTAGTCGGTTTAGCACTGATTGTGGTTGGCGCAATCCTATAAATATAGTTAAATCAAAAAGAGTAGGTCAAACGACCTGCTCTTTTTGATGCATATAAAGTAAAAGCACCAGTCTTATTCCAATTCTCCATTGCACTTCTTGTGACATTTTTTAATTCATCATTGTTTGAAATGTTAATAAAAACATTTGCACTGGCCTTTGACCATGTTTGATTATCAGATGATTCCTGACTTTCTTCTGTTGAATCAGTTATTTGTTGATTAGAGTTCTTCGAGGAAGGAATTCTATTAGCAAGTGGTAAAGAAAGTACTATACACTTTACGTATAGGGATATAGAACATAAGTAATTTTTTTATTTTTATCATAAATCTATACTTAAGTTAAAGTTAAATAAGAAAGAAGGATAATCATGAAAAGACTAAAGAAAATAATTTTATTACTAGGATTAGGACTATTTATAGTAGTGCTATTTACAGCTTGTGCAAGAGGTAATAATTCCTCACAATCCTCTAGTTCAAAAAGTTCAGTCACTAAAACAAGTAAAAATACAACTAAGAAAAATAATAGAACATTAATAGTATATTTTTCACTGACTGGAACAACTAAGGGTGCGGCTCAGTATATTGAAAAAGAAACTGGAGCAGATATCATTAGATTACGCCCAGTAAAGGCATATGGAGATTACGATAGTGCAGCTCGAAGAGGCGATCGTGAACGTCGGAACAACATTCATCCCGCACTCGCAACCAATATTCCTAACTTTTCTAAGTATCAAACTGTTCTCATTGGTTATCCAACTTGGTGGAGCAGACCACCGATGATCATTCATACATTATTTGATAAGTATGATTTTAGTGGGAAAACAGTTGTACCATTTACTACTAGCATGAGTACACCAATCGGTCCATCTGAAAAAGTTATTCGTCAATTAGCTAAAAAAGATGGCGCTACTTTTAAAGATGGAATTCGCTATGATAATAACAAATCTCAAGTTAGAACTTGGTTAAGAAACTTAAATTTGCTTGCTAAATAAAGAAAGAGGCAAATAATGGATGGATTACTATTTAGATCAAAACCTCTATTTTTACTGCTATTATCGTTTGTGATGTTTTTTATTAAAACTAATCAGGTGCAGGCTTCTAGTCAAAGTCAAACAGAAACAATTTCTTATAAGACTAGTTATCATAATCGAACTTATGAGAAAAAAGCAATTGTTTACTTACCTCCGAACTATAATAAAAATCAAAAACATAATATTTTATATTTATTGCATGGTTCAACAGAAGTAAAAAAAGGCAGATCTACTTTATATCAGGATGGAAACTTTAAAAGAACACTTGATAGTTTAAACCGGGCCGGAAAAATGGAGAACACGATTGTAGTATTTCCTACTTATTATCCAAGCTCTAAGCAAGTATCAAGTAATTATTACAATGATGACCCACTTAACAGACGTTTTGCTAAAAAAGAATTAATGAAAGATTTAGTTCCTGCAGTTGAAAGTAAGTATAAAACTTATGCGAAAAATACCTCTGACTCAGCTTTAAGAAAATCTAGAAATCATCGTGCTTTTGGTGGTTTCTCAATGGGATCAATCACAACTTGGTACGTTTTCCAATATGATTTACCATACTTCAAATATTTTGTACCAATGGCTGGAGACTCTTGGACTGTTACTTCTGATGGTGGCTCTAGTGCTCCAAGAAGAACTGCTCGGGCTTTAGCAAAAGCTGCTCGGCAACATCCAAAATTAAAATTTAAGATTTTAGCAGGTGTTGGTTCAGAAGATGGTACAAGTGGATCAATGGAGACTCAAATTAGAGCTATGTGGTGTTTGCCTGAATTTAATAGAAAAAACTCAGAATATTATACTCAACCAGGTGGAGGTCATGATGCACCAACTATGAGTAAAATAGTTACTCATTATGGTAAGCAGTTATTCAATTAAATATAATAAAACTGTCGTTATTTACTAATGACAGTTTTTATGGTAATGGAGTAAAAAATGAATGCAAAGTTTTTAAGGGTAATTACTAAGTATCAAAATTTTAGTTTTATCAGAGTAGCAAATAAAACAATGATAACTCTATTTCCAGTTATTCTTATTGGTGCGTTTAGTTGGACTTTATCATTTTGTTTTGCCAATCCAGTAAGTTTATTTGGAAGAATAGTCTCTTTAAATAGTTGGTTCCCTCAAGCTTGGTTTTTAAGAGCTATATTAGGAGATCTCTTTACTGTTACATCAGGAACTTTAGCCCTTTACGGTGCATTAATTAGTGCTAGGGAGACGGCTATTTTATATAAAATAAAGCCATTATTTGCGGAATTATTTTCCGTAATTAGTTATTTACTTATTTTTCATCATAGTCTTCGTGGTAATCAAAATGCAATTGAGATGAGATATTATTCAGCATATTGGTTGATTATGGGAATTGTTATAGGATACGTAGTTGGCTTGATTTTTGCTAAATTTACTGTTTCTAAAAAAGACAATGACGAAGAATTAGTTGATCTTGCAAGAAACAGTTCTCGTCCAATTGTAATTAGTGTAGTTCTGGCATTATTGCTACATATTTTATTTGCTTTGGTTAGAACTTATAATCTTGATCAGATTGCTTTTCAAAATATTACTTCTTTCTTTTCAGGACATAGTAGTTATTGGATGTCTATTTTAGTATCTATTATTTCAACACTCTTAGTGTGGCTCGGTTTTGCTGGGACCCTTGAATTTAATAGTAGTGTTTTTAATAATGAAGCAGCAGCTAACTTAAACCATTATTTATTAAATAAGAGTTATCAAAAAATGCCATATCCGTTTACTCCAGCTAGTTTCTTTGATGCCTTCGCTCAGATAGGTGGAATAGGGTGTACATTAGCATTATTAATTGCAATTTTGATAATAAGTAAAAAGAAAAGAGACAAAAATATTGCTATTTGGAGTGCCGTTCCTGTAATTTTTAATGCAAATCTTCCATTGGCTTTAGGTATTCCAGTGATTTTAAATCCATTGTTACTGATTCCATTTGTAGTAACTCCGATAGTTAATATGCTTTTAGGATCTCTTGCAATCGCAATTGGTATGTTTCCACCTTTAGTTTTTCCAACTCCTGTAGGGACTCCTGGAATTTTACGACCATTAATTGCAAGTGGTGGTAATTGGGTATCACTTTTAGTAATGTTGCTACTACTAGTAATAGATGTTTTAATTTATATGCCTTTCATTAAAAAGATGGAGCAATTAGAAATACAGGAAGGTGAAAAATAAAATGAAGAAATATAATAGACTCTTTTGCATAGTTGCTATTTTTATCATCATTTTTTGCTTTGCCTTTCCTGGTGCAATTTGGGCTCAAAAAAATGCCAAAAGATTGCAAGATCAGAAAAATTCTCCTTTAGCACCAATAATTATGATTCCTGGATCAAGTGCTACTGTAAATCGATTTGATCGATTAGTCGATCGAATAAATCGTGATGATCATCAAAATCATAGTTTATTGAAAGTTAAAGTTTTTAATGATGGACATATGACATTTGCAGGCTCGATTAGACCCAATGATAATCAGCCATTTATTGTAGTTGGCTTTGAAAATAATCATGATGGCTATAGTAATATTAAAAAACAGGGAAGAATGTTTAACCAAGCATTCAAAGCCTTAGTAAGACGATATAACTTTAATCATTTTAGCGGGATTGGTCACTCAAATGGTGGACTAATATATACTGAGTTTTTAGAAAATTACTATTCTGGTAGAAATGTTAGAATTAATCGCTTAATGACAATTGGTTCACCTTATAATTTTGCGGAAACTGCAAATCGTGAAACTCAAATGCTTCATGATTTCCGAGCTAATCGCAATCGTTTACCTAAAAATTTAATTATGTATTCTGTTGCCGGAACTGAGAATTATGTTGAAGATGGTCTTGTACCTGTTTCTAGTGTGGAAGCAGGTAAATATATTTATCAAGGCGTAGTTAAACATTATACTCAAATCACAGTAACAGGAAGACTTGCACAACATTCAGCATTGCCACAAAATAGTGAAGTGCTTGACTTGATTCAGCGTTATATTTTACGTCCTGAACGATAAATTGAAATTAAAAGATGCTCAAAAGAGCATCTTTTTTACTATAAATGAAATGAATACTAGTATAAAAATACAGCAATTTTCTAATGAATAATTCCTCGCTATACTTGATGTAAATCAATTGGTAAAGAATAGAGGGATTAAAATGAAGAAAAGAATCATTGCTTTTATAAGTGTAATTGTTGTAGTTATAGCAGCAATTGTCGGTTTTAATGTTTATAGAAGTAGTCAAAATAATTCAGCTCAAAACAACAACACTGCGACTAAAACATCAGTTAAAAAGAATGGTAAAGTTACGACTAAAGGTAAGAATGGCAAAGTATTAGTTGTTTACTTTTCAAGAACTAAAGGAGTTTATGGCGGAAACTTAAGTCGTGGTAATACTGCAAGGGTTGCGGACTTTATCCAAGAAAAGACAAAGGGCGACAGCTACGAGATTGTTCCTCAAAAGGCTTATCCAAATGGCTATGATACTACTACTCGTGTAGCTCAACGCGAGCAAGATCAAAATGCTCGTCCAGCAATTAAAAACGCATTACCGAATGTTAAAAAATATTCAACAGTTTTCATTGGTGCACCAATTTGGTGGGGTGAGTATCCAATGATTGTTAGAACTTTCATGGATAATGTGGATTTGAATGGAAAAACAGTAATTCCATTTACTACCGCTGAAGGTTCTGGCTTAGGAAATACTGCCGAAACTTTACGTAAGTCTTATCCAAAAGCAAAGGTTCGTAAAGGTTTTACTACCGAAGGTAACAATGTTAAGAATGATCCTTCCAGTGTGAGAAGCGATGTTAATTCTTGGCTTGATGGCTTAGGCTACTAATATGAAATAGGTAAAATCATGAAATCACATCGTATTTATCTTGGTATTATCTGGCTGCTTTTAGCGGTCATTTTGCCAATGCCGCTAATTATTTTATTAAATGTTGGCTTAGTGGATAGTAATAATCATTTAATTGCCTATGATTTTGGTATTTTAGCTTATGTTTGGTGGCTAGCTATCGTTTATTTAAGTACTCGTCCCAAGTGGATTACCAGCAAAATTGGAGTTCCATCAACTTACATGATGCATGGAATGTTAGCAATTTTTGCTATTCTAGCTGCAACTATTCATAAATTTTCGTCAACAACTTTTCATGCAATTATTCGCAATACAGGTAATATTGCGTGGTACTTAGAATTATTTTTAATTATTTATGCGATTATATTCTTATCTGGCTGGATTAGCGACCGAAGTGCAGCATTTAGAAAAATAAAGAGCAGACTAGAGAAAGTTTTTAATCATCAGCTTTCTGTTTGGATTCACCGTTTGAATTTTGTTGTAATCGCTTTGATTTGGATACATGTTAATGTAATTCCAAGAATTGCTAATGTTCTATATTTTGTTTTAATATTTGATATTTATACTTTAATTTTTATTGGACTTTATGCATATCAAAAGTTTATCGTAGATGCAGATATGAGGAATAGTGGGGTAATTAGCAAGAGTGTGACCTTAACACCTCAAATTCAGCAATTAACTATTAAGCTGAATAAGAAAGCAAGAAATTATCATGCTGGTGATTTTTACTTTGTTTCTTTTAGAGGAAAAGGCATCTCTAGCGAAGCGCATCCCTTTTCTGTGATTTCTAAACCTAGTAAAGATTCAGTTTCTTTTATTATTCATAGAGTCGGTGACTTTACAAAAAAGATTGATCAAATAAAAATTGGCACAAAAGTACATCTTGACGGTCCATATGGCTTATTTGATACAGAAATAAAGGCTTCAGAAGATCCGATTATTCTTTATGGGCTTGGAACTGGAATTGCACCACTCTTAAGCATAGCGAAGGAATATGCTGGAAAGAAAAAAATACGTCTGATTTGGTCTACACATAGTAAAAAAGACTATTTTGTAGATGAAATTGAAAAATTGGCAGAAAACAATGTTGAAATAAATGTTAAAGAGCATCGTTTTAGTGATGATGAATTGAATAAGATACTTACAATTCCTGAAAAAGAGTTTGGTCAGTTCTACATTGTCGGCTCAGCTCCTATCGTGTTAAAAGTTAGAGAAAATCTGAAAAAGCTAGGTATTAAAGATGGTCAACTTCATGATGAACATTTAACTATGTAAAAAATAGCTCTCCATTTGGAGAGCCATTCTTGTATGCAGTAAGCGTATAGCACCATAAGATACTAGTAATTTTCATAATAGGGCATACGCAATATACTTTTACTTGTAAAGAATTAAAGAGAGGAAGAAAAAATTATGACAAAAAATGTAGCAATCATTGGTGCAAATGGACAAATCGCACGTTTAGTTGAAGATCGTCTTTTAAATGAAGATAAAGATGTACATTTAACCTTGTTCCTTAGAAATGCAAGTCGTCTTTCTGATTTAGCAAACAACGATCAAGTAACTATTATTGATGGGGATGCAACTGATCCGGAAGATTTACGTAAAGCAATTAAGGGTCAAGACATTGTTTATGTTTCATTTGTTGATCATGGTGCTGGTGCTACTGTTACTAAGGACATTATCAAGATTATGGATGAAGAAGGAGTTAAGCGTTTGATTTCTTCTAATATTCTTGGAATCTATGATGAAGTTCCTGGCAAGTTTGGTGATTACAACCGTGATGTCTGCTTTAATGGTAAGGTTGAACCAGATAATCCAATGGTTTTATCTGATGAAGCAATTGAAAATTCAGATCTTGACTGGACTGTTATGCGTTTAGCATGGCTTAATGACCGCAACGATACTAACTATACTGTTACCCAAAAGGGTGAAGAATATGTTGGTGTATCTGTTTCAAGAAAGAGCGTTGCAGATGTTGTCGTATCAATCATTAACGACCCATCTAAATATAGCGATGAAAGTATTGGCTTTGCCGATCCAGCAACTCAAGGCTCAGATAAGCCGGTGTATTAATTCATACTTACTAGTTATTTTCATTAAAAACCTCGATGGCAACTTAATAATTTGGATAATTATTTAAGTTGGATTAATAATCTTGAAGATAAAGAAAATCAAAGTAAATGGAAGAAGTTTAAAAAAGATAGTAACTCATAAGACACAATTCTTGCTGTGAAGTTACTTCATAGCTTAAAATCAAAGGAAGAGGTAAGGAGGTATATTTTATCATGGAAGAACAAAAAGTTGTATTTACAAATAAGGATTTAAATTTACGATTGGCAGGTATTTTACGGTTACCCGATGATTTTGATCTTAGTGAAAATTATCCAGCCATTGTCGTAACTGGACCAATGCTTTCAGTAAAGGAACAAGCCCAAAGCGTATATGCTTCCCGTTTAACTAAACTGGGTTATGTAACTCTTGTCTTTGATGGAGCTTATTTCGGTGAAAGTGAAGGTACTCCTCGGCAACAAGAACTTCCTGAAGTAAAAGAAAGTGATATTGAAGGGGCAGTTGATTATTTAACTAGTTTGCCATATGTTGATAATGCTCGAATTGGTGGATTAGGAATTTGTGGTTCAGGCTCATATATGTCAGTAGCTGGTGTTAAGGAACCACGGCTGAAAGCAATTACTGCTATTGTTCCAGCAATCGCGGATATTGCTAAATCCCCAATGTCTTCATTCTTCCTTCCTAAAGAAGAAGTTGAAAAAGCCAAAAAAGATTATGAAGATGGCAACGGTGAGATTAAGTATCTAAACTTTATGCCACGTGATTTTGCTGAAGGTGCGGCATATTACTTTACAAAGCGTGGAAATCGGCCACGTTGGAGCAATCAAGTGGTAGCATGGAGTCAACTTTCTCTAATTAATTACAATGTGCCAGCTATCATGAAGAAGATGGAGAAACCTTACTTGGTAATTACCGGTGAAAATGCTTGGAGTAGAGATGCTTCTACTGAAGTATTTAATGCCGTTCCAACGGATGATAAGGAAATGCACGTTATTCCTGAAGCTGGTCATTTTGATATGTATGATCTAGATCCTTATGTTACTGAAGCGTTTGAGTACATTACTCCATTCTTTAAGAAAAAATTAAATATTATTGGTTAAAAGCGTCATGATTGAAGTGAACCCTTAAAGTTGGACACTTGATTATGCAACTTGTTCTAAGGCAAGATGCTGATATTCTATCGGTGTCTTGCCTTTTAATTTATGCTGAATACGTTCATATAGGTTTACTAGTGTGAATGGTGAGGTAAAAATGCTAATGAAAACGACAGCTTATATATGTAGATTGATCTCTATGCGTTAAACGAATAGTAGTATTTAAAATCGATAATTTTAATTTTTAGAGATTCTTTCTATAATTATTTTTGAAATGAGCAATATAGAAAAGGAGGATTTCATGAGTAGTACTTTAGTTGTCTACTATTCAATGACTGGTACAACAAAAAAGCTAGCAGAAAGTTTAGCTTCCAGCCTTGATGCAGACTTATTTGCAATTAATGTTGCACCGAATACTTTTCCAAGTGATATGTTTGCTACAGCTGAGTTAGCTAAGAAGCAAAAAGCAGAGAAAAGTTTACCTAAATTATCTTCGAATATTCCAGATTTAACTGGTTATGACGTGATAATTATTGCTGGGCCTAATTGGAGTGCCCAAGTATCTACACCAGTATTGAGTTTCTTGGAACAGATTAAAGGATTTGCTGGTAGAGTCATTTCGTTAAATACAAGTGTTGGTCAAAATGATAATCAATATAATGATGACTTTAAAAAACAAGCAAAGGGATTAAACGTTGTTGCAACATTTAATAATGATCCTGATGCAGTTATACAGATTTTTAAATAGAAAGAAGAATTATAATGAAAGCAGCAATTTTTGTAGAACCAGGTAAGATGGCAGTCAAGGAAATTGATAAGCCAAAGATTGAAAAGTCAACAGATGCAGTTATTCGTATTCTACGTGCTTGTGTTTGTGGGTCAGATCTATGGTGGTTCCGTGGAATTTCTAAGCGTGAAGCTGGGTCAACCGTTGGTCACGAGGCGATTGGTATTGTAGAAGAAATTGGTGATGATGTAACTGCAGTTCATCCAGGTGATTTTGTTATTGCACCATTTACTCACGGTTGTGGTAAGTGTGCTGCTTGTCGTGCCGGTTTTGATGGTTCGTGTGAAGAACGAATTGAAAATACTAACGGTGGATATCAGGGTGAATACTTGAGATTCGAGCATGCTAACTGGGCGTTAGTTAAGATACCTGGTAAGCCAGAAGATTATACTGATGCACAATTAAACAACTTCTTAACTTTAGCCGATGTGATGGCAACTGGTTATCATGCAGCAGCAAGTGCAGAAGTTAAGCAAGGTGATACTACTGTAGTTATTGGCGATGGCGCCGTTGGTCTTTGTGGTGTGATTGGCGCTAGACTTCGCGGAGCTTCAAGAATTATCTTAATGAGTCACCACGAAGATCGTGCTAAACTTGGTCGTGAATTCGGTGCCACTGACATCGTTTCTGAACGTGGTGAAGATGCTGTTAAGAAGGTTATGGAATTAACTAATGGCAATGGTGCTGACAGCGTTCTTGAATGTGTTGGTGCAACAAGCGCAATTGAACAAGCCGGTCAAGTTGCTCGCGCAGGTGCTGTTGTTGGCCGTGTTGGTGTTCCTCAAACCGAACCATCATCAAACACTTTGTTCTGGAAGAATATTGGCCTTCGTGGTGGTATTGCTTCAGTAACAACTTATGACAAGGACATTTTGCTTGATGCTGTTCTTAAGGGTGAAATCAACCCAGGCAAGGTATTTACTAAGAGATTTGATTTAGATCATATTCAAGAAGCATACGAAGCAATGGATAAGCGTGAAGCTATTAAATCATTGATTATTGTTGCAGATAAGTAAAATTTTATTCAGAAATATTTGGAAGAGAAACGTGTAATGCGTTTCTTTTTTATAATTGCTAGTATTCGCTAGTTGCATACTTGCATAGCTATAAAGTATTTTTCAAAAAATTTATTTATCAATATAATTTTACTTGTAAATTAAAGAGATAAAGAATTAAAACAAAGGAGATATAGATTAATGGTATATTCAGAATTGAAAAATCGTGTTGCCGTTGTAACAGGCGGATCAAAAGGTATCGGAACTGCTATTTCAGAACGTTTCGGTAAAGAAGAAATGAAAGTTGTTATCAACTATCACTCTGATGAAAAGGGTGCACAAGAAGCTGCTGACGCTGTAAAGAAAAACGGTGGGGATGCAGTTATTGTTCAAGCTGATATTGGTTCAGAAGAAGGTGCTCAAAAGTTAATTGACGCTGCAGTTGATAACTTCGGTGACCTTGACGTTTGGGTAAATAATGCCGGCATGGAAAACCAAGTTCCAACTAAGGATCTTTCATTAGACGATTGGAACAGAGTTATCAATGTTAACTTGACTGGTGTATTCTTGGGTACTAAGATGGCTCTTCGCTACTTTACTGATCATAATAAGAAGGGTAACATCATCAACATGTCTAGTGTTCACGAACAAATTCCTTGGCCAACATTTGCTCACTATGCAGCAAGTAAGGGAGGCGTTAAGCTCTTTACTGAAACTGTTGCCATGGAATATGCTAAGCAAAACATTCGTGTTAATGCTATTGGACCAGGTGCAATTAATACACCAATTAATGCAGAAAAATTTGCCGATCCTGAACAAAAGGCTATCACTACTTCAATGATTCCAATGGGTAGAATTGGTGATCCTGAAGAAGTAGCCGCTGCAGCTGCATGGCTTGCTTCTGATGAATCAAGTTATGTAACTGGTATTACTATGTTCGTTGACGGTGGTATGACACTTTACCCATCATTCCAAGGTGGTCGTGGATAGATTAATAAGTAATTTATATATTTAATAATGAACGGCAATGGAATAATATTCTATTGCCGTTTTTTAATTACTTTGTAATAGTACTGTTATCCAAAAATTAAATTGTCAGTGAGCAAAAATAATGAAATTGTAAAAGTTAGTGTCCAAAATAATAGTGATTATGCTGATCAAACTATTATTATAAGAACTTATGGATGGATAAAGCTATTAAATCATAGTCTCATCTATTTTTACTTATTAAGTATACGATAATTGTATACTTAATAAGTAATTTTTTTATTCGTGCCCCCCTTATATACTAAAAACATCGAGTTAAGAAATAAAAAGCAAGTTTTAAAAGGAATATATTCGGTATTTCAAACTTCGAAAGAAGTTCACGTACTTTGAAGAAAGTTTTGAACTTTGCCGAAATTAAGCCACAAGTTTTGCAAGCTGAAGCAAGAAAGGTCTTGGAACCAACCGGCACTAGACTTATGGCTTGGTACCCGCTTGGTTCAGGCGATCGTTCACTTATCAATGAATCAATTTTTAGCAAGCTTGCTAAGAAGTATCATAAGACTAATGTTCAAATTATCTTGCGTTGGCATACTCAAATGGGCTTTATCGTAATCCCTGGTTCAACTAATCCTGAACACATTCATGACAATCACAATATTTTCGATTTTAAATTGACTGATGCTTTTTATATATAACTCGCAATTATACTCTCTATACTAAAGAACAAATACTTAATTATACTTTGGCGAAAGTAAATAAACTATTCGTTAAGAAGAATTACCTAATGTTAAGAAAATTGATATCAAGTATAAAAATACTATGCATTTTCTGTATAGCCTCATGCATAATAAGTATTTTATTCTATATAAAGCTCAACATATACTAAAAACGTAATCAATTGAGGGCAATAAAAAGGAGTGTAAGTATATGAAATACAAGGCTTTCAAGAAATTTTTAGTGGCGGGCTTAGGAGTATTAGCCGTTGCTTCGTTATTTAGCTTTATCAAAACAAATCAACAAGTAGAAGCAGCCAAGAAGTCATCTAGCAGTTTAATAATTTACTTCTCAAAGACTGGGAATACTAAACGTGTTGCGCAAAGAATTCAAAAGGAAACAGGTGCAAAAATTTTACGAATTACGCCAAAAAAGGCATATCCTAACGATTATGATGCAACTACTCGTGTAGCTCAAGATCAAATTCGTAAAAATATTCATCCAGCAATTAAGACAAAATTGCCAAGCATTAAAAAATACAAGCATATTTATATTGGCTTTCCAACTTGGTGGATGCAACCACCAATGATTATTCATACTTTGTTTGATCGTTACAACTTCCGTGGTAAGACAATTACTCCATTTACAACAAGCGCTGAATCATCAATTTCAAGCTCTATGCCTGTAATGCGTCGCTTGGCAAAGCATGATAAGGCTAAGCTTACTAAAGGCTATCGTTATACTTCTAATAGCAGTCTTCATGGTTTCTTAATTAGCATTGGTGCCATTAAAAGAAACAGAAAGGCTAAGATAAATAAGAAAAAAAATACTAATCCAGCGACTACTCCGCGTCCAACAAATAGCAAGAGTTTAGTTGTTTATTTCTCAATGTCAGGACAAACTCAAAAGGCTGCACAAGAAATTCAAAGATTAACTAATTCAAACATTTTTAGAATTCAAGCTGCCAATCCATACCCATCAGATTATGATGGATATGCTAGACGTGGTGACAATGAACGTCGTAACAACATTCATCCAGCAATTCAAGGAACTATTCCAAATTGGAATCGCTACTCAACTGTTTATGTTGGCTTCCCAACTTGGTGGCAACAACCACCAATGATCATTCATACTTTGTTTGATCAATACAACTTCCGTGGTAAAATAATTGTTCCATTTACTACCAGTATGTCAACTCCTATGAGTGCTTCAATGCCTTACATGCGACAATTAGCTCAACCATACAATGCAACTGTATTAAATGGTTTCAGATATACTGGTAACAATACTGCATTAAGAAGTTGGCTTCAAAATTTGGATTTGATTTAGTAATATGAATTAATTAATAACCCAAATCTATTCTATAAAATAGATTTGGGTTATTTTGTTTCCAATTTCACTAAAATAATGAAACAGTTAACAGTTATATGTAGATTTTCTAATCAGTAATCCAATTTTTAACGACTTCTTTTAAAAATGGTTGTACAATTGAACGTTGGCTTATTAAATAAGTACCATAAATTTCAATTTCATTGTTATTATCTTTAATGGGAACGGAAATTCTATCGTCATCATTACGTTCACGAAAGTTAGAAGCTGCCATAGTTAAGTTTGACCTAAAGACAGGAAAATTAGAGTAGTGAGTTAATTCATCTAATGAATTTAAGTCTTCTTGATACAAAAATTTAGAATCAGGAATATTATCCTCAATTATTTTTTTCCAAGGGCCAATATCGTTGACTACTAAGAAACTTTGACCTGCTAAATCTTTAAAAGTTAAACTTTTTTTTGCAGAAAGAGGATTGAATTTGTCAATGCGAACATATAATTTTTCAGTGCCAATAAACATTGATTCAACTTCATTATCATCTTCAATTTCTTGTGCAGTAAAAATCAATCTTTCTTTATAATTTTTTAAATCGGAAATAACTACATCAGAGTGTATTAATGATTTAGTAAACGTCAATTTTTGACTATATTTATCTTGGTCGCTTTGGAGAAGCATTAATGGACCGGGAGCTACAGAACCAATATTAATATATTTCTGCATATGATCAAAATTTATAACAGATTCTGTAAAATTTTGTTCGGCTGATAACAATTTTTTTGCTTGCGTCGCGGCCATTTTTCCTGTTTCATTTAATGAAATACGATTAACTTGACGATCAAAAAGTACCACACCTAGTTCTTGTTCCAATTTTTTCATGCCACGAGTTACACTGGGTTGAGTAATCATTAAATGTTCAGCCGTTGCACTTAAGGTACCGTATTGTTCAAAAGCAACTAATTCTTCAAGTAATTCAAGGTCTATCATATGTAGTAATTCCTTTCTACTATTCATTATTAGTATAGTAGCATATTTTTAATACTAGAATAGATATTTAGCTATATTAAAATTACTTATTAATTAAGTGGATAAGAAGAAAAATTATATATAAATATTCTTCTAAATGATACAAAAATTCCTCAATTGGTATTAGTAACTTCGATGGGAAACGTCTTAATGATAGTATTGGTATTGCTTGCTGATCCTGCAACTCGAGGTGGTGTAAAGCTCTTTACCCAAACTGTGGCGATGGAATACGCTAAGCAAAATATTCGCGTTAATGCTATCGGGCCTGGTGCTATCAATACTCCAATTAATGCGAAGAAGTTTGCCGACCCTGAACAAAAAGCCACCACTACTTCAATGATTCCAATGGGCAGAATTGGTGATCCAGAAGAAGTTGCTGCAGCTGCAGCTTGGCTTGCTTCAGATGAATCAAGCTACGTGACTGGCATTACAATGTTTGTTGATGGTGGTATGACACTTTACCCATCATTCCAAGGTGGCCGAGGCTAAAGATATTTTCCTTAAATAATTAATCTCTTACTAATTGATATTATGAACTGAAAGATATTTTAAAAGTCTTTTAGTTCCTATTTTGTTGGAAAGGTAAATTTTTATGGATAAAGATGAAAAGATATTTACTAAGGACACTATTTTGGTAATAATTTAAATGATTTTAATAAAATGAAAATAATTTGTTTAAAGAGTAGTTGATTCATAAGCTTACTCTTTTTGTTCCATTTGACAATATGTCGTTAACGACTTATACTAATTAATGAAATATGTCGATATAAACACAAAAAAGGAGAAGATAAATTATGGCAAACTTAAATCATATGGACAAAAAGTTCAAAACTTTAGATGACTTTTTAGGTACTCACTTTATTTATACTTATGACAATGGTTGGGAATATGAATGGTATGCAAAAAATGATCATACAGTTGATTACCGTATTCATGGTGGTATGGTTGCCGGTCGTTGGGTAAAAGATCAAGAAGCTCACATTGACTTACTTACTGATGGTATTTATAAAATAGCTTGGACTGAACCAACTGGAACTGATGTAGCACTTGATTTTGTACCAAATGAACACAAATTAAACGGAACCATTTTCTTCCCTAAGTGGGTTCAAGATCATCCTGAAATTACAGTTACTTTCCAAAATGAACACATTGATTTAATGCACGAATCACGTGAAAAATATGATACTTATCCTAAGATGGTGGTACCTGAATTTGCTAAAATTACTTATATTGGTGATGCAGGTCAAAATAATGAAGAAGTTATTGCCGAAGCACCATATAAAGGTATGACTGATGATATTCGTGATGGTAAATACTTCGATGAAAACTACAAGCGTATTAATAAATAATATTTCTAGTATAATAAAAGGAAGAATATAGTTTGGAGGCTTAATCATGCCCAAGGAGCGTATTCTTCCTTTTATTATTTTGGGAATTATTGATAATCATCCCCAAATTACTGGAAGAGAAATTACAAATGAATTTAACACCGAAATTGGTGATTTTTGGAAAGCATCTCATAGTCAAATTTATCCAGAATTAAAACGAATGTTAACCGATAACTGGATTAAAGTTACGATGAATCCTGATAATGCTAAGGAAAAATTTTATGATTTAACTTCAGAAGGGGAAGAAGTTCTTAATCATTGGTTAACACAAACAGTAACTAAACTTCCTATTCACCAAGATCTATTTTCACTTAAATTATTCTTTATTAAAAAGGCTAATGATCCTCGTATCAAGGATTTGCTTGTACAGCAAATTAAGTTACTAAAAGATGAATTAGAGCATTTGTTAGAACGAAAAAAATTAGTCTTTGCGAATCAGACTACAATTAATAATCATTATGGCCATTATTTGATTTTGACACGTGCAATTTCACGCACTGAAGGTCAAATCAGGTGGTTAAAAGAAGAATTACAAACGCTAAATGATTAAAGTAAAGGTGAAATTATGAAAGTAGCAGTATATATAACTGGTGGAATTGCCGCCTATAAGGCAGTAAATGTTGTACGACTATTACAAAAAAATGGTCATACTGTAAGGGTAGGGATGACAAAAAATAGTCAAAATTTTGTCGGAAGTCAAACTTTGGCAGCTCTGAGCAAGTATCCTGTACTCGATGATTTGTGGGAAAAAGAGGCCCAAATTAGCCATATTGAATTAGCTGATTGGTCAGATGCAGCAATTGTGGTACCTGCGGATGCAAATATAATTGGTAAAATGGCCCAGGGATTGGCCGATGATGCAGTATCGACCACACTTCTAGCAACTAATGCACCTAAATTTGTTGTACCGGCAATGAACGTCCATATGTGGGAAAATCCAGCACTGCAGCGAAACTTAAAGTTATTGAAGGATGATGGCGTTCAAATCCTAGATCCAGATAACGGTAGATTAGCAGAAGGGTACAGAGGAAAAGGGCGGATGCCAGAACCTGATAAAATTTATCAGTGGTTTATAGAAAGCATGACCAAAGATTTGCCTCTGCAAGGTAAAAAAATTTTAGTAACAGCTGGCGGAACGCGTGAACAAATTGATCCTGTAAGGTTTATTGGTAATAATTCAAGTGGAAAAATGGGGCTTGCTTTAGCAACCCAAGCAGCTAAGTTAGGGGCTAAAGTTGATTTGGTTTATGGTCAAGTAAGTGTTCCATTGCCAACTAATCGTCAAATTAAAGTTCATGCTATCAAAAGTACCGAAGATTTGTTAACCAAAGTGAAAGAATTGTTTAAAGATGAAGATGCTTTGATAATGGCAGCTGCACCGGCAGATTTTCGACCAAAGAAATATATTGATCATAAAATAAAAAAGCAAAAGGATATTGATGATTTTCAAATTGAATTTGAAAAAACTCCAGATATTTTGAAGACAATTGGGCAGTTAAAAAATAAAAATCAATTAGTAATCGGCTTTGCTGCAGAAACGAATGATTTACTAGAAAATGCCGAAAAGAAATTAACAAATAAAAAAGCTGATTATATTATTGCCAATGATGTTTCTAAAGGGGTATTTGGTAGCGATGAAAATGAAGTAGTAATTTTGACCAAAGATGGTAGACAAACTAGATTACCAAAAATGACTAAAGTGGAATTAGCTAAAAAGATATTAGAACTTACAATTGAAAAGAAGAATAAAGATTAAAAAATTAAGTACAGTTTTGGAAAAAACTGTGCTTTTTTGTTCAGAACCAAGAATTCAACTATGAAAAGAAAAGATTATATAATTGAACTAAAAAAGAAGTGATTTAATGGTTTATCTAACTAATACTAAAAATAATAAAGTCTATCTATTATCGGATACACATTTAATTGCTAAGGACTTGCATGATGATGGTGCGGCTTTTCAACGAATGCGGGATACAAGTGCGGGGAAAGATTTGGATTATCAAGGTTTGGCCTTAATAGCATTTGTACGAAAAGTTTTAAAGGAAAAACCTGCAGCAGTGATTATCACAGGAGATTTAACTTTTAATGGCGAAAGATTGTCAGCTGAAAAATTAGCTTGGATTTTTGCTCCGCTTAAAGAGGCAGGTATTGCTTTCTTGGTTATTCCTGGTAATCATGATATTTATGATGGTTGGGCAAGGAAATTTTACGCAGAAAAAAGTTATTATGATGAACAGATTAGTCCAGTTCAATGGAAAAAAATTTTTGCTTCTTCATATCAAAATGCGATAAGTATTGATGGCCTTTCTTATAGTATTAATTTCAATAAAAATTATCGTTTTATTTTTGTAGATTCAAATATTTATGGTGAACACGAATCAACTACTCATCCCATTACTAATGGTCGACTAAGCAAAGAACAATTAAAGTGGATAGAAAAAGAATTTAATCAAGCAAAAATTAACCACCAGCATATTTTATTTTTCATGCACCATAATTTGTATGACCACAATAATGTTGTAAAAGGAGGTTTTACTCTCGATAATGCCGCTGAGTTACGTAAATTATGTCAAAAATATCAAGTAGCAGCAGTCTTTTCCGGTCATATTCATGCCCAAAATATTGTTCGCGGCAATTCAGAATGTAGTACGCCTGAGGTAGCAAGTTCAGGCTTTTCCATGTCTGATCAGGGCTATGGAATTATTGATTTACAAGCAAATTCATTGGAATATCAACATCATTCATTTGATATGTCTCCTTATTTAACTGATAAGGAAAAGTCGTTATTGCCAAAACAAGATTTTCATGAATATTTGCACGATATTTTTAATCGCACTAATCAAAAGCAAATGTCATGGTTAAAGCAGAAAATTAAGGATCCAAAAGAATATAAAGAAATTATAGATTTTATTGATAAACTTAATTGGAATTTCTTTATTGGTAAAAGTAACTATTCATCGGAAGAAAAGAAAGAAATCAAATCGTCTGCGGCGTATCAATTAGTTGAAAAGAAATTGCCAGGAATGAGGAGTTATCTTAATTCATTATTGGATGTAAATCAGGATAGTCAGCATTTAAAAATTAGAGTGATTCATCAATGAAAAGTTATTTTAAAAGAAAATAACTTTCGATGTTTTTTAGAATATGATCAAAAATATATCTCTAAATCTAAACATAAATATAAGTATATTTATTAAGTGTGCAAAGTTAAATAAATACATCAAAAAGTTTCGCACTGAGATTTTTTGTAAAATATAAAAACTATAAATACTGTATATGCTGTAATAGCAGTAAAAATTAAAGATTTTATTTAAAACAATAGTATTTGTGGATCAAATGCATAATTTTTATTTTGAAAGAAATATAAAATTGGTCTGAAATTAATATTTACTATAAAGTCAACAAATATGCTTAATATTAAAAATTGGTTTTAAGTGGATAAAATTGAGTGACAACATATAAAATATCAAGTTTTGTTTCATATTCGAATGAAATTATTTTTCTTATAAAAACTAAAAATTAGCTAAAGGATGTTTTCTTTTGAAAATTGCTAGAAGAGAATAGTAGATTATATTTATCAGATTTGATATAAATTATAACTTTTACGTTAGGTGCATATTCTTTAACAAAACGCTTTCAACGTGTTAACTTTAATGTGTTATAGGAAGTTAAATAATACTCTTATATGAGGAGGAAAGTTCAATGGAAAAACGTAAAGTAGTCATTGTTGGTGCATCACATGGTGGTCACGAAGCTGCATTTGAAATTTTGAATAATTACGAAAATGTTGATGTAACACTTTTGGAACAATCAGATTATGTTTCATTCATGTCCTGTGGTATGAAACTTTATCTTGAAGGTAAAACAACAGGTGCTGATGATGTAAGAAACTTCCGCCCAGAAGATTTAAAGAACCGTGGCGGTCACATGCTTAACAATACTCAAGCAACTGACATCAATACTTATAAAAAGACAGTTTCTGTAAAAGATTTAAAGACCGGCGAAACTAGGGAACTTCCTTATGATAAGTTGATTATTTCTTCAGGAGTAAATCCAGCAAGTCTTGATTTACCAGGTATTGATTTAAAGAACGTTTTCTTAATGCGTGGTTACGATTGGGCTCAAAAGATCAATGATGCTCAACACGATGATTCTATTAAGAATGTTGCTATTATCGGTGCTGGTAATGGTATTGCCGCTGCTGAAGTTATGAGAAAAGCTGGTAAGAATGTCACATTAATCGATGCTGGTAAAAAGCCTCTTGAAAATTATTTGAATGACATTTACACTGATGAATTTGAAAAAATTTTAACTGAAAACAACATCAACTTGGCTATGGAAACTAAGGTTGAAGGTTTTACTGGTAGTGACAAGGTTGAAGCTGTTAAGACAAATAATGGTGAAATTAAGACTGACTTGGTAATTATTGCAGTTGGTGTAACTCCAAATACCGCCTGGCTTGATGGTACTGTTGACCTTTATGATAATGGCTACATTAAGACTGATGAATATTTCAGAACCAATGTACCAGATATTTATGCAATTGGGGATGCAATCTTCCCATTCAGTATTCCAGCAAATCGCCGTGTTCCAATTCCTTCAGCAATTGCTGCACGTCATGAAGCTCAATATGTTGTAGAGCACTTATTTGAAACTACACCTTCACGTCCATTTGCAGGTATTGTAGGTGCTCAAGTTCTTGAAGCCTTTGGTCTTCACGCAGTAACTACAGGTATTAACTTAAAGAACGCTAAACGTGTTGGAATTAATGCAAAGGAAGTAATCTTCAAGGATAGTTTGAGACCTGACTATATTCCAGCCAAGGAAAACCCAGAAATCTATATTTCACTTGTTTACAATGCTGATACCCACCAAGTATTAGGTGGTTCAACACTTTCAACTTATGATATTACTGGTCAAGCTAATGTCTTATCATTAGCAATTAGAAATAGATTGACCTTGGAAGATTTGGCAGAAACAGACTTCTTCTTCTCACCAACATTCGATCGTCAATGGAATATCATTAACTTGGTTGCTCAAAAGGCATTGAGCTACGATAAGATTGTTTAATTTTTACGTCTCAGTACATTTTAAGTCCCAAAAAAGCATCTCTTAATTAAAAGAGATGCTTTTTGCATATAAATATTAAATTCTAATTTAGATCTAGTTCTATAACGTTTTACTGGACCTAATTCAACTAGTTTTATTAAAGCTCATCCAGCGACAATGTTTGATAATATTCATTCTACAAAAAATAATTAACAATTTACTGTTTACAGCATCTTAATATTCGAGTAAACTTACATTAATTTAATATTAGAAAGTTGCGAATAGAAAGGGACACAATGTATTTAGCAATCAATATAGTCGGTTTGTTAATTTTCCTTTTGATCGGTTTTATTTTTTCAAAAAATAAAAAGCAGATTAATTGGCGTGGTGTAATTACGATGGTTGTGCTCAACCTAATTCTAGCCTGGTTTATGACCAGCTTTTCAGTGGGAAGAGCTATTGTTGAAGGAGCAGCAGCTGGATTTAACGAGCTGATGGAAGTGTCCTATGAGGGAATTAAGTTTGCTTTCCCAAGTATGGTGGAAGTAAAGCAAATGGATTGGTTCTTCCAAGTTTTGATGCCGATTTTAATGATCGTACCATTATTTGATATTTTAACTTATATTGGCGTACTGCCTTGGGTAGTGAAATGGATTGGTAAGGGTTTATCAAAGATTACCGGCCAACCAAAGTTTGAATCATTTTTTTCTGTAGAAATGATGTTTTTAGGTAACACTGAAGCTTTGGCTGTTTCTTCACTCCAGTTAAAACAAATTAGTGCCAAACGTAATTTGACTTTGGCAATGATGTCCATGTCTTGTGTAACAGCTTCAATCATTGGTTCTTACACTAAGATGATGCCAGGACAATATATTTTAACGGCTGTACCATTAAATGTAATTAATGCTCTGATTGTAACTTCTATGCTTAACCCAGTTAAGGTTACTCCTGAAGAAGATACAATTGCCAAGATGCAGAGTAGTGAAATTATTGCTGAAGAAGAAGTTGAGGGTGGTAAGGCTGCCCAAGAGCCAAAACCTGGTAAAGAACCATTCTTCTCATTTCTAGGTGACTCAATCCTTGGAGCAGGTAAATTGATTTTAATTATTACTGCTAATGTAGTCGCATTTGTGGCATTGGCTGCCTTGATTAATAAACTTTTAGGTTTCATTAACCCATGGCTTTCATTAGAACACTTATTAGGAATTGTAATGTATCCATTTGCATGGCTTACAGGACTTAATCCTAATGAATCCTTCCAATTTGCCCAACATATGGGAACTAAGTTGGTAACTAATGAATTCGTTGTTATGGGACAGGTTACGGGTCATATTAAATCTTATGCTCCTCACTATCAGGCTGTCCTCACTGCCTTTTTAACTAGTTTTGCTAACTTCTCAACTTTGGGAATGATTATTGGTTGTTTTAAGGGAATCGTCAATAAAGAAAAGAATACCTTAATTTCTAAAAATGTCGCCTACTTGCTTTTATCAGGAATTTTAGTTTCCCTATTAACTGCAGGTATGATGGGATTATTCGTTTGGTAAAAAAATTAACTACTAGTTTAACTAGTAGTTTTTTTATTTGTATAGAATTAGAATATTTAAGGTCAATAATTAGACATAACTCTTCACCTCCGTAGATATTAATTAATGAGGGGTGATAGTTAATTTTATTTTTAAAAGCAGATAATGCAGTTCCAAAAAATTAAATCTTGATTATATAGAGAACAATTAGTAAAAAAAGTAGGAAATAATTCCTGCTTTTTTGTATGCTAGAATTAATTAAGATAAAGAAGTAAGGGGTTATTAAATGAAAATTGGTTTTATAGGTACCGGTGTTATGGGGAGTGGAATCATTAATAATTTGCTCAAAAATGGTAATGAAGTAACTGTCTATAATCGTACTAAGGCACATGCTCAAGAAGTTTTAGATAATGGTGCACGCTGGGCGGATAGTCCAGCAGCTGCGACTAAAAACAATGATATAGTAATGACAATGGTGGGATTTCCGCAAGATGTTGAAGATATATATTATGGTGAAAATGGAATTTTAAATGCTGCTACTGCCAAGCAAGTTTTAGTTGAAATGACAACTAGCAAACCATCTTTAGCCCAAGAGTTAGATCGAGATTCTAAGAAAAAGGGGCTCCGCATCCTTGATGCACCAGTTTCTGGTGGAGACATCGGTGCTAAAAATGGAACTTTAACGATGATGGTTGGAGGAAAGAAAAGCGTCTTAGAAGAAATAAAACCATTATTGGCGCAGTTTACTCAAAAAATTCATTATTTTGGCCCGGCTGGTAGTGGGCAACATGCTAAAATGGCTAATCAAATTATGATTGCAGGCACAATGACAGGAATGAGTGAAATGCTCGTTTATGCTAAAGCGGCCGGTTTAGATTTACCAGAAGTAATTAAAACTGTTTCAAGCGGTGCTGGTGAAAACTGGAGTTTAAGTAATTATGGACCAAGAATTCTTAAAAATGACTATACTCCAGGCTTTTTTGCTAAGCATTTTCTCAAAGACTTACGCATTGCACTAGAAGAAGCGGAAAAAATGAATTTAGATCTTCCTGCTACTAGGGAGGCTAAACATCTCTACGAGATTCTAGTAGATGAGAAGGGGCTAGGCAATGATGGAACGCAGGCTTTAATTAAATTATGGTGGAGATAGGAAAGCGAGATAATAATAAATTAGTTAATCCATTACATATTGGATAAGTATAAACTCTTTTATTAAATATAAATTTTAAGAGATAAGTAATTACACTTATCTCTTTTTTATGCCATTTAATAAAATACTTCTATTAATGTTTGAAAATTTATTTATTTTTAAGTGTTATTAAACAGAATATAATGAAAGCGGTTAAATCAGCGAGATTTGAAAGGAAATTCGGTATGACTAAAGAAACAATCAAAGCCCAGGCTAATGGACGTAACGGAAAAATTAATTTTGATATTGATGTGACTGGAAATCATATTGATGATGTTAAAGTAACTCAAAGTTCAGAAACTCCAGCAATCTTCAATCAAGCTTTTGGTAAATTAAAGGATAATATTATTAAGCAACAAAGTTTTGATGTTGATGCCATTTCAGGTGCGTCAATTATGACTAAAGCCATCCTTGATTCAGGTAAAGATGCTTTAGAAAGCAAAAATATTACTCCTGACTCGCAAAAAGTTGATGAAGAATACAAAGACATAACTTTAGATGTCGATGTTGCTGTAATCGGTTCGGGAATGGCCGGACTTATGGCAGCTTGTCGTGCCTTATCAATGGGTAAAAAGGTAGTTGTTCTTGAAAAGAATGGTTATCTTGGCGGTGCCACCATTCTTAATGGGTCAAATGTTGTAGGTACTGGTTCAAAAGTTTCAAAAGAATTATTTGGCGATGAAGCTGATAAAGATTCTGCTGAACGCCTAGTTAAAGATATCACTCGTGAATGCCGTGGTACTAACTATCCAATGCTTTCAAACTTGTTAGCAGATAATATTGGAAAAGCAGTTGATTTTATTACTCAATTTGCTAATTTAAGATATCAAAAAGCCGAAACTCAAACAGTTGAACACTCAGTTGATCGTCAAATCGAAATACCAAGTGAGAGTTCATATGAATTAGTAATTAAAGTTGCCAAGGCATTTGAAGAAAAGGGTGGTCAAATTCTACTTGATGCAAGAGTTGAAGAATTAAATAAATCTAAGACTGGCAAACTAGTTTCACTTGTAGCTAAAGGGAAGCATCAAACAATTAATGTTAACTTTAAATCACTTATTTTAGCCGCTGGTGGTTGGGGTGCAAGGGATTATCAAGCTCATAAGACTAATATTCCTTACTATGGTCCAATGACTTCAACTGGGGATTACTTTGACTTTGCTAAAAATATGAATTTAGTTACCCGGAATCTTGATTGGTATAAAGTGTATCCTCATGGACTAGAAGTTGAACCTGGTATTGCTAAGTTAACAACTTATTCAACTAAGGAAGTTTCTGATATGGGTGCTATTTTCGTTAATAAGGCCGGTAAGCGAATCGTCAATGAATCTGCACCGTATACTCACTTCAGAGATGCTATTGCAGCACAAAAAGATAAAGTTGCTTATATTGTCATGGATCAAAAGATGTGGGACCGTTTCTATGAATTAATGCTTAAATATGGTTTTACCGCTGATGAGGTTCAAGGTTTCTTTGACTTAGATGGTAAGAAGAGTCCAGTGCTAGTTAAAGGGGATCTTAAGACTGCAGCCGACAAAGCTGGAATTGATTTTAAGACTTTGAAAGAAACAATGGATAACTACGCAAAATATGTAAAGGCGGGTTATGACTCTGAATTTGGTAGGGATCCTAAATTTCTTCATGCATACAAAGGGGATACTTACTATATAATCGAACAAAAATTACGTTTCTGCACTACTTTGGGTGGTTACGAAACAAATAATAAGATGCAACTACTTGATACCGATTTTAATCAGGTTGATAATTTCTATGCAGCCGGTGAAATTATCGGTGGAGCAAATGGTCATGATTCTATGCCAAGTATGATGAATTCTTGGAGCTATGCTTCTGGTTTTGTGGCAGGAACTTCTGCTGCTGATAATACCAATTTCAATCAAGGTGCATAGGAAGAAGAAAAGCATGGTAATACTCTCAAAGGTATATAAATATTAGAGAGGTTTGTTCAAGATGACCAAAAAGCAGAGATCCTATAAACGACTATCTTTTAGTTTGTATTTAAATTATGTTGTGCATGGTTTTGGACTATTAATTTTAGCTCAAAATATGACGGCTTTAAGTAAATCTTGGAATGTTCCTTTGGCTGTTGTTTCGTACGTGATTTCCGGCGTAGGCATAGGTCGGCTTTTGGCTTATCTGATTACAGGATATTTTTCTGATAAATTAAGTCGAAAATTTTTTGTTTATTTAGGAATGACATGCTACTTCATTTTTGCTGTTGGAATTCCTTTTTCACAATCAATACCACTGTCATACTTTTTTGCGATTTTGGCTGGAGTAGCTAATTCATCATTAGATGCAGGTACGTATACTACTTTTATTGAAATGGCTCATGGAAATGGAAAATATAATGTTTTAATTAAGGCAGTTGCATCATTAGGTGAGTTCATTATTCCTTTGTTAGTGAGTTTGTTTGCTAATTTAAATGCATGGTATGGTTGGAGTTTCCTGGTTATGGCATTGGTATTATTAATTAATGCAATTTTATTAATACCATTAAAATTCCCTCAATCTGATGTTAATGAAGCAACAATCAATAATCTAAAAAAGACTACTACAAAAGGCATCAAGATTTTTACAACTGTCTTGTTTGCAACTTATGGATATTTATCAATGGCTTTAATGATCTGGTACACTCAATGGATTACTTTGTTCGGACAAAAGGAGAAAGATTTTAGTAATCTGCAAAGCCACTTTCTTTTATCTTTATATAGTATCGGTTCAATTATCGGAGTACTACTTTTATTTGTTCTGCTTGGAAGAAATGTGTCTGAGACTAGTATCATGATTATTATGAATCTGATTGCTACTTTTGCTTTGCTAGTGATTATTTATTCTAAAAACATTTTATTAGCAGAATTTGCCAGTTTTATGTTTGGTTTTAGTGCAGCTAGCGGCGTCATGCAAACAGGACTAACTGCCTTTATGCGCTTATACCCTACAAAAAAAGGATTAGTTACTGGTATTTTTTACTTTTTTGGTGCAATTGCATCCTTTACGATACCACTTATTACAGGTCTTTTATCTAAGCAAAGTATTGCATTAGCTTTTAATATGGATATTGTAGTTGGCGTTATGGCGGTAATTGTTGTATGCTTGATTACTATTTTAATGAATAAATCAATTTATCAGCAGACGGATAGATGAAATAAGACCCAGTGTTTATAAACACTGGGTCTTATTTTATTAAATTAAAATATTTTTTTGTAAATAATGCATTTTGCAATACTTGCATACGAAATCCAAAAATAATGTAGAAGAAGGTGGCATAAAATGATTAGTTTTACTAATGGCAAATAATTCATGCCATGCTTTTTCTGTATCAAGATGTAAAAGTTTGACTTGATTATCGGCAAGTTGTGGTAAATGGGGAATGATTGCAACTCCAAAATTCCAGTGAACAAATCCGATGATAGTATGATCTTCAATTGATTCCAGTCTAATATTAGGTTGAACATTATTATTTTTTAGTATTTGATCAATTGTTGGTCTAAGTCCACTTTGCTTTGAGTAAGCAATTAGTGGATATTTAATCAATTCCTTAAGAGTAACGCTTTCCTTTTTACTTAAAGGATTTTCAAATGGAACAGCTGCCATAATTTCTTGATTAACTAAGTGATGAAGATTGATTTGTTCTGTTTGAACTGCTTTAGGTTTAGAAGCAAAAACTAAATCGAGCTTATCATTAAGCAGATCTTGGATTAATTCATCTGTCGTACCTTGTTTAAAAGAGAAGGTAATCTTTTGATGATCAGGATCTTTTAAAAATTCATTAACTAGTCGCGGTACAATTTCTTGTCCCATTGAGAAAGTGAAACCTAAATTGATATGCCCCCTATTAATGTCTAATAGCTCACTGATGTATTCAGAACCACGGTCTAATTCTGACAAACTTTTTTGCACATAAGTCAAATAGATACTACCAAAATTAGTTAATTTGATATTTCGACCATCTTTTTCAAAAAGAGGGACTCCTAATTCTTTTTCTAATGAATCAATTGCGTATGAAAGTGAAGGTTGTGAAATATTAAGTAATTCTGCTGCTTTAGCCATATGTTGAGTTTTAGCAAGTACAACAAAGAATTTAAGGTGTCGTAAATTCATTATAATTTCTCCAATTTCTTATTAATATACCACTTTGCATAAAAATAATAAAAGAATTTAATGAATAAAACAGGAAAGACTTATTTATCATTTTACTTGCAAACGCTATCATAGGTAATGAATCAAGAAATAGTTAATAGATTTGGATAATAGGAGAAATAAAATGACAGAAGATAGTAGAAGTAATGAAATTGAAGATGTCAAAATTACTGGCTTAGATGGCAACCCAATTACTGGATGGCTTGATGGACACACAATTTTGGTGGGATTAATGGCTTATCCAATTCGTCACACAATGTCACCAACAATGCATAATAATGCTTTTGCAAAACTTGGATTAAACGGTGCATATTTATGTTTTGAAATTGACAATAGTCGACTTGAAGGTGCAGTAAATGCGATCCGTACATTAGACATGCGCGGTTCAAATGTTTCAATGCCTAACAAAAAAGAAGTTATTAAGTATCTAGATAAACTTTCTCCTGCTTCAAAGATGTGTGATGCTGTTAATACTATTGTTAACGATCATGGTGTTTTAACTGGTTACACTACAGATGGCATTGGATTTGTTCAATCACTTAAAGATGAAGGAATTTCAATTAAAGATAAGGTAATGACCTTAGCGGGCGCAGGTGGTGCAGCAACCCCAATCGCTGTTCAATCAGCTCTTGATGGTGTTAAGGAAATTAAGATTTTTAACATTAAGGATGACAAGTGGGCTCAGGCCGAAAAGAATGTTGAGACAATTCGTGAAAATACCGATTGTAAGGTTTCTTTGACTGATCTTGCTGATCAAGATGCCTTCAAGAAGGCAATCGCAGAATCAGATATTTATTGTGATGCCACTGGTGTAGGAATGAAGCCACTTGAAAACGAAACTTTAGTTTCAGATCCATCATGGTTCCATAAAGATATGGTTGTTTTCGATACTGTATATGCTCCTAGAACAACTAAGTTGATGAAAGTTGCTCAGGAAGCCGGAGTAAAACATGTCTTTGACGGTATTGGGATGATGATTGAACAAGGTGCAGCAGCCTTTAAGCTTTGGACAGGCAAGGATATGCCAACTGACTATATTCGCAAAATTATGTTTTCAGATGAAGAGAAGAATAAGTAATAATTACTATCTTTAAGATAGTCGTTTAATTTAACCTCTTGTGACTTTCTTACGAGGGGATTTTCTAGAGGAGAGCTCTGATGAAAAATAAATATACGCCAACGGCACTAGCACTTTATTTTAACTACTTTGTTCACGGGATGGGAGTAATTATCCTGTCACAGAATGCAACAGTTTTGGCAAAGCAATGGGGTACAACTATTACTGGCGCATTAGCAGTTGTTTCCGCACTGGGAGTTGGCCGAATTATTAATTTACTAATCTCAGGAATTTTATCTGATAAGTTTGGTAGAAAACCATTTGTGCAGTTAGGAATTGGAACTTACTTTATTTTCTTTGTCGGAATTTTGTTCTCAAAGAGTGTGGTAGTGGCATATATTCTTGGTATTTTAGCTGGGATGGCTAATTCATTCTTAGATACAGGTACCTATCCAGCCTTAATGGAAATATATCCTAATGCCAAAGGAACTTCCAATGTTATTTTGAAGGCATTTATTTCTGCAGGACAGTTCTTACTACCATTTATTGTTAGTGGTTTGGCTGCAGCTGGCTTATGGTATGGCTGGTCTTTCTTAATTCCTGCTGCAATTTTGGTAATTACTTTCTTGTACTTCGTCTTTGGTGGTGCTTTTCCTAATTCTAAGGCTGCTACAGAAGCAGATGAAAAACGTGAACAACAAGAAGAAGCAGCCAATGACACAAGTGTCAAAAGTAATCTTTGGTTAGATGGTACTTTATTCATTATTTACGGTTACATTGCACAAGCAACTTTTTATTTAGTTAGTCAAATGCTAACTCAATATGGTCAAGAAATTGGTCATATGGCTCAAGGAGCTGCACACTCACTTGTATCTTGGTATTCATTAGGTTCAATTATCTGTGTTTTGTTAACTGCAGTCTTGGGTAAAAAGATTAGTGAAATTCAATTTGTTCCTGTTTATACTTTAGGAGCATTTGTTTCAATCTTATTAATGTGGCTATTCCCAACTAGCGCAGTATTAATGGGTATCTTAGCCTTCTTAGTTGGTTTCTTTGCCGCTGGTGGTGTAATGCAGTTGGCATTAACTGTCATGGCTGATTTCTTCCCAGCAGGTAAAGGTACAGTAACTGGATTCTTCTATACAGCCGGTTCAATCGCATCATTTACTATTCCTTTATTTATTAGTTGGATTGGAAATATGAGAAACGTCATGTTCCTTGATGTAATCATTGCATTAATTGGTTTTATTGACACAGTTTTGATTGCAATTCGTTACAAGAAGTTATTTGGTAAATTAAGTAAATAATTTATGTTATGTGGGGTAAGAAAATGGCTACTGTTAAAATTAGAAATATAAATTTAGGCGAAGGGATGCCAAAGATTGCTGTTCCAAATGTTGGTACAAATGAAGCTGAAATTTTGTCATCTGCAAAAGATATTGTTGTAGCTAAGCCAGATTTGATGGAATGGCGGATTGATTACTATTCTGATGGAATTAAAGATAATAAGAAGTTAGCAGTTACTGCAAAAAAATTAAGAAATGTAGTTGGTGAGTTACCAATTTTAGTAACTTTTAGAACTAAGAGTGAAGGCGGAGTACTTGAATTAAATGAAACTGCCTATCTTGATCTAGTTCAATTTGTCATTGAAAATCGATTAGGTGATGCAGTCGATATTGAGTTATTTCATGACGAGAAACGAGTAAAAGATTTAGTTGGTGATGCCCATCGCTACAATGTAGTAGTAATCATGAGTAATCATGACTTTGAAACAGTACCTGCCAAGGATGTCATTGAATTTAGATTAAAGAAGATGGCTGAAATGGGTGCGGATGTGCCTAAACTGGCCTGCATGCCTAATTCGGCTGACGATGTATTAACTTTGCTTGAAGCTACAAATGAAGTTCATCATGAAATTTCTAACCCACTAATTACAATGGCGATGGGAGATATTGGTAAAGTGACTAGAATTGCCGGTCAAGTCTTTGGTTCTAGTCTTTCGTTCGGTGCAGTGGGGAAGACTTCTGCTCCAGGACAACTTTCGATTAATGATTTAAGAAATGCTGAAAAGTATTTAGAAATCAAATAATAGCAACTTAAAGATTATGAGTTATTAATTTATATGTAAACAATAAAAGGTTTAAGAATATTTTAAAACGAAAGCACTTACATTTACTATTAGCTATATAGATGATATTTTATATATAATCAGAAAGTCAGATATAGATTAATAAATGAGGTGTAAATTATGACAAAAATCTTAATCCTTGGTGCTAGTTTAGCTGCAGTCGGAATTGTAAAATTGGCTCTTAAAGAAATTCAAGAGATTTCAATTGAAAATGAATTTGAAGCAGATGCCGAAACTGCACGACTTAAAGCACAAACAATTGATATGAATCTCCCAAGTGGATATTAATTATTTAAGATAACTTTATAGTGAAAAATAAAAAGATAGATAAGAATTAATGTAATAGTTATTCTTATCTATCTTTATTTATATAATTTATATATTCCGTAATATTTGATAAACTAGAACTTAGTTTTTCAGATTGAGAGGATTACTACATATGGTTTATAAAGCTGCAATATTTGACATGGATGGAACAATTTTAGATACTTCACAAGATTTAACTACTTCATTAAATTACATCATGAAAGAGGCCGGCCATCGTCACGATTACACTGTAAATGATATTCAAAACTTCTTTGGTAGTGGCGTGCGCGTAGCGATGAAACGTGCGCTTGCTTATGAATATGGTGCTAGTGTAGAAAGCTTGGTTGCAGTAGGAACTGATAAAGAAACTCTTCCAAGTGAAGTTACTGATGAAGAAGTAGATCGCTTGCTAGACTTATTTAAGCCATATTATGCAGAACATTCTAATGAAAAGACTGGTCCTTTTCCTGGAATTTTAGAAATGTTCAAACACTTGCATGATAAAGGACTTAAGTTAGCTGTTGTATCTAATAAACCTGATGAAGCTGTTCAAATTTTAGTTAAGCAACATTTCTATGACTATTTTGACTTTGTTTTAGGTCAAGCTAATCAAATCCGCCGTAAGCCTTATCCAGATATGGTTAACAAGTGTGTTGAAGAATTAAAGATTCCACTTGAAAACTGTGTTTATATTGGTGATTCAGAAATTGATCTACAGACTGCAGCTAACGCTCATATGGATGAAATTGCGGTAACTTGGGGGTTCAGAAATCGTGAATTTTTAAAAGAATTTGGTGCAAAAACTTTTGTTGATAATGCCCAAGAATTAGAAAAAGCAATTTTAAAATAAATTTTGTTAAAAAAGACCTTCTATCATTTGCCTTGAAGTTAGCGGTAGAGGGTCTTTTGCTTAGAAAAAATGAACATAATTTTGAAAATTTATAATTTTTTAACTGAATAGGTCCCAAAATGACATAATTTGACTAAAATGTATATTAGGAATTTAAATATTTTATAATAATTATATAAAAAAGGGATGATTACAAGAATGAAAACTTAAAATAGAAATATAATTTGTCACCAAGTTAAAAATGGAAAGCGTACGTTATGAAAAAAAGTAAATTGAAAAAGCTTCTACATCAGAAGGAAAAGGTTAAAACTAGTGAAAATTTACCGGCGAATTTAGCTAATGATAAACAATTAAAGATATTATTTACCCCAGTTAATGAACTGAAAAAGGGTAATAAAGCAGTAACCTTTTCGGCGATGAGAAGAAAGATTATTGATGAACAATTAAATAAATTTTTACATCCAAGTTCCGTGCATATCAGACTTAAGCCATATTATGAATCTGGTCATTGGTTAAAATGGATTGGCGTTTTAGGGGATGTAACGCTGGCTAACCAAACTAACCTTAATGGATCACTGTTAATTGACAAAATTTCATTCATAACTAAACCAGAAATTATCGATTATCACGCTTGGTTAAATATTGAAAATATTAAATCCATGGAATTAAATACACAGCCAATGGCGATCGGTGATTATCTAATTGGTTATAGTAAGGTTAAAAAGTACGGACAAGGTAAATATGGTCTTTCGACTACCCACTTGGTTAAAGCAGGACAATTTGTAGGGGCAAGTAAGCCTGATGATTTGGTTGGAAAATATGATCGCCAAGATAGCTGGGTAGTGGAATTAAAGAATAATAATTTAACTAAAAAGAATTACGAAGAATGCATGGGCAAAGAGAATCCTACTCCAGAAGACTTGGAAGCATTTGATCAAGCTAGAGGACATGTCGATGTTCGATTCCAGCCAAGTAGATATAAGAAATTCCAAGAAAGATTGCAAAATCTTCATTTGAAGAAATCGGATGATGTTTTACCACTTTTGGCTAAAACTAAAAAGAGATATGTTGCTGAAGTTGTTCGCAGTCGTGCGGTTAAGATACCTAATATTTCTCATAAAATGCCGCAGCTTGAAGTTAAAAATGTGATTGAAGAAGAATCAGGGAGATTAGTTTATGCATATTATAATTTGCCATATATCCCAGATTTGAAGAAGCTTGGTGAACTTAATCCTGGTGAAATAATTAAATTTGATGGGGAACCACTTCCAGATAATGGAAACTTACTTAACCGTGTTACTAATTTTACAATAAACTCATCTGAAGCTGATCACGACCGACTTCCGTTGCCAATTAATGCTAATACATTCTTAGGATATATTATGTGGAAGCATCCCGAAGATGATGGCGAATCAAGCTATATCGCCAATTATCAAACTTGGGGACTAGTTAATTCTGTTCACGAAGATGAAATTAAGCAGGAACTAGAAGCAATTAGACCAACTTCGGCTTTAAGCATTAAGGAATTAGCTGATAAGTTAAATATTGAAGAAAGAATCGTCAGAGAGGCCGTTCGTCAAGGTTTGATAAGCCCAATTGATTCGTCAGGTTTAACTCAAAGATATGATCCTAAGTCTTGGGATTTATTGCTTGCGGTTATTGGAGCTCAAGATCCATATATAATTGACTATATAAAGAAAAAAGCTCCGATTTATACCCTTGATGATCTGATTGAAATAAGCGGCTTAAGTAGGGATGAAATAGAAAATAAGATTAAGGCCGAAGATTACTTCCCACTTAATGGATTACATTGCAATACGAATTTGTATGGACCGAAGGTGCTGAATATTTTGAAAGCGAAGAAGTCAATTAAAGATTTAATGCCTAAGAAGCAAAGTGTGATTGTAAAACGTGAAATTCCGCGTAATAAGTCAGTCAAGATTATGACGGAAATTAGCGAAAAAGAATTGGGTAAAGAGGCTACAGAATCGAATTTGAAGTTTGAAGAAGCTAAGACGACCGAAAAACAAAAAATCTCAGAAAATAAGGAAGTCGCTGATAATACTCCAATTGTAAAATCTGAAGAAAAGCCTGTTGAAACAGTAACTTCTACTCATCAGGAACCTGAGACTATTCAAACAGAAGAAAAAGTACAAAAGACTACTGAAAATACTGAAGAAGCTTTAAGAATCACTTTGATGAATGGTAAAGATTATGAATATAGAAGTTCTGTGCCTTATCGCGCAATATTAAGTAAAATTCAAAAGATGGCGAAAAATCCGCTTACTAATGAATTGCTTGAAGTAGTTGATCCTGAAACTAGTGAAGTTGAATTAGTTTCTGTGAAGGCCATAATGTTAATAGAAAAGGTCGAAAAATAACCTTGTACTAACTTTTTTAAAAATAAGACCTCAATTTTGAGAGTCTTATTTTTTAGTCTTTCAAAATCGTGTACAAGGCTTATAATTGAGTATTGGCGAATTTTATATAATTATTGAGGATAATTTTATAATGAGAAAAAATAAAAGAGCAATGAAATTATTATGTTTAATTTCTGCTAGTTTAATTGGTTTAGAAAATATTGCTGCAGGTACTCAAAGTGCTCATGCAGAAACTACTAGTTCAAAATCGATGAGTAGTTATGTTAAAAAGACTTTGAAGCAATATCACTTGCGCGGAACTGTCTTAGTAGTTAAAGACGGTAAGGCTCAAAAGATTAGTTCAGGTTATGGATATTATCGTCGCAAGATTAAAAATGGTAGTACAAAATTGGTTTATCCGGTTGGATCACTCCAAAAAGTAGTAACAGGTGCGCTAATTACTCAACTTATCTCAAAAAAGAAATTTAGCCAAAATACTAAAATTTCTCGTTGGTATCCACATTTAAAGGGTGCATCCCATATTACTGTTGGACAATTAATGACTCATACTTCAGGAATTAATATCGGTGGAACTGAAAGTAACCACGGCGTTGATTTTTCAGAGGCAGGTGCAATTAACTGGACTGTAAAACAAATTAATTCACAGTCGGCTACTAAGCGTGGTAGTTTTAATTATAATAATGCTAATTACATCTTACTTGCTGGCATTATTAGAAAGGTAACTGGTAAGTCATATGCAAGCAATGTGAAAAATAAGGTCATCAAGCCACTTCATTTAAAGCAGACATATATTTATGATCATATTCCTGCCAAAAAGACGGATGCTATTTCATATAGTTATCGTGGCGGTAAGGACTATCAAAATCCTGTTTATGCAAATAAGAATGTAATTTCGCAGCTTCCAGGAGCCGGAGATCTGCTTTCTAGTCCATCAGATTATTTCAAGATCCAGAAGGGACTTATTAATGGTAAGCTCCTTACTGCTAAGCAGTTTGATTATATGACTCATTTAAAGTCAAAAGATTCAACTTATTCTGGTGGAATCTATTTGAAAAAATCTGGCGAGCTCAAGCTAGTATATGGTAATTTTGGTGATACACACTTTGCTAATTGGGTGCAATTAACTTCTGATAACCAGAATGGAATTGTAATGTTTCTAAATCAAACTCGTGATAGTAAATCACAAAATAAGGCAGCGGGATATAAGATTTTAAATCATATTAAAAAAGATACTTTTATTAAATAGAATTGAATGAGAAGGGAAGTATTTATGGAAAAGAAATTATATGGTTCAGATATTATTATTGATAGCTTAAAAAAGCACAAAATTGATATGGTTTTTGGTATTCCAGGTGCAAAAATTGACCGTTTATTTCAAGGATTAGATGGTAAAGATAGTGATGATGCTCCTAAGTTAATCGTTACGCGTCATGAACAAAATGCGGTTTTTATGGCTCAAGCCTATGGCCGTCTGACAGGAAAAACTGGCGTTGCAATCGCTACATCTGGTCCAGGGGTTGGTAATTTAACCACCGGTCTGATGACTGCTAATGCGGAAGGTGATCCGGTATTAGCTATTGGTGGTCAGGTGCAGAGAAAAGACTTATATCGTGCAACTCATCAAAGAACTCCATCAAAGCGTTTGATGGCACCAATTACTCATTTCAGTGCTGAAATTCAGGATCCTAACAACATCTCTGAGACTATGTCTAATGCAATTGAAGCAACGCAAGAATCACGTAAGGGTGCTGCATTTATCAGTCTTCCGCAAGACATTGATGATGCTGTAGTTACTGAGACTCCATTGCCATATTATGCAAAACCCAAAATGGGTCCGGCGGATTCGGATGATATTGCTGAACTTGCTAAATTAATTAAGTCTAGTAAGTTACCAGTGATTTTAGTAGGTCAAAGAGTTGGTGATAAGCATACTACTAAGGCTTTAAGAAATCTTCTTTCAAACTACAGTTTTCCAGTTGTAGAAACATACCAAGCAGCCGGAGTTATTTCTCGTGAATTAGAAGAAAGAACTTACTTCGGTAGAATTGGTTTATTCAGAAATCAAGTTGGAGATCAACTTCTTGCTAAGAGTGATTTAGTCATTACTGTTGGTTACGATCCTATTGAATATGAACCACGTAACTGGAATAAGGATGCTAAGTTGAGAATTGTTAACTTAGATACTGTTCCTGCACAAATCGACAACAATTTCACACCAATTATGCAATTAGTTGGAAATATTGCTACAAGTCTTAAGCAATTAGATGAAGAATTAAATGGTTTTGAATATCCAGCAAATGAAATTGATCTACTTAAGAAGTTTAAGCATGAACTTGATCTTGATAAAGAAGAAACTGATGAAAGTAACGGCAAGTTAAACCACCCACTTGCAATTGTTAGAGCACTTCAAAAAAATGTAGATGATAATACTACAGTTGCACTTGATGTTGGATCACACTATATCTGGATGGCCCGTCATTTCAGATCATATCAACCTCACCACCTTTTGATCAGTAACGGTATGCAAACTTTAGGTGTTGGTCTTCCATGGGCAATCACATCTGCACTTCTTAATCCAGAAAAGAAGGCTGTTGCGGTAGTAGGTGACGGTGGCTTTATGTTCTCATCTGTTGAACTTTCAACGGCTGTACAACATCACTTAAACATTGTGATTGTTGTGTGGAACGATGGTGGTCACTATGACATGGTACGTTTCCAAGAAGAAATGAAGTACCAAGATAGTGCTGGTGTTAACTTCGGCCAGGTTGATTTAGTTAAGTTTGCGGAAAGCTTTGGCGCAACAGGATTGCGAGTTGACGACCCTTCTAATCTTGAAGAAACTATGAAAAGGGCATTCTCTGTTGAAGGACCGGTAGTTGTTGATGTTCCAGTTGATTACTCACATAATCACGAGTTGGCTAAGAGTTTAATTGATACTCAATTGGGCTAATAAGGAGATAAAAATGAACAGTTTATACGAACATAGTACACTTGCCTCACTGATGGCAGGAAATTTTGATGGAACAATTACTTTGAAAGAATTGCTAAGCCATGGGTCATATGGTCTTGGAACCTTTACTGGATTAGATGGTGAAGTGGTTATTTTAGGTAATGAAGTTTATCAAGCTACTTCATCTGGCAAGGTAAACCACATTACTGATATGGATACCATGTTGCCATTTGCATCTGTTCACTTTCCAAAAAATGAAAAAGAACTTGATTTAACTGATGTTGATTTTTCAACTGTCAATAAAGATATTGTTAATGAATTTCAATTAAGTAATGTATTTGGCTTTCTTAAGCTCTCTGGCGTATTTAAGAAGATGCACACGAGAATTGCACCTAAACAAGAAAAGCCATATCCAAGTCTTCTTAAAGTGGCCCAAAATCAACCTGAATTTGAATACAGTAATATCAAAGGGACATTGATCGGCTATTACGCACCACAAATCTTTGATTCAGTCACCGCTGCTGGTTGGCATTTACACTTTATTAGTGAGGATCGCCTAATTGCAGGTCACATTTTGGAGTTTAAGGCTGATGAACTAAAGGGTGGTTTAGAAGTGTTCGATACTTTAGAGCAACATTTCCCAGTAAATAATGAAGAATTCAGAGCTACTGAAGTAGAAATGGATAATTTGCGTGAAGGTATTGCTCAATCTGAAGGATCACAAAATAAATAGCATAAAATTTAAAAGGGCTCTGCACACGTAGGGCTCTTTTAATTGGGAGATATTTCCCGAGAAATGTATGAAAAATTTCGATTTACTTAACAAATGAACTAAAAAGAACTAGGATATTTATGGCTGAACAAAGCTAAAAACCTTCCTCTTAAGAAGAGTAACAATTTTATTTTTCTTCACAACAGTTTTAGTCAAAATACTCGAGAAAATTTTCTCGGGTATTTTTTTGTAATAAAAAATCCAACCTTCTTAAGAAAGTTGAATAATCAAAATTATTTAAATGGATTGAAAAATCTACCAGCATTAATATGCCACAGAATCACAACAATAATTACCAAAAAAATTGCCATAGCAGTCACAAAGTAATCTTTCGTCGTAAATGGCTTATAAACATACCAGCTACGCTTCTTCTTAGAACCAAAACGACGGAGTTGCATTGCGGTACTGATAATATCGATTCGTTCGATACTCGAGAAGATTAAAGGAATAACAATATTCAATGTACCTTTAATTCTCTTGCCTAAACTGGCCTTCTTGGATAACTCATTACCACGTGCTTGTTGTGCGGCAGAAATTGCCCAATAATCAGTTTGAATAGTTGGGATGTAACGCAATGCCAATGAAACAGCATAAGAGATTTTATAGCTTACACCAATCTTGTTCAAACTTGATGCAAATTGACTGGGATTAGTAGTCAAAAGGAAAAGTAAAACAAGTGGTACAGAGCAGATATATTTCAAAACTAAGTTGAGTAAGTAAAATAGTTCTTCTTTAGTTACCGTGAAATAGCCAGCACTAATAAGGACATTTTTACTGCCATATAACTCTTGACCATAAGTGGGTTGGAAAATGAAGACAGCTATCAGGTTGATAATCGCAAAGACAATAATAAACTTCACAATAAAGGAAATTTGACGCCACTTAATTCCAGCCAACTTTAAACAAATAAGTGAAAATACACAAATTACAACCAAAAAGCGTGTATCGTAAGTTACCATGCAGGCAATTGAAACTAAAAGTAAAAAGATCAACTTAGTTGTGGCATTCAGACGGTGAATAAATGTATTTCCCGGCTGATAACCTAAAATTTTGTCATCTTCTTGCATCTATTTCACCACCTGTTCTTCAGAATCAATGTAAGCTTTAACAAAGTCATTTGGATTGTCTAAGTCGTAATGGACAGCCAGATCGTACAAGCTAGTACGACGCAATGATGCCTTAGCTACCAAATTCTTATCAGTTAATAAATCAATTGGCGTTGTATCAGCAATGAGTTCACCTTTAGCAAAAGCTAAACTACGCTTACTGTACTCAAGCATTAGGTGCATATCGTGTGTAACGATCATAATGGTTGTACCACGCTCATTTAATTCGCGCAAAAAGTCCATAATTTCAGTATAAGTCTTCCAGTCTTGACCAGCAGTTGGTTCATCAAGAATGATGATTTCTGGTTCGAGTGCCAAAATTGCCGCAATGGTAACACGTTTTTTCTGTCCAAAACTAAGAGCGGAAATAGGCCAGTTTCTAAATGGATATAAACCACAAATTTTCAGAGTTTGGTATACCTTCTCTTTGATGGTATCTTCATCAACATTTCTCAAACGAAGACCTAAAGCAACTTCATCAAAGATCATCTTTTGTGAAATCATCTGATTTGGATCTTGCATTACGTAGCCGATATGTTCAGCCCTTTCTTTAATGGAAAGATCGGCCAGATTTTGATTATTTAGGCTGATCTTTCCTTCGTTAGAAATAAATCCGCAAATTGTCCGACATAAGGTGGTTTTACCAGCACCATTTTGACCAACGATTGAAATAAAGTCACCTTGATTAACCGTTAAATTAACGCCGTGCAAGGGATTTTGCTGGTGTTTATTATATTGGTGACCAACATTTTCTAATTTTAATAAGGCTTTTTTATGATCAAGTTCATCTGGCTCAGTTTGTTTAGACTTCCAAATTTCTAGCTTTTCTTTAATCGTTGAACTCTTTGGTAATTCCTTGACCGAAGTAAGGTCGGGAACTTCCAACAAGTTGATGCCAGCTTTTTCTAATGCTTTCACGTAGAGCGGACTACGAACACCGACCTTTTCAAGTTTATCAGTATGCAAAAGATCATTAGGCTCTTGATCTGCAATAATTTCACCATCGTTAACTAAGATAATTCGGTCAACGTGTTTAGCTAATACTTCTTCTATTCGGTGTTCAATAATGATTACAGTTGCGTTAACTTCTTTTTGAATTTTATCGATTAATTCGATAGTCTTATATCCTGCAGCTGGATCAAGATTGGCCAAAGGTTCATCGAAAAGCAAAATAGGCGATTCATCAACTAATACTCCGGCCAAAGCAACCAGTTGTTTTTGGCCACCTGATAAAGTCTGTGGGGTTTGCTTGAGAAGGGCAGTAAGTTCTAATTCATTGGCCCATTTATTAACCGTCTTATGCATCTTTTCACGGTCTTGGCAGTCATTTTCAAGAGAAAAAGCAATGTCTTCTCCGACTGTCATACCAATGAACTGACTATCTGAATCTTGAAGAATTGTTGAGGTGGTAAATGACAAATCAAAAAGACTTGTTTCAGTGATGTCTTTTCCATCTACTAAACAAGCCCCTTGAATGTCGCCATGATCAACATTTGGAATTAGCCCATTTAGACAGCGACCAATAGTAGATTTACCACTTCCTGAGGGACCAGCAAGAAGAATTTTCTCACCTGGATTAATACTAAAATTGATATTTCTCAGGGTTGGTTCAGCCTGGCTGTCATATTGAAAGCTGAAATTTTTAAATTGAATAATTGGCTCCATATAAATATTCCTTAATTAATCTTTGTGTAAGCTACCTTTTTTCACTTTTGTGGCAGCGTATGCTTTAAGTAATATTGTACCAAGAATTGCAATAACGATCGAATTCATAATCGTGGCACTAGCACCTTGTAAGAAAACTTTATTAGCAGGTTCACTGTAAATAAGAATATCGCCAAGAGGTGCAATTACTAACCAGCTTAAAATATTACCGAGAATTTGAACAAGGTTAAACATTACCATTTGTTTTCCAGTGAATTCACCGTGTTCAAGATCAAGGCGCATACCGTAAAGGCCGATAATTAAACCAAGAATAGCTGTTGCAAGAACCCAACTCCACCAAGTTTGACCATACATCAAGAAGTCATTCAATGCATGACCGATGAAACCTACACTGAATCCAACAACTGGACCGTAAATAGTAGCAATTAAGGCTAGGAATGGATATACTATTTCAATGTTTGTATTTGGAATTCCAGTAGGTATAGAAGTAAAGCGGGCCAAGATAACGTAAATTGCGGCCCCGATACCGATTGCAACAACGCTTTTAACAGACAATCCTTTTTCTTTCATTTATAATACCTCAATTAAGTAAAGAAGAATGATAATTTATAATACTAAATTTAAATTTAATAATGCGAGCTGTCAAGAATAAATACGCACAATAAAGGGGAAGAGTAAAAAATTATGCGTATTCTAAAAGCGCTTTCTGTTAACAAAAAATTATTTAATTTCCCTTTAAATGTTGTCATAATAGTAATTAAGAAAAGAATTTAGGTGAATTTAATGGCAGATTGGCAAAAACTATTTAATGAAGAAACTTACAATCGTGGCATCGATTACTATAATAATGGACAAGTTAGAGAAATAGCTATTCAAGAAGATGGTGAACATTTTAATGCGGAAGTTAAGGGAAATTCGCCATATTTTTACCGAGTATCCGGTAGAGTTCGTAATGAATCAACTGTTTCAGAACTAAAGTGCACCTGTCCATGGGCCAAAAAAGGACATAGATGTAAGCATGAAGTTGCGGCACTTTTGGCTCTGGTGATGGGGGATGCAACTAAGATAGAAAATAATGTGAAAATTGCGGACGATCTTCCATCAAAGGTAAAAGAAGTTATTTCTACTTATAAAAATGACTCTAAACTTTTAAAGACAATCTATGATCGGGAATACACACAAGAAATAATTGATAGTGCCAATCAACTTTTTTCGAGATTGAACGTTTCGAATTATTATTTTCAAAAATATGAATATAATCTATATTTGTTTAAACTTGAACTAGAGAATGGATTTTTAAAATTTAATGTAAGCATCAAGTTCGATCAGAACAAAATATTTGCGATCGATGTTAAAACACCAATGAAAAACTTCCAACCTGAAGCTTTAGAAATAATTGGTTTGTTCAATTTCATTATGCTCTTTCTCAAAGATAATCCCTTAAGTGGTACCAACAATGCGGCTCAAAGATTATTGGATCGCTTTGACGAAAAGGATAATGATGAAAATCCAATAATTTTACGTGCTCAACTTGAAATGAATTATGCCCAATACCCAGAGATTAAGTTCAAGATTGGTGAAGCTGGGCATTTATATAAAGTTAAAGATATTAATAATATCGTCAATATGGCACGGATGAATTCGAAATTAAGTCTAGGTAAGTTCTTTGAACGAAAACTTGATATCAATTTAATGGATGACAGCAGTAAAATGTGGTTTGATTTTCTTGCAAATTTTGTGGATATCAATGATGCAACTTCTGAAAACTCTCACTATGATTATTTTTACTCAAATAATATTGAAATTATTTCGCTTTCGAATAGTTTGGTAGATCAGATTGACGATATGCTAAAAAATGGTGCCAAAATTTATTCTAATAACAAGCGGATCAAGCGAATAGAAAATGATGAGAAAGTTAATTTTTCAATTGCGACAGAATTTAACAAGCAGATAAGCGTACGGATAGGTGATCCAATTGATCCTAGTGAAGCAATTGCCGGTGTAAAAAATTATTATAGCTATAATCCCGATACGGCCATCTGGACAAAATACACGAATCTTAATCCTGAAAAATTGAAGAAAATTGGAATCGAGTTTGGAGATTTTCTTGAATTTGGTTCAGATAGCATTTCTAAATTCGGTCATCAAATCTTACCTGTAATAAAAGAAGTTGATAATTTCAAAATTAGTGGAGAAGCGGCACTAGAGCAAGTTTTACCTCCAGAAGCTAAAATCGTTTATCGGTTGGATTATCAAGATAACGATTTGATTTGCATTCCAACAGTATCATATGGCAAAACGGAATTTTCTTTAAATAAAAAAGGCGCTGATACAACAGTAGTCCGTGAATGGGAAAAAGAAGCGGCTGCTGAAAAGCTCTTAGCGGATCTTGGATTTATCAAAGATAAAAATAATTACACCTTGTCAATTGGAAGTAGTGACAAAATTGATTATTTCTTTGATGAAGGAATTAACGAGTTAAAGTCGATCGGAAAAGTACATGCAACTGCGGCTTTCAAGCGTTTGTTAGGAAATCTTAAGAGCAAATTCCAATTAAGTTTAGGGATCCGCTTAGGTGAAAATACTTTAAAATTGGAATTGTCAGGAGAAGAATTAAGTTCAGAAGATATTCAAGCAATTTTAAATGCTTATCAAGAAAAAAGACATTATTTCTTACTAAAAAATGGTCAACTTCAAAGTTTAGAATCACCATCACTTGATGAATTAGACCGAATCATGTCTGCAATGGGCATTCCCTTAAAGAAATTCGTCAAAGGTAAAATGGCGATACCGGCTTATCGCGCATTTTATTTACAAAAATTATTAGATAGACGTAACGAGCTGGAATTTACTAGTAATGCTGCCTTTAAGAAGCTTATTGCTGATATTGAAGGTGCGGGTCTGAAGAAAACCCCAATACCCAAGTCGGTAGCTTCAATTTTGCGTTCATATCAAAAACTAGGTTTCGAATGGATGAGTCAACTTCTTGAATATAATCTTGGGGCATTACTTGCGGATGAAATGGGACTGGGTAAAACGCTTCAAACTATTTCGGTAATTCTGGCCAGATATAAAAAGACCAAATTACCAAGCTTAATCATTGTACCTGCATCAGTAGTTTACAACTGGGAAAGTGAACTGCATAAATTTGCACCCGAACTTCAGGTAGCAACTTTAGGTGGCAGTAAAAAGCAAAGAAAAGAAGTTTTAGAAGAGGCTAATAAATATCAAGTTTTGATTACTTCATATGATTCATTGAAGCGAGATTTGGAACTTTACCAAGATTTGAACTTCGACTTAGAAGTAATTGATGAAGCACAGAATATAAAAAATGCCCGTTCAGCTGCTTCCAAAGCGGTGAAGGTTATTCAAGCGAGCCACAGAATTGCCTTAACGGGAACTCCAATTGAAAATAATTTGAGCGAAATGTGGAGTATCTTTGATTACTTGATGCCAGGCTTTTTGGGTAATTACACTTACTTTAAGGATATTTATGAAAAGCCAATCGTAAAAGAAAATAGCGCGGCTACTCAAACTCAGTTGAGTGAAATTGTGGCACCATTTATTTTGCGTAGATTGAAGAAAGACGTTCTGCAGGATCTTCCTGACAAGTCTGAGGAAGTTGTTTACGTGAAAATGAGTGGAAAACAAGCAGAACTTTATCAAGCAAAGACACAAAATTTACTTAATAAGCTCCATAACTCTGATGATAAGGATTTTAAGAAGCAAAGATTACAAGTTTTAGCCGAAATTACGAAGTTACGTGAATTATGTTGTGATCCGCATCTTCTTTATGACGATTATCGAGGAAAATCAGCTAAGTTAACAGCAACTATTAACCTAGTTGAAGATCTCATCACGGATGACCATAAGATTTTACTATTTTCACAATTTACTTCGATGCTGGCAATCATCAAGGAAAAACTCGAAAAGTCAGGAATTCGCGTTTTTGAAATTACTGGTTCAACTTTGAAGCAAAAACGTCAAGAACTAATAAAAGAGTTTAATGAATTATCTCATCCTGCAGTCTTCTTAATTTCTCTTAAGGCTGGAGGAACGGGGATTAATTTAACCAGTGCAGATACAGTTATTCACTATGATCCATGGTGGAATGTAGCTGCAGAAAATCAGGCAACGGACCGTGCTCACCGAATTGGACAGAAGAATTCTGTTCAAATTTATAAGATGGTGGCACAGGGAACGATTGAAGAGAAAATTTTAGAATTGCAGAATAGGAAGGAAGAACTGGCTGAAGCGGTCTTAGGCGGTGAAAAGTTTAGTTCAACTTCTTTAGATAAAGATGATTTAATGAATATTTTAAGTCGATAAAATGTAAAAGAACCAATGAGCACTATGAAGTTGAAACTCATTGGTTCTTTTTGACGTTTTTCAAAGTTAATAAAAAATATTTACTTTCTATTCTTTATCTTTCTCAGGCATCTCAAATTCTTTAAGCGTGTTATAACGCTCCATATTTTGGCGATAGTAGAAAAGTGTCTTCGAATTAACTCTTAATATCTTTTTTAATTCCTTATCTGTTAAATCTTCTTGATTTAAAATTGAATAAACATAGCTTAAACGTAAGTTTTGAAGCGTAATATCCATGCCGATTTTCTTCCGATCTGCACGTGCAACTTGTGCTAAATGAAAATCAGAAGCATAGTAACCACCAAACTTTTTCCCTAAAATATATGGATTAGGATCCTGATCAAAGTCAGTATTTTCCGTAATATATTGACGTAATGATGGGGCAGTGATTTGATCTATAACGTCGTTATAACGAAGACGCAGTACCTCGTCAGGAAAATAGCCAAGCCCGATTCCAAGCATCATCTTTACCGTTACGGGACTAATATTTTCTATTTGGGCGATTTGTGGTAATTTTTCCATCCAGTTAATTATATAAATATGCTGGCGGTTAAACTTTCGTCCATTAATTTCTAGCATTGGATATTGACTGACCAATTTATGACTGTATAAGAAAGTGAAATAAAGCCGAATATGACTCAAATATTTATTAATCGTATTCTTTTTCATCTGCAATTTAGTTTCTAGGTTATTCAAGAAGTTTTGAATATCACTAGCTTCAACATTATCTAATTTAACTTCTTTATCATAGTAACTATCTTTATAATATTTCCAAAAAACCGCAATGGAACGATTTACAACTAGCATAGTACTGTCTGAATAGTGCTTTTCGGTTTTACAATAGCGAATGAATTCTTTTTCATATGGATATTTCACTAAGGATCATCTCGATTTCTTAAAATTGTTACTAAATATATTATAGAAAATTTTATAAACTAAAAAAGATTTTTTACTCATAGATAGAGCAAAAAATCTTTCTTTAATTATTTTTGTGCGAACCATAGATACGAAAATAAACAAAACTAGTAGAAATTATTTCTTATATCAGTTTGTATTTGTAGATTTTGAATTTGGTACTTGTTGATCAGGATCGAAATGATGCTTAATTGGCATTCCCATTGGATTTTGATCTTCTGATAAGGTTGCTGTTGGAATGTTAGAAAGAGCCTTACCAGGTTTATCCATGCCTTCAATTTCCCAGGTAAATGGGGCAAATTTGTTTGTTTCATCCACCCAATCAGTATGACGTTTGGAAAGTTCATACAAAGCAAAACAAACGGCGAAGATAATTGCAACCAAAATAATAATTACAGAAACGTAGATAATAGGTGAACCAACTTCTGCTTTAACTTGTGCTGGTGGATATAAGGCTAATACGATCGCAAATACGCTGGAGATAAGACCGATTCCAGCAGTAAGCCATGCTCCGAATTTGCCGCCAGGAACTTTGAAGGAACGTGGACGGTTTGGCTGATCATATCTTAATTTCAAAAATGCGATAAACATTAAGATGTAATAAATCATGTAAAGAATAGTAATTGTTTGAGTTAAAAGAATTACAAACCCTTCTACATTCGGAATTAATTTTACTAAATAAGCGATAACTGTCATTCCAGCAATTTGAGTATACATTAAGTGGGCAGGCATTTGATGTTTATTCTTCTTTTGGAACCAGTTTGGTAAGAAACCACTACCGCCGGCCTGACCTAACATAAATGAAGGTCCGGCCATGTTGGTTACGACCATAGCAATAGTGTTACATAGAAGTGCCCAGACAATTACCATATAAAGCCAAGGCATCCCAATAGTTGAACCTAACACTCTGAATACTGAAAATAGAGTGTATAATACATTGATTTGTTTTTCTGGAATAATAATAGCAATAATAAGTGTACCGATTACAAAGATCAAAAATGCAATGATGATTGAGAAGAACATTGCCTTTGGAAAGTCTTTTTCAGGATGTTTCAACTGCTTAATGTGAGCAGCATTCATATCAATTCCCGTGTATGAGAAGAAGACTCCAGCCGCTAGTGCTAGGGTGCTCATACCATTCCATTTCGGTATTAAACCCTTTGGTGTCATTGGAATAGCAGGCTGGTGCCCTTGGGCAACCCAAACAATGGCTAAAATAATCATAATTACTAATGGGATTAAACTACCAATGATTACACCATATTTCGCAATGTTAGCAAAGGCTTTAACACCTTTAGTAGCAAGGAAGGTTAGTAACCAATAAAGAATAATCCAACCAGTCATGATTAAGATTTCATGTTGTGGATTTTGGGCAAATTTTACCGCTGCGTCATAATTTGGCGTATAAAACATAATTGTTGCAGTAAAACTTGGCATCCCCATTCCGAAGTTAATCATTGTTTGGAACCATAAAATAAGTAAACATGTTAAGGCCCATCCTCTGCCAAGGCCTTCACCGACCCAGCGGAAAATCCCACCTCGATTACTCCATCCAGAAGCTAATTCTGCGGCAACAAGAGCCGTAGGAATGAAAAAGCAAATTGCCCCAATAGCAAAGTAAGTAACTGAAGCAAGTCCATAAAATGATTGCTGAACATCATTTCCTAAACCAGCTACCATCGATACATTCATCATTGTCAAGGCGAGGACAGATATGTATATATTATTATTTTGATTAGAATCTTCTTTTTCCATAAAATTAATACTCACTCCTCTAGTAAATTAAAAACTTAGACATTACCATTTGGTCAACATCAATAAAATAATTTACTAAAGTAAAAGATTAAAATCTGTCTGCCTTAAAATAAATAAAAATTAACGTTGACTATATATGCATAATTAAAATTTTCTTTTTTCTCGTTGCCTCCCGTTTTGTGTAATCGCTAACACATTAAGCATAGGATATTTAAAGATATTTGCAAATAAAACAGCTCGACAGATTACAATAAGGTGCTAATTCATAAACATTACATTAGAAGAGGGGGGAATTAAAATCTATTCCTATTTTTTCGTAAAATAAAAAGGCAAAGTACAGACATTCGCCTGACTTCACCTCATAATTATTTATAGGTCTTCTGGTTGACTAGAACTTTCCCAAACTTTCTTGGCAGCTGGAATCTTTCCTAAATTGGTAATTTCATCTTTATCAACAACGATCAAATTGTTTGGACCATCAGCTAAATGATTAAAGCTGTCCAAACTTTGATTTCTGAAGTAACCATCACCAGCACTGTTAAGAGCTTCTTGTAATTTATCAATCCGATAAGCTTCGGCATCAGCTTGAGTTTTAACAGCTTCCGCATTAGCTTTAGCCGTAGCGACCAATGCATCATTTTTAGCTTTGGTAGTTAATTCAATATTACGAGCTTCACCTTCGGCCTTAGCGATTGCGGCGGTCTTTTCACGATCTGCAGTCAACTGCTTATCCATTGCCTTCTGAATTTCAGGACTTGGTAAAAGTTCATCGACGTTAACACGAACGACGCGGATACCGTAAAGGTCGGTTAAATCACCGATTGCTTCAGAAAGCTGAGCGTTAATTTGACTAGTTGAACCCAATGCTTCATTAAGTTCCATTCGTCCGATAATGTCACGAAGGTGACCGCGGATTAATTGCACCATTGATTCAACAGAATCAGTGTTGTTGTAGAAGTATTTGTAAGAATCAGTTACTAAGTAGTTAAGAGTCAAACTAGTAGTGATTTCGGCATTATCTTTAGTAATAATGCGGTATTTTGAAATTTCAAGTGGTTGAAGAGCTAGGCTGACCTTACGGATTCTTTGGAAGAAAGGCCAAATAAAGACGAAACCTGCCTTAACAGTTTTAGAGTACTTACCAAGTGTTTCAATTAGGCCTTCGTAGTTCTGGGGAACGATGCGAAAACCTAGAATAATGTAGATTAAGATAATGATAAATAATATAAAAATTGTCATGTTTTTATCCTCCAATATTAATTGCTGATATTATCCCATAATTAGATATGGATGGATATAGATTTTTAAAATATTTTTGGAAAAGGAAAAAGCCAAGATTCAAGTTATAAAATCTTGGCTTTTTTATGTTAGTTATTAATAGGATAGTTGAATAAAATATGAAATAGGTTATTAGTAGATATTATTTTTCTTCAAATAAAGCAGTTGAAAGGTAACGATCACCTCCATCTGGCACAACAGTTACAACATTGTGGCCCTTGCCCAATTTCTTAGCAAGTTCAATAGCACCAGCGATGTTTGCTCCAGCTGAAATACCTGGAAGGAAGCCTTCTTTTCTTGCAACTTCACGAGCGGTTTCCATAGCCTTTTCAGTAGAGATTTCTACAACATCGTCATAGATATTTTGGTCTAAGTTTTTAGGGATGAAACCAGCTGATATCCCCTGAATACCGTGCTTGCCAGTTTTACCTTCCTTAAGAAGTGGTGATTCTGCTGGTTCCAATGCGTAAACTTTAGTATTAGGATCGTTCTTCTTAAGAGCCTGACCAATACCTGATAAAGTACCACCGGTACCAACACCCGCAACAAAGGCATCGATCTTTTCACCAATACCATTCATTGAAGCGATGATTTCAGGACCAGTAGTTAATTCATGGATGTTAGGGTTAGCAAGGTTTTCAAATTGCATTGGCATGAAGTAGCCATTTTCTTTAACTAATTCTTCAGCCTTAGCAATTGATCCTTTCATACCGTCGCTTCCTGGAGTCAAAATAAGTTCTGCACCATAGCCTTTCATGAGTTTACGACGTTCAACACTCATTGTTTCCGGCATGATGATTACTAAGTGGTAACCCTTAGCTGCAGCAACTGAAGCAAGACCAATACCAGTATTTCCTGAAGTTGGTTCAACGATGGTATCACCAGCCTTTAATTTACCTTCAGCTTCGGCTCTTTCGATCATTGCAAGAGCAATTCTATCCTTGACTGATCCAGCTGGATTTTCAAATTCGAGTTTTACGTAAATATTTGCTGCGTCTTTTGGAAGAACGCGGTTTAATTTTAAAAGTGGGGTATTACCAATTAATTCAGTGATTGAATTGTAAACTGTCGACATATTTTTCTCCTATATTGCTAATAATGATTTTTCTATTTTGTGACTGCTAACTTGTTCAAGCCAGTTGAAGAAGAAGCGACGCTGATTTTGATACCAATTAATTTCGGTATTTTCAGGCCTTTTGTATTCTTTTTCTGGGTGAGCAGCAACTTCTCTTTGATATTCTTTGTCTAATGCGTCTTGACCATATTCCATATGCGAGAATAAAAAATTTTGTTCAGGATGTTCAATTGAACTAACCAAGAAAAGTTGCTTGTCTAAAGTTTCGGCATTGATTTCTAATGCTGGATTTTGCTTAACTTGGTCATAATCCATTTCTGTATAACGTGCATGTGGGGCGAAAAACTCATGATTGAAACCATTAAGTAGGTTGGTGTGATGAGTAATTCGATTTTTGTAGACCCCGAATAACTTTTCCGGCATAGGATGTTTCTCAATGCCATAAAGATAATTGAGCGCTATCATTGCACCCCAACAGAAGTATAGCTGCTCCACATTATTTCTGTTTAATTCGTCAATTAACTTTTTGATCTCATCTATGAAAGTAATGTTTTCAAATGGTATTGTTTCAGCGGCAAAACCTGTGATGATAAAACCGTCAAAATTTCTTACCTCTTTAAGGTTTAATGGTGAAGAAATTCTAGCAATTTCATCCGGTACGGCATCTTTTGGATAGCGACTAGCAGGGTAGAAGTATTCAATGTCTACATCAAGCGGTAAAGTCTTTAAAGCTTGATCGTAGCGCTTTTGGGTATCTTCTTTATCATGCATAATGTTTAAAATACCAATTCGCAACTTGCTTTCGTTCATGATTTCGCCTCCTTACATTTTATAAGATACTAATAATTATAATCACTTATAAAAAATAAGCAACGGATTTAACTATATTAAATCCATATGCTTAGGTATGTTTTGTAGCTATAGTTGGAAAAAGACAAAATAAAAACCACTATAAAGACTTTTGAAAGAGTTTATAGCGGTTTTTGATAAATTTCTTAAATAAAATTTGTAACAAAGAAATCATTATAATTATGGATTTGAAGCAAACGATCTGCATTTTCTTCCATAACTTTTCGTCGTTCACCAAACATCATCCAAATTGTTACGGCAAGTCCGAATATAACTGGAATGAAAGTTGTGGCCCAATCTGGGAAACTGCCATTCCAAGAACTGACAGAACTCCAACCTGATTGAATGTTAATTAAGTAATCCATAAAGAAGTGGGCAATCATTGGAATCCAAAGCTTGCCAATGTATAAGAAGACAACAGCCCAAATCATAGCATCGGAAACAGCAATCACTTGGCTTACTGTAGCCATGAAGCTTTGTCCATCAACACCAACATTTGTAAAATGACTTAATGAAAAAAGGAGAGTTGAGGCATAAACAGCGACTGGTACACGCCATTTGCGATAGTGATTGAATCCTGCCAAAAAGATTATCATCCAGATATAACGCTCTGCTTCTTCAAGAATCGCTGGTCGTAAAGCAGCGGTGAAACTGTTTAAAGTGAAATATTTTGCCTGAATATCAGCTGAAAATGAGAATAGCATGGAGAAAATCGTTTCCCCGTTTCCACCGAAATCATTCCATAAAACGTTAATTACTAAAAGAACTATTAAACTAGTGAAAACACTCCACTTGAAATTCAAACTTGGTTCAAATTTCAAGTTTGGATTAAACCGAAATCCCCAGCTATATGAAAGAAAGCAGATCAAAATCAAGAACGCCAATGCTGTAATGACACCTTGATCGTTAAACGATGCTAAAAATGGTAAGTGTTTTATCTTAAAAAAGATGTCTTGACCAAATTGAACATTTAAAAACAAGACGGCTAGTAAACGCAAGAACCAATTATTTACTCTACTAGCTGAGGTCATAGCTAATGGCACTAAAAGAACTAACCAAAACGCCCACATTATAATGACAATGATTGGTGAAATAATTGTTAATTTATCGAATAGAAAGTTCCCTGTATTTGCCCACGCTATACAAATATTATTTGGAATTAGCATAAGATTAAGCCAAATTGCAAAATAAGGTAGATATTTGTTTTTATCTTGATAGTAATTTAAGACTAATAAACCTATAAAAATTATGATAGTTGCAAATAAATTTGGTTTAAAATTTGTTACTGCTAATAATAAATTGATAAAAATTATATAGATGATCTCAATATTTAGCATTAATTGCCAAACTTTTCTATCCCATTGTAAAAATTTCATTATATTCTTTCCTCCGATAAGTATAATTATATTGTAGATTTGGGGTATTGAAAACGATACTTTGTATTTATAAACATATTTAGGAAGATAATTATATATAGGTGAATGAAATGATTAGAAAATTTGAGAAAAAAGATATCGATCGAGTCATGCAAATTTGGCTTGAAAGTAATATTCAAGCACATAGCTTTATCGATGAAAAATATTGGAACGAAAATTTTGATACGGTAAAAAGTACCATGCTTGAAGCAAAAATATATGTAGATGAAGAGAATGGCGAAATTTTAGGTTTTGTGGGGATGATGGGTGACTATCTAGCTGGAATTTTCGTTGATAAAGACTATCGTGGTAAGAGAATAGGTAAGAAACTACTAAATTACATTAAGGAAAGTTATTCCAAATTTAGTTTGGATGTCTATGAGAAAAATCAAGGCGCTTTGAATTTCTATTTGCGAGAAGGGATGACTATTTCTTCAGAAGGCCTTGATACAGAAACTGGTGAAAAAGAATATAGAATGATTTGGAAGAAAGAAAAATAAAAAAGTATCTCATAAAAAGCTTAATAAGATAACGTTTGTTGGCTGATTTATAATATTTCTAAATTTTTTTGCAAAAATCACTTGCATTGAATAACAAGTGTTATATAATAATATATGTCAAGGGGATATGAAAGATCCCAAGAGTTAAATTAGTGAAGATATAGAGGTATTTAAAATGAAGAAGTTAGTTAAGGTTGTTTCAAGTGTAGTTATCGCATTAAGCTTTGCAGGTATGGGTAGTCAAGTTGTCAGTGCAGCAACAGTAGCACTTGCACCAGCACAAGTAGCGCCAACAGATCCAGCAATTAAGAAGGGTCAAAAGATCATGGTAGTTGTAAAAGACACTAAGAAGCAAACCGTTTCTGTATACAACGCAAAAGCAGAAAAGACTAACAAGTCAGTTAAGATGGGTTCAGAATACACTGCAAAAGCTGTAAAGAAGGTTAACGGTAAGAAGATCGTTAAAGTTTCAAATGGTAAGTGGTTGAACACTAAGGACGTTACTCAAGATTAATTAACGGGGATCAATTAATTTAGTAATTTTAAATATCAAAAAAAGAAAAATAGCTCAAATGAGGGATGGATAACGGAAGCGATTGCTTCCGTTTTTTGTGAAAAAGATATAAGATATTCATGAATCTGTTGGTTTGGAGAAAACTAATACTTCTGGTGAGGCATTAAAGTAATAGTATTTATGTTAGCGTCTATATTAACTATAGGCGTATTATTTTGCCCTAAAGCGAAAAATAAGAATAAAATAAAAAAATAGCTTGAAAATTAAAAACACTAACTGTATACTAATTTTAACTTAAAAAACTTATTTAATTCTCATTAACGAGAGGGGCAAAGATTTATGAAATTTAAGAAGGTATTAACTGCAGGTGCAGTTGTTTTAACTTCTGCAGCAGCATTAGCTGCCTGTGGCTCAAATAATTCATCATCCGGTGGATCAAAGAAGTCTATCAATTGGGAAGAAAGTGCCGAAATTCCAACAATGGATATTTCTAAGGCAACCGACGCAACAAGTTTTAACCAACTTGGTAACGTTACTGAAGGTATTTATCGTTTAGGTAAGAACAACAAAGTTGAAAATGCTTTGGCAACTTCTACTAAGGTATCAAAAGATGGTAAGACTTGGACCTTCACACTTCGTGATTCAAAATGGTCAAACGGTGACAAGTTAACGGCCAAGGACTTCGTCTACTCATGGCGTAGAACTGTAAATCCAAAGACAGCCTCACAATATGCATACCTTTTTGAAGGGATTCATAATGCCACAAAAATTTCAGCTGGTAAGGCTCCCGTAAACAGTTTGGGAGTAAAAGCCGAGGGAAATAATAAGCTTGTTGTAACTTTGGATAAGAGAATTCCATACTTTAAGCTTTTGATGGGATTCCCATTATTCAATCCACAAAATGAAAAAGTGGTTGAAAAGTACGGTTCTAAGTATGGTACTGCTTCTAAATACATGGTTTACAATGGACCATTCGTACAAAAGGGCTGGACAGGTTCAAACCTTTCATGGAAACTTCAAAAGAACCCTAACTACTGGGACAAAAAAGCAGTTAAGTTAGATACAATTAACTACAGTGTTCAAAAGACTCCATCAACGGCTTATAACTTGTACCAATCAAACAAGATTGATGCAGTAATGCTTGATTCTCAACAAACCAAGAATTTGAAGAATCAAAGTGGTTACACATTACGTAATACTGCTGCAACCTTCTATTTACAATACAATCAAAAGAAGAAGTTATTCCAAAACGCTAACTTCCGTCGCGCAATCTCAATGTCAATCAACAGAAAAGCCTTGGGTAATGCTTTAGGTGGTTCCAACACTCCTGCTGATAGCTTAACTTCAAAGGGTGTTGTTAACTATAACGGTAAGGATTGGTCATCAATTGTTGGTAGCAAGGAATATAGTCTATACAATCCTAAGGAAGCACAAAAGCTTTACAAGAAAGCACTTCAAGAAACTGGAATCAAGAACCCATCATTCAGTATCCTTTCTGATGATACCGATGCCGGTCAAAAGACAACTGAAACTCTTCAAAGTCAATTAGAAGAAAACTTAAAGGGATTGAAAGTTAGCGTAAGCAACGTACCATTCAAGACTCGTTTAAGTCGTTCAACTTCCGGTAACTTTGACGTTGTTGTTTCAGGCTGGTCCGCAGACTTCGCTGATCCAATTTCATTCGTTGATTTGTTCACTTCCAAGAACTCGAACAACAACGGTAAATGGAGCAATGCTCAATACGACAAGTTAATTGCTGATTCAAAGGTAACTGCAGATACTACTAAGCGTTACGACGATTTAGAAAAATCTGAAAAGATCTTACTTCAAGATCAAGGTATTACTCCTTTGTACTACAAGACCGAAGCATGGCTCGTTCGTCCAGACATCAAGGGAATTGTATACAACGGTGCAGGACTTAACTATAACTTTAAGAACGCATACGTATCAGGCAATTAAGAGTAGTTTTATAAGCGAAAAGGGTAACTGCAAGAAGATGGTTGCCTTTTTTGTTAAAAACGTTAAAATTTTGAAGAAAAAACAGTGTAGAGATAAAGCATAACTTCAAGAATACTGGAAATGAGTTAAATAACAAACAAGATTAAAAAAATAGGAAAAGAAAACGCTTTTTCTCCTATTTTTTTAATTTTTATATAGATTTTATCTATTTGATTGGCTATAATAAGAAAAAAATTAAAATCATAGTAAAAATGAGGAGCGGAAAATATGACAAGATACTTACTTAAACGTATATTCTACATGATCCTCACTTTGTTTATTGTGGCAACTATCACTTTCTTCTTAATGAAATTGATGCCAGGTTCGCCATACGCAAATGAAGCGAAGATGACACCAACTCAGTTGGAAATTATGAATAAACAATATGGTCTTAATAAACCGATTTGGGAGCAGTACCTGATCTATATTGGTGGGATGCTTCATGGTGACTTTGGAACATCTTTCCAATACAGTAACCAACCAGTATCAAGTTTGATTTCTGCCCGTTTAGGTGTTTCAGTTCAACTTGGACTTCAAGCCCTAATCTTTGGTGTAGTTGTCGGTGTATTCGTTGGCGCAATTGCCGCAATGAAGCAAGGAACATGGGCTGACTCAACTGCAACGGTTTTTGCAATTATCGGTAAGTCAGTTCCTAACTTCGTTTTAGCAGTAATTTTACAATACTATATTGGTCTTAAACTTGGTTGGTTCCCAATTGCAGGTTGGGGTTCATTCTCACAGACTATTTTACCAACACTTGCCTTATCAGTGGGGCCGCTTGCGGAAACAGCCAGATTTATTAGAACAAGTATGGTTGATACTTTAAGTAGTGATTACATTGAATTAGGTAAGGCCAAAGGTCTTTCAAGAACTGAAGTAATTAGAAAGCACGCAATGCGTAACTCAATGATCCCACTTGTAACTTTAATCGGACCATATGCAGTAGCGCTGATGACTGGGTCAATGGTTATTGAAAATATCTTTAACATCCCTGGAATTGGTGAACAATTTGTTAAGTCAATCTTAACCAACGACTACCCAACAATCATGGGTGTAACAATGGTCTACTGTGTGGGATTAGTAGTAATCTTATTGATCACAGATATTATTTACGGATTAATTGATCCAAGAATTAGATTAACGGAAAAGGAGGCCTAACTTTATGAATGAAGAAGATTTAAAGCTTAGCCCAGACGCCTTTGAACCTTTGACAAAGGATGAACGTGAAGATAGTGAAAAAATTGCTGGTCCATCATTGTCATTCGGTCAAAACGTTTGGATTAGATTCAAACAACGTAAAGCGGCAGTCATTTCCGCAATTATTATTATCTTAATGATGGTTATTGCTTTTGGTTCAACGCCATTCATTAACAACTCTACTTTAGTTAAATCACATCCCCAATACGCTAACTTACCACCAAAAATTCCTGGCTTTGGTGCTATTAACGGACTTAATGGTAAGCTTAAGCAAAACGGTCAATGGGTTGATGCCTATGCTCAAAACAACGTTCCAAAAGATAAATACTTTATTGCCGGAACCGACTACTTAGGTCGTCCACTTGGTCAAAGAATTATTTACGGTACTAAAATTTCATTAATTGTTGCTTTAGTTGCTGCCTTCTTCGACTTAACCATTGGGGTTCTATACGGAGTTATTTCTGGATGGAAAGGCGGCGGAGTTGATAATGTGATGCAGAGGATTATTGAAATTATCTCATCAGTACCAAACTTAATCATCGCTGTTTTAATGTTAGTTGTTTTAAAACCAGGTATTACTTCAATTATCATCGCAATTGCCATTTCTTCATGGACAACGATGGCTCGTCAGGTTAGAGCTGAGACCTTGAGTCTTAAGAATGAAGAATATGTGCTTGCTGCTAGATCACTTGGTGAATCTTCAAGTAAGATTGCTTGGAAGCACTTGATTCCAAATCTTTCAAGTATCATTATTATTCAAACTATGTACACTATCCCAAGTGCCATCTTCTTCGAAGCTTTCTTGAGTTTCATTGGTATTGGTATTTCTGCACCACAAACTTCACTTGGTGTACTCCTTAACGAAGGTCAAAAGAATTTCCAATTCTTGCCATACCAAATGTGGATTCCGGCAATTGTCTTGTGTATTTTGATGATTGCTTTTAACTTGCTTGGTGACGGTTTACGTGATGCCTTTGACCCACGTGGACAACGTTAGGAGGACTTTCATGCCAGAAAAAATTTTAGATGTAAAAAATTTACAAATCGACTTTAATACATACGCTGGTGAAGTTAAGGCCATCCGTGATGTGAGTTTCCATTTAAACAAAGGTGAAACTTTAGCTATCGTAGGTGAATCAGGTTCGGGTAAGTCAGTAACTACTAGAAGTATTATTGGACTTCTTGCTAAAAATGCTAACGTAGTTGGCGGTGAAATTAACTTTCATGGAGAGAACCTGTTAGAAGCTTCAGAAAAGGATATGCAAAATATCCGTGGTAATGAAATTTCAATGATTTTCCAGGATCCAATGACTTCACTTGATCCAACTATGAAAATTGGTCAACAAATAGCCGAGCCTTTGATTAAGCATAAGGGCGCATCCAAAAAAGAAGCTTGGGCTAAGGCACTTGAAATGATGAAGGCTGTTGGAATTCCTGATGCTGATAAAAGAATTAACCAATATCCACATCAATTCTCAGGTGGTATGCGTCAAAGAATTGTTATTGCAATCGCGCTTATCTGTGAACCTGAAATTTTACTTGCAGATGAACCAACGACTGCTCTTGATGTAACCGTTCAAGCTGAAATTTTGGATTTGATGAAAGATTTACAAAAGCGTATTAAAACCTCAATTATTTTCATCACTCACGACTTGGGTGTTGTTGCAGGGATGGCTGATCGTGTGGCCGTAATGTATGCTGGGGAAATTTTGGAATATGGTACGGTTGATGATATTTTCTTTGATCCGCAACATCCATATACTTGGGGATTAATTAACTCAATGCCAACTTTGGACAGTGATACTTTAGAATCAATTCCAGGTACGCCACCAGATCTTTTGGATCCACCTAAGGGAGATCCATTTGCGCCAAGAAATAAGTATGCAATGAAGATCGACATTGAAAGAAAGCCACCGTTTTTCAAAGTTTCTGATACTCACTATGCAGCAACTTGGCTTCTTGCACCAGGCGCGCCAAAGGTTGAGCCACCACTAGAAATTCAAAGACGATGGAAGAAATATGCTTTGATGAAGAAAGATCATGAATTAGTATCAGAAAATTAGTCACAGCAAAGGAGATTATGTATGCCAGAAAAGAAGAAAATTTTACAGGTAAAGCACCTCAAACAGTACTTTAAAAATGGCCGAGTAACTACTAAAGCTGTTGATGATGTAAGTTTTGATATTTATGAAGGTGAAACCTTTGGACTTGTAGGTGAATCAGGTTCAGGTAAGACCACTACTGGTCGTTCAATTTTACAATTATATAAACCAACTGATGGCGAAGTAATATTTGAAGATAAGAATGTTGAGAACCTTAAGTCTCGTGATGAGAAATTGAAGTTTCGTCGGGATGCTCAAATGATCTTTCAAGATCCATATGCTTCACTAAATCCTAGAATGACAGTTGAAGATATTATTGCTGAAGGTCTTGATATTCACCATTTGGTTAACAGTAAAGAAGAACGACGTCAGCGTGTAGAGGAATTGCTTGAGGAGGTTGGGTTGAATAAAAATCATGCTAGCCGTTTCCCACACGAATTCTCTGGTGGTCAGCGGCAAAGAATCGGGATTGCGCGTGCACTTGCCGTTCAACCTAAATTTATCGTAGCTGATGAACCAATTTCTGCTCTTGATGTATCAATTCAGGCTCAAGTAGTTAACCTAATGATTGATTTGCAAAAAAAGCAGGGCTTAACTTACTTATTTATTGCTCATGATTTATCTATGGTTAAGTTTATTTCAGATCGTATCGGAGTTATGCACTTTGGTAAATTGCTTGAAGTTGGAACTGCTGATGATGTATATGATCGTCCGCTTCATGATTACACTAAGAGCCTAATTTCAGCTGTTCCGATTCCCGATCCTGAAATTGAACGTAAGCGTAAGAGGATTCAATATGACTCTCAAAAAGAAGAAATGGACGGAAAAGAGCGTACAATGCATGAAATTACCCCAGGACACTATGTTCGTTGTAGCGAAGATGAGGTAGAACATTACAAAGAAGTTGCGGCCAGTTACAAAAAATAAGGAAAATGCTTGACATAAAAAAATCAATAAGTTATGATCTAACTTGTAATTAATAAGTGAACACAAAGGAGATGAATCGCATGTTGTTAGCAAGTCAAATGAGAAAGAATAGAGAATGTTGTTGCACTAGCTGCATCTTATTTGACGTGCCCAATGTGCAGAGCATCCCTCATAATATTGTTTCGATAAATATTTAATTATCCAATTAGTATTTAAGTGAATAATATCAAAGAAGCGAGCTTGTAGTACGTTGAGTACTGCGGCTCGCTTTTTGTATTGTATTTTTTTAAGGAGAAAACCTGATGGTTAAATTTAAGACATTCGCTGCTGGTTTAGTTACTGTTTCTGCTGGATTAATTCTTGCAGCTTGCGGCAACAATTCAAGTCAAGGTTCAGCAACTGACAATAAAACTTTGAATCTAAGTACTACTGCACCACTTGATACCATTGATATCAGTAAGTCAACCGGTTATGGTCAGACCGGTAATGTATTTGAAAGCTTCTATCGCCTAGGTGAAAAGGGTAAGGTTACACCAGGACTTGCTGAATCTGGTAAGGTTTCAAAAGATGGTAAGACCTGGACCTTCAAGATTAGAAATGCTAAATGGTCAAATGGCGATCCAATCACTGCCCAAGACTTCGTTTACTCATGGCATAGAAGCTTGAATCCTAAAACTGCTTCCCCATATTCATACTTGTTTAGTGGTGTTAAAAATGCTGATGCGGCAATTGCTGGTAAAAAGAGCTTAGACTCAGTTGGAATTAAGGCCCCTGATAAAAAGACTGTAGTGGTTCAATTAGATCGTCCAATTGCTTACTTCAAGGTTTTGATGGCATACCCACTCTTTGGACCTCAAAATGAAAAAGTGGTTAAGAAGTATGGCAGTAAATATGCTACTAAGGCTCAATATCAAGTCTACTCAGGACCATTTAAGATTACTGGCTGGAACGGAACTAACGATACCTGGTCTTTTGAAAAGAATAAGAATTATTGGGACAAGGATGTAGTGAAGTTAAACAAGATTAACTATCAGGTAGTAAAGTCAAATAATACTGGCTATCAATTATATCAACAAGGTAAGTTGGATTTAACTCCCTTATCAAGTGAGCAAGTTAAGAACTTACGCTCAAATAAGGACTTTAAAGAATACCCATATTCACTTGTACGTTTCTTGATGTACAACTTCAAGGATAAGAATGTCGTTAATAATAAGGCCTTGAACAACCGCAATATTCGCCTAGCATTATCACTTTCAATTGATCGAAATGTTGTTACTAAGAAGATCTTAGGTAATGGTTCAACTCTTCCTACTGGATTTGTTGCAAGTGATTTAGCCGAAAATCCAACTACTGGTGTTGATTTTGCTAAGTCGCAAAAGGTTAGAAATACTGTTGATTATAAGCCAGAATTAGCCAAGAAATATTGGAAAAAGGGCTTAAAGGAAATTGGTCAAAAGAGTTTAACCTTTAATCTTCTTGCTTCAAATGATGAAGCTGATAGTGAACAATTGAGTCAATATTTGCAATCTCAATGGATTAAACACTTAAAGGGCATCAAGATCAATGTTGATAATATCCCTGAAAAATCAGCTGATAGTCGTGCCAATAATGGTGACTTCGATCTTTATCTCTCACATTGGGGTGGTGACTTCAATGATCCAATGACCTTCATGCAAATTCCAATGACCGGTACCTCATACAATCATGGTAAGTGGTCAGACAAGCAATATGATAAGTTAGTTAATCGCGGAGCAAATGAAGATGCCAATGATGTTAATAAACGCTGGAATGATCTAGTTAAGGCAGCTAAGATTGTTAACAGTGAACAAGCGATTACTCCAATTTATCAACAGACAACTTCATATTTACAAAATCCAAGAGTGCACGGAATTATTCATAATACTGCTGGTACTCAATGGAGTTACAAATATGCCTATATAAAATAGTAGAAAAAGAAAATTTATTGATACCCAGTAAGATAAAACAAATAGCGTGTTCGTAATGAACACGCTATTTATGTGCAAATTAAAATTAATAGAATTTGCAATTTTTATACATTATGTTTTCAAAGCAACCTTAGTCTATACCAATTTAAGCATAGAGCAATAAGTTTGTTAAGATCTCTATAAAGGTATATGTTATTTAATATTTGATTATAAAAGGGAGTCAAGAATTAACTCCCTTCACGTATTAAAAAGCACAGTTGATATCACCTATCAACGTATACTAGTATAACATACGTTATTTACCATTTGAATAAGTTCACATTTTAATAACCTTAGTTATTGAATACACTTATGTGTTATTCTAATGTACTCTAAAATAAACTATATATTTAATAAAATAACAAGCAAAAATTATAGAAAATAGATATTTGCATTGAAGTTTTACAATTTCTAAAACTTTTTCACAAAATCCCTTGCATTGAATAACAGGTGTTATATAATAATATATGTCAAGGGGATATGAAAGATCCCAAGAGTTAAATTAGTGAAGATATAGAGGTATTTAAAATGAAGAAGTTAGTTAAGGTTGTTTCAAGTGTAGTTATCGCATTAAGCTTTGCAGGTATGGGTAGTCAAGTTGTTAGTGCAGCAACAGCACCACTTGCACCAGCACAAGTAGCGCCAACAGATCCAGCAATTAAGAAGGGTCAAAAGATTATGGTAGTTGTAAAAGACACAAAGAAGCAAACCGTTTCTGTATACAACGCAAAAGCAGAAAAGACTAATAAGTCAGTTAAGATGGGTTCAGAATACACTGCAAAAGCTGTAAAGAAGGTTAACGGTAAGAAGATCGTTAAAGTTTCAAATGGTAAGTGGTTGAACACTAAGGACGTTACTCAAGATTAATTAACGGGGATCAATTAATTTAGTAATTTTAAATATCAATTTAATACTCTGGATAGGGAATAAGCGGAAGATGATTCTTTCACTTTTTATTTTTGCCATTTTTAGGTATAAAAATCTCACTCTAAAAGTTTAATAGAGTGAGATTGTTTTGAGCAGTATTCTTCACATCGTTAATTTGTAGCTCTACATTACTGAAATGTTTATCAATTTCATTGAAGCGTTTGTGTAAAATAATTTTCCATTAATGAAGTACTTTCTCAGTATTTGCTTCTAATTCTTGATGTGTAACGTATTTATCCATAGGTGGTTCATCTCCGCCTCCGTTGCCATAATCGCTTAAAATTCATTACAATCCATAATATTAAATCGACGACTATCTACTAATATATCGTTGACATATAGGGTAAAAGCTTGATAAATTAATAGATAACAAACGTTATCTAAAAACAGAACATAATAGAGCGAATAAATAATAAACTACGGAGGGTGGAGAATGTCAAGAATCGAGTTTCAAGAGCTAAAGGAGTCTTACGATAACTTACAAAGTAATTGTAAAGCTGTTGATTTTACTTTAGGAATGGCTAATTCTGAAGTAGGAATAGTTCAAGACAGTAAAAACTTATTAGGAAGTCATTAAAATGAAATGGCTAATGTTCATTGGAAGAACTAAGAATGATACAGTCTATTTTGATTTTAAGACCAAAAAAGCTCTTGTAGTAAGGGGTTTGAAGAATCTTGATATGCAAGAATTAAAAAAGTCAGGTGAAAAAGCTGGTGGATACTCATTTACCTTAACCTTAGTTCTCGTTGGACTGGTTGCATTATTTCGAAAGCAACTAAATATAACGGAAAGTCTTACTCCAAAAGTTATTTTTATTCTAATCGCACTTAATATTATAGGAGCTATAGTTCTGGTTTATTACATCGCTTCTAAAGCTTACCCTAGTCACCAAGAGTATGAGCTTGCGACGGATGAAGAATTTAATGAAGCATTTGTAGGAAATATTTATTTTACCTTCAATAAGAAGACGGTATTTAAAGATAAATGGATAGATCTTTTGGGTAGTCAATTATTCTACTTGTTCATAATTGCTACGGGCCATGTCTCTCCAATTTTTCTATTTAAAACTATTTCTTCACTTTTGGGGCTTATATCGGTAGTGCCATGCATGCTTATGACAGGAGCGGGATTGAGCTACATACTTTTGTACAACAAATTTTTATATTTAAAAGTAGAAAATCTATATCACGAGCACAAGATTGTTTTTAAGGAAAGCTAGTGTCAAATTGAATAAGAAGTTAGATAATAAAATCGAAAAAATCAACGAAGAATTTTTGGAAAAAGAAAAAACTGATCATTCATTTGGTGATTTTTTGTATCCATTTTAGAATTGGTTTTAGAATTTTTTAAATAAAATTTTTAACTAGTTTGCGATTATATACGGCAAGATTTTTAAACTGTAGATGAATTTACCATAAGATCAAACTTAATAATCGCTATTAGGGGAATTGTAAAAAGAAAGTAATAATGAAAAAAGGTAATTTATTTTATGTTGGACGAGTTGACGATCAATTAGTCTATGTTGATAAAAAAACTAAACAAGTTCTCAAAGCCTCACCAAAAAGAGCACAAGCAATCAGTACTGGTGGTAAAGCTGAAAAAAGTGCAGGGATTGGAGCTCTATTAATTAGTGGGCTAGGGATGACAGGTATATTTGACAAGCCACTACTACCAACTAATGAAATTAGCTTTCCAAATCAATATTATTGGATATTTATTGGGTATTATTTAGTTCTTATTATTAATGCTTTTTTGATTTGGAAAATCATTGATTACTCAAGATTCGACATTATGAAAGAACCAGTAAAAGCAAATAAATACGAATTCTACAAGGCAATAAATGATAATATGTTTCTCCATTTTAAATTGGAGTCAGATAATATATCGAGTATTTTTAAAATTATTCTTGGGGACATTTTCTATTTCTTGCTCATGTTTTTATTTATGAGTTTACCGTTTTATTTTCTGAAAGGAATTATTAAGCTATCAATTAATCAAATTTTTAATATGTGGATAGGTACCATTGGTTTTGGTCTATTTTTTTGTATGGCCTTTCAAGATAATAATATAAAAGCTTTAAAGTATGCTTCAGATTTCAAAAATGAAAAATTAAAGTTCGAATAAAAAGATCGCACAATTATACCCATTCCTAGCTAAAATAACAGGCGTGATAATAGCCAATGATCTAAAAAAGATCACGCCTCAAATAGCAGAGCAGTCTTTTAAAGGAGCTTATTGTGAAGTTAATATTTATTGGTCAGTCAAAAAATAAGTCCATCTTTTTAGATATAAAGACAAACCATATCTATCAAACAACCAAGGGAAGATTTCTTGATATGTATGGATCTAGAAATAGTAGCAAGCATATTGTAATGATTGTATTCGGATTAACTTTCTTTGGAATCATTAATAGAAATCTTCATTTAATTACTTTTAATTTTAAGGAAAAGTATGTGCCTTTGACTGAAACAATGGTGTTTTGGTTTGTGGTAAGTTGGACTGTTATTTCCGCATTTTTTATCATGCTTGGACATTCAAACTTTCGCCCTAAAGAAGATATTAAGCCTGCAACTCAAAAGCAGTTTGATAGAGCTGTAAATACAAATTTGATCAATATAAATTTTCTAAAGAAACAGAAGGTAGAAAATGGTAACATTTACAAATTTATTTTGATCTATATTGGAACCATCATATCAGGTTTAGTTTTATATTTGGTTGTAATTACAAAGCTATTTATTTTAGGTATTTATGAGCCTTTTCCTGTTGGAGCATCAATAGGCATTGTTCTTTTAGGATTTTTTCCAGGAATAATATATCTAATGCTTTTTCAAAATAATGCAGTTAGATGGTTATTGCTTTTAAAAAAATATCAAGAAGGAAAACTAGATATCATTACAGCAGATGATTTAGAAGAGAAGGAAAAATAAATAACCGTCCGATACTATCTATCAGACGGTTATTCTCTATCAAAATTTGGACGTAAAAAGGACGTAATAAACCTAAAATAAACTTAAATATTTGTTGATAAATTGGCGCTCTTTACGTCTATTTACACGTATTTTACTATTCATCAATTTCTTCAATGGTAATAGTTACTGGGTACCAACCGTTTTCATCTTTGTCTTGAATTTCAGCAGTACCGATTACACGTACATTAGTGTGACTAGGCTTGTCAGCAACTACAACAGCAACCTTTGAGCCATTCTTGATGTTTTCAAAAGCGTGTTGTTGAGTCTTTTCAAGGTATGCAAGGTGGCTGTCGTCAACAACCTTCATTGATTGCTTTGGACCAACTTGTGGCATACCGTTAGAATCAACAGTTGACAAGAATGCTAAGTGATCCTTGAAAAAGTCTTGTTGTGCTTGAGTTAATTTGTTTGAGTCTAATTTCTTCATAATTATAATTCCTTTCCTTGATTTGCTAATATCTATTATACATTTAATACTAATCTAAATAATTGATATAAATCAAGAATTTAACATTTCTTATAATATTTTGTAAGTAACTTTTTTAGGAAATTATAAAAACACAATTAATGGCTTTATATTAAAGCAAATAATAATTTCTCGAATGATCAGATTAATTAATAGATAAGAAAAACTGCTACTTCAACGCGAGGTAGCAGTTTTCCTTTATTGAATTAATTACTACAGAAGGATTCGTTATTAGTTAAGGGGGAGCTAATAAAAAGGGTAAAAAAAGGCAAAAATTCTTTGTAATTAATTCAAAATGCAAGTTGATAAAATAAATAAGATAAGATTAATTATGAATAAATTATTTTACGAATCCGGCGTTATACCAATTGTTTGCAGAAGGCTTCAAAGACCAACCTGAAACTTTGTCACTTACTGCAGTAACTGAATAGCTATTGCTGGTTGGCACTAAGTAAGCATTGTCATACATCCAACGTTGCCATTCATGGAACTTCTTTACACGATATGCGTGATTAAATGACTTCTGAGAATTGATTTCATTTAATAATTTAGTGTTGGTTGGGGAAACAAATCGCGCAAAGTTGAATGGAGAGTTCTCATCGTAGAGATGACTTTGCGAAGGCTCACCGGATAAACCCCACCCCCCTTCAAAGACATCGATACGAGGATCACTATCTTTAATCGCTTGTACCCATGAATTAAATTCCATTGGTCGACCATTGATAAATCTAACATCAAGGCCGACTTTATTCCATTGCTGGATATAGTTGCGCCAGATAGGTTCTGTATTAGAATTTCCTGCGCGAACAGCTAAGTGGATAGTTAACTTTTTACCATTTGGTTGTCGGCGGTAAGTACCATCTTTTTTATATCCGGCTTCATCAAGTAATTGATTAGCCTTTTTGAGATTGTAGCCATATCCAGGGATGCTACTATCGTGAAAATCACCGAAAATCTTGGGTACTAAAGTATTCACTTTGAAAGTCAAGCCATGAGTGAATTTCTGATTTACAGCTTCAACATTCATCGCATAAAGCATTGCTTTACGTAGATTCACATTATTCATTTTTGCATGTTTATCTTGAATGTTTTTGCCAAGCTTCTTGTCCCATCTTCCTACACGAAAACCAACGTAATTGTAGGCAAGTTCTTTATCGCCAATAAAATTGGTAGCAGAAGAATTTTTGACTTCTTGATACTGACTTAATGGCACCTCGGCTACATCAAACTTATGACTTTTAATAGCTTGAGTTACATTACTTGAACTAATTGTTGATAAATTTACGTGGTCAAAGTGAGGCTTCCCGCGCCAGTAGTAAGGATTTCTTGACCAATAAGTTGATTGTCCACGAACTGTTTTTACCATTTTGTATGGACCGAAGAAGAGGGGATTCTTTCGTACTTTATCACTGGAGATCAGCTTTTCAAATGGTACATTTTTTAAGTAATGATATGGAGCGGCATTTTCCCAGATATAGTGAGATCCAGATTGCTTCATTCCGGGTTTCATTTCTTTAAAGTGGATTACTAAAGTTTTACCTTTTGGACCATCGGGCATTTCAAGACCAGAAATGGTTTTAGCTTTACCATCATGATATTCTTTCATTCCAACAATGTTTTCATATGTTGAGCCGTATTGTGTGCTTTGAGATTTAGCATTTGCAATAATTTCGTATGAATATACTAAATCTTTAGCAGTGACTGGCACACCATCTGACCAACGAACTTTATCTTTTACTCGAATAGTTGCACTGCGATTCTTCTGATTAAGTCGAAGAGTGGCAGCTCCCTTATCATTAATAGCAAGATGTTCATCTTCTGAAAATAAAGTCTCATCTCCGGGTGCTACTGCTTCACCATCTGGTGCTGTGTCAGATAATTCGTCTAAAAAGATTCCGGTAAACGGTGTCTCTACTACAATTGGCTCTGTCAAAGTTCCGCCATCTTTAATCGTTTTTTTAGGGACGGCTTGCTGAAACTTATCAGGCTTAGATTGTGCTGATTTACTATGTCCACATGCTGCAAGACTCAAGCTAGTTGCGCCAAGCAGCATTAATAGGCCGAATTTGGATTTTGATTTATACATATTTTTCCTCCCATCAAACACCCGTCTATCTTTCATAAGAAACAAAAAACGCTCTATCAGACTCACACTTTGAATCTAATAGGGCGTTTTTCGCGGTACCACCTATTTTCGTCAGTTAAAAACTAACCTCATTTCATGTACAGTTTTACAACGATACACTACCGCAATAGAGGGCGGACCCTGAAAATACTGTGATCGTATTTTCCACTCAAAGGTGATATTTAGTAAAACTTTTTGCTGTTTCTTTTCACCAGACAGAAACTCTCTAAAAGCTGTAGTTAAACTAACTGTCCTTATCAAAGCTAGATATTATTCTTTGTAGCTATAATAATACACCGCTAAACTATTTAGTCAATAAATAAATGTTTAGTAAATATTAAAAATAAAAGAAAAACGCTCAAACATGGGCGTTTTCAAGGAAAAATTTATTTTTACTTATTCAATTGTAATAGAGTTGTCGGCATCTCCAGCAGCTTGTTTAGGCAAAGTAATTGTTAACACACCATTGTCATACTTTGCGTGGATTTCATTAGCAACAACATTAGGCAATCTGAAGCTTCTTGAAATGTGACCTTCGCTTCTTTCTTTATGGATGATGTTGCCTTGATCATCTTTTGAGTCATTTTCAGTAGTACGAGTACCAGAAATGTTTAAAACTCCGTCCTTGTAACTTAAGGCTATGTCTTTTTTGTTCATTCCTGGCATATCAACAGTTACAGTATAATTCTTATCATTTTCACTAACATCGGATTGCATGATGTTAGAAACTTCACGATCATTGAAAAAGTTTCTTGGAAAATCGAACCAGTCATTCATTGAATCAAACATATTATTACGATGATTAATCATATCATTTGCCATAATAGAAAAACTTCCTTTCAAAACTTATTTAGTAATGAAATTCATTTCCATTGCCTTACATAAATAATATTAGCACTTAAACATCTAGAGTGCTAATTATATGATCTATATTAATTAAAAATCATATATAAAAAGATAGACCCGCTTGGATCTATCTTGATAAATTATTTTACTTTTACAGCAAATGCCTCATATGGCTTAAGTTCAAGATTATGTAAGTCATCATGATCTTGGTAATTGCTGATAATATTTTCACTAATTTTCTCTTCAGAGTCAAAACTTTGAGTATCTGCCGAAAGGTTTGCTACAATCAGCCACTTTTGACCATCGAGCTTACGGTAGTAGGCGAGGACTGAATCATTAGTATTTTTGACCAATTCAAAATCACCATCAACGACGATTGGATTTTTGTGGCGAAGCTTAATCAATTTTTGATATGTATAGAAGATGGAATCAGGATCAGCTAGGGCTGCTTCAACGTTGATATCCTTATAGTTAGGGTTAACGTGGAGCCATGGTTTACCAGTGGTGAAGCCAGAATTTTTGTTTGCATTCCACTGGATAGGGGTTCTTGCATTGTCACGACCTTTAACGTTAATTGAATGAAGCAAGTCTTCTTTATCGTAGCCTTTTGCAAGACGTTCGTTGTACATATTGATACTTTCGATATCTTCAACTTCGCTGATGTCTTTAACTGGGCAGTTGGTCATACCAATTTCTTCACCATTATAGATATATGGAGTTCCGTGCATTAAGTGAAGAATAATCGCAAACATCTTAGCGGATTGGACGCGGTATTCCTTGTCATTACCCCAACGAGAAATCACACGAGGGATGTCATGATTTTCCCAGAAAAGGCTATTCCAGGCATGTTCAAAATCAATTTCTGTTTGCCACTTAACAAGAACATTCTTTAATTTGCCAAGGTCAAGAGGGCGCAAGTCCCATTTTTCTTTCCCTGGTTGTTGGTCAAGAGTTTGGTTTTCAAATTGGAAGACCATTGAAAGTTCATGACGATCTGGATCGGAATATTCTTCAGCAATCTTAGGAGTTGCGTTCCATGTTTCTCCGACAGTCATGAGATTTTTACCGCCAAAAGTTTTCTTATTCATTTCTTGCAAGTATGGGTGGAGCATTGGACCATTTTCCCGGATACCTTTTTCAGGTTCTTTACCAATCAGTTCAATTACGTCCATCCTGAATCCGCCGATACCTTTATCAATCCAGTAATTCATCATGTCGTAGATTTTTTGACGCAATTCTGGATTCTTCCAGTTTAGGTCAGGTTGTTGGTCAGCGAATAAGTGTAAGTAATATTGACCAGTTTTTTCATCAAATTTCCAAGCTGAACCAGAAAAAGCCGACTTCATGTCATTTGGTTCATGACCATTAACTGGATCCGACCAAACGTAGTAATCGTGGTATGAATTATCCTTATTTTTACGGGCTTCGATAAACCAACGGTGTTGATCAGAAGTGTGGTTAACAACTAAGTCCATCACAATTTTAATGTGGTGCTTCTTAGCCTCTTTGATTAACTCATCCATATCTTCCATTGTGCCATATTGTGGATCAATGGCCTCATAATCAGAAATATCATAACCATTGTCAATTTGAGGTGATTGATATACAGGTGATAACCAAATAGCATCAATTCCGAGTTTTTCTAAATAAGCTAAACGAGATGTAATTCCTTTAAGGTCTCCAATACCGTCGCCGTTACTATCTTGAAAAGATTTTGGGTAAACTTGATATATAACGGCTTCTTTCCACCAAGGTGTCATTAAAACTTCCTCCTTATTTTCGTTGCTATATATGATTATCTCTAAAATGAAAAGGTTTACAATAATTAAAAAGGATGTTATCGGTATCAGAATTAAAATGCAAAATTTGAAAAATAATACTAGCTTTAATTCACATTTTTGTATACAATAGATATGTTCCAGTTATGGCGGAATTGGTGAAGGGGTTAACACACCGGTTTGTGGATCCGGCATACATGGGTTCGAATCCCATATTCCGCCCTAGTAATACTCACGAGTCGTGAATAATAACGACTGCACAAAAAAGACGAGCGATTAGCTCGTCTTTATTTTTTTAAAAATTAAATTAATGATTAAAAGTTTGCTTTCTTAACGTATTGATTCTTTGAAATACGGTAAAAGTTCTTGCCATGTAATTTAATTGCCTTACCGTAAGTTGAAACCTTTGAGTGCTTCTTCAAAACTTTCTTACCAATGCGCTTACCCTTCTTGTCATAAATATATGCGTTGTGCTTTAAAGTACGCTTAGTAGCATGAGCCTTCTTAGTGGTATTCTTGCTAGTCTTAGTAGTCTTTGCGGTCTTATCAGTCTTTTTTGAAGTGGTTTCAGTATTTGAAGCATCAGTGTTTGCAAGCTTGCCTAAAGTTACATCAGCAGTTTCGTTCATGGTCTTGCCCATAACGTTAAGAGTGAATGCTAAAGTACCTTTACCTTCTTTGTAAGCATCTGCAGGGAAGACAAAGTCCAATGATGATCCATCTTTAGCTACATTTTCAACCTTACCAGCAACACCGTTAAGTGAAATAGCTGAGATCATCTTTGACATGTCTTGACTCTTAGTCATTGGGTTCTTTGAACCATCAACGTGGATAGTAATTTCTGAAACTTTACCGTCCTTTAAGGTAACTTGTGCGCTGTTTCCAAGGAACATAGCAGCTTCTGAAGGTTGAGTTGAACCAGTCTTAGTAATTGCCATAGTAACAGTTTGACTGTTTGCACTGTTTGCATCAGCAGTCTTGGCTGCAGTGTTAGTAGCAACAACTGGAGTTTGAGCAGGGGTAGTTGAATCTGCTAAAACTGGAGTTGAGATAGCTGCTGTAGCTAAAAGTGATAATGATGCCAAAATAACTTTTGTATTCTTTTTCATAAAAATCTCCTCGTAAATTACAAAAACTTATTTCCGTCTAATATTATTAGCTAAAAATAAAAAAATACAATAGGGTCTGGAGTTATTTAATTAATAATGGCTTAAAAAACTAATAAATTAAATACCATGAAAATGCGCATTGCAAAGCGCTTTCAAGAACTTTATAATTAAATTATTAAATGTAAAAAGTTAGGGAGTATAAAAATGAAGAAGAATTTACTTAAATTTATTGCCACCAGTTCTGCAGCACTTACTTTGGCAACACCAGTTGCTTTTGCTATGACACAAAATCCACAAATTGTCTCAGCTGCAAAAGTTGAAACTCAAAAGTCAGTTAAGATGACTGTTTACAAATACAGTGCAAATCATAAGAGCAGAGCTAAATCAATGGCTCAAGGTTTCGTAGGTACTAAGGCCGGTGTAACTATTAAAAACGGTAAAGTTACTAAGTTAACTCTTCATGTTGATGGTAAAAATTCGCCAATGGGTAAGGGACAAAACGTTGATAAAATTGTTAAATCATTGAAGATTAACGGTGTTAGTGGCCATAAAGAAAATATTTCGGCTGACAATTCAAGTTTCGATTTTGTTTTCTCAGGTAAAGCTTTCAAGAATAATGGCTGGGCTAAGATGTCAGTAACTATCAACTTCGGTGGTAATATGACCGAACAAGCTTGGGTGAAATTCGGCAAGGTTAGTGGTGTAAAGGCTACTAAAGCGAATAAGAAGAAGGCCAGCAAAAAGGTTAGTAAGAAAAGCAACAGCCACATCAAATAAAAAGTCGAAGGTAAGTACTAAGAAAAAAATTCAGTATATTAACTATACTGTTTACAAAAAAGATCGCTCAGGTATTTCTGCAGCTAACAACTTTTACACTCGTCAGGCTAAAGTTACTAAAACTAAAAGTGGCTATATAATGACGCTCTATGTCAAAGTTAAGCATGGTTTAGTGAAGTTTAAGCCACTAACTATGTCACTTGGTAAGATTGAAAATCGCAGCTTTGAAACTAAGAATGGTCACGATATCTGGACTTATCAAGTTGCTTTTAAGTCATTAGATCAGCTTAACAAGGCTAGTTCTGGGAGTCTACATTTAAGTGTACCTATTGCTAATATTCATGATCAAACTTTTGAAGTTTGGTATGAATGGGGTGTTAAAAAAGTTGCTCATAATACGGCGGCCGATAAGGTTTTAGCAGGTAGTTCTTCTGCTTCATCTGATAAAGAAAATAGTGCGTCGGTTGCATCAAGTCAATCAAATTCTACAAGTGTCGCTCCTTCAGCTGAAACTAGTATTAGTGAGCCAGTAGATAAGTCGGCTGATGCCGATTCTGCTGTAACACCGGCCGATTTGGCTAAATATAAAGTATCACCTGAGAAACAGACATATGCCGAAACGGCATTGATTAACTATCCATTTGCCCAAACAATTTTAATTTTTGTCATTTTAGATGCGATCGTAATTGCAGGTGCAATTTCACTTAGAAGAAAATTTTTGAAAGGCGGGAAAAATGATGAATAAAGTTTTAAAAGGATTGATTTCATCACTTTCCTTGTTTTTATTTTTCGTAATTTCATGTCAGACTGCTTTCGCACAAAGTATTAATTACCATGCTTACAAATATGGTACTCACCAAACTTCAATGGCGGACGGCTACTATGCTCGTCCAGCTGATGTTAAGGCTGATGGGAATCAGTATTTAGTCACAATGACTATTAGAACTAAAAAGAGTTTGAGTCCATATCCAGTAAAGGTACTTTCAATTGATGGTCAAGCGCCCATAAATGTAGTTAAGACGCGACATGGATCTGATTATGATTATCGTTATAGTTTTCGCACTAATAATTTAAAACATGATATTAACAGTAAAATTAGTATTGATGTACCAAATGTTTATAAAGCTACTCATGATATCACTTTTTCATTTGATACTAGTAATTTGCCAAAATTAAGCGATAAAAAGAGTAGTAGTTCTACTAAACATAGTGCAGTAGTAACGACCACTAATGGAGGCGGAAAAAATGGTTCATCTGGTGCTGATTCAGAAGCGCTTTTGGCTCAAGCTCAATCGCAATCAGATGCTGCCAAGAAAAAGCAAGCCGCTTTGGCGCAGCAACAAATGGCTCAAAACAGTAAAAATCAAGTTGATAACGAACGGAATCAAAAAATGTTTTACTACACTGTTTTAGGTGGGACAATTAGTTTAATTGTTTTGATTATTGCAGCCGTATTTTTTGTAATTAGTGGTAGAACTAACAAATCCAAAAAAGTAAAGGATAGATAGATGAAATCACATAAAAAAGGAATAATTATTGGTTTAGTTGCATTTTTAATTGTGATTGCTGGTGTAGCCATTGGTGCTAAGCACTTTATTGATAAAAAAGTGGCTGATGATCAAAGAATTGTTGCAACCAGTGCGGCTATTACAGAGATTTTTGACAAACTTGATATTAACCTAGTTGGTGTACCTAATACTCAGGCAAAACTTCCAAAAAGATATCAAAATGTCGAAAAAATCGGTAATCCAATGAAACCAAGTATTGAAAAAATAGCCTCATTGAATCCAACACGTGTTTATGCCGTTTCAACTTTAAAAGATCAATATGACGACTCTTTCAAAGAACAAAGTGTGAAGGTTACTTACTTGAGTCTTGATTCGGTTACTGATCTTGAAGCAACTTTAGCAACTTTGGGGAAAGAATATTACCGTCAAGTTCAAGCTAATAAGCAAATTAAAATTATTAACGATGCTGTCGCAAAAGCAAAAAAACGTGTTCATGGACGTAAACCTAAAGTTTTAGTTTTGATGGGACTGCCAGGTGCAAATTACATGATTTTAACTAATAAGTCATACCTTGGTGATTTAGTAAATATTGCTGGCGGTGAAAATGTTTATAAATCTTCAAGTCAAATTTACTTGTCCCCAAGCAACGAATCTTTAGCTACAAAAAATCCAGATGTAATTTTGCGATTAGAACATGCTTTGCCGAATGTTACTGTGCCTCAATTCAAACAAGAATTTAAGAAGAATCCTGTTTGGAAGAAAATGAAAGCTGTCAAAGAAAATAAGGTTTATGACTTACAGCAACCAGACTTTAATGCTTCTGCTAATATGAATGTTCCTGAAGCATTAAATAAGTTAAGTAATATTTTTTATCCAGAAAATTAATAGGTTATAAGATGAAAAAAAGAGGTCTATGGGTATACGGAATTTTGGTGATTCTGTTGATTGGGACGGTTTACTTTGCCTTAACGCATGGTGCAAGTAAAATTTCGTATCAGAATTTGACTATTAATAATTTAAATATTTTATTTAACATTCGAATTCCGCGGATTTTATCTGCCTTGATCGCTGGCGCTTCACTTTCGGTTAGTGGAGCGTTTTTTCAGGCGGCTTTAAGAAATCCGATTGCGGATCCGGGAATCATGGGTGTGTCATCTGCAGCAGGATTGTTTCAAACTTTTGCTATGTTTTTACTTCCAGGATTTTTCTTCGGGAAAATAGCCTTTGCGGTAGTTGGAGGAATGGTCGCATTCATCTTTTTAATTAACTTTCAAAAGAAGATGGATCCGTATCGTTTGATTATTATTGGAGTAGCATTAAATGCTGTCTTTACTGGAATTCAAGATGTGATTTCTAATAATGGTAATGCTAGCGTGTCTCTTGCGACTAGTACTTGGCAAAGTACGCTTTACTTAGCTATTTTGGGAATACTAGGAATCATTGCGGCAATTATTTTTGCGCAATGGGGTAACTACTTAAAGGTAAACGATGAAGAATTAAGATCTTTGGGTGTTTCTCCAAAGCAAATGCGGATTGTTTTATTATTAATTGCGGTTATCTTGGCGTCAATTACGACTGCCTGCATTGGTGTGATTGCCTTTATTGGGATTATTGTTCCGCAAATTGGCCGACAATTAATTGGACATGATTATCAAAAGTTGATTCCATTCTCTATGTTTGCAGGAGCTTGGTTCATGCTTTTTGTGGATACGCTTGGAAGAACGATTAATCCGCCAAATGAAATTTCAGCGGCAGTCTTGTTGGCAATTATCGGCGGTCCATGTATGATTTTAATTTTATTAAAGATAAGTGGAGGAAAGAATGCTAGAGCTTAATAACGTTGATTTTTCTTACCACAATAAAAATATCTTTAATGGATTAAATTTTTCTTTGCAAGATAACAAGATAACGACAATCATTGGTCCGAATGGTTCAGGTAAATCGACTTTATTTAAATTGTTAACTCGATCAGAAAAAGCAAAATCTGGTGAAATAAAACTTGATGGTAGTGATATTTGGACAATTCAACCACGTGATTTTGCAAAGAAAGTAGCGATTGTACACCAGCAAAATCAGCTCTACGATGAGATGACCGTAAATGAACTGATTAAGATGGGGCGATTGCCGTATAACTCTTTATTTGAGAATGATCAGACTGATCCAGAAAAGTTAAATAAGATTTTAAATTATTTAGAAATTGAGCCGTTGAAGAATAAGTTCGTTTCTGAATTGTCAGGCGGACAGCAGCAGCGTGTTTGGCTTGCTGTTGCCCTGGCGCAGGAACCAGAATATTTATTTTTAGATGAACCGACAACTTATTTGGATCTTCATTTTCAGTATCGATTTTTAAAATTATTGAAGAAATTAAATCGTGATCAAGGATTGTCTATTTGTATGATTCTTCATGATTTAAATCAGGCACTGCAGTTTAGTGATCAGGTTGTACTCTTAAATCAAGGAGAGATTAAAAAGATTGGTCAACCAGAAGAAGTTATTACGAAAGAGATAATTAGTAATAATTTTAAAATCGACTGTGAAGTAATCAAAACAGATCAAGGCGTATTTTTGAGACAGTATTAGAAGGAAGGTAAAAATAATGGATGAAAATACAAAGAATATGCTAGCAGGTAAGCCATACCGTCCTGACGAAAAAGAGTTATTTACTCTTTCAAGAACTGCTCACAAACTTTGTCAGGAATATAATTTGCTTGTTGACACGGATAAAAAACGAAATGAAGTTATCGATCAGCTTTTTCCAGATCACGGAAAAGATATTTATTTACAAGGTCCAATTCAAGTAGATTATGGTAGATTTACTAAATTAGGTGATAACTTTTACGCAAATTTTAACCTGACTATTTTAGATACTTGTCCTGTAGTAATTGGAAATAATGTCATGTGTGGGCCTAATGTAACTTTTGCGACACCACTTCATCCATTACTTGCTGAGCAGAGAAACGCAAGGATGCAAAATGACGGAAAGTTTTCAGATGTTGAATACGGTGCACCAATTACAATTGGTGATAACTGCTGGATTGCAAGTAATGTAACAATTACTGCCGGAGTGACTATTGGTGAGGGATGTGTGGTCGGAGCTGGTGCTGTAGTAACTAAAGATATGCCAGCCAATTCATTAGTTTTAGGTGTTCCTGCAAAGCCCGTTCGTCAATTAGGTGAAGAAGATCGAATTAAGAATTGGCCATATTAATAATTAGAATAAAAAAGCTCATGAGTCAATTTTCTTTGACTTCATGGGCTTTTTTCCTATTTAACTTCTTTTGCTGTAGTTGCTAAATAGATAATAAATGCGATTGGCAAAAGAAGAATAAAAAGAATTATTTTTTTAAGCATAGTAAAAACTCCAATCAAAAATAACTTTTACGATTATACTATTAGTTTAAATCAAATTTATATACAAATTTATTAAATATTGATCATTTTAAAGCTATTTCTATATTTATTGAAAGTTTCACGGTATAATAGTATATGTGGATGTAAAATATTATTAATTTATGGAGAATCTTTGAATGGTACAAAATTTAACAGAACAGGCTTATGAAACTATTCTTGATAATATTACTAGCTTAAGATATTTCCCCGGCCAAAAGGTTTCAGAAAAGGAAGTTGAAAATAGTATCAAGATAGGTCGTACCCCTGTTCGTGAAGCATTACTTCGCCTTAGACAAGATGGTTTAATTAAGGTTGTTCCACAGTCTGGTACATATATTTCTAAAATCAACCTTAACCGTGTGTCTGATGCAATTTTAATTAGAAAAAGTATTGAATCTAAGGTAATAGATGAAGCCTGCACTCGTGAACATTCACGCCTAGAATCAATCCGCCTTATGCAGTTAGTCGAAGAACAACGAGAAGCTGCAAAAAAACATGATGTTTCAAGTTTCTTAAAATACAGTGATCAGTTCCACAAACAATTTTTCATTGATACAGATCACAAGTTTCTATGGGATTGGCTAAGTCATATTAATATCTACTTCTACCGTGTGACTACATTAAGTTTAAAGCTTAGTGATGAAAATTGGGAAAAATCAATTCATGAACAAGAAGAATTACTAGATGCAGTATTTAACAATGATCCTGAAAAAGCTCATAAGGCTTTTGAACATAATCTTGATGTTACTGAAGAAACTGAACGTGTTCTTCTTAATGAATATCCAGACTATTTCTATCCAGATTCAAACGAAGAAGAATAAAAAGTGACCTATTCCAAAGTTGGAATAAGTCACTTTTTTGCTTTATTCTTTTATTTTTTTACCAATTTCATTTAAAATCAGTTGAACAATTCCGATCCATGCAAGTGCAATCGCAACTGAAGCACAAACATCGGATGGATAGTGGGCATATACATATACCCTTGAGATCATAACGATTATTAACCAAACAATTAATAAAACATTAATCCAAATTCTAGCGGTTCTATTCTTCATAACTTTTGGAAGCAGAATCATCATTAACCAAATTACTAAGATTGACATACCAAGAACATGTCCACTTGGAAAACTAAATCCATCATCAATAGCAAGGTGTTGAACAGGTCGAGCACGTTGAATTAAATGTTTAATAATGTAGCCCAACGCATCTGCACTGATTAAAGTGATGATGATATTGATCGCAAGGGGGCGCCGTTTCTTTAGCCACAAAATGACTGATAATAACAGCATCCAGATCAAGTCCATCTTTGGAGATGCTAAGAAGGTAATCTTAAGCATCAAGCCTTTCAAGTTTGGAACGGTTTGAACTAACTGTTGGAAGAAATGATCAAAGCCACCAATCCAAGCAGCATTCATTGCTACAGAAATAGCAAAAATCAAAGCAATTGGTAATCCTACACAAATTGCATAAATATTCTTTTTCATAAAAATCCTCGTTCTGTCTTAAATTAACGTTTTAAGAATACCACATAAAATACAAAAAATTTACTTATTTTGAAAAACTTCTATATTAAACACTGGATAACTAAAAAATCCACTTATCGTCATAAAGAGGGTAAGTGGATTTTTTTAATTTTGATTAGCCTTATTAATTGCTTCAATTACCGCATGCCGGAAGCCATTTTCTTCTAAACTAGCAACACCTCTAATTGTTGTACCGCCAGGTGAACAAACTTGATCACGTAAGAGGGCAGGTGCAGTACCAGTATCATACGCTAAAGTTGCGGAGCCTTTAATCATGCTAGCGGCAATTTTATTAGCAAGGTCTCGTGGTAGGCCATTAAGAACTCCAGCATCTCCTAATGCATCTAAGAAAATATCGACAAATGCTGGTCCACAACCACCGATGGTTCCAACGATACTTAGATTTTCTTCTTTAGTTTGAATTACATCACCCAGTTGTTCAAGGAAGCCTTTAATTTGTTCATTGAGCTTTTGGGATAAATCATCAGGTGAATATAAAGCAATTGTACCAGCGTTGACAGCAACAGGGATATTAGGAATAATTCGTACTACTGGATTATTAGGAAGAACCTCTTTTAAATCTGAATAACTTACTCCGGCGGCTGCAGAGATAATGATTGCATCTGGATTTAAACCGTTTAATCCTTCCGCAACCTTTAAAGTGATTTTTGCAGGAGTGGTTAAGAAAATAATCTCTGGTTGAAAATCAGTTAAATTTTCAACCTTATTTACTAAATCAAATCCAATCTCTTTTGAAAGTTTGGTAACTCTTGGGTTAACTGGATTTTCTGCAATAATTAAATTTTCAGGATTTAGTTTTAGCCCCTTAATAATGGCAGTTCCCATATGGCCAACGCCAATAACTGCAACTTTAGTCATAAAATTCCCTCCATGTTACTTGTTTATGAATTAATAGTATATTTTAATTATAGTATAAATAAACATACGAGGGGACGAATATGAATAAAGAAAGATTATCAGCATTTAACGATGCTATTATTGCGATCGTTATGACAATTATGGTTTTAGAAATTAAACCTCCAAAAGGTGAAGATTGGGCTGCACTAATTCTTGAGCGACCATATTTTTTAGCCTATCTAGTTAGTTTCTTCCTAATTGCAACAACTTGGTACAATAACCATTATTTATTTAATCATGCCGAGTGGTTTTCACGAGGTGCTTTTTGGGCTAATATATTGTGGCTGTTTCTGATGTCATTTTCACCAGTTACTACTGGATGGATTAGTGAATTTCCCAATTCAAAAGCAGCGGCATATTTCTATTTATTGATTTATATTTTATGGGAATTATCTTTCAACTTAATGGTTTGGATTTTAATTCGTGATAATCCTAAGCAAAAGCAGGAATTGATAGTCATGAAGAAAAGGACACGAAATATTTTTGAATTAATTGGATTAGTTGTTGTAATTATTCTAATTAATTGGTGGCCAGCATCAGTATTGTTTATTTTAGGCTTAAACATTATTACTGTAATTTTCTTCTCACCAAAGGTTGAACGTCCTTAGAAAAAATGATTACCATATATTATTCAAAGAAGCCGTAAAATATAATTAACAATGAAAAGCAAACATAATTTCCTTTTCGCCTAATGTGCTATATAATATGAGTAACAATTAATTAGAAAAAAGAGGATAAAAAATGGCAGTAAGTATCTTGAACAATGAAACTACTAATGAAGAATTTTTAGACTTTATTGTAAACGAAATTCATAACGCTGTTGTCGCAACTACCAAGCCTGATGGCAGTCCTGATGCACAAGTTTGCGATATGCTAATGCATAAAAATAATAAACTTTACATGACTACTTCTGTTAATAATCCATTCTTCAAGAGTTTGACTAGTCGTCCAGAAGTCGTGGTTGATGGATACCAGGGTGATGGCACCATGGACTCTTGTGGATTTTCACTTCGTGGAACAATTAAGAATGTTGGGCATGAATATCTTGATGAAGTCTTTGAAAAGAATCCATATTTGAATGAAATCTATAAAGATGACATTGAGGGTGCAAAGAAGGAATTAAGAATTTTAGAAATTACCCCTAAGCATTGTGGTTATTTAGATCACAGAACTAATCCAATTTTCATGAGAAGTTTTGATTTCTAAAGAATTATATTATAAAAATAAAATGCTAATCACTACAAAATTGTAATGATTAGCATTTTTTAATTTTTATTTTCTTCAACTGGCTTTTTGCTTAATTTTAAGCTAATTACAAATGAAATTGTATCTTCATGATAATTAACTTTGATTTTTCCTTTGTAGGCATGAACTAAATCTTGGGCCATTGATAATCCAATACCAAAGCCAGATTTTTTATTATTATGTGATTCATCTTCGCGATAGAAGCGGTCGAAGAAGTTCTTATAATTTACGTTTTTACCTTCTGCGTATGTATTAGAAATAGTTAAGACCGCATGATTGTTCAAAAGATTACGGTGTAAGCTTAAGTTAACTTTTCCGTTATCATCACAGTATTTTTGTGCGTTATCAAGGAAAATATTAAGTAATTCACGTAATGAATTCTTTTCGGCATGAACATAGATTTCTGGATCAATGTCGGTCGTGAAATTCAATTTCTTTTGGAGCATGACAGAGGAGAAACTATGGCTAACTGCTGCGCTAAGCTTAGATAAGTCTACATCAGTTACCGTCATTTCAACGTTTTCGCTCATTCTGGCTAGTGAAATTAAGTGATTAATCAAGTTAGTTAAACGTTCAGTTTGTTCTTTGGTACTCTTAGTCCACTCTGATTCATTGCCAAGCATCTCTTCCATTTCAGTATTAGCAGAAATAATTGCAATTGGAGTCTTTAATTCGTGACCAGCATTGGTAATAAATTGTTGCTGCTTTTTGTAAGCTGTAACCATTGGCCGAATTGCTTTTTTGGATAGCAGCCCTAAGATTGTTGCAAATAGTAGTAGAGCAAGTATTCCTAATATAATTGCCAATCTTAATAAAGTCCATGAATGAGCAAAGATTAGAGAAGTATTCAAGAAAGTAATCGTGGTTTGACCAGAGTTATCTTTAGAAATTTGATATAAATAATTATTTGAGTCGAAACGAACAGTACCACGATTTGGTTGCTTTTCAAGAATTTTCATTGTTTTCTCTGAGATTGATTTTTTCTCAATAGTGAAATTATTAGGTCGGTTGGTAACGAGTAAATTATTATTTTTATCGATTACTACTGTAAAGTATCGGTATTGGTAAAGCATTTCTGGATTAAACTTCCCATCGATTAACCCGCTTTGCTTACCATTAATTTCACGGGATACTCTAGGTCCTAAATTACCATTATTTTGTGATAGGGTATCTAAGACTCGGTTGGCTTCACTATTATCGCGATAGAAGCTAAGCACAACTAAGTTCCCGATTGTAACTAGCAAGATAATCAATAAAGAAGTAACTGAAATACCAATAAATTTCCAGCGAAATCTTTGAATCATAGTATCACCTCTATTTTGTTAATTTGAAGCTGCCACCTTTTTCACCTTCAATTTGAATCTTGCTTTGAATTGATGCAAGTTTTTGCTTAAGATAAGAAATATAAACCCAAACAATTTCACTGTCTGCATCTGGTTCATCTTTCCAAACGTGATTAAGAAGTTCGTTACTAGAAATTTCTTTCTCTTTATTTAAAAGCAGATATTGAAGAAGGTCAGTTTCACGACTGGAAAGACTGATTGAATTTCTTGACTCTAATAATTGTTTATTGGTGTTTAGTTTAATGTCATCGTATTCAAGTTGATCATTTGAGTAGTCATCTGCGCGGCGTTCTTGTGAGCGAAGGCGGGCGATCAATTCTTTAAGTGAAAATGGTTTAGTCAAATAATCATCTGCACCAGACTCAAGCCCAGTGACCTTATCATCAACTTCTGCTTTTGCAGTAAGCATCATAGTATAAGTTCTATCGCCATTGGCACGGATTTCTTTCAATGCAGCAATTCCGTCCATTACTGGCATCATGATGTCTAAAATAATGACATCATAAGCATTCTTCTTAGTCATATCAACAGCCTCTTGACCGTTAAAAACTGAATCGACTTCATAGCCACTACTTTGAAGTGCAACAGTTGTAACATGATTTAATTGTGGTTCATCTTCAGCCAAAAGTATCTTCATGATTAATTGTCCTCCTTAATTAATTGTCGGATGGTCTGCATACTGATATCACAAGATGCAAGTTCATCAGAAACACGTTTGAGTTCTCGGCCAATCATTTCAGGATTCTTGATATGGTGTTTGTACTTGATTTCGTGCTCGAGTGCTGCCCAGGTATCCATGGCAATTGTTCTAAGTTGAATTTCTACGTAATATTCACCTGGAATATTTCCATCAACGTCTATTTGATCTACTTTTTTACTTAAAATCATGTGGTATGAACGATAACCATTTGGCTTAGCATTAGTGATGTAGTCCTTTTTCTTAACTACAGTTACATCAGGCATTTGCTCAATTAAATCAATACAGGTATAAATGTCATCTACAAAGTTACAAACAATTCGAAGGCCGATTGCATCACGATTTTCCCGTAATGCGGAATGAGGGGTAAGGGGAAGATTTTTCTTTTTACATTTAGCTTCCATACTCTTTTCGGTTTTAATACGTCCATTTAAGTGCTCGAACAGACTTTGTTCATGAGCTTGTTGATAATCAGAATTCATCTGATTAATTCTTGTCATTAGATCATTTAGAATAAGCTCTAAAGTTGGTTTATATTCTCCATATATACTCATAAAAAATCCCCCTTGAGTAATCTGCTTACTATTATAGGGAAAATTTGTGAAAAAAGTATAAATTTTCAGAAAATGATTTATTTTCCATTCATATATTAGACTGAGACTGTAAAATAGTTTGTGTAAGGATGAATGATTCCTTAAATTTATTTCTTTAAACATTAGAAAAAGGAGTTCC
>NZ_CALPCQ010000003.1 GCF_943193025.1 Lactobacillus agrestimuris
GGAACTCCTTTTTCTAATGTTTAAAGAAATAAATTTAAGGAATCATTCATCCTTACACAAACTATTTTACAGTCTCAAATTTACAATTCATCGTCTTTTTAATATGGTATTTATAGATTAAAAATAAAATACATCAAAATAATTATAAGAGAAATTTTAACTATTCAAGATAAATATCTTGATAAAATTTATTGTTAAATGGTTTAAATTTCCTTTTATCATTATCATAATATCCTCTAAAGTATACACAAGGTATATTTCCAGTATTAATATAATTATCTATATCTTTAGTTACAGCACGTTTTTTTAACTGATTATAATTAGCATATAAAGTAGATTGAGAAAAATCAAAAAAATTAAAACAGATTGGTCCATTATCACTATGAGTAACTCTTGCGTTGCCATAAAAAATATGTGGCAAATTTAGATTTACATTAATTGGTATCGTATCTAAATCAGCTACTTTGACAAATAATTCATTTAATTTCATTAAGTTTCCATCTATTTTAAGAAAAGCTCGATCATTAGGTATATCTTCATCTTTCCACAATTCAATTAATGAATAAAGAGCGCTACGATGTGAATTTTGCGTTTTTGAACCTTGTGTACTTTTTCCAATATTATTCGACTTAGTAGTTCTTTTGCTTTGATTCAATGATTTTTTTCCATTAACTAAATTTTGAGACTTAGCTTTACTAGGATATCTATCGACTATTATCATTCCACCCTTAATTACTGTGCTTTTACTTTCTTTAAAATCTTTTTTATTCTGATAATTTAATTCAGTAGAAGAAATCTGATTGCACCCATCAATATGTAATTCTGAATTACTTGATGGTTTAAAATAATATCTTTTGCCAGTCTTTTTCCAATTTGTACAAGTTAAAGGGATAGCACAATTTGGATCTAAACAGTGAAACTTATATTCAGAGTTTAAAGTTCCATTTTTTGATAATTTATTTGCTTCCTTTGCTTCAATTTCTTTCTTTAATTCTTCACTATAAGCTGATTCAACCATACATTTATCCCTTCACTTAAATATTTTTAGTTAAACTCTTCATATTAATTTTAACTTATTTAGTACTAATAAATTATATTATTAAAATTTATTTTACTTATTCAATATATAAAATATTAAGATTTTGTTTGCACACAAAAAAGCAGGTCTAAAGCCCGCTATTATAACCCTTATTCTACTTTATAAATTATTCTATGACACATATAGTGTTTAATGTGTCAAATTATGTTCCAAAAAATATTTTACACAAAAAAATTAACCTTTACTTATCTTCGTAAAACGTTGATAAATTAAGGTTAATCAATTTAAATGATTCTTATTAATGCTGACTAGAGGATTCGAACCTCCGACCTCATCATTACTAGTGACGTGCTCTGCCAACTGAGCTAAGTCAGCAACTTTTCAGTTGTCTCACCTGACAACGATATTAATAATACAGGATAAAAGGAATTAATGCAAGCTTTTTTTGAAAAAAGTTTGCAGAAAATAAAATTACCCTCTTTATCATTACTATATTGAGCTAAAGATATTATTGTAACTACAATAATTGGTATATATTTATTAAAATTTTAGACATTAGATGATCTATATGATTATCTTTTTTTATAGATTTATATTTTGATAATAAAAATTCCAGAACCTCAAGGGGTTCTTTTTTTCTGTCTTCGGAAAAATTGTTACAATAGCTATAGTTGATTTACATGAAGGAGTTGATTTTATGGCTGGACCACTAGACTATTTACGCTGGCGTGGGGACTTCAGTTTTAGTGAACAAGCTTTTAATAGTGTTGATGCATCCTTATTTGCTTCACTTGTCTACTTACCGGTTGATCCATCTGCAGAGGGACACACTTTGAAGGAAGTTGCCGAAAGGTTGCGTGATTTACCATCTTTTCAAAATCAAATGCATGATGAAACAGGTACTGAAATTTGGCTTCTGCCTGTCAGTCCTCGTCTTGGCAATGTTGAAATTCTTAATTGGACAACCAGAATGGAAAAAGAGCCCTACCCTCTTCAATTTTCTGCTGCAACTTTTAGGCTCGACGACCATACTATTTTAATTTCTTATCGCGGTACTGACAGTTCAATGATCGGTTGGAATGAAGACATGAATATGAACTATATGCCTGAAGTTTACGGTCAAAATGTTGCTGCACAATATCTAGAAAAAATAGCTCAGGAATATCCAGATGACAAGATTTTTATTGTTGGACATTCTAAGGGTGGTAATTTTGCCCAATATGCTTTAAGTGCTGTTGATGCCGATATTCAAGACAAAATTATTAAGGCGATTAGTTTTGATGGCCCTGGCTTTTATCACCAGGTTTACCACAGTCCTGGTTTCAAGCGTTCAATAAAGAAGATGAAAACATACCTACCTGAAGGATCTATTATTGGTACAATGCTAGATCACCCAGAACGTGTAGTTATTGTTAAAAGTGAAGTTCCAATGCAGCACCAACATGACCCTCGTAGATGGAGTGTAGCTCGAAACAGTTTTGTTTTGGCCGATGGTTTAACCGTCGGAGCTCGCATATTAAGACACTCATTGATTAACTTCAACCATTCAATTCCTGATGCTAAACGTGGTGAAACTTTTGCGGCATTATTTGATGCCTTTGAAAACTCTGACATTAATGATGTTAACCAACTATTCTCACATAAACTCGTTGGTACTTATCGCTTGGGCCGAATCTTAATGTCGCTTGATCCTGATCAAAGAAAAATTTTAACTAGTATGTTTACCGATATTTGGAATACTTACCGTAATAATCTTCCATTTGGTGATGGTGGAGAATTTAAACATTATCCTAAGAGTAATGATTCTAAACACTTCCCTATTTTCTTTGAATTTTATGATACTGACCAACCTGCTTCCAAGCTAGCAGCCGAATTATCACATCAACGTAAGCAAGAAAGGAAAAAACATAAGAAGAAGGATAAAAAGAGGCACAATCACAAGAAAAGACATTAATGTTTCATGTGTAACAAAAAGTAGTTTCTAAATAGAAACTACTTTTTTGTTGGATTTTATTTTTGATTAAATTTATAAATTTATTATTAATTAGTTTTTCTGTTCAACATTTCGAGAACAAATGAAACGATCAATACCAGGATAATCGCACCTAAGATCGATGGAACAATGGCCATTCCTGCCACTTGTGGTCCCCAAGCTCCAAGTAGAGCTTGTCCTAATGAGGATCCGATTAAACCTGCCAAAATATTTGCAATCCAGCCCATTGATTGACCGCGGCCAGTTATTGCACCTGCGATCAAACCAATAATACCACCGACAATTAATACCCATAACCAATGTAACATATTAGTCACCCTTTCTCTTTTTAGCATCGGTAAGATCTTTCTTTACCTTACCTTTTGTCCGTTGAGCTTTGCCTTGTGCTTCGCGCAACTTGTCGCCCGTAACTTTGCCCTCAACTTCCTTGAGCTTACCGACAACTTTGTCCTTAAGTCCTGTATCTTCTTTAACCATCTATATCACTCCTTTAGGTGAATTAATCTATATTCTTATATTACCAGTTAAATGACATTGTGTCACTCTAATTGCATAAAAAAAGATCCGGCTTAACAAAAAGTTAAGGAATTGGATCTTTTTATTTTTAATTCAATTCTGCTTTTGCAAGTTCAAAGTCACCTAAAGTTGCGGAACCATTATTTTCTACAGCTGGACGAACGATTAATTCATTCAAATCTGGAGTAGCAACATAATTATTATTAAATTCGTCGAAGAACTTACGAACCTTTACTAGATCATCTTCGTTTAAGACAGAACCACCAACAACCATTACATCTGGACGAGCAGCCATGTAAACATTGAATAAAAGTTGGGCAACATAGTATGAAACATAAGTGAATACTTTATTGTCGCGAGATAATTTTTCACCAGGGATTCCAGTTCTGCCTTCAAGCGAAGGACCAGCAGCCATCCCTTCCACACAATTATTACCGTGAAATGGACAATGACCTTCATAATCATCCCCAGGATATGGCTTAACAAGCATATGGCCCATTTCAGGGTGATTATTAAGCCCAAGCATTTGTCCTGCTTGAACAATTCCGGCACCAACACCAGTACCAATAGTTACATAGAAGTAGCTCTTAGTATCATCTTTACCGCGAGCAATATATTCACCGTAACAAGACGCATTAACATCAGTGGTCATCACTACAGGGATATTCAATTCTTTTTCAAAGAAGCCCTTAAAGTTAGTACCTGACCAACCTGGCTTTGGCGTATCTAAGATATAGCCGAAAGTACGAGAATTTGGATTAATATCAATTGGGCCAAAAGTACCAATTCCAAGTGCATCAACCGGATTTTCTTTGAAGAAGTCTACACTCTTTTGTAAAGTTTCATCAGCAGTGGTGGTTGGAATTCTACCAGTTGCAACTATTTCGCCAGTGTCAACATCTTGCACAGCAAGTACGAACTTAGTTCCACCAGCTTCAATACTACCTACATATTTCTTATCTGCCATTTTTTTCATCCTTTTCTTATTCTCATTTATATATATGCTGAAATAATTATAAGAAAAATCAAGCATTTCTGTAAAGGCTTTCAGCAAAGATATATATTTTTCCATCAAAAAAAGCCCAGATTTCTGAGCTTTTGGTTAACTTGGATCATGAGCATAATCTAAGTTTGAAAATCTATTATACGGTTTAGAAAACATCAATTTGACCGTTCCTCGGCTTCCTGAACGGTTTTTCTCAATGATGACTTCTACTTCCCCATTATCATTTTCTGCTTCAATTTCGCCGTTATCTGAGCCTTCCTCGCCATCTTCACTTTCGTCTCGATAATAATCATCACGATAAAGGAAAGATACGATATCGGCATCCTGTTCGATAGATCCAGATTCACGGATATCTGATAGAACTGGACGCTTATCTTGTCTTTGTTCAACAGAACGAGAAAGCTGGGAAAGAGCAATAACTGGAACATGAAGTTCCTTAGCTAATTTCTTTAATTGACGAGAAATAGCTGAAACTTCTTGTTGACGTGATTCACTACGTGGACCTTCAATTAGCTGCAAGTAGTCGATTACGATTAAACCAAGATTACCTTTTTCTTTGGCCAATCTTCTTGATTTCGCCCGAATTTCACTCATCTTAATACCAGGAGTATCGTCGATATAAATACTTGCACCAGCTAAAGAACCTGAAGCCATTACTAACTTCTTCCATTCTTCTTCATCAAGCTGACCAGTTCTCAGGTGCTGAGAGTTGATCAAGCCTTCTGAGGCAAGCATTCTCTGAACTAACTGTTCTCCACTCATTTCTAGAGAAAACATAGCAACGGTCTTATCTTCATGTAGACCAACATGTTGAGCCATGTTCAAGGCAAAGGAAGTTTTACCAACACCAGGACGAGCAGCAATAATAATCAATTCATCATCATGAAAACCAGTTGTCATCTTATCCAACTCTTGGAATCCAGTTGCAAGACCAGTAACCATATTTCCATCATCTGGAATATTGTTAATATCATTAACGGCATTATTAACGATCTCCTTAATGTCTCTGAAACCACCAGTATTATTTTCTGATGAAACATTCATGATCTCGCTTTCGGCATCATCAAGAATATCAGTCACATCATCGGAATCATCCATGGCATTATTAATGATCTTTTGACTAGCAGAGATCAGTCTTCTAAGTAACGCCTTACGGTGAACAATTTTTGCATAATAAGTAACGTGTTCAGCCGTTGGTGTAGCAAGAGCAAGCTGAGAAACATAGGCGATACCACCGATATCATCTATTTGATTTTTCTTAGTCAACTCATCTTGTAAAGTTAACGGATCAATTGCATCCCCGCGATCGGATAAATCAAGCATCGCCTGGAAAATCAATCGATTAGCCCGTTCATAGAAGTCGTCAGTCACTACAACTGCACTAATATCTGCAATTGCTTCTGGATCAATAAAAATAGCACCTAAAACCGCCTTTTCCGCTTCAGAATCATGCGGTATTTGTTGCGAAACAATATTATCCATTAATTAAAACCACTTTTGTAAATTAGTCTTGTTCAGTAACATGAACACGAATAGTACCTTCAACACCCTTGAATAATTTAACAGGAACGTTAGTGTAACCCAAAGACTTGATTGGTTCTGGAAGGTTTAACTTACGTTTGTCAATCTTGATGCCGTATTGCTTTTCCAAACCTTCAACAATCTTCTTACCAGAAATTGAACCAAATAATCTAGCATCAGTACCAGCCTTTGACTTGAAGTTAACAACAGTTTCATCCTTATCAAGAACTGCCTTAATCTTTTCTGCTTCTGCTTTTTCTGCTTCGTATGCAGCTTGTTCGTTAGCTTCAATACGCTTCAAGGTAGTCATATTTGCCTTATTTGCTGGCTTAGCCATATTGCGCTTGAATAAGAAGTTTTGAGCATAGCCATCTGGAACATTCTTAACTTCTCCACGCTTACCACGACCTCTAACATCTTGAGTAAAAATAACTTTCATTTCCTTATCTCCTATTCATTTTCTTCTTCATATTCATCAATAGCTTCAAGCAACTTTTGCTTGGCCTCATCAACAGTAACATCTTCTAATTGAGTTGCTGCATTTGATAAGTGACCACCGCCGCCCAATTTTTCCATAATTAATTGGACATTGATCTTACCCATTGAACGCGCTGAGATTCCAATTGTATTTTGATCTCTGCGCGTAATTGCAAAACTTGCACCAATATTTTCTAAATCTAGGGCCACATCTGCCGCCTGAGCCGTGATAATTGGATCAATTATCTTATCGTCAGGTCCACATAAAACCGCCATATGAGGTTTTACAAGCTTCAGAGTAGCTACCAAATGTGCCTTTTCAAGGAAACTATTGATATCTTCTTTAAGAAGCAAGCTTACGACTGTTGAATCTGCTCCGATAGACCGCAAGTAACTTGCCGCATCGAAAGTTCTTGTCCCTGTACGAAGGGAGAACTCTTTTGAATCGACAACAATTCCGGCCAGCATGGCAGTAGCTTCAAGATCAGTTAAAACTCTTTGGCCATTTGCTGGTTGTTGATATTCTATCATTTCTGTTACCAATTCACACGCTGATGATGCATATGGTTCAACATAAGTTAACATTGGGTTCTCTGGGAACTCTTCACCACGTCTATGGTGATCAATCACAATAATTCTATTTTTCAATCGATCATATAATTTCTTTGAGTAAGTGATTGAATACTTAGAGTGATCGACCATAACCAACAATGATTTATCAGTAACCTCATCTAGAGCCTTATCCGGATCAATGAAAATATCAGTGTCTTGTTTTTCTTCCTGCATTCTTGCAACAAGTCGGCCAACATCGTAGTTAGTATTTTTAACATCGAGGACAAAGTTAGCTTTTACTCCGTGGAGTCGAGCAATTTTCACTACTCCGATACCACTACCAACTGAGTCCATATCTGGACGCATATGACCAACTACAAGGACTCTATCAGCATCCTTGAATAATTCGCTAAGTGCTTGAGAAACCATTCTAGCTCTAACTCTAGTACGCTTCTCCATTGGATTAGACTTACCACCGTAAAAGCGGGCATCTTTACCAGGTTGACGTAAAACAACCTGATCTCCGCCTCGTCCAAGTGCAAGATCCAAGTTCGATTGGGCTTGATTAGCAATTTCAGTTAAAGAATCACTTCCGAAGGCAATCCCAATTGAAAGAGTCAATGGAGTATTATTTCGGCTGGTTTCTAACCTAATTTTATCTAAGACAGAGAACTTATCCTTTTCCATCTTATCAAGATCTTGCATATGAGCTAAAAGCAAAAAGTGATCTTCATCAATTCGCTTCAAGTATGAATTAAACTTCTTGGCATAATTACTTAAAGTATTTTGAACATATGAACTCATGCTGGTTAATTCTTGATCATGCATGACTTCGCTCAATTCATCGTAGTTATCGATAAATACTTGACCAATTGCCAATCGTTCTGCCTTATATTTTCTTTCAATCTTGGCGTATCTTGAAATATCAAGTAAATAAATTACTCCCAAGTTATCTTGAACAACCATTTCAAATTGATGGCCATCCCAATCGATAATATGATTTTCAACCGTTTTTGCTTCGATCGCTTCATCCAATAATCTATTCAAATCTGGATCAACCGACTTGATAGTATGCCCAATCAAATCATCACTTTTCAGATATAGTTGTAAATATGGATTTACCCACTGAATTTGATGGTCTGAATCATAGAGCAAAATTCCAAGTGGCATTTTAATCAAAGCTTCTTGCTCACTCCGCTTGATTCGATAAGATAAATTAACAGCAAAATTATTTGCATTATCTGCTAAAACATAGGTTCCATAAATGACGCAAGCAATAGTTAAAATAAAAATCAAAACTAAAGCTAGTCCAAGTAACGGACTCATAATCATCCCTATAATGGTACCTAATAATGACAACACTAAAATAATTGCCACGGAAGCCGTCAAGCGTGAATCTCTAATAAAAGATGGCAGCTCAAGCTTACGTAAAAAATCTTTCATAACAGAACCTTCCTATAGGTAATACTATTACTGTTTTTATTATACCTTATCAGACCTGCTAGATAAAAAATAGCGCAAAAAAATACCGTCACTCAATTTGAGTAACAGTATTTTTATTATCTCTTATTAACCAATTAGTCTTCAGCAACAAATGGTAACAAGCCCATAATACGAGCTCTCTTAATAGCATTTGCAACCTTACGTTGGTTCTTTGCGCTAGTGCCAGTGACACGACGTGGTAAAATCTTACCTCTTTCTGAGATAAAACGTTTCAACAGATCAACATCCTTGTAGTCAACGTATTCAATGTGGTTAGCTGCAATGTAGTCAACCTTGCGACGACGACGGCCGCCTCTTCTTTGTTGAGCCATATCCCTAGGTCCTTTCTTTATAATCTATTTTTAGAATGGTAAATCGTCATCTGAAATATCAATAGTATCTCCAGATCCAGCAAATGGATCTTGTGGAGCCTGTGATTGATCATTTGTGTTTGACGCACCATTATTTGGTTGGAAATTATTATTGGTATTATTTTGCATACCATTGTCATTTCCATAATTGTTATTTGGTGTGTAGCCACCATTTTGACCGCGGGCTTCACGATCTCTACGTGATTCGAGTAATGAGAAGTTATCTACAACAACTTCAGTTACATATACTCTTTTCCCGTCTTTATCATCGTAAGTTCTGGTTTGAATTCGGCCATCAATACCAACTAATGAACCCTTTGAAGTAAAGTTACTGAAGTTTTCAGCAGCCTTTCTCCAAATTACACAGCTGATGAAGTCTGCGCCTCTCTCACCTTGAGCATTTGTAAATTGACGGTCAACAGCAAGAGTAAACGTAGCAACCGAGATTCCACTCCCAGTAGTACGCAATTCAGGATCACGTGTTAATCGGCCAACAAGTACAACTCTATTAATCATACTTCGGTCCTTCCTTTCCTAAATTACATATCTCGACAATAAAAATTACTTGTCCAACTTAACAGTCATTGAACGCAAGATTGCGTTATCAATTCTGGACAAACGGCCAAATTCGTTAACTGCGTCAGCGTTTTCTGCAGTGAAAGTCATGATGTGGTAAGTACCTTCACGATACTTTTCGATTTCATATGCAAAATGACGCTTGCCCCAGTCTTTGGATTCAACCATAGTACCACCGTTGTCTGCGATAACCTTATCGTAGTTTTCAACGATTGCCTTCTTTGATTCTTCATCAATATCAGGCTTAATGATGTAAGTCAATTCGTACTTAGTGATTGCCATAAACTATTGCACCTCCTTCTGGACTATATGGTTCTTGCTAAAATCAAGAACAAGGAGTAATCAAATATTACTCACAGTTCACAATTTTAGCACATAAACAAAAAATTACCAAACAAAATTCACGTGATCCTCGAGGACTTTTACCCCTCATATATATATACGCAAAAAAGTTTGATAATTCTCTGAAAATTTTTATTTTTTTGATTATTCTTCTGAATCTGAACCATCATCTGAAGAACTATCAGTGATTTCTTGATCATCTTCAGTTGGTACAGTTGCAAGACTGGCTACTTTGCTATCGCCATCAACCTTGATTAAACGAACACCCAAAGTATTTCTACCGGTTTGAGAAACATCATCAATCTTGAAACGAATCATAATACCATCAGTAGTAATTACCATGATATCCTTCGTACCATCGACAACAGTAATTCCGGCAATTGGACCGTTCTTTTCTGTTACATTAGCGGTCTTGATACCTTTACCGCCACGACCCTTGATTGGATATTCACTAGCTGCGGTTCTCTTACCGTAACCCTTTTCTGAAATTACGAGAACTTCATCATCTGGTCTGATTACTTCTGAGCCAACAACATAATCATTGTCACGTAAGTTAATTCCGCGAACACCGGCTGCAGTTCTACCCATTGGACGAACATCACTTTCTTTGAAAGTTACTGCATAACCCAAGTGAGTACCGATTAAAATATTCTGATTACCATCGGTAGTTAAAACATTGTTAAGTTCGTCGCCATCTTTCAAGGTGAGAGCGATCAAACCACTATTTCTGATATTTTCGAATTCACTAACGTGCGTACGCTTAACAGTACCCATCTTAGTGATGAAGAATAAGTAGTTGTCATCTGCACCTTCAGGAATATTGATAACAGTTTGAATCTTTTCACCCTTATCAAGTTGGAGTAAGTTTACAATTGGAAGTCCCTTAGCAGTTCTACTGTATTCTGGAATCTCGTATGCCTTCTTAGAATATACCTTACCTAAGTTAGTGAAAAATAAAAGCATATCGTGAGTACTTGAGTAGATAAGATTTTCTGTGAAATCATCATCTTGAACTCCCATACCCTTAACACCTTTACCACCACGGTTTTGGGTCTTAAATTCAGTAATTGGCATTCTCTTGATGTACCCCCTATGAGTTAAGGTCAAAAGAACATTTTGCTTCTCAATTAAATCTTCATCTTCAATTGAAACAATTTCGCTGGCACCAATTTCTGTACGACGTTCATCCCCAAAGCGTTTTTGAATTTCAAGAAGTTCATCGTAGATAATTTGATCAATACGTTCATGCTTAGCAAGAATATCTCTGTAATCAGCAATCTTAACTTGAAGTTCTTGATATTCAGCCTCAACCTTATCACGTTCCAAACCAGTAAGACGAACTAAACGCATGTCCAAAATAGCTTGAGCCTGCTTATCGTCTAAACCAAAGCGGCTAATTAAAGATGCCTTAGCGATATCACTTGATTGACTAGAACGAATAATCTTAACGATTTCGTCAATATGATCAAGGGCAATTCTTAAACCTTCAAGAATATGAGCTCTGGCTTCAGCTTTTGCCAAATCAAACTTGGTACGACGAGTTACGACATCTTCTTGGTGATTTAAATAGTATTGAAGCATTTGCTTCAATGTTAAGAAGTGAGGCGCACCGTCAACAATAGCCACCATGTTCATACCAAAGTTAGCTTGCATTTGAGTTTCTTTGAATAAATTATTCAAAACCACACTCGCACTTGCATCTCGGCGAACATCAATGGTGATTCTCATACCAGTCTGGTCTGATTCATCACGAACACCGGTAATGCCGTCGATTACCTTTTCACGAGCTAGATCAGCAATCTTCTTAACAAGTTCAGCCTTGTTAACCATGTATGGAAGTTCAGTAACGATGATATGTTCACGACCGCTCTTTTCAGTTTCAATTTCGGTCTTAGCACGAACAACAATGTTACCCTTACCATTTTCATAAGCACGATAAATTCCACCACGTCCCATAATGATTCCGCCTGTTGGAAAATCTGGTCCTGGGATAGCCTTCATCAACTCTTTAGTTGTAACATCAGGATTCTTCATCAACATATGAAGACCGTTGATAACTTCACCTAAGTTATGTGGTGGAATATTGGTAGTCATACCAACAGCGATACCGTTTGTTCCGTTAACCAGCAAGTTAGGAATTCTAGCTGGTAAAACAGCCGGTTCATTTTCAGTATCATCATAGTTACGTTGCCAATCAACAGTATTTTTGTTGATATCACGTAACATTTCCATGGCAATTTTGCTCATTCTTGCCTCGGTATAACGCATTGCGGCTGGTTCATCCCCATCGACAGAACCAAAGTTACCGTGACCATCAACTAACATATAACGGTATGAGAAATCTTGAGCCATGTGAGCCATAGCAAGATAAATTGAGGAGTCACCGTGTGGGTGGAACTTACCCATAACCTCTCCAACAATTCTGGCTGATTTTTTATATGGCTTATCTGGAGAAACTCCCAACTCGCTCATTCCGTAAAGAATACGACGCTGTACTGGCTTTAAACCATCACGTACATCTGGAAGAGCACGTGCAACAATAACTGACATAGCATAGTCAAGGAATGAACTACGCATTGTGCTAGTTAAGTCAACGTTTCGGATTCTACGATCTTGTGTTTGATTATCGTTATCCATTTAATACCTCCTAGGCATCCAAGTTCTCTACGTATTTAGCGTTTTGTTCGATAAATTCACGTCTTGGGCTAACTTCATTACCCATCAATAATTCAAAGACTTCTTCTGCATCTTTAGCAAGTTCTGGACTTACTCGGTCAAGACGACGATTTTCTGGGTTCATAGTTGTTTCCCAAAGTTGTTCTGGGTCCATTTCACCAAGTCCCTTGTAACGTTGAACAACTGGCTTAGGGCTTGGTTGTAAACTACCTAAGTAATCATGAAGCTCTTCATCTGTATCAAGATACTTAACAACTTTACCTTGACGAACTTGATATAGAGGTGGCTTGGCAATATAAACATATCCCTTTTCAATCATTGGACGCATGTAGTTGTAGAAGAGCGTCAATAAAAGTGTACGGATGTGAGCACCATCGACATCGGCATCAGTCATGATAATAAGCTTGTGGTAACGTGCTTTTTCAACATCAAAGTCTGCACCAAATCCAGTACCCAAAGCAGTAAACAATGAACGGATTTCTTGGTTAGCCAAGATACGGTCCATTGAAGCCTTTTCAACGTTTAAGATCTTACCTCTGATTGGCAAAATAGCTTGGGTTAAACGAGAACGACCTTGCTTAGCAGAACCACCGGCTGAGTTACCTTCGACGATGAACAATTCAGAAATACTTGGATCATTACTGGTATTGTCGGCAAGCTTACCAGGTAAGTTGGCAATTTCAAGACCTGACTTCTTACGAGTTACTTCACGAGCACGCTTAGCAGCATTTCTTGCACGTTCAGCAAGTTGAGCCTTTTCAACAATCTTTCGACCAACACTTGGATTTTCAAGAAGGAAACGACTGAACGCTTCTGAGAAAGCACGGTCAACAGCAGTTCTAGCATCTGAGTTACCAAGCTTAGTCTTAGTCTGACCTTCAAATTGAGGGTTAGGGTGCTTAACAGAAACAACTGCGGTCATACCTTCACGAATATCTTCACCAGAAAGATTGTCATCTTTGTCTTTTAAGATCTTTTGCTTATGAGCATAATCATTAACTACACGGGTTAAAGCTGTCTTAAATCCAGATTCGTGCATCCCACCTTCATAAGTGTGAATGTTGTTAGCGAAAGTCATCATGGTTGTCTTATAACCATTTGTATATTGAAGAGCAACTTCAACGTTAATACCGTCGTAGTCACCTTCTACATAAATTGGAGTATCAAAGAGCACTTCTGTTCCGCGGTTTAAGAAAGATACATATTCTTTAATACCACCTTCGAAGTAGTAGACATCAGTTTCGGCAGTTTCTTTACGTTTATCAGTGAAAGTAAGCTTCAATCCCTTGTTTAAGAAAGCAAGTTCACGAATTCTATTCTTTAAAATTTTGTCATCAAAAACAATGGTATCAGTAAAGATATCTGGATCTGGATAGAAATGTACGGTTGTACCATGTTCAGTCAAAGGTACAGTTCCTACTTGGTGCATCTCTTCCGTTACTCGACCATGATCAAAGGAAATTGCATATTCTTTACCATCACGCATAACGGTAACATCAAGTTTAGTTGATAAAGCGTTAACTACTGAAGCACCAACACCGTGAAGACCTCCAGATACCTTGTATCCGCCACCGCCGAATTTACCACCAGCGTGAAGCACAGTGAAGACAGTCTCAAGAGCTGGACGACCAGTTTTTTCTTGGATATCAACTGGGATACCACGACCATCATCTTGAACCGTAACGCTACCATCTTCATTGACTGTAACTTCAATCTTAGTCGCAAAGCCAGCTAAACGTTCATCGATACTGTTATCAATAACTTCCCATACCAAGTGGTGTAATCCCTGGGAACTTGTTGATCCAATATACATACCTGGACGTTTACGAACGGCCTCTAATCCGCCTAATACTTGAATCTGACTGGCATTATATTTATCAGCTTCTTCTTCATATTTTTTTGCATTCTCAAGCTTTTCTTTATCAGCCATTTAATTCTCCTTTTTCAAACTAATCTCGCCGGATTGAATATGATAAATCTTCGGCTGTTTAATTATTTCCCAGGAAATTCCTTCCAAATCCGTGGTGGTAATAAAAGTTTGCGTCTTTCCATGAATATAATCTAAAAGCGCACTTTGACGATCATGATCTAATTCGCTCATCACGTCATCAAGTAAGAGTATCGGATATTCGTCCGTTAAATGATGTACTAATTGAATTTCTGCCAATTTTACACTCAAGGCAATTGAGCGTTGTTGCCCTTGAGAAGCAAACAAGTGAGCATTTTTTCCATCGAGCTTAAATTCAATATCATCTCGGTGAGGTCCAGACAGAGTAGTCGCTTTTCTTATTTCATTATCTTTAGTTTTCTGAAAATTGGCTCTCAGCTTTTCATAAATCTCTTCCCTGCTATCATCGGACTTTATTCCGGAAATCGATGGATGATAAGCTATTGTCAACTTTTCCCCAGCCAATGAAATGTGATCATACGCATCACTAGCTGCACTACTCAAAAATTTCAAAAATTCAAACCTACGAGAAATCACCTCAGCCGCAATTCCTGCTAACTGATCAGATAGCACATCTAAAAAGATATAGTCTTTAGTTTCCCCTTTAGCCAAGCGTTTCAAATATGTATTCCTTTGCAATAATACCTGTCGATATTTACTTGCATAAAATAAATATTCCTGACTAATTTGACCAAATTCTTGGTCCATGAAGCGTCGTCTTAAAGCCGGTGCTCCTTTTATAAGATCTAAATCTTCCGGTGAAAACAATATTGCATTTAATTGTCCCACATAAGTTGATAACTTTGATTGTTCAACTCGATTGATCCAAACTTTTTTACCCTTTTTAGTAATTAAAACCCGCAAATCTAAATCTAACTGACTTTTATGAATCTTACCCCACAAATTGGCATATTCTTGGTTAAAAGCAATTAATTCTCGATCGCTATTAGTTCTATGTGAACGAGTCAAAGCCAAAAAGTAGATCGATTCAAGTAAATTAGTTTTTCCTTGGGCATTTTTTCCAATAAAAATATTAATATTCGGATCAAACTGAGTATCAATCTCTTTCAAGTTACGGTAATTTTGTAAGACAAAGTGATCGAGATACATTAATATTAACGAAATTCATACCGCACGTTGTCGACTTCTAATTTGTCACCAACATGCAACTTCTTCCCACGACGATCTTCTTTTTGACCATTTAAGATCACCGGATTATCGCGTAAATACCATTTTGCTTGTCCACCAGACGAAATGATACTCTCTTCTTTCAAAAATTGACTTAGAGTTACATAGTCTCCATCGATTGTAAAAATCTTAATAATACTCACCTTCAATACTCTAACTATACCTAATAATTATATTCGTAATTCAGATAAAAAACAATCATATTTCGCATTCTAAGGCGTTTTGAGCGGATTTTGTTTAAATTAATCAGAACATAGCCATTAGGGTTTAAAATTATATGACGTCAATTTTAAGTACATAGAGAAAAATTGAATAAGAAAAAAGCCATCGACCGATGGCTTTTTGGTTCCTTTTAATTTTAAAATGTCCTAACTGGTGTAATTAATTGGACAAATTGAACATCATCCTTATTAGGAATAACAGTAAATGGACGAAGTGGCTGCGTGAACTTCATGATTACAGCATCCGTAATTGAAGCACGTAAAGCATCCCTCAAGTAATCTGGGTTAAATGAAATTGTCAAATTATCACCTTGAAGATTTTTAAAACTTACTTCTTCTTCAACGTTACCAATTTCTGCAGAGGTACCAGTTAAAGTTACAGTTTGTTTATCAGTATTTAAATCTAAGTTAACAACATTATTACGACCAGCGTGAGTTAATAAACTTGCACGATCAAGCGCACTTGAAAGTTCTGCTAAATCAATTTCAATTTCAGTTGTACTTTCAGTTGGAAGTAAACGATCAGTGTCTGGATAATTTCCATCTAAAAGTCGAGAGTAGAATGAAATATTGCCAATTTGGAATAAAGCTTGGTTATCTCCTGGACAAAGTTTAACTTCTGGATCAGCTTCACCAATAATTCTAGATAGTTCTTGCAAACTTTTACCTGGAATAATCAAGTCGGTTTCAGTTTGAGGTCCGTTTTCTAAAGATATAATTCTTTGAGATAAACGATGTGAGTCTGTGGCAACAGCCTTGATGCTTTCAGGACTAAAAGTAAAGTGAACCCCGCTCAACACGATTCTACTTTCTTGAGTTGAAACAGCGAATTGTGTTTCATTAATAATTTCACGCAAAACTTTACCAGCAATAACAAAAGAGGACTCGTCAGGAATTTCTGGTAAACGAGGATAATTATTTGCATCTAACCCATTAATTGTAAATTCACTATTTTCAGATGAAATTTTAGTTTGAAAACCTTCTTTTACTTCAAATGAAAAATCTTTACCTGGAAGTTTCTTTACAATTTCACTGAAAAAGCGGGCAGGTAAGACAATTGATCCAGTGGATTCAACTTGAAGATCTTCATTTACAGGTATCTTAATTTCAATAGAAATATCTGTATCACTACCTGTCATTACTAATTCATCATCTGAAAGTGTTAATTTGATTCCACTTAAAATAGGAATAGTGGCTCTTGAAGAAATTGCGCGCATTACATTATTTAGATTATCAATAAATAAATTGCGATTGATTGAAAATTTCATGTATACCCTCCTGATTTCATGTACGCTTTTTTATTATTTATTATATATTTATTTAGTTAGTAGTAGTAGACCCTGTGATTTATGTTGATAACTCAAGTAAATCTTAAAATAAAGGAATTTAGCAAGTTGAAAAGATGTGAATAAACTCAAAAGTTTTCCACAGTGGATAACTTTAATTAATGATCCAATAATTGCTTCAAATCATACACAGCCGTTTTAATATCTGAGTCGGTTTTTAATTGACGTTCGATTTTTTCATAGGCATGCATGACAGTTGTATGATCTTTACCACCAAATTCTTGACCAATTTTAGGTAAACTGGAATCTGTCAATTCTCTTGAAAGGTACATGGCTATTTGGCGAGGTATGACAATTTGCCTTACTCTCTTTTTACCTTTTAACTCCGCTGTTGAAGTTTGGAAATAATTTGCGACTACTTCTTGAATCTTAGAGATTTGCAATCCCCTATTCTTTTGGACTAATTTGAGATCCGTTAATGCTTCTCTAGCCAAATTGATATTGATATCTTCTTTTTCAATAGTTGCATGAGCCTGGACCTTAACTAGGGCCCCTTCTAGTTCACGGATATTTGTATCTACTTGGGAGGCAATGTAATCTAAAGTATTTTCTTCAATAACTAATCCATCTGCTTCTGCCTTTTTACGTAAAATTGCGATTCTGGTTTCCAAATCTGGAGGTGTAATTTCAACTTGGAGACCCCAAGTAAATCTAGATACCAATCGCTCAGATAGATCAGGTATTTCAGTTGGTAAGCGATCGCTAGTCATTACGATCTGCTTTTGATCATTATATAAAGTCTCAAAGGTATGGAAGAATTCTTCTTGAATACCTTCTTTTTTTGCAAAAAATTGAATATCATCAACTAAAAGCAGGTCACATTTGCGGTATTTTTCACGGAATTTGTCCTGCGTTTTATTTTTTATTGAATTGATAAAGTCATTTACAAAAGTCTCACTTTGGATGTAAACCACTTTTGCGTCGGGCTTTTCTGCTAGCATTTGATGACCAATAGCTTGCATTAAGTGAGTTTTACCTAATCCAACACCACCAAAAATAAATAAAGGATTATAAAAACTACCAGGGCTATCTGCAACTGCAAGTGCAGCACCGGCAGCTAGTTTGTTTCCTTCACCTTGAACGAAAGTATCAAAGGTGTAGTTATCATTTAAACGTAAATCTTTGGTAAATTCATTTTGAGTAGGTGTAGGTATATTTTTTTTAATTTCATGCTGAGGTTCAGGAGTCACAATTCGCTCGGGACCGTTGTCGCCTTCAATTTGAAAAGTTGGTAAAATTTCAATTCCGGCGTAACCATATGCTGATTGAATTAATTGAGAAGAAAGATTTTTTTCCCAATATCCCTTTGCAACGGGATTTTGGACTGCAATTGTTAATTCATGCGAATTTTTATCATATGATAATGGCTTTGTGTTCTTGAACCATGCATTATAGGCAACTTCGTTGAAACGTTCTCGCATTTCATCGTTGAAATGTTGCCAAAATTTGTCAATGTCGAACAAAATGCATTCCTCCTATAGTAAAAAGCATATTTATTTTAGCATTTAAATAAAAAGTTTTCCACAAGTGTAAAAAGTAAATCCTCAATCAACAGTGTGTGGATTACATTAATTCATATTTTTTTAATCATTGTGAAACAATGGAAAATCAAATAAATTTTAACAGGCATCTGTGGATAAAATACTAAGTATTATAAGGCTTTGAAGATAATTTTTGAAATAATATCCACAATCTGTGGATAGAGTTTTTGACAGCTTGTGACTTGTGGATAAAATTGCGAATAGCTATGTGCATTTTAATTTGTGGATAATTTTTATTTTCTTTTTTCCACAAAAAAATTAATAAAAAACCTTGTAAAGTCGCGGTAAATTTGAATTTTCCTCTTGGTTTTTTACATTAATCGTGCTATCCTTAATAAGAAATTGTGCAAGTTGGCACATAAAAATGGAGGTGCAGTTTAATGACAACTAAAAGAACTTACCAACCTAAGAAGCGTCACCGTTCACGTGTTCATGGTTTCATGAAGCGTATGAGTACAGCAAATGGCCGCAAGGTTTTAGCAAGACGCCGCGCAAAGGGTAGAAAAGTCTTATCTGCTTAAACCACTGAAATCCCAGTGGTTTTTTTAGTCTACTAGAGTGGAATGAAACGTTTTGAGAAAATCCTATCGTGTAAAATCTGAAAAAGATTTTCAATATGTATTTAAAAATGGTGATTCAGTTGCGAATCGAGCCTTTGTTATCTATAAAATAGAAAGAGCAGAAAATAAACACTTCAGAGTGGGAATTTCTGTCGGAAAAAAGGTCGGTCACACCGCAGTTGTTCGGAATCGACTCAAGCGTTACATTCGTGCGGTGATTACCGAGCGAAAACTAGATATCGATCCGCATATTGATTTTTTGGTAATCGCTAGACCATCAGCTCGTAATTTTGACATGACTAAGGTACGCAGAAATTTAGTTCATGCTCTGACCTTGGCTCACGTCATTGAAGAAATGCCAAACGAAAATGAGGAAAATTAGAGTGATAGACATTTTAAAAAAGAAAAATGTCAAACGTCTGATTGCAGTTCTTTCGATTGTGGCTATTGCATTTGTATTAACCGGATGTGCTAGTACAGCGACTGGACAGCAAGCACCTATTTCACATACTAGTGGAAATTGGTGGGATCGCTGGATCGTTTATTACGTTTCAGAATTCTTATTGTGGCTTGCCAAATTATTAGGTAATAATTACGGTTGGACAATTATTGTCTTTACTATTATTATTCGTATAATTCTTTTGCCTCTTAATGCTATTTCAATTAATAGTACAAGGAAGATGCAAGAAATTCAGCCACAAGTTAATGAATTACGTAAGAAATATCCTGGACGTGACACAGAATCAAGACAGTTATTGTCGCAAGAGACCAATAAGTTATATAAAGAAGCTGGTGTAAATCCATATACAGGATGTCTTCCAATGGTGATTCAACTTCCTGTTATGTATGCCTTGTATCAAGCAATTTGGCGTACACCACAACTTCAAAATGGACACTTCTTATGGATGGATTTAGGAAAGCCTGATCCATACTACATCATGCCTATTTTAGCGATGGTCTTCACTTTTATTGCCACATATATCAGTCAAATGTCTACCCCTAGATCAGCCCAAAATGGTATGACTAAGGTTATGACATATGGTATGTCTTTAATGGTAGGTGTAATGGCAATTGGATTCCAGTCAGCCATTACTCTTTACTGGGTTATTTCTAACCTCTTCCAGGCCGTTCAAACATTTATCTTGCAAAATCCGTTTAAATATAAACGTGAGCAAGAAGCTAAGGCCGAAGAAGAACGTGAGCGTAAACGTCGCTTAAGAAAAGCTTACAAGCGTATTGGACGTAAAAAATAGAATATTAATCTAAAATCATTTTTAGATAAAGTAGTCAAAGTGCTTTATCCATCATGATCTATTTGTCATGGTGGTATAATGCGCTTTTTTTATTGAGAAAAGGAAAAAGGTAATAATTATGGCTCAAACTTTAACTGAGTTCGATACAATTGCAGCAATTTCTACACCAATTGGTGAAGGTGGAATCTCAATTGTTAGAATGTCCGGTGAAGATGCAGTTGAAATTGCAAATAAAGTTTTTAAAGGTGCTAATTTATCTAAAGTACCAACTCATACTATTCATTACGGACACATTATTGATCCAAATTCAGAAAAAGTGATTGATGAAGCGATGGTGACAGTCCTTAGAGCGCCAAAGACTTTCACGCGTGAAGATATCGTTGAGGTAAACTGTCACGGTGGAATTGTTGTAACTAATGAAATCTTGCAACTACTACTAGCTAATGGAGCTCGAATGGCTGATCCTGGTGAGTTTACTCGTCGAGCATTTGTTAATGGACGAATTGACTTAACTCAAGCAGAAAGTGTTATGGATATTATCCGAGCTAAAACTGATAAGGCTCGTCAAGTAGCGATGGGGCAGCTTGCTGGAGGACTTCTTGAAAAAATCCGTACAATGCGCAAGGAGATTTTGGATACGCTTGCCAACGTTGAAGTAAATATTGATTATCCTGAATACGATACAGATCAAGTTACTGCTAAGCAAATGTCAGATACTTCTAGGGATGTAATCAAAAAAATCGATGAATTGCTTAAGACTTCTCAAGAAGGAACTATTCTTCGCAATGGTCTTGCGACTGCGATTGTTGGGCAGCCTAATGTTGGTAAATCATCACTTTTAAACTATTTAACTCAAAGTGATAAGGCAATCGTTACCGATATTGCAGGAACTACTAGAGATACGCTTGAAGAGTACGTTTCAGTTAATGGAGTACCACTAAAATTAATTGATACTGCTGGAATTCACCAAACTGAAGATAAAGTTGAAAAAATTGGGGTAGAGCGTTCTCAAAAGGCTTTAAAGCAAGCTGATTTGGTTTTACTTTTGATTGATGGTAGCAAAGATTTAAACGATGAAGATAAAGCTTTGATCAAGGAAACTGACAACAAGAAGCGAATCATCATTTTAAATAAGATGGACCTAGGACAAAAGTTATCAGCTAATGAAATTAAGGAACTTACTGGTAGTGAAGTTATCTCAACTTCAATTTTGAAGAATAAAAATCTTGATGCATTGGCTGATCTTATTAAGAAACTTTTCTTCTCCGGAATTGAAAATTCTAATGATCAAGTAATGGTAACTAACCAAAGACAGTCCGGTTTGCTTAATAAGGCTAAAAAAGAGCTTGAGGATGTAATTCAAGCCGTTGAGGATGATATTCCAGTTGATATTGTTCAAATTGATTTCACCGGGGCCTGGGAAACTCTAGGCGAAATTACTGGAGATAGCGCCCCAGATGAATTGGTTAATACTTTATTTAGTCAATTTTGTTTAGGTAAGTAATTTTTGGAGTGATTTTACAAATGAGAGAATATGATACAAATGAATATGATGTAATTGTTGTTGGGGCAGGTCATGCTGGCTCTGAGGCAGCGCTTGCTAGTGCAAGAATGGGTCTTAATACTTTAGTTGTCACAATTGGTCTTGATATGGTGGCTTTTATGCCATGTAATCCATCTGTTGGAGGTCCAGCTAAAGGAATTGTAGTTCGTGAAATTGATGCTTTAGGCGGACAAATGGGTAGAAATATTGATGCTACCTATATCCAAATGAGAATGCTTAATACTGGTAAAGGTCCTGCAGTACGTGCACTTCGTGCTCAAGCCGATAAGAATAAGTATCATGATGAAATGAAGCGTACGATTGAAGATACTCCTAATTTGACTTTACGCCAGGCAATAGTTGATGAGTTAATTGTTGAAGATGGTGTCTGCAAGGGTGTGGTCACTAATACTGGTGCAAGATATCATGCTAAAAGCGTTGTCCTCACTACAGGGACAGCCGCTCGCGGTCGTATTTTTATTGGGGAATTAAATTATTCAGCAGGTCCAAATAATACTATTCCTGCAGTTAAATTATCTGAAAATCTTGAGAAACTTGGTTTCAAGCTTCGTCGTTTCAAGACTGGTACTCCTCCACGTGTAAACAAGAACACAATTGACTTTTCTAAGACTGAGGAAGAACCAGGGGATGAAACTCCACGCCATTTTTCATATGAAACTAGTGATGCAGATTATTTGCGTGATCAAATTTCATGTTGGATGACTTACACTAATCCAGTCACTCATGACATCATTAATGAGAACCTTGAAAGATCTCCAATGTATTCTGGACAGATTGTCGGAGTAGGCCCTCGCTACTGTCCTTCAATTGAAACAAAGGTTGAAAGATTTGCGGATAAGGATCGTCATCAAATATTCCTTGAACCTGAAGGTAGAAATACTGATGAATATTATGTTGGTGATTTTTCAACCTCAATGCCTGAAGAAATTCAGCTAAAAATGCTCCATAGCGTTGCTGGACTTGAACATGCGGAAATGATGCGTCCTGGTTATGCGATCGAATATGATGTCATTGATCCATGGCAATTAACCCATACTTTGGAAACAAAGAATATTAAGAACTTGTTTGCGGCAGGTCAAATGAACGGAACTTCCGGTTACGAAGAAGCTGCGGGTCAAGGCCTGATTGCCGGAATCAATGCGGCTCTTCGCGCTCAAGGTAAGGAAGGTTTCACTTTGGGTAGAGATGAAGCTTACATTGGTGTCTTGATTGATGACCTGGTAACTAAGGGAACTGAAGAACCATATCGTTTGCTTACTTCACGTGCAGAATATCGTTTAATTTTGCGTCATGATAATGCCGATCTTCGGTTAACTCCATATGGTCATGAACTTGGCCTCATTTCAGACGAACGTTATCAAAAGTTTGAAGAGAAGAAGCGTGAAATTGAAGCTGCCAAGAAGAAGCTGGCTTCAATTACAATTCACCCAACTGATGAAGTACAAGAATATCTTGAAAACATCGGTGAAGATAAGTTGAGCGCAGGTCTTAAGGCTGATGTATTATTACGTCGTCCTCGTGTAAAGATTGATGATATTGAAAAGATTACTGGCGAAACTATTTCTGATGATCGCTATGTTAAAGAACAAGTTGAAATTAATATTAAATATGCAGGATATATAAAGAAAGAAAAAATCAGAATCGATCGTTTGCATCGTCAAGAGGCCAAAAAAATTCCAGCTGACATTGACTACAATGCGATTGAAGGTTTGGCTACTGAAGCCCGTCAAAAATTTGAAAAGATTCACCCAGAAACACTTGCTCAGGCCGAACGTATTTCTGGAGTAAATCCAGCCGACCTTGCAATTTTGAGTGTATATATTCAAAATGGTCGGTATTCAAAAGTAAAGAAATAAAAGTTATCCACAAAAATAAAAATAGCGTACTTGATTTGCAGTCGAGTACGCTATTTTTATATATAAGTATGCCGGCAGTAAGATAACAATAGATAAGCCAAAAATAATTAAATATTAAAATTTTGCTTATTAAGAAGAAAAAATAAAGTTTTATAAACTATATAAATTAAAAAATGAATGCAATAGAAATAAGATATTTTATATTCTTGATCATATATTCACATGTAAAAGCACCAACATATTAAGAATTGTAAAAATTATCTCGGCAAGTTTGTGAAATCACATTCTTTCAAAAGCGGTTACATGGTTGATATATCAGTAATGCATAACATTTGCAAATGTGAAAATGTGTGTTTTAATGGAACTATGAAGTGAAAACAAAGCGTTTTCAAAGTGAGTTTTGTTTAAGGAGATGCACAAAATGACAAAAATTAGTGGCGCAGATGCGATGTTTAAAGTTTTATATGATTGGCATATTGATCATATCTTTGGTTTCCCAGGTGGTTCCTTCGACTCAGGTATGAATGCTGTTCACAACTGGAGAAATAAGATTAAGTTTATTGAAGTTCGTCACGAAGAAGCTGGCGCACTTGCTGCATCAGCAGAATACAAATTAACTGGTAAATTAGGTGTATGTTTCGGTTCTGCTGGTCCTGGTGCTGCTCACTTATTTAATGGTTTATACGATGCAAAATTTGACAAGACACCAATGGTAGCAATCGTTGCTAACGTTCCAACTAACCGTGAAGATATTGACTTCTTCCAAGCTTTTGATGAAGACAAGTGGTTCTTAAACGCTAGTGTATGGTGCCGTCAACCTAAGACTGCTGAACTTATTCCAACAATTATGGATGAAGCAATTCGTCAAGCTTATGCAAGAAAAGGTCCTGCAATTATTATTCTTCCTAAGGACTTCGGTTGGCAAATGATCGAAGACAATTACAAGACAAGCTACAATGCACATGTTCCTGCAAATTACGCTGAACCTACAAAGGAATCAGTTGACGATGCTCTTAAGCTTATTAAGGAAGCTAAGAACCCAGTTGTTTACTTTGGTAACGGTGCAAGAGAAGCTGATGCTGGTGATGAATTGAAAGAATTTTCAGAAAAATTCAAGATGCCACTTCTTTCATCATACCTTGGTAAAGGTACTGTAGAAGATGACTTCCCAGCATATCTTGGAACTATTGGACGTATTGGACCTAAGGCTCCTAACGAAGTTCAAGCTTACGCTGACTTAGTTGTATGGGTAGGTAATAACTCACCATTCTCAGGTTTATGGTTCAAGAAGGATACTAAAGTTATCCAAATTGATGTTGATGAAGGTAAACTTGGTAAGCGCCACACTGTTGATGTTCCAATTCTTGCTGATGCTAAGAAGACTCTTCGTGCACTTATTGATGCTGGTGAAGATCGTCCAGAATCACCACTTTACAAGGCTGCTATTGCAGACCGTGAAAACTGGGATGCATGGCATGAAAGTTTTGTTGATTCAGACGAAATGCCAGTTCGCCCAGAACCAATCTTCGATGTAATTAACAAAGAAGCTCCAGATAATGCAGTCTTTGCAATTGATGTAGGTAACGTAAACGTTGACCAATGTCGTTTGCTTAAGTTGCATGATGATCAAAAGTGGACAACTTCAGGACTTCACGCAACTATGGGTTATGGTGCACCTGCTGCTCTTAGTGCAGCTGCAGCATATCCAGATCGTGAAGTATGGCAATTATCTGGTGATGGTGGTTTCGCAATGATGAGTCAAGAACTTCTTACAATGGCTCGTTACAACATGCATATTTTGAACATCGTCTTCACTAACGAAACTTTGGGTTACATCCAAGCTGAACAAGAAGATGAATCACACCAACCATTGTCAGGTGTTATCATTCCAGATAACAACTGGGCAACAGTTGCAGAAGGTATGAACGTTAAGGGTGTAGTTGTTCGTACTAAGAAGGAATTCGAAGAAGCAATCGATCAATTTAGAGCAATTGATGGACCAATGCTTATTGACATCAAGTACACTCGCGAAATGCCATACTCAACTGAATTGAACAGCCTTGACGATCCAGCATTCGTCAAGAAGTATCAAGCAGAAAGTTTGAAGCCATTTAGTTACTTTGCTGAAAAGTACGGTTTGGAAGCTGACGCTGCATCAGGTGCATCTCAACATGAAGAAAAAGTAGAGCCAGAACCAGCCCCAGATACTGTTTCAGGTGCTTCACAACACTAATCTGTTTGAAAATTAAATTTTAAGAAAAGCGAAACCATTTGGTTTCGCTTTTTTTGTATAGAACTCGTATAATATAGAGTAAGATTTATAAAATGGAGGAATTATAATATGCAACAATTTGGCGTAATTGGCTTATCTGTTATGGGTAAGAACTTAGCTTTAAATGTTAGAAACCATGGATTTTCAGTTTCAGGTTTCAGTATTGATAAGCCAGAAGTTGATGCCTTTGCTAAATACGAAGATGATAAATTAAAGCCATGCTACACTTGGGAAGAATTTGTTAACTCCCTTGAAAAACCTCGCAAGATCTTAATTCAAATTATGGCTGGTAAACCAGTTGATTTAACTATTGAAAAATTATTGCCAATGCTTGATAAGGGCGATATTTTAATCGACGGTGGTAACTCAAACTTCCATGATACTGAACGTCGTTTTAAGGAACTTGAAAAAAAGGGTATCCATTTCATCGGTATGGGTGTTTCCGGTGGTGAAGAAGGTGCCTTGAATGGTCCTGCACTTATGCCTGGTGGAGATGAAGAAGCTTATAAGGAAGTTGCTCCAATTCTTGAAGCAATTGCTGCTAAGACTCCTGAAGGTCGTCCATGTGTATCATACATTGGACCAAGTGCTAGTGGTCATTACGTAAAGATGGTTCACAACGGTATTGAATATGCAATTATGCAAGAATTTGCTGAAGTTTACGACATTTTACGTACTGTTGCTCACAAGAGTGACGATGAAATGTCAGAAATCTTTGACAAGTGGAACCATGGCCGCGTTAATGCATACCTTTCAGAAATTACTGCTAATGTTTTGAAGCAAAAAGATGATTTAACTTCAGATCACGTAATTGACCACATCTTAAATGTTGCTTCATACAAGGGTACAGGTAACTGGATGCTTGAAGATGGTGTTGCTCTTGGTGCGCCAATTAGTGTAATCGCTGAAGCTGTTATTGCACGTTTTATGTCAAAGGCTACAACTCGTGAAGGGCAAGCACCTTCATACAATGGAGATGTTCCAGCAGACTTGATCGACAACTTGGAAAAGTCACTTCAATTAACTCAAGCCGTTGCTTATGCTCAAGGATTCCAACAATTGACTATGGCTGCTAAGGCTTACAATTGGGGCCTTCGTTACCCAGCAATTGCTCAAAACTGGGAAGCAGGTTGTATCATTCGTTCAGCAATGCTTAAGGATATTGAAAAAGCTTATGAAGGCGGTAAGGAACTTGATGTATTATTCCAAGATCCATACTTCAAGAAGCTTATGAAAGAAAACTTACCTGCACTTCGCAGTGTTGTTGAAGTAGCAATGAAAGCTGGTATTCCAACTCCAACTTTGAGTGCATCAATCAACTATTTAGAATCAATCTTCAACCCTAACTTGCCAGCTAACCTTATTCAAGGCCAACGTGATTACTTTGGTGCTCACACTTACAAAAGAAATGACCGTAAAGGTACATTCCACACTGAATGGTATGAAGAAAAATAATTGTTTCATGTGTAACACGAAAAGAGAACTCGGAAGAGTCCTCTTTTTTTGCCCTATTTTTGAGGTAGAATAGATACTGTCACAATATTTGTAAAGAGGGATAAAAATGAGGCATGAGAAAACACTGACGCTTAAGCTACTCTTACAAGCTGTCATAGTAGGGCTATGCACAGGAATAGTTGTCGGTTTATTTAGGTTCGGGATAGAAAAAACGTCAGGATTTTGGTTACATCTATTTGAATTAGCACATCAAAATCCAGTTTGGTTTATTGCAATTGTAGTCGGTTTTATCTTAGTAGCTATAATTGCTGGTTACTTCGTAAAACAACAACCACACGTTGGAGGATCAGGTATTCCAGAAGTTAAGTTACAACTTCAAGGAAAATTATCACTCAAATGGTTTCCGATTCTCTGGAGAAAATTAATTGGTGGTATTTTGGTAATCAGTACGGGACTTTTCCTTGGACCAGAAGGACCATCTCTTCAACTTGGTTCAACCATTGGACAGGGAGTTGGTGAAGGATTTAAGCAGACTAAAACTAATTCAAGAGTTTTACTTGCGACAGGAGCTGCTAGTGGTCTTTCGGCAGCTTTTGGTGCACCACTTTCTGGAGCATTATTTGTCTTAGAAGAAGTTTTTCATAACTTCTCACCACGTGTGTGGCTTAATGCATTAGCCGGAGCAATTGCTGCTAACTTTGTAGTTTCTAACTTTTTTGGTTTACATCCGGCTTTAGCAATTCCATATAATAATGAATTTCCAATTCAATTATATTGGCATTTAATCTTACTGGGACTTGTACTTGGATTACTTGGACACCTATACAAGATTGGCCTTTTCAGTGTGAAAAAGGTCTACAAAAAGATTACAGTTTTGCCAAGATGGTTACACGGACTAATTCCATTAGCTATTTTAATTCCGATTGCTTACTTCTGGCCAATCATCACTGGACCAGGTAACCGCATGATTTTGTCACTTTCAAAGACAATCACTAATCAGGGTTGGCTCACAATAGGGATGCTGGCAGGTTTTTATGTACTCAGAATTGTTTTCTCAATTGTGTCATATGATTCAGGCCTTCCAAGTGGTATCTTTTTACCGATCTTAACTATGGGAGCTTTGATCGGTGCAACTTACGGAACATTCATGGTCCAAATGGGCTTGCTTCCACACAAGTTGGTAGTCAACTTAGTTATTTTCTCAATGGCCGGCTACTTCGCAGCAATTATCCGTGCGCCATTTACGGCAATTATTTTGATTACGGAAATGGTTGGCTCATTACTTCATTTGATGCCACTTGCTGTTGTAGCTTTCATTGCACTTTTAGTTGATGAAATGCTTGGCGGCCGTCCGATCTACGACAGTTTGGCCGATGCAATGCAAGGTAAAAATGGTGTTGAAAAAGCATCAGGTTTTGAAGATCAATTGACTATTCCAATATATGAAAGCAGCCACTTAGTTGATGAAAAAATTGCAGATGTTGCCTGGCCTAAGGACACTTTAGTTAAGTTGATTAGAAGAGGTAGTGAAGAGATTATCCCGAATGGTCAAACAAAGATCGCAGCTGGTGATATGTTGGTTTTGGCAGTTGATTCCAACCAACGAGGTCATGTGTATGATCAGATGAAAAAACTACAAGAAGTTGAATTAGATGGATAGAAAAAAAGCATCCGCGAGGGATGCTTTTTTATGTCTTATTTTTTTATAAATTTAGCAGAAGTTTCAGGTGCCCAAATTAGACAGACAATGAAACTAAAGAGTAGTACAATTGCACAAACTAACATAGCCAGTTCTGCTCCGCCGATGTTAGTTAAAATCGGTAATAAAAATGTTCCGGCTGCAGCACCAAAACGACTGATAGTGATGCAAGTACCTACTCCAGTTCCGCGTACTTTTATATCAAATAATTCAGTTGGATAAGGATAATCAAGGACAAGACCAGAAGATAAAATCACAGCAAAGATCGCAAAGATAATTAATTTAATGCGTGAATCAATTCCTAAAAAGACGACTAAACTTCCAATTAACAAACCAGAAATTAAGAAGTTGCTAACGAGGAAGGCTCGACGACTGATTTTGTTAAAGATAAAAATACCGAAGAGGACACCTAGCAGCATCCCACCATTATAGATGATCCCTGAAACCTTGGCGTCAGTAATATCCATTCCTGTTAGAAGAATTGGTAGGAAAATGCTGATACCAAAGAAAGCAAAGGCCTGGCAGGCATAGAAAATTCCACCTACTAAGGTATTGCGCAAATATTTTTTACTGAAAAGGATCTTCCAAGAAATCTCTTTGTTAACTTTATTTCGCTTCAAAAAGCCTTTAGGAATACCCCATTTATGGCCCATATGCTTACCAATGATTTTGTTGGCCTTCTTAACCTTTCCGTGACTGGCAAGCCAGCTAGGAGAAGCTGGAAGACGAAAGGTTGATCTGAAAATTGCGGCAACAATCGCTGGAACAGCTCCGGTTGCTAGGATAATTTGCCAGATATAACTATTAGAGTTGGGAATAAAGGTTCCGACCAGGTAAGAAGCAATGAAGCCGAGCGTCCAGTAGATCAATAAATGACTTTGGCGCTTGCTGTCCTCGCCCTTAGGGAGCCATTCAGTTAAGAGGGCATTCCCCACAGTATAATCAATGGCAATCATTAAACCGATTCCTACACGAATTAAGAAGGTGAGTAGGAAATTAGCAGTTAATAAGTGCAGTAATGAAAAAGCTGCTAAGACATACATGTTAATCATCAGCATCTTACGACGACCAATTTTATCAGAAATTCGACCGACGATGATACTTCCGGCTAACCCAATTAATGCTCCAGCCCCGATTAACCCGGTCCAGAAGTCACTAATTGTCAGATACTTAGCAGCACTTGATAGGGCACTACCGGAAATGCCGAGACTGTATCCGCAGGCGATCTGTCCGAGGACTACTGCGACAAAGACTCGCAGGTGAATTGGCATTAACGGTGCACGCTTATAATTCTTTTTATTATTTACTTGTTCGACGTTTAAATTGTTAGTTTTATCACTCATAAGAAGAGACAACGATGGTCTCTTTACAATACCTCCTGTTTGCTAGCAAAAAATTAGTTATATAAATACCCTAACAAAGATTTAGATTTGATGCAAAAACATCCCGTGTGGGAATATTTTTTCCAACTGCATTTGTGGCTTAATATAATAAAAAAGCTTAACTTTGCTACAAATATAGTAAAGTTAAGTTTTTTTCTATCAAATTAAATTTTTACTTTTTGTAAAAGGTCTCTTCTACCGCGTGAGCGATGGCAATTTTAACGTGTGCATAAGATAAACCACCTTGGATATAAAGACGGTATGGTGGACGCATAGGGCCGTCAGATGAAAGTTCAATGGTTGATCCTTCAGTAAAGCTTCCGGATGCCATAATAACGTCATCTTCATAACCTTCTTGGTGGTAAGGAATAGGGTCAACGAATGAGTTCATTGGTGAGTAGTGCTGGATCGCAGCACAGAATTTCACCATTGGATCGGGTTTGCCAAAGGTTACAGTTTGCACAATATCAGTACGTGGATCATTCCACTTAGGTGCAGTGTCCATACCCATTTCTTCACAAAGAGCTGCAGTAAAGATCATACCCTTTAAAGCTTCCCCAGTTGTATGGGCGGCCATGAAGAATCCTTGGTAGAAATCGCGTAAGTAACCCCAAGTTGGTCCTTCTTCTTTACCTGCACCTGGGACGTTAAGACGAGCTCCAGCACCTTCGATAAGGTCCTTTTTACCAGCTAAGAATGCACCACCCTTAACGATTCCGGCACCAGCATTTTTAAAGAGTGATCCAACAATCATATCTGCGCCATAGAAAGTTGGTTCTTCAGTTTCTGAAAATTCACCATAACAGTTATCAACGAAGATCTTAACGTCTGGACGAACTTCCTTAACGAACTTAAGCATCTTCTTGATCTTTTCCATAGTGAAACTTGCACGAACGGCATAACCAAGTGAACGTTGAATGGCAACAACTTTGATATTTTTGTCCATAATGTCTTTACGTGCCTTTTCGTAGTCTACTTCACCGTTATCAAGAAGTTCAGTAGTGGCAAAATTAATACCCCATTCCTTCATGTTTCCAGGCTTATTGCCAGCAAGACCGATAACTTCTTGAATAGTATCGTATGGGGTACCGGTCAAGTAGTAGAGGGTATCGCCAGGACGAAGCATACTGAAAAGTCCAACGGTAATTGCGTGAGTTGCGGAAGAAAATTGTGAACGAACAAGTGCGTCATCAGTTTTGAAGTAGTCAGCGTAGATTTTTTCAATCTTATCGCGTCCAGCATCGTCATAACCATATCCAGTTGATGGAACAAGGTCTTCTTCACCAACATGGTACTTTCTGAATAAATCAAGTACACGTTGTTGGTTGTATAAAACTTGTTCATCAATTTCTTCTAAGCGAGGTGCGATCATCTTGTCAACTTTATCGATCTTTTCACTTAATTCTTGTGGTAAATTTTCTTTCCAAGATAAAACCATAATATCTCCTTATCTAATTACTGAATTTTTTAAAACTTCGGCTTCTACTAAGATTGTACCGTCTTTTTGCTCAGATAAATAGACTCCTTGAATTTCTGGTACAAATCCAGGGAATTTTTCGATTGCGCCAGCCAAAACTTCGAAGTATTTTTGATCAATGTCTGACCATTTTTCACCAGGAGCAACGATAAAGACACCTGGTGGATATGGCAAAGCGCCTTCGGCTGCTATACGACCTTTGACATTTTTGAGTTCAACTAACTCACTTTGATTACGCATGAAGAGCAGATCTGCTTGAGCAGGGTCTATAGTGTAATTTTGCATGTCGTCTTTAGCGAATAATTCTTTTTGTAAAGTAAAGGTTTTGTTTTCTTTATAATAATCGTGCATTTCTTGGCAAAGCTGCTTTAAAGTGTAGCCTTTGTATCTGTCTGGATAAATCTTAGCAAGTTTAGGAAGTGCCTTAGTAAGTGGGGCATCTTCATTATAGAGCTTTTCAAATTCGAGAAAAGCGTCCATCAAAGCATCGAGATCTGCTTGTGTATCGCCAGGGGTGAGAAGGAAAAGCAACGAATTGAAGTCGGCTTTGGCACGGATGATGCGCTTTTCCATTAAGAATTCAGATACGACTGAACCAGGAATTCCGCTGGACTCATAACTAGCATTTTCAATATCAATTCCCCGGGAAATAACTGTAATCTTGAGCGGATCAAGCATGGCTTCTCCAGCTGCAATCTGAGTGAATCCGTGCCATTTATCATCTGGTTTGAAGTCCCAATATTTGCTATTAGTGGCAAGTTCATCGGTAGAAATTTCCGCAAAATTATCAGGGACAAATGGTCTGAATAATTTTGACTTTTTGAGCAGTTCTTTACGCCATTCAATTCCCCTGCGTAAGATACGATCCCACCATTTTTTATTTCCTTCACCGGCAGTTAAGTATGAATTAACGGTTAATGAAGCATAAAGTGGGTAGGAGTAACTTGAAGTTACGAATTTCAAGTAAGCGTTGTTGAAGTGCTTGTGATCAACATAGCGAGCTTGCCCTTTAATATGTGAATCCTTCTTTAGAATTTGTGAAGCCTGTCCCATACCCGCTTGTTGTTTATGAAGTGATTGGGTAACCAAAATTCCTGGATCATCAGGTCCTAAATCGATATTAAGCGGAGATAAGTGTTTCATGATTGGTACAAATTGTTCAAATCCGCCCCAAGCACAGTCGAAAAGAATGTAATCACAGAGCTTACCAATCTTATCAATTAACCATTTGGCATCGTAGAAAAGCCCATCATAAGTTTCAGATTGAATGATTGCCATTCTGAACGGACGTTTTGCCTTAGCTTTTTCAGGATCAACTTTAGCAATTTCCTTACGGATATTTTCTTCGCTCAAAGCTTCAGGATTCATTTCTCCAATTAATCCAAGAGGATTGCGGTCAGTTGGAATGTAAACTGGTTTAGCACCAGTCATGACAAGTGCACTATTATAAAGAGATTTGTGGTTGTTACGGTCAAATAAAACCAAATCGCCTTCGGTTAAAACAGCACTAGCGCAGATTGAGTTGGCACTAGTTGTTCCGTTGGTACAGAAGTAAACTTTGTCAGCATTATAAGTCTTAGCGGCTTTTTGTTCAGCAGTCAGAGGTGTTCCAGCATGAGTCATGGTGTCGCCAAGCTCTGCAACGGTATCGCTAGTATCAGCGTACATTAAATTTTTGCCGAAGAATTCATTGAAGACCTTTCCGGCCGGATGAAGGTCATAATATTGCCCATTATGGTGACCAGGAGTGGTGAAGCTGATTGGACGATCTTCAGCAAAGTTGAGCAGGTCGGTTAAAAAGCCTGGAACCATTTCATTAGTATATTTATTAGCTGATTTGATTATTTCATCAGTTTCTTCCTTGCTTGGAACATCACCTTCAATTTGAATAATTGGAATTTCCAAACCTGAGGAGTTGGCAAAATTTTGAGCATTTGTTAGGTCATCAGGATTGTTTTTATTTACAACAATAGCAGCAAGACCAGCTGCATCTGTCTTATCAGTAAGTGAAGCACTTTCCCAACCTTTGAGATTTTGCAGCTGTACTTGCCCGCTTGTGGCAATTTTCAGAAAATTCATTCATTATCCTCCTAAAACTATTGCAATTAGGAAATAAATCCTTATAATTTTTCACGTACGTTTTTTGTATATTAGTATGAAAATGACAGAGAAAATAATAATTAAGTACAAAATATAGATTATATCTACATTGGGGTTATATACAAGTGAAAATAATTAGTTTGTGGGCTTGCATCTGTATCCAATTAAAGCCGCCAAATAATTAACTTTTTGGTGATAAACTGAGAAATTAGATTTTTTGGGAGATTTAAATTGGATAAAGTAGACGTTTTAAGTGACTTAGAGCCTAATAAAAAACATTATATGAGTTGGCCAGTCATTGCCTTAATTGACTTTGTTACAATCATTAGTTTTGAGAATATTTTCTATCCTTTCCAAAACCAAGGATTGTCAGTTGTAGTTTCATGGATTTTCTTACTATTTACCTATGTCATTCCTTATGCACTTATTTCAAGTCAAATGAGTTTGACCTTTGATAATCAGGCCGGGGGACTTGCTTCATGGGTTCGTTATAGTAGCAACGATACATTAGGATACTGGACATCATGGATGTACTGGGTACAGAGTGTGCCTTACATCGTGGACGTTTCCAATTCAGTTATCGTATCCTTCAGTTGGATTATTTTCGGTGATAATTCATTAGACAAGAGAATGTCGACCTTCTGGTTTGGGATTTTGACCTTCGTGATTATTTTAGTATTCATTTTGCTAGAAAATCGCTTGAGAAACTCACTTGAAATTCTTTCACTTATCGGTGGTGGGGCAATGTTCATTATGTCCATGCTCTTTGTTTTACTTGCAGCTTGGGCAGTTATGCATGGTCACCATATCGCAACTCAACCATTCAACTGGGGTGCATTTAAGCCATCATTTAGCTTGAATTACTTCTCAACTACTGGTCTTTTGATCTTTGCCATGTCTGGTGCGGAACTTGCCGCTCCATACGTTGTGCAAATGCGTGATCCTAAGCATGAATTCCCTAAGGCAATGTGGATGCTTGCAATTATGACAGGTTTCCTTACCATTTTCGGTACCCTTGCTTTAGCAATGTTCTTTAACGCTCATCACATTCCACACGACTTCAAGATGAACGGTCCATACTATGCTTTCCAACTTCTTGGTGAAAGTTTAGGCGTAGGTAAAGTCTTGATGTACGTCTTTGCAGTTGTTCAGGCCCTCTTCATGATGGCTCAACTTGCAGTGCTTCTTGATGCATCAAGTCGTGTATTTGCCGGTGACGTTGCAGATAGATTCATGCCTAAATGGCTTACTAAGAAAAACAAGAACGGTCGTCCAGTACACAGTTACACCTTCACTGTTGGTTTGAGTTTATTCCTTCTTTTACTTACTGGAACTTTGCCAAACATCAACACAATCTATAACTGGCTTTTAAATATTAACGGTATTATTTCACCATATAAGACTTGTTGGGTATTCTTCGCCTTCGTTGCGATGAGACTTCACCAAGAAAAGTACCATTCAAATTATGTCTTTATTAAGAATAAGACTGGCGCTTTGATTGTCGGTGGTTGGTGTTTAGCCTTTACCTTTGTCTGTGCTACTTTAGGATTCATTCCTCAAAATGTAGAACTTGGAACTGCTGCATTTAGTCATCAATTACTCTTGAACATTATCACTGTAATTGTGCTCTTTGGTTTAGGATTTATCTTACCATGGATGCGTAAGCGCGAAGCTGCTCGTGAGAATATGGTTGTGGAAGATTAGATTAGGATAGAAAAATAAGGTTCATTATGAACCTTATTTTTTGTTTAAAAGCAAATCTTTAATGATAATAAGTAATACCGAAATTTACTTTATAAAGTATATTTATCGTACTTTTTGCAAAATTTTTAAACTTGATCAGGTAAAATATATTCAGAAAGGATTGGTATGAATGGCAAAACAACATTCACCACTTGAGTGTCTAAGTAATATTGCGCTATTTTCTGATTTGCCAGAAGACTTGCGTAAGAAATTAGTAACCATTTCAACTCACCAAGAATATTATCCAAAGGGTAGTTTAATCAGACAACCTGACGATGGTAAGGATGGAATTATTTTTCTAGATAAAGGTAGCGCTAAAGTTTATAACTTGAATGAGGCAGGAAAGGAAACAGTTCTGAATGTTTTAAACCAGGGCGATAGTGATGGCCAAAGCAGTCTCTTTAAAAAAGAAGATAATGAAAACTTTGTTCAGGCACTTGATGATACCTGGATTTGTTCAATGAATAGAGTTGATTTCCAGGATTTAGTCAAGAATACACCGGACCTGGCGTTGAATTTACTCAATAATTTCGGTGAAAAGTTGGTAACGATCGAGCGTAATTCAGTCAGAAGAAACTCGCTAGAAGCTAAAGATCGTATATTGGCTTATTTACAGGATTTGGCGAATAAAGAGGGATCTAATATAGTTAGCTTAAAACTTAAGAAAAAAGATATAGCGAGCTATTTAGGCGTTACTCCGGAGACATTTAGTAGAAAGCTTAAAGAACTTGAAAAAGATGGTGAGATTCGGGTTGATAAGCGCCAGATTGAAATTTTGAATTAAATAAAAAACCGCCTAGCAATGCTAGACGGTTTTTCTGTTTAATTAAGCGCCGCATCATCCCCGGCAATCTTAGTTTTGTTCAAAAGAAGAGAACTTCCAACAACTGAAACTGATGAGAAGGCCATTGCAAGGGCTGCAAATTCTGGACTAAGTGTAAGTCCAAGCTGCATGAATAGACCAGCCGCAATTGGAATACCAATCGTGTTGTAAATAAGGGCCCAGAAGAGGTTTAACTTAATCCGATTGAAAGTCTTCTTAGAAATATCCAAGGCTCTGACAACGCCGCGTAGATCATTTTGAACTAAAACAATTCCACCTGAATCAATCGCAATATCAGTTCCGCTACCCATGGCAATACCGACATCGGCAGTTGAAAGAGCAGGTGCATCGTTGATTCCGTCACCAACAAAGGCAACCTTATTTCCTGCATGTTGCAATTTTTCAATTTCTGCTGCCTTTTCGCTTGGTAAAACTCCAGCGATTACTTGGTCAATTCCAACTTGATCAGCGATTGCACGGGCAACTTTTTCATTATCACCGGTAAGCATAACAGTCTTTAACCCGCGAACTTTTAACTCGCTAATTGCTGCTTTTGAGCTTTCTTTTGGTACATCTTGAATAGCGATTAAGCCAATGATTTTACCATTTAGGCCAACATAGACAATGGTCTTTGCTTCGGCCTGAAGTTTACTTGCTTGATCAGATATTTCCTGGGAAATATTTACATCATCCAGAAGTCGATTGCTACCAACTAATGCTGTTTGACCATTGAATTTAGCCTTCACACCTTTGCCTTCAACGGCTTCGAAAGCTTCAACTTTTTTAATTTCAATCTTTTCAGCCTTAGCTCGTTTCACGATTGCTGAAGCAAGTGGGTGTTCAGATGCATCTTCAAGACTGGCTGCAACAGCTAAAACAGTTTTCTTGTCACCAACAATATCGGTAACTTTCGGTTTACCAACAGTAATAGTACCAGTCTTATCGAACACAACGGTGTTTAAGTCACTAACTTCTTGGAGGACTTCACCATTTTTGATTAAAACGCCCATCTTAGCGCTTCTGGCCGTTCCGACCATTAAAGCGGTTGGAGTTGCAAGCCCCAAAGCACATGGACAAGCAATGACGATTACACTTACAGCAAAGAGCATAGCTTCAACGGGACTTGCTCCTAAGAATGCATACCAGATAACAAAGGTGAGAACAGCAATGATAATTACTGCTGGAACGAAGATATTGGAAATCTTATCGGTTAAATTCTGAATTGGAGCATGGCTTGTTTGCGCCTTTTTTACTAAAGTTACAATTTGAGCCAACATGGTGTCGGAACCGACTTTTGTTGCCTTGAAGGTAATAGTACCGTTATTGTTAATAGTTGATCCAACAACACTGTCGCCAACTTTTTTAGTAACCGGCATACTTTCACCAGTAACCATTGACTCATCTAAAGTGGTAGTTCCTTCGGTAATTTCACCATCAACTGGAATTTTTTCACCAGGTTTTACACGGATCAGATCACCAACTTGAACTTGATCAAGTGGAATTTTCACAAACTTACCATCACGCATTACTTCAGCGTCTTTTGCTTGTAGGTTCATTAATTTTTCGAGTGCGTTTGAAGCATTATCATGCATTTTTTCTTCCATGGCATCTCCAAGTAAAACAAAGACTGTCACGAAAGCCGCACTTTCAAAATATACCGGACGGCCAGTAATCATAGCGAAAATGCTGTAAAAATAGGTAACAGAAGTACCAACTGCAACCAAAGTGTTCATGTTGGCGCTATGCTTCTTGAATGCTGCAATTGCACTTTGCCAATATGGCAGTGCAGAAATCGCCATAATAATTGTAGTTGTTACCAAGGCAATCCAATTATATCCCGGCATCATCCAGTGAAAAGGCATGGCTAGCATTTGAACTAGCATCGGAATCGCAAGAATGAAGGAGATCCAAAAACGTTTAATATTTGATAATTTCGTCATTTTACGATTACCTTTCCATGAAACATATCCATTCCGCAGGCAAAGTTGTAGGTGCCAGGCTTATCAGTTGGAATATTAACTACAACTTCATTTTGAGCGTCTAATTTTTGATCAATACCTAAATCTTTAAAAACAATTTCGTTCATACATCCCATATTGTTGCTGGGAATAAATTTTACTTGAGCTGGCTTACCTTGCTTGAAGGTAATCACATCAGGTTTATAGCCATGATTATCGGCGTTAACAACAACTTTTTTGCTTTGATTTTTAGAAAAAATACTCATTTTACAATAACCTTTCCATGAAACATATCCATTCCGCAAGCAAAGTTATAGGTGCCAGCTTTGTCAGTAGGAATTTTTACACTCGTGATCTTTTGCTTAGTTAAATCTTCATTAACTCCAAGTTGTTCGAACACAACATGGGATAAACAAGCGGTTGAATCTTGCATATCGAAGTTAACTTCGGCTGGGATTCCTTTTTTCAAAACAACGGTAGAAGGTGAATAGCCACCTTTAACCACAATAGTTGCGTTTTGAAGATCATTAACAACAGTGGAGTTTCCAACAGCTTCTTTGTGTTTGCCGAAAAACCACCAGATGATGAATCCGATTAATAAAAGTCCGATAATTATGGTTAAAATTTTTGCAATAGTCATTATTTTTCACCTCTTAACACATGTGTGGCTTACCTGGTAGGCAGTTGCAAGGAACCATATCAGGTGCATCTTTTTCCTTTTTAGAAATTTTTTCAGTCATTTTAGCCAAATCTCCTTTAGAAATAGGTGAGTCAGCGATTAATTTAAGAATGACTTCGCCTTTATGCATGTCGCACATTCGGCTAAGTAAATCTTGTGCGGCCTTATACATCATATCAGTTTGATTAACGGCCGCTGAATAGATGAAACGGCGACCGTCTTTTTCAGTGGTCAACCAGTTTTTTTCTACTAATCGACGGATTAAGGTCTTAATGGTTGATTCAGTCCAGTCTTTTTTTGCTTGTAAGTCAGTAATTATTTCAGATGAACTAGCATTGCCAAGTGTCCAGACAATGCGCATGACTTCCCATTCGCTATCTGAAATTGAGTTGATTGTTTTATCAGAAGTATTCATTTTTTTCCTCTTTTCGTTTACAATTGTAACTATAACTTATAAGTTTACATTTGTAAATTAAAATACCTTACTTTTTCAAAAAGTAAGGTATTTTTAGTAAATATTCATATGGAATTTTATCTAACCACTACATCGCCGTCATCACTGTGGGCGCGTAAGACATTTCTGCTTGATAGTTTCTCTTGGTATGAGCCGCCATCTCCGTTATCGCTACTCTTACCGCTAGTTGATGACTTACCGGTATCAATAGTTACATCACCATCATCGGAAGTAAGGTCAAAGCCGGTAGCATTGCTACTTTTAACATTAATATCACCATCACTTGAATTTAAGTTGAAACCGTTAATTGATCTTAATTGATTTACGGTGATATCACCATCATCTGAAGAAGCAAGACCTCTTGTAACATTTAATCTGTCAATATTAATGTCACCGTCATCACTATCTAAGTTTATGTATTTGGCAACAACAGTACCGTTAGTAATGATATCACCATCGTTAGCGGAAACAGTGATAGTAGAGATTGCTTTCTTAGGTAAATAAATTTTAATTTCGTCGGTACCATTAGTAATTTTGATACCATTCTTAGCTTTTTGAGTAATCTCTAATTTTCCATTCTTTACTTTTACTTCAGGTTTTAATTTTTTAGGGCCATTGTAAATAACCTTAGCCTGATCGCTAGCGTAAAGCTTCACGTCAGCATCATTTGCATTAACATTAAGGCTAGTAAAGTTCTTTTTGGAAAGTGTTTCGTTGATAGTTGGACCAGCATTGCCATTGTTATTGTTAAAACAACCAGTTAAACCAATAGCAACTGCTGCAAGTAAAACAGAAATTAAAAATTTATGCTTCATGATTTTTCCTCCAAATATAAACTGAATCATATACCTTAATTTTGAGACATCTTATAGTAATTGTCGAGTAATTAATATATAAAAACAGGTCTCAATATGTACTGAGACCTGTTTTTATGGTTATGGAAAAAATGCAACTTGTTTTCTCCATTGTCCATCAAAATTAATTATAGAAAAACGATACACACTTTTATTTTCCTCCAATTGCATTATGTTATAAAAAGCACCTATTCTTCCAAGCATGCTTATTAGACTAGTCAACTCCTCTATGGAGTTGACATATACTGTCGCAGTTCTATGCTCTATATCTATCTTATAAGAATGAATATGTTTATACTTTTTAAAGTATCGCAATATTTCTTCTAGTTCATTAAGCTTTCGTGTATTCATTTTTTAAAAAGCACAAGTTGGAAACTTGATTTTTCCTCCTAAAGATAACTAAATTTTTTATTTGGTAATATCATAGTAACTTTATAGTTTAATGTCAATAATTTTTAATAAATATGCCGATGGGTTGATGGATAAGGCGTAGACATAGTAAAAGCCGTAAAAGTTAGACACTTTTACGGCTCAGTACGCAATTGACCTGCTTTTCTTATAAATTAGTAATCAAGAAGAATCCGATAAAGATGAAGAATAAGATATACATCATCACAGAAATCTCTTTGTAACGCTTAGCAGCAATCATAGTGATTGGGTATGCGATCATACCAAGTGCTAAACCATCTGAAATTGAGTAAGTAAGAGGCATTCCTACAACGATTAAAAATGCAGGAAAGGCAATTTCAAACTTCTCCCAATTAATATACTTAAGGTTAGAAGCCATAAGCACACCAACAATGATTAAAGCTGGAGCTGTCACAGTTGTTGGAATAACGGCTAGAAGTGGACTGAAGATCATTGAGATCAAGAAGAAGATACCGACAAAGAATGCGGTAAGTCCAGTTCTACCACCCATAGCGATACCAGCACTTGATTCAACTGAAGTACCAAGTGGAGCAGTACCAAGGATTGCACCTTCGATCATAGCAGTTGAGTCAGCTGCAAAGGCGCGACCAATGCGTGGAATTTTACCATCCTTATCAACCATCCCTGCTTGTTGAGTCATACCGATTAAAGTACCAGCAGTATCAAAGAAAGTAACAAGAAGAAAAGTTAACACAACAATAAATAGTTGCGGAGTATTAATATCACTTAAGTGGAAAACTGCTTGACCAAAAGTTGGTGCAATTGAAGGTGGAGTTGAAATAATTGCGTGTGGAAGTGGAATTTGACCAATGATAATTCCGAAGATTGCGGTAATAATCATACCGATAAAGATTGAGCCAGGAACGTTCATTGACATCAAGATGACAGTAAGAACTAAACCGAATAAAGTAATCCAAACAGCAGGAGATGAAAACTTTCCAAGAGTAACAAGTGAAGAATCACTGTTAATGATCAATTTACCATTTTGTAAACCAATAAAAGCAATGAATAAACCGATACCCGCTGAAATTGCATATTTCAAATCCTGTGGAATTGCGTCAACAACTAATTCACGAAGGTGAAGAGCTGTGATCAAAACAAACAAAATTGAAGCTACAAGTACTGCAGCAAGAGCAGTTTGCCATTTGATATGCATAGCAACACAAACATTGTAAGCGAAGAATGCGCCACTACCAAGAGTTGGAGCCAAAGCTATTGGATAGTTGGCAACGAAAGCCATGATGAAACATCCGATTGCTGTCGCAATAGCTGTAACAGTAAAGGCTGCACCGGCAGGGATGCCAGCAGCGTGTAAAATATTAGGGTTAACAAAAAGAATGTATGATAATGAAACGAAAGTTGTTAAAGCAGCAACTAATTCGCGCTTAACATTAGTATGTGCATCCTCTAAATGAAAAATATTATTAAAAACCTGCATTGTTCCTCCAACATAAAAATCGTCAAAGAAAAAGGACAACTCTTACCAATACTATGGGTAAAAGATGTCCTTTTGATAATTTATGACGTCTGATACCTATAGTCCTGAATTTATGGCTCAGGGTAGATACTGTCGACCTTATTTCGACGATATATAGATATATAAATTAATTGTAAAGTATTATAGCAGAAATTTATCATATATGCAAATGAGCTTAGAAATTTCCTGGGAAATAATTGAATAAAAAGAAAAGAGATCACTTTTATGATCTCTCTTAAAGAATATTATTAGGATAAATTTATTTGATATTCAAAACAACAAAGTAAATGATGAACACTGCAAACAAAATCCACATCATTGGCGTGATTTTTTTGCCCTTCTTAGCAGCGATCATTGAAATTGGGTAAACTACAAGTCCCCAGCCAAGACCATCAGAGATGGAGTAAGTAAGTGGCATACCTAATGCAATAAGGAAACAAGGGATAGCAATTTCAAGATCAGTCCAGTGTACATGAGCCAAGTTTTCTGCCATTAATACTCCAACAATAATCAATGCTGGTGCAGTAACTTGAGTGGTGAAAATACTTAAGATTGGACTGAAAATGGTTGAAATAATGAAGAAAATTCCAACCCATACAGCGGTTAAACCAGTTTTACCACCAATAGCAATACCGGCACTCGATTCAACGAAGGCACCAACAGGTGATGTACCAAGAACCGAACCGACCAGCATACCACTAGAATCGGCAGCTAACGCTTCACCAGCACGTGGCATCTTATTGTTCTTCATGAAACCGGCTTGTTGAACCAATCCGATTAAAGTACCAGTAGTATCAAAGAAGGTAACCAATAAGAAGGTAAAGACGACGATCCACATTTGGAAGCTGTTAATGTCGCTGATGTGGAAGATTGCTTGACCAAAGGTTGGCGCAATACTTGGAATTGAAGAAACAACTGCAGTAGGCAAAGGAATTTGACCAATAGCAATTCCGAAAACAGCAGAAGCGATCATTCCGATAAAGATCGCACCAGGAACATTGGCGATCATTAAGAAAATTGTGATGATTAAACCAAAAATGGTAATCCAAACAGTAGGATTGTTCAAAGAACCGATTGTTACAAGAGTTGAATCACTGTTTTGAATCAGCTTACCACCTTGAAGACCAATGAAGGCGATGAACAATCCAATACCCGCAGAAATTGCGTATTTAATATCGGTTGGAATTGCATCAATGATTTTTTCGCGAATCTTAAAAACGGTTAAAATAATGAACAAAATTGAAGCTACAAATACTGCGGCAAGTGCAGTTTGCCAAGTAACCTTCATGCCAAGACAAACAGTATATGTGAAGAAGGCATTAAGTCCAAGCGTAGGAGCTGAGGCGATTGGATAGTTAGCAATTAAACCCATTACAATACAAGTAAAGGCAGATGATAAAGCGGTAACTGTGAAAAGTGCGCCCTTATCCATTCCACTGGCACCTAAGATGTTAGGGTTGACGAAAAGGATGTAGGACATACTTACAAATGTAGTTAATCCCGCTAAAAGTTCTGTTTTGAATGAAGTATTGTTTTCACTCAAATGAAAGAATTTGTTAATCGAATTCATTTAGTCCTCCAAGTTGATAGTTCGTTTTAATCTCCTAATTCAATTAAAACAGTTAAAAAATCTGCAAAATCAAAATTTAACCGAATATTTAATTAATATTATAAATGAAAAGCTAACTATTTCAATCATGCATTTAAAGAATGTTCTACTTTTTGTTAAAAAGTAAAAATACTTTTCTCAAAATTAGAAATAAAGTCGTAGAATCCGAATATATTTTAATTGCTATATTAATTCAGCTATATTAAATTACTTGTTTCTTATCACGAGATTTCCTAAAATTAGCAATGTAAGCGTTTAACCAAAAATGACTAACTGAAAGGGATTGTTATGACTGATAAAGAAATCTTAGAAGCTGTCAAAAAAATGCGCATGGAAATGAAGGCCAGCGATGATAAACGAGATGCAGGCCTCCCACACAATATTCCTGAAGTAAAAAGAATCGATAACCTTCAATATGGTGCAGATCCTAAATGGAATTTATTAAATATTTACTTACCAAAGAATGTAAAAGGTAAGTATCCAGTAATTATCAATATTCACGGTGGCGGTTGGGTTTACGGAACGAAAGAAACCTACCAATTCTATGGCATGGGGATGGCCAAGCGTGGATTTGCCTTCATTAATCCCAACTACAAATTAGGTCCAGAAGCTAAATTTCCAGAGGAACTTGATCAAGTAGATGAATATATTCACTGGGTGGCAGATCATGCGGATGAATACAATCTTGATAAGGATAATGTCTTCTTGATTGGAGATTCTGCTGGTGGTCAAATGGCTGAACAATACACCGCAATTTTGACCAACCCGGAATATCGGAAGAAATTTGGTTATACATTAACTGATCTTAAATTTAGAGCAGTTGCTCTTAACAGTCCAGCCACCTTTATCGCTGATCCGGGTATGCTTGCTGATGCTCCATCAGCATACTTTAGCCCAGAAGTGATGGCAGATCCGAAAAATCAGGACTTAATTAATGTAGAAAAATATATTACTAAGGACTTTTTACCAACTTTTATTTCTACAGCCAACCTTGATTTTATTCATGATTGTGCCGTTCGATTGGATGGCTATTTAAGAGCAAAGAACGTGGAAGTGATTCAGAAGTCCTGGGGCGATGAAAACCATCCTGAGCATCATGTTTTCCTGATTAATCAAAGAGATGAGTTGGCTGATCAGGCAAATGATGAAGAAGCAGAATTCTTTAGAAAGCATATGGTGAAGTAGATAGATAACAAAAAATCCAGCTAGGACATAAGGCCTAACTGGATTTTTCTGTTGAGAATTATTTCCTAGGAAATAATTCTTTTTTAGGAGCTTAATTCAACTAAAAATTCAGCACCCATAAGAAGATAAGGAAGACCACGAACAGGACCCACATCATCGGTGTGATTTCTTTGCCACGTTTTGCAGCAAGCATACAGATTGGATAAGTAATCATACCCCATGATAAACCATCAGAAATTGAGTAGGTAAGAGGCATTCCTAAAATAATTAAGAATGAAGGAACAGCAATTTCGAGTTTATTCCAGTGGATATGGGCAGTGTTTTGAGCCATCAATACTCCAACAATGATCAAAGCGGGTGCAGTAACTTGGCTAGTGAAGACACTAAGAAGTGGACTGAAGATCATTGAGACTAAGAAGAAAATAGCAACAAAGACTGCAGTAAGACCGGTTCTACCACCAACAGCAATACCGGCACTTGATTCAACGAAAGCACCAACAGGTGATGTACCAAAAACAGAACCAAACATCATGGCAGTTGAGTCAGCGGCCAAGGCTTTACCGACTCTAGGCATCTTGTTGTTCTTCATGAAACCGGCTTGTTGAGCAAGTCCAATTAAAGTACCAGCAGTATCAAAGAAGGTAACAAGAAGGAAAGTCAAGACAACAACCCACATTTGAACAGAATTGATGTCCTTAATATGGAAAATTGCTTGTCCAAATGTTGGTGCCAAACTTGGGGCGGTAGAAATGATCTTGTGTGGTAAGGCGATTTGACCAGTACAAATACCAAAAATTGCTGCAAGTACCATTCCGATAAAGATTGCACCAGGTACGCCCAGGATCATCAAAATCACAGTTACAAGCAAGCCAAAGATTGTTACCCAAACAAGTGGATCGTGTAGTGAACCAAGACCAACTAAAGTTGATTTGTTAGCAACGATTAATTTACCGTTTTGAAGACCTAAGAAGGCAATGAATAAACCGATACCAGATGAAATAGCAAACTTTAAGTCAGCTGGAATTGAATCAATGATCTTTTCACGCAACTTGAGGAGCGTAATTAAGATGAAGATGATTGATGCAACGAAAACGCTCGCTAAAGCTGTTTGCCAAGATACATGCATTCCAATACATACGGTGTAAGCAAAGAAAGCGTTAATTCCAAGTGCAGGTGCTTCACCAATTGGATAGTTTGCGACGATCCCCATAATAGCCGTACCAAGTGCGGCTGAAAGGGCGGTAGCAGTGAAGACCGCACCAGTATTCATACCACTTGCGCCTAAAACGCTAGGGTTAACAAATAAAATATAAGACATGCTTATGAAGGTAGTTAGACCAGCGATGAACTCAGTTCTAATACTGGTTTTGTATTCATTAAGCTTGAAATAAGATTTAATAAAATTCATTTTTTCTCCCAGATTTAATGTTCGTGTTTTTAATCTTACTCAACGACTTTATTACTTTAACATTCTTGTGAAATTTTGTAAACGCGAATTATATTAACAAAATAAGAAATGATAGTTATCAAATAATAAAATTTTATAGTTCAATTAGACAAAAAAGTATTGACTTCAAAGTAATGAAACCGCTAAAATGGTTTCATTCACTTACTTTTTTATATTAGGTTAGGGAGATAATAAAATGAATTACGTTTATATGTTTATTCCGGCGATTGCTTGGGGTATTTTACCACTTGCAGTTGCTAAGATTAACGGTAAACCGGTTAACCAAGTTTTTGGTACTACTGTAGGTACTTTAATTGTTGGCTTGATTGCTTTACCATTTATTCATACAAGTATCGATGCGAAGACCTTTTGGCTTTCAGCACTTGCTGGAGCGTTCTGGGTTATTGGGCAAATTGGTCAATATACTGGTTATGCTAAAATTGGTGTTTCTGAAACTATGCCAATCTCTACTGGTCTTCAATTGATCGGTACTTCAATTGTTGGGGTTGTGATTTTTAGTGAATGGGCAACTACTAGCGCTAAGGTTTGGGGATTTATCGGAATTGCACTTTTAATTATCGGTGCAATTTTAACTTCAGTATCTGATACTGGTGAAGAAAGTGGAGATAAGAAAAACCAAACTGGTACTATCATCATGCTTGTCTGCACTACTTTAGGATATATTGTTTATAACTCTATTCCTAAGGCAATGTCAGCTTCAGGAATTGCTATTTTCTTCCCAGAATCAGTTGGTATGGTTCTAGCAGTTCTTATCTATATGCTATTCACTAAGCAACTTGGCGAACTTAAGGCTAAGAGTAGCTGGCAAAGTTTACTAGCAGGTTTTATCTTCGCAATTGCTGCAATTGGCTACATCCTTTCAGTGCAAGATAATGGTGTTAATACTGCTTTCGTTATTTCACAGCTTTCAGTTGTGATTTCAACTTTGGGTGGGATGCTATTCTTACACGAAAAGAAGACCAAGAAGGGTTACATTTATACTATCGCTGGCCTAATCATTATTTTGATTGGTGCAATGTTAACCACCATTATGAAATAATTTAATTCAAAAAATAAACCGCTTTGAGAAAACTTCTCAAAGCGGTTTTTGTTAGGCTTCAATTTGAATATCAGTTGATTTATCCCAATCTTCTGGGAGTTTACCAATCTCTTTAAGTTTAGCAACGATTTGATCTAAGACGATTTCACGATCTTTTTCTGAAGTCATGAAATCAAGCTTATCACCATCGATTGATATCTTGGCAGAGTAGTCATACTTTTCATACCAAGGCTTGTAATAACGAAGAAGACGCTTATAGTAGTCTTCCAAAGTTGAGTCGTAGCTAAGCTGTTCGTAAGGACGGCCACGCTTTTGGATTCGCTTGATCATTGTGTCATATGATACATCAATATGAACAAGCAAGTCCGGACTTTTCTTAGGCATTCTTTCAAGTTCATTCATCATATTGTGAAGAAGTTCGTAGTAAGTATCAACTTCTTCTTTAGTTGCACGCCCAATATCGGCATTCATTTGGAAGAAGAGGGCATCCTCATAGATGGAACGGTCAAGTACATTATTGCCTTCGCTAAGCGCAGCCTTGATGCTGTGGAAACGGGTATTTAAGAAATATACTTGAAGTAAGAATGCATATTTTTCAGGATCAGCGTAAAAAAGTGGTAAAACAGGGTTGTCATCAACACTTTCGTAAAATGGCTTAGTTCCTAAATAGTTAGATAAAATTTTAGTTAAACTGGATTTACCGGCTCCAATTGGCCCGCTCAATACAATAACTGTCATCACGTTCCTTCTTTTTATTTAATCCATCTGTTTCTTATAAATTACCAATTTCGCGTAATTTATTATCAATTTCACTTAAAACTTCCTTTTTAGCATCTTCATTGATGATGAAGTCAAGCTTATCACCGTTAATTTCCATCTTAGGAGAAGCATGGTAGTTTTCATACCATGGTTCGTAGTAGCTAAGAAGTCTAGCGTAGTAGTCCTTCAAGCCAGGATCGGTTGAAAGCTGTTCGAATGAACGGCCACGCTTCTTGATTCGTGCAAGCATAGTATCAAGAGATACATGAATATAAATAAGTAAATCTGGCTTCTTGCTTGGATTGCCAGGAGTATCTTCCATCATATTATTAAGTAAGTTGTCGTAGATCTTGAATTCTGTAGGATCAGCAACTTTACTGTCAGCATTCATCTTGAAAAAGAGTGCATCTTCGTAGATAGAACGGTCAGAAACACTATTTTTTTCACGGATTGCTGTGTTAATTTGTGCCAAACGGTGGTTAAGCAAGTAGGTATTAAGTAAGAAGGTATAACGCTTCATATCCTTATAGTAAAGAGGAAGGACGGGGTTAGTATCAACACCTTCATAAAAAGCTTGAGTCCCTAAGTGCTCTGCTAAAATGCTAGTTAAACTGGATTTACCGGCTCCAATTGGCCCACTTAATACAATAACTTTGATCACATTCTTTCTTCGTTATCCAACACCATATGTTGATATTTTTCTCGACATTTAAATATTGTAATACGAGATATGGGGGCTAAACAAGGGTAAATTTAGTTTGCTCTTAGCGAGAAAAGTCAAGCTATTTTATCATTCTTCAAAGATTAAGTATGAAGGTTAGCGAATAATACAATATGCAGTAGTGTTTAGCTGAGCTTGAAATTCATTTGTAAACGAAAAGACCAACAAGTCGAAATTGACTTATTGGCCTTTTTTAATAATTTAAATTTGATCTATAAAATAAAATTGCGTTTAATTCTTGTACTTATCATCAAGTTCTTGAGCTGCAGCTTCATCACAAATCACAGTAACATCAGGGTGTTTTTGCAAAATAGTTGCAGGAACTTCTTCACTAATTTCACCTTCAAGCATTTCCTTGATTGCATGAGCCTTCTTTTCACCGAAAGCCATTAAAACAATCTTCTTAGCAGACATAATATTAGCAATTCCCATGCAGATTGCACTCTTAGGAACTTCATCAATGTTGTCGAAGAAGCGTGAGTTAGCCTTAATTGTGTTTTCAGTTAATTTAACTTCATGAGTTGTAGAAGTGAATGGTGTGCCCGGTTCATTGAAAGCGATGTGACCGTTGCGACCAATTCCTAATAATTGAATATCAATTGGGTTGTCCTTGATAATTTGATCATATTCTTTACAGAATGATTTCACATCTTCAGTCATACCATCAGGAACGTAAGTCTTCTTGAATGGCTTTTTGTCGAAGAGATGCTTTTGCATGAAGTAGTGGTAACTTTGAGGATTGTCAGGCTTTAAGCCAACATATTCATCAAGATTGATACTGATAAGATCGGAACAGTTAAGATCACTTTCTACCCAATTTTGGTAGAGAGTTTCTGGAGTTGATCCAGTTGCAAGGCCTAAGACCTTGGCACCATTTTTAATTCCTTTTTCAAAAATTTCGAAGGCTTTTGCGCCGCCTTGAATTTTGTTTTCAGTAACGATAACTTTCATAATTAAATCCTCCTCATTTACTGGTCTAGTCCATTATAAAATGGTATATGCCATTTTGTCAAATAAAAAATCAAAAACTTAGCAAATACTGTGAAACATCAGACCCTAATTTTATTAGATTTACATACAATATGTAGAATCACTTAAAGTCGAGCATCAACATATTGTGGAAAACTCTGTGGATTGTGTGTAACTTCTCTGAAGCTTACTGCATAAGGAAAAGCCGTCTCTCCAAATTTGGAAAGGCGACTTTTTTCATCAAAGATATTCAGTTTCCATTTTACACCCGATGTTGTGGATGAGAAAGAATATACTTTTATTCACTTCTTAAAGCAATTGCGGCATCCTTTTTAGCAGCCATCTTAGCAGGAAGGTGTCCACCGATCATAGTTAAAATTGTAGAAATTAAAATTAAGATTAAGGCCGCAACTGGGCTAAGTTGAGCGACGTTAGCTAAATCAGTAATATTGTAGATAATACTGTTGATTGGGAAGGTTAAGAGGTAGGCAATTACGACACCGAGGACACCTGATAAAACTCCCAAAATAAATGTTTCTGCGTCAAATACACGAGTAATATCTTTTTTACGTGCACCTAAAGCCTTAAGTACCCCAATTTCCTTGGTTCTTTCAAGTACTGAAGTGTAAGTTAAAATACCAATCATAATCATTGAAGTGATCAATGAGATGGCCGCAAAGGCTACAAGAACAGTGGTAATTCCATTAAGAAGTCCACCAGTCATAGTTGTAACGGCACTAGACATATCAGTGTAAATAATTTGGTTCTTTTTGGCTTTACCCTTATTCCACTTGTCTAAGTAGTCTAAAACCTTGTTTTTAGAGTCAAAGTTATTTGGATAGATCATAATCGAACTAGGGATGCTTGAACCACCTAAGCTTTGAAGGAATTGCTTCTTTTCACTTGCATTCATCTTCTGACCAGTCATTACATTGTCGTTAGTCTTCTTCTGAGCTTTAACAATGTCAGAGTCGAGGTTTTGATTAATTGCTTCTTGTGAAAGCTTATCGCTGTAAGCAATTCCAGTTGAAAGAAGAGCCATTGAATTTTCATTCTTTGGACGAATTACAGCAGCCAATCTTAACTTGGTACCAGAGTTGTACATGTTAGTGTTTGCCTTGCTTGGAATAAACATCCCTGTAGGTAGCTTCTGGTAGTAATCATTATTAGATACTAAACTGAATTCCTTACCAATTAATTGATCAAACTTAAACTTCTTACCATCATTAACCTTAAAGCCAAGATTCTTCAAAGAATTAATGTTAACTGTATTTTTATTATCAGTCACTAAAACTAAATCAGTTGACTTACTTGGCCAAGCACCTGAAAGAAGTTGGTAGTTTTGTTTCAAAAAGTTTCCTTTATTTTTATCAAGTGTAGTGGGGAAGACGCTTGAACCAACACCGATTGATGACATTGCTTGGGATCTCATTGCAGCCATATTTCCAGATGCATTTGGATCAGAGTTTGAAAATTGAATTTTTTCAACTTTATTTCCATCTTTAGAAAGTAAATTTAAGTTAACTGCTCTTTGGTAAGCAATGTTATTAGCATAGTCAGAGTTGATCTTCTTAACATAGTCAACATAAGCTTCAGTGATTTTATTGTTGTGAGTTGATTCTTGTGATTCATCTGGCTTAGCAGTAATATAACCTCTATTTTTTACATTTTTATCCGACTCTTTTCGAGTAGTAGCCGAGGTCATATCAGTTGCAGTTGGAGCAATTACCACTGGATACTTAGCAAGAGCTTTACTCATAGTTGAGTCAATCTGTTTTTGGAAACCATTTGAAAGAGAGAGCACAACTGCGATTGAGATAATTCCGATACTGGAAGCAAAAGCAGTTAAGGCAGTTCTAGCCTTTTTGGTCATGATGTTAGTGAAACTAAGTTTAATGGCGTTCCAATATGACATCTTAGTTCGCTTCAACTTGAACTTGTCTTGTTCTTGCTCAGCTTCGAAAGGATCAGAATCATGTAAGATTTTTCCATCTTGGAAGTTAACAATTCTAGTTGCATATTCCTTGGCAAGTTCTGGGTTGTGAGTAACCATGATAACCAAACGGTTTTTGGATAATTCTTTGATCAAGTCCATAATTTGGACAGAAGTTTCTGTATCCAAGGCGCCAGTAGGTTCGTCACAGAGTAAAATATCTGGGTCATTTGCGATCGCACGAGCGATTGCTACACGTTGCATTTGACCACCGGATAATTGGTTAGGCTGCTTATTAATATGGTCTTTAAGACCAACTTCTGTTAAAGCCTTGATGGCTTTTTCATGGCGTTCTTTACTTGGAACACCAGATAGAGTCATTCCTAATTCAACGTTTGCAATAATTGATAGATGAGAAATTAAGTTGTAATTTTGAAAGACAAAACCAACTGAGTTGTTTCGATAAGCATCCCAATCAGTTTCCTTAAAGTTCTTAGTTGATTTTCCGTTGATGATCAGATCACCTTTATCATAGCGATCTAGTCCACCAATGACATTCAACATTGTAGTTTTACCAGAACCACTAGGTCCTAGAATTGTGACAAATTCTTTATCACGAAAAGAAATAGAGACATCATCTAAAGCATGAGTGACCGTATCGCCAACGTGATAAGATTTGAATAAATGTTCAAGTTGAAGCATAGATATATCCTTTCTTAATTTTTAAAATGTTATTAAAAGTATATCATTTAGCCATAAAGATATATAAGACAACTCCTTCAACTTAGACGATTTTTAATGATTACATCATTCTGAAGTGTTCAATTCCAAGACCGATCATTATTGCTTGGAAAACACAGAAGGCGACAATCAGACCGATGATTATGAAATGACGCTTTTTATGCAAGATGAAGACTCCAGCAAATTCACGGATGATTGCATTAGGAAGGAAGTAGAATCTAGTATAACTACCGATACCGTTGGCATTTAATGCTGCTTCTTTAGCAAACAGGCCAGCACGGAAAATGTGGTAATTATTACTAAAGAAGGAAGCTCTGAAGGCATCACTACCAAAATCGGAGGCAGCAACTTCTTTGGAAAAGAACATATTTTGATAGGTATTCTTAGAGCGGTCTTCTAAGAGAATATATTTTTCATCAATTCCGCGAGAAATTGCATAATCAGCCATTGCGCGAGCTTCAGAGACTTTTTCATCGCCTCCTTGACCACCAGACATAATAAATTTTGGCATGTGCTTACCCTTATCAACTTGTTTTTCCGCGAATTGGATTGCTCGATTAATGCGGCTGGCAAGAAGTGGAGAAACTTTTTCACCATTAATTAGTCCTGCACCCAAAACGATTAAGTAGTCGCGATTGTAGTGGCGAGGAACGAATTGGTATAAGAATAAATTGAGTAAGTAATTATACATAACCAAGCCTAAATAAGTAGCGATAACTGGAGCAGCAGTTAAGAGGGCATCGAGCCAGGATGGTAAATACTTAGCAGGTCCTAGGATTGAAACGATCCAGACGATTGTTAACCCGATTCCTAAAAGTAAAGTTAGGAGGTTAGGCAAGGTGTGGCTTTCATATTTCCAAACAAAATAAGCGTTCCAAAAGCAGAATAACCAGGCGAAAGTCACAACTAAGAAGATGATGAAGATAAATAGTAAAATTAGGATACTATATGCCGCTTGCAAGGCTTTTAAGTGCGTTGAGAAGACCGCTATAGTTAGCCAAACGGCAAAAATAAGTAAGTTAATTGTGAATAAAATACCGTTGATTAAGCGTCGTGGTTCGATTAACCAAGAGATTAGAAATGCTAGTAATGAAAGTGCTAGAAAAAGTGATAAATAAGCAAATTCACAATTTTGCTCAAAAAAGTGTAAAAATTCGGTCATGTTTTTTCTTCCCTTATGTATTTTTCGTCATTTCTATTATAATTAAAATAATATAATTTTAGGGAAAAGGATGTTGATTAATGCATAAAATCCTTCATTACTTAGGGAATTTTGCGGGAATAATTATTGCATTTGTACTATATGGAGTACTGCAAGAATTTTATTTTTACCCAAGAATAATTGCTAGAAGATTTCACATGCCGTATCAAGGTTTCGTTACAGCACTTATAACGGTGTTAGTTATGGCGCTTATCTTTTGGATATATAAAAAGCAGTTGCAAGAAGTGAATTACTGGCACTTTAACCAGGAACCGCACTGGAATTTGAGGCGGATCTTGATTGCGATATTAGGCTTCTTCTTGATTACTTTTCTTGGTGCAGCAATGCTTAGTATTGTTAGTTCCAAGGGGCAGGCTATTTCTACTAACCAAAAAGGATTAGATTTAATTTCTAAGCAAAGTGGAGATCTATTTAAAATTATGGTTTGCTTTGTTGCGCCATTTTGTGAGGAAGTGATTTTTAGAGGGATGTTTTTCAACACCTTCTTTACTAAGAACACTACTTTCAATAAGTGGGCCGGAATTTTAACCAGTGGATTTGTTTTCGCGTATGTGCATGATCCAATGCTCAGCAAATTTATTCTTGTTTACTGGGTGTTAGGCTGCGTTTTAGCGTGGGTCTACATGATGACGAAAGATTTACGGTATTCAATGATTACTCACATGTGCTATAACTCAATTGGATTTATTAGTATGATGATGTTGATCTAATAAGTTACAAGTGAAAAAATAGCTGGTAAAAAAGCGTTATGACTGAATTGTCATAACGCTTTTAGTTTAAGCGAGTCTGTTATCCTCGCTTTCTTTTTTAATAAAGTGATTCAAGATAAATGGAGAAATTACAGTTGTAATAATGATTACCAAAATTAAACTTGAATAAATATCTTCAGGGAAAAGGTGATGGGTAATTCCGATCTGAGCAACGATCAAGGCAACTTCACCACGTGAAACCATTCCGGCTCCAACAATATTTCCTTCATTCTTAGTGAAGCCGAAAAGTTCACTAGAATATTTACCAGCCCAGAACTTGGATAAAACAGCCAAAACAGTAATGGCAATGATGAACCAGATATCTTTGATAAAGCTAGCGAAGGTCATTGAAAGACCAATATCAGCGAAGAAGACAGGGATAAAGACCGAATATCCTAATGCTGAAATGGCTGAATTAACTTCTTTAAATTGTGGAGTCTGTCTAATTGCAAGACCGCCGAAGAAAGCACCAACAACAGCACTAAGTCCAACAAAATCAGCGGCCCAAGCCATTGAGATCGCTAAAACTAATGAAGCAATTGCGACGGAGTAGTTAACATCCATCTTTTCGGCGGCCTTCATGAAGTATGGTGCTACCCACTTGTAAATGAGCCATACAACAATGAAGTATGAAGCTTCAATTAATAAGTTTAAGAAGAAATTATTGGTTAAGCCCTGTTTACCGCCTTCGTGACTGAAAGTAGTGAACAAGCTCAAAACTACAACAGCCAAGATATCATCAACTACGGCTGCACCTAAAATTGCTGTTCCTGCTCGACTATGCAGTTTACCAGCCTCCTGTAAAACTACAACAGAGATTGATACACTAGTTGCCGCAAAGACAATTCCGATGAACAAGGCCTCAAGGAATTTCATACCAAAGGCCATTGAAGCAAGTCCGATGAATAATACTGGTAAAATCACTCCAATACTTGCAACTGTGAAGCTTAATTTAAAGTACTTCTTAAGTAAGTCTAGATCACTTTCTAGTCCTGCTAAAAACATTAGGAGGATTACACCGAACTCTGAAAAGATTGAGATAATATCATTCGGTTTAATCCAATTCAAAATTGCAGGACCCAAGACAATTCCTGACAGAAGTTGTCCAATTACTGCTGGCATATTAAATCTAGCAAACAGCTGCCCTAATAAAACTGTTGCGATTAAAATTAAAATTAATTCACCAAGAAATTCCATTTAATTCCTCCCTTACTTGAGTAAAGAAAAAGCCTTCAAGTGCTTATTGACCCAAATAAGCTAATCTTGAAAGCTTTTAATAATTTATTTAAAAACCCAACCACTAAAAGATATTTAATTAATCCAATTTTAATGGTTTTATTTCAGGGATGCAAGTTACTTGCGAGGAATCCCTGTTTGTTCTGGATTCTTAGGTTCAGTCTTAGCAAGTAAGGCCAAACAAATTGTAATTAAGTCGACAACTTCTTGTAAGACGGCACCAGCCATTGGAGGAATGATACCAGTTGCGGCCACAATTTCTAAGATAATAACAATTGTGATAGCTGTTAAAACATCGATGTTAGCAACCTTCATAGTGTGCTTACCAATGGCAACGGCATCGTTAATCTTGCTTAAATCGTTAACCATGATTACGGCATCAGCACTTTCACTGGCAGCAGTAGCACCTTTAGCACCCATAGCAATACCGACATCAGCTGCAGTTAAACTTGGTGCATCATTAACACCGTCACCAGTCATAACGACAGGACGAAGGTCAGCAGGAACTGACTTGATAGCCTCGATCTTTTCTTTAGGAAGAAGATCAGCTTTAACAGTGGTTACGCCTGCTTCTTTACCAATGGCATCGGCAACACTTTGACGGTCACCAGTAAGCATCATAATTTGCTTAGCACCTTGACGACGAAGACGGGCAATTGTTTCTGGAGTTTCAGGACGAATTTGGTCCTTTAAAGTAATGTAACCAGCAAACTTGCCATCAACTGAAATATAAATTGCAGTTGAGTCAACGTTGATTTTTTCATGATTTGGTGCAACGAAGTCCAATTTACCAACCATAACGTGCTTACCATCAACATCACCTTCAACACCTTGAGCAGTAGTTTCCTTTAAGTTAATAACTTCATGGATTTGATCCTTTGAAGTGCTCTTAACTAATGAAACAGCCATGATGTGTGAAGATTGTTGTTCAGCACTTGCGGCCAAACTTTGAATTTCTTCTTTAGTAAAGCCTTCTGTTGGAACAACTTCGCCAATTTCAAGTTTGTTTTCAGTTAAAGTACCAGTCTTATCGAAAGCAAAAGTTTTAGCACGAGATAATTTTTCAAGTGTTGGACCAGACTTTACGATAATGTGGTGACGAGACATTGAACTCATACCTGATACCAAAGCAACAGGGGCGGCTATCAAAAGTGGACATGGAGAAGCAACAACCATAACTTCTGCGAAACGTTGGAAGTTCCAGCCACCCATTGCCATAGCAATAATACCTATTACCAGGGAAATAATTGTAAATGGAACAGCGTAACGATCGGCCATTTGCACGAACTTAGCAGGTTGAGCTTCAGCAGACTTAACCAAAGCAACGATTGACTGGTATTCTGAATCTTTAGCAAGCTTAGTTATTTCAACTTCAACAGCAGTATCACCGTTAATTGAACCTGACATTAAATCATCGCCAGGCTTTTTATTTACAGGTACAGATTCACCAGTAAGTGATGATTGGTCAAAGCTTGATGCACCATCAACGATTTTACCGTCAACAGGTACTTGTTCACCGGGCTTAACAACTATGTGATCACCAATTTTAAGATCGTCAACATTAACTTCAACTAATTTACCATCAACTAACTTGTTAGCCTTACGTGGATTGTTATTAAGTAATGATCTAAGTTCCTTATCAGCTTGGCTAGTTGCGTAATCTTCAAGTGATTCACCACCTGTGAACATTACTAAGATCATCCAAGCTGCCCAGTAATCCCCGATAGCCATAGTTGAAATAATAGCGATGATAGCTAAAACATCGACACCCCAACGGCCACCTTTAATGTCATCGATCATTTCAATTGCCATTGTGATGGCTTCATAAATACCGAAAATATCGATTAACACACCTGCTATTGGCCAAGCGGCAGTATGAAAACTCCCAATTGTCCATGGACCGATTGATGGTTTATGACAGATGAAATCAAGGATAACGCCGATAATTCCGAGAATTAGGACGACGAATAACTTCCAGTTACGTTTAAACATTTTTAGTCCTCCACTAAATATAGAATCTAAATACTATACAATTTTATCATTTTTTATCATTTATGAAGTAATTGTAAATCTTAATACTATACAATTTTATCACTTACGAGGCAATTGTAAATCTTACCAATATTCCCTAGATATTATCTATTTTAACTAAAATAAAAAAGTGCCTATATCTAAATAGATATAAGCGCAAATTTAATGTTGCAAGTAATTATTTTTCTTTTATTTTCCGAACTTGATAATTGGATTCAAACGTATGAGTTACATAGTTGAAGGCCTTAATCCATTCACGTCGTGTTAATAAGCCTTGAAAGACACCGTTATCATCAACTACTGGTAAAAAGGCATTATCAATTAATAGATGCAGTTGCGTTTCTAAGGTAGTATCAACGAAATTTATTTTATCAAAATCTGTCTGCATTACGTCTTTTACCTTTAGTTCATTTAATGGATCAATTGAGATGGTATCGGTTGTTAGCATTTTATCAGTGATCATTGCTAAGCTAAGTAGCCCAACAACGCGACGTTTTTTATCTAGCACGGGAATTTTTGAATATTTTACTTTAGTTAAAATTAAAAATGCATGGTAGAGCGGATTGTCGTCTTGAACGAAAGCAATCCGACTTGCTGGAACCAAAAAGGAACCAGACTTTTCTTCAATTAACTTTTGGATAGCCGGTGAAAACATAATATAATTCCTTTCCTTAATTCTATTTTATTTCAAAAAAACAAATAATGGAAAAGGAAAAGGCCCGCAAGATTTTGCGAGCCTTATAAGTTTCATCTACTTTGGAGGAGTAAGAATGAATGAAATAAAAAAGTGGGAGTATGTAGCAAGCATCTACCGCCTTGCTACGGTTTATATAATACGTGTTAATTGTGAATTAAAAGTGTAAAAAATCTTATGAATTAGTAAAGAAATTTCTGAGATTTTTTAAAGATACTTATTTTTTATAAGAAAAGCCCACGTATTAACGTGAGCCGAAAGGGATAGATATGAAATTGGCATAGTGCCAATTGAATTTTTATTTTCATTATTTACTTGGAGGAGTATGAATGAAAAACAAAAAAGTTGAGTGTAACAAGTGAAATCTTGGAACATAACTTGTTACATATATTATTCTAGCTCTAATTTGTGAATAAAATATGACAAATTTGTTTCAATTGTAGCTTTATATATTTTATTTTGCAGGAATCAATACATGACAACTGCCTAGACTGTTCTTATAATGAATAAGTAATTCTAATTGAAAGGAGTATTTTATTTGAAAAAGATAGGAAAAACTATTGTTAAGTTAATGATAATACTCCTGGTTATTGCAGGAATTGGAACAGGAGCCTATTTTGGTTATCAATTTTATCAAAATATTCAATTTGAGCGTTCACGGCCAAAAGTTACCCTAGCCAAAGATGGTACTAATACAAACGCCGCTTGGCAATTGACTAAAAAGTATCAGAAAAATCTCCAGCATAATTATCCATTTATCCAAAAAGTCTCACATTATGTAACACCGCGAACTTGGGACGGATATGATTTCACTGTACCTGGTCTTGTTGCTACTAAGAGTTATGACTTCAAGGCTAAGAAGTGGGATACTGCAGATTCGATGACGCCGCAAGGATTAACAGTCGCAGGGACGTATATCTTAATTACGGCCTATGATGGTGCTCATGAGCATAACTCAGTTGTGTATGTTCTTAATAAAAGGACCGGTAAATATATTAAAACAATTCAAATTGCAGGAAGACCGCATCTAGGCGGAATTGCCTATGATCCCAAAGCTAAAAACATTTGGATAACTGGTTCAATGGGTCAATCTTCAGCACTAATGTCATTTACAATGAGTGCTTTGAAGAAGTACCGTTTAGGAAGCCGAATCCCAATTGAATATAATAATAAAATCTCGATTCCAACTATGGAACGAGCATCAGCAGTCACTTACTATGATGACCAATTATTTGTCGGCCTCTTTAACATGTATGGCAAAGGCAGAATTGCTGCATATACGATTTCTCGAAGCGGGAAAAATAAAAATTCAATCACTAATAATGAAATTAAATCTGTGACTGGTAATGTTTCTTGGTCTGATCCAGCAGGTGAAGCTTCAATGGATAAACAGATTCAAGGAATTGCTATATATAATGATAAGATTTTTCTGAGTCAATCATATGGAAGCGGAAATTCTAGACTATATGTGTTCCCAGTTACTGCAATTAATTCACTTGATGAAAAGAATGCCTCGCTTGTGATTGAGATGCCACCATATTTGGAACAAATTACTGCTTATAAAGGTCAGCTTTTATGTCTATTTGAATCGGGTTCCAAGATCTACGCTAAACGCAATATTGTGGTTATGGATCGGATTCTATCGATGAATATCAATGCCTTATTTGGAAATTAGAAAGGAAATTAAATGAATCAAAATCCACGTACCAAGGTCCATTTTTGGATTAAATTTTCAGGTTGGTTCTGTCTTTTGCCAGCAACCACTTGCTTATACTTATTTCAAAATTTACAGGGAACGTATATGTCTTACTTGTATTTAATTGAATTAATAATTACGATTGTCTTTGGAGTGTTTTTACTGACGACAGCCAAGTCCACTCGTTGGGAAACCCCCAATAATATTTTAAGGGCAACAATTTTTGCATTTATCTTTGTTGGACTAATTGAATTTATTCCGCTGTTTATCGCATATCGATCTTGTAAGCGGTTGAACAGTTAGAGATGATGTAGAAATTATTTAAATTTGGTAAAATAATCAGTGAACGCCAATTATCTGTAGTAAGATAAGGCATAAATAATGTTGTTACTGAGGGAGAAAAATGGAAAACACAAAAAAAGTTGACTCTCGAGGCAAAAAAATTGGGATGTTTGTCTTGAAGACGATTATTTATTTTGCAATTCTCATGGCCCTAATTTATTTATATGAATACAGTGGTCTTAACTCTGTCCACTTTATTTATAATGAATTCTAAGGCGGTGTTAATAAATGATCGAAAATGTAATTAAGAAAATCGATGAGATCGCAGTAAGTGAACCTGATCGTGAAGTCTATGACTATCTTGGTGAGACTAACACTTATGGCGATTTAAAGAAACGTTCAGATGAGTGGGCACATAAGATAGCTAGCCTTGATATTCCTGAAAAGGACCCAATCATGATTTGGGGTGGTCAAAACTTCGAAATGGTTGCAAGTTTTTTAGGTTGTGTTAAAGCAGGTCATGCTTACATTCCTATTGCTAGTTACTCAAACGCTGAACGTTTGACCATGATTAAAGAAGTATCAGAAGCTAAGGTTGTTCTTGCAATTGATGAATTGCCTGATGTTGATTTAACTGATATTCAAGTTGTAAAGCCAGAAGATGTTGAAGCTGGTGTTTTTGCGACTGATGAAAGTAAATTCGTCAGTGGTGATGATAACTTTTACATTATCTTTACCTCCGGGACTACCGGTAAGCCAAAGGGTGTACAAATTAGTCACGATAACTTACTTAGCTTTGTAAATTGGGAATTATCGGACTTTAATTTACCAGAACATCCAAGCTTCTTGGCACAAGCCCCATATTCATTCGACTTATCAGTGATGAGCTTGTATCCAGCATTGACTGCTGCAGGTAAACTCGTGGTATTACCACATGATGTAACGCAAAACTTTGCGCAATTATTCAGCACTTTGCCTAAGCTCCAATTCAATGTTTGGGTTTCTACTCCATCATTTGCACAAATGTGCTTCTTGGATAAGACATTTGATGGTGAACACCACCCAGATATGACACACTTTTTATTCTGTGGAGAAGAGCTTCCACATACTGAAGCTGCAAACTTACGTAAGAAGTTTCCAAAAGCACATATTTTCAATACTTATGGTCCAACTGAAACTACTGTTGCAGTTACCCAAGTTGAAATTACTGATGAAATTTTAGAAAAATATGATCGCTTACCAATCGGTCGTGTTAAAGAAGATACTAAGATCACAATTGATACTTCAAAGGGTGATAAGCCAGGTGAAGGTGAAATTATTATTAGTGGTCCGAGTGTTTCAAAGGGTTACATGAATAATCCTGAAAAGACTGAAGCAGCTTTCTTTAAAGAAGCTGGTGATGAATATGCAAGTTACCGTTCAGGAGATGCAGGTTTCTTTGACGGCGACATGCTTTTCTACCGCGGAAGAATTGACTTTCAAATTAAATTTAATGGTTACCGAATCGAACTTGAAGAAATCAATTTTTACTTAAGTAAAAATGATTTAGTTCGTTACGGTGTTGCTGCACCTAAGTACAGTAAAGATCATACTGTTAAACAGATTGTGGCTGAAATTGAACTTAAAGATGGCGTTTCACGTAAGTATTCTGAAGCAGAATTGACTAAGATGATTCGTGAAGATTTAGCTAAGAATGTGATGCCATATATGATTCCTCAACGTTTCGTTTACAAGGATTCGTTGCCAATTTCACAAAACGGTAAAGTTGATATTAAGGCCGTTATTAAGGAGGTTAATAAGTAGTGAATTTTAACTTCATTAACCTACAGCCTTATTCCAATCCGCAATACTTCATTTACTTGATGATTGCGCTTATTCCGATGATTCTTGGTTTGTATTTCGGCAAACGACTAAAGATTTATGAAGCAATCTTTTCTTTAGTTTTCTTATTCTTGATTTTTGACGGTAGTCACTGGCAACAAGGAGTTAACCTGATTCTGTACTTAGTATTTGAATTACTGTTAACATTTGCTTACCAGCGCTATCGAACAAGAAAGGGCAGTCCTAACAAGACCTGGATCTTCTGCTTGGCTGTAATCTTGGCAATCTTGCCATTAACTGCAGTAAAGATTTTGACGGTTATGCCTGTGGGATCAGTTCCATTTGTTGTTGGGTTCCTCGGAATTTCATATATTACTTTCAAGAATGTTCAAGTAATTATGGAAATTCGTGATGGAGCTATTAAGAAGATTGAGCCAGGAACTTACATTAGATTCTTGCTCTTCTTCCCAACCATTTCATCTGGTCCTATTGATCGTTACCGTCGTTTCAAGAAGGACTTCGATAAGGCACCAAGTCGTGATCAATATATTACTGATCTTCAATACGCTGTTCGCTATTTATTCCAAGGATTCTTATACAAGTTTATCTTGGGCTGGTTCTTTGGAACTTACTGGTTACCAAAAATTAGCCAACAAGCATTATTGATTGGTAATGCTAACGGTGGTCTTAAGTTATCATGGTGGGTTGTAGCTTACATGTACTGCTACACTATGTACTTATTCTTTGACTTTGCTGGTTATTCACTTTTTGCTGTGTCAATTTCTTACTTTATGGGAATTCACACTCCAATGAACTTTAACAAGCCATTTATTTCAAAGAACATCAAAGATTTCTGGAATCGTTGGCACATGACCTTGTCATTCTGGTTCCGTGATTACATTTACATGCGATTTACTTTCTTCGCAATGAAGAAGAAATTGTTTAAGAATAGAATTAGATTATCTCAAGTAGCATATCTACTTTTATTCTTGATCATGGGATTCTGGCATGGTCTTACTTGGTACTATATTGCTTATGGTTTGTACCAAGCACTTGCCATCATCATTAACGATTATTGGTTAAGATTTAAGCGTAAGCATAAGGATAAGATCCCATCTAATAAATTTACAAAATGGTTTGCAATTTTTATAACTTTCCAAGTTGTATGTTTTGGTATGTTGATCTTCTCTGGGTTCCTTAGCCAATTATGGTTTGGATGGCAATAAGGTATAAAATGAAAAAAATAGTTTTAGTTTGAGAGGTTTTTAAAAATGGATACAAAGACAGAAGTTTTAGATATTTTAAATGAATTAACTGGCGAAGATTTATCAGAAAACATGGACACTAACATCTTTGAAGATGGTTTACTTGACTCAATGGCAAGTGTTCAAATGCTTTTAAGCTTACAAGAAAAATTTGGTATTGATGTACCAGTTTCAGAATTTGATCGTTCAGAATGGGATACTCCAAACAAGATTATTGCAAAGGTGGAAAGCTTAGAAAATGAATAATAAACGCCGACTGTGGCAAATTTTTGGCCCAGTTCTTTGCGCTTTTATTTTATTGGTAGCAGTATTTTTGTTTCCTTGGGAACGTACTTTTTCAAAGGATACCATTTATGAAGCGGCTAATTCACAAACAAACACTGTCTTTAAGGGTGTAAAGCTTAAGCAAGAAGCCTTTAAGGGTGAATATGTACCATTTTATGGTTCAAGTGAATTGTCAAGAATGGATCCTCTTCACCCAAGTATTATTGCGGACAAATATAACCGTAATTATCGACCATTTCTTCTTGGTGGGCCAGGTAGTCAAAGTTTGGCTCAATTTATCGGGATGCAAGGTACTAGCAAGGAGCTTAAGAACAAGAAGGCTGTAGTTATCATTTCGCCACAATGGTTTACCAAACAAGGGCAAGATCCACAGGCTTTCGATCTCTACTATTCACCACTTCAAACTGCTATGTTCTTGCTTAAGGCTAAGAATAGCGTGGCAGATCGTTATGCAGCTAAGCGTATCTTAGATATGCCATCTGTTAAGAGTGGTGTAATTAAAGATGGTCTTAAGAAGGTTGCTAATGGAGAAAAGTTATCAGGTTGGGATCGTTTCTTACTTGAAAATAAAGTAAGAGTTTTAACCAATGAAGATAATTTCTTCAGTACTTTCCAAGTTCGTGATCGTATTGAAAAGATCAAGAAGAGAGAGAAGCTTCTTCCTGATGACTATTCAGTTAAAGCGTTGAAGAAAGTTGCAGATGAACAAGCTGAAATTCATACTAATTCAAATAATTTAGGAATCGACAATACTTTCTATCGTAATCGTTTACCTAAGAAGGTATTGAAGAAACTCAAGGGCAGTCAAAAGAACTTTGATTACACTAAGTCACCTGAATATGCGGACTTTGAATTAATGTTGACCCAGTTTGCTAAGCAACACACTAACGTACTATTTGTGATTCCACCAATTAACGCTAAGTGGATGAAGTATACTGGTTTATCATCAAAGATGTATCAGGAATCTGTTGCTAAGATGGAAAGACAACTTACTAGTCAAGGTTTTGAAAATATCCTTGATTTATCAAAGGATGGTGCTCAAAAGTACTTCATGCAAGATACTATCCACCTTGGCTGGAACGGTTGGCTTGCAATGGATCAAGCTGTAAGACCATTTATGGAATTGCCAAATCGTCCTTACAACTATGATTTAGATAATTACTATTTCTCAAAGAAATGGCAAAATAAGACTGGTGTAAAGTCAATCAACTTAGCTAATAAAAATTATTTAAAAGACAAGTAGTGCGACATGCTATTGACCGATTGAAGATCAAGGGCTCTGTGCTTGTGGTTAAGCATGGTAAGCCATGGTTAAAGTATGCAACGGCCAATAAGGCTGACACTAGTTATTTGATTAACTCTGTTCAAAAATCAATGACTGCTGCGATGGTTATGCGAGAAGTTCAAAAGGGGAAGATCAAGCTGGATGATCCTCTTAGCAAGTATCTACCAGATATTCCTGGATCAACTGATGTCAAAATTAGTAATTTGCTTAATATGACTTCTGGTCTCAACCTTGATAAGGGCGAAAAATTAGGTACAGAGAACTTTATCTCTGATGAAGATAATCTGAAGGCCGATATGTCTAAGACGGTCTACAATCCTAATATGCTTAATAAGTGGCATTATTCATCTGTTAACTACGTTTATTTATGTGGCATTCTTTCAAAGGTTGAAAAGAAGAGCTATGAAGAACTTTTCAGACAGACATATATTGAGCCGCTAAAGCTAGAGCATACGGAATTTCTGTGGGCAAATCGTAACAAGCTTGAAGATAGCAATTGGGTTCCTGGTTATGTCAAGTTGAGCAATGGTAAATATGCCTCAGTTTCTTATGAAAAGGCTGTTGCCGATGCTCATGATGAACTTGGTGCTGGATCAATTGTAATGTCGAATCAGGATTTAGCTGATACTATTGATTACATTTTGCGTGGTAGTTTATTGACTAAAGAGAGTCGAAAAATTTTATTTAAGGGTAAGGCTCCTAAGTACTATAATGGTGGTTTTTATAATCTTAAAAATTATAAAGTCGCTAATGGTGCTGGTGAAGGTTATTATACTTTCTTGAGAACTACCCATGGTGGTAAGGAAATGATTATAATTCAAAGTAATCATACCGCACCAAAAAGATTCTTTAAGACTAGAAATAAAGTAAATCAAATAATGTCATTAATGCTTAATATTGAAATGGCAGAAAGAATAGGTTTATAATCTATTCTTTTTTAATAGCTAAATGCAAGTAAAACTATTGTGTTTTAGCCATTGCAATGCTAATATAAACACTGTACCATCACTAGAAAGTTATTCATTTTCTCCGGTAGCGAAAATGTTATCTTCTATATGTGGTCAGTTTGATGGTATACACTGTGTGAGCCTAGTTCCGTTGTCGGAATTAGGCTTTTTTGATACTGAAAATTTGGTATAATGCTTTATGTATTGTGCTTAAATGGATATAACAAAAGATTATTTTGTTAATTGGAGGATAAAGTATGAACAGAAAAGAATTGAAGCAGGCTTCTAAGGATCAACTTAAAGGCAATTGGGTATGGGCAGTTTTATTGTCATTTGTCGCATGGTTAATTACATACCTAGTAAGTGATCTTATGTATTTTATTAATAATCATAACGACCGTGTATATAACTACTTTAAGTTTAGTCAAGGCCAACTTACTGCTGCCCAAGTTACAGATCCTGGAACATTTTCAAGTATTTTGAATTTTGTTTCTGCAATTGTTGCTATTATGATTGCTTGGGGTCTTGCTTACACTATTTTGACTTTTAGAGATACTGGCAATAAGGTTAATGTCTTTTCAGGAATTTTTAGTGCATTTACTGGTAATAAGTTCACTTCATCATTCCTAACATCACTTTTGACAATGATTTTTACTTTCTTGTGGTCTTTATTATTCTTTATTCCTGGTATCGTTAAAGCATATGCATATTCAATGACTCCCTATATTATGAAGGATATGTACGATGCAGGTCACAAGATGACTGCTACTGAAGCTATTACTGAAAGCCGTAAACTTATGAATGGTCATAAGACTGACTTGTTTGTCCTTGATCTTAGCTTCATTGGTTGGTGCCTTCTTGGTTTCATTACTTTAGGAATTGGTTTCCTTTGGATTACTCCATACATTAATCAAACTAAAGCAAACTTCTATCGTAAACTTGCTGGTGACAAATTTAAGCAAGCCCCTGCTAAAACTGAAGAATAATTAAGAAAGGCTAAATTTCCTAGGATAGAGGAGAATTTAGTATGAAAATAGTACCGTTTTTTGTATAATGCTTATTAATACGAAAGGCGGTATTTTTATATGGAAAAGAAGAAGGAAAAACCGAAGCCTCCGGCTAAGACTTATACAGATTTAGAAGTACGTGGAGAAAAAAGTGAAAAACTGCCTCCACGCGATGCGAAAGACGGGTGGAAATAATGGTTGAACTTACTTTTACCCCTCTAGCAAAAGACAAATATGAAGGCCTGACTGGTTCACAACGATACTTTGTGGATCAAGGTCTAGATGATTTAAAACGAGATAATAACGATTTCGTTCGCCATGTTGTAAACACCGAACTTGGGATGACGATCACCTTTGAGCGGACTAATAGCATGATTTTGGTTACTGATATTCTACATGATTCATATCAAAATACGCAGAATTATCAAGATGCTCAAAAGCGCATGAACGATTGGAATAATTAATTGGCAGCCGAAGGGCTGTCTTTTTTATGGAAAATTTTGCGCCAACTACTTTTTATTTTGACCGAATTTGAATTTTAAAATCTTTGCCTCTTACTCTTAGATGATGAGATAATTAATTTATCTTGGGGGGATTAGATTATATGAAAGAAAAAATAGCGGATATTTGGATTCGAATAGAACTAATTCTTGTTTTGATTAGTACATCTATCATTTTATTAAGTACTTTAGGAACCAAAACGAGTTCACAGTATATAATTATAATTTTTATTGTCTTCTTCATCGTTTTAATGGCAGTGATTTTTAACTTTTTACGTCATCGTGGACGGAAGCTGATGGTGGTCAGTCGCTGGTTAGATATTGTTACTATTCCGCTTATTTTAAGTGGAATTTGGGCAATTGTAGTCACTTTTGCTATGGAAAATAAGAACACACAATGGTTAGTGGCCATAGTAAGCTATGTAATTTTGTTTGTTATGTTCTTGCCAATTGTTAAAGTTGATTTTGGAAGAGTTACAAATACCATCGGTCGAATTATTGTGGCAGTGATTTTGATGGAATCCTTTTTGACGACCGAAAGTGTATCGTTCAAAAGCAGCAGTAACTTCTGGTTTACCGTATTTAATACAGGGACAATTTCAGCGTCAATCTGTTTTATATTAGGAATGTTGATAGCTAGGGAATGGGGCTTTGATCTGAATCCTAACCTTGAATGGTTGAAGAGCCCTAACTTTTCTTATCTTAGCCTGGGTATTCTGTTTGTAGTGCAAGCTTGGTATATCTTTTGGAATGCATATGGTATTGATAGTGATAACCTATTAACAACTATATTTGGTATTGAGCTTCATAAGTTTACTTTTTCGTGGCCAGCACTTCTTAGACCTATTGAGGCAGGAATACTTGAAGAAACATTTAGATATCTGCTGATAATTTCATTAATTGTTGGATTGAAAAAATTTAAATTTCGTTTACAGCTGACTGTGGTGATTAGTTCATTAATCTTTGGTGCGATGCATATTGGCAATGTTGGTGAGCAAAAGCTAAACGCAACAATTGGTCAAATTTGTTTTGCGGCTGCTTCAGGACTAATATTTGGAATAATTTATTTGTATACTGGTAAATTATGGCTATCAATGATTACACATTTTGCTCTAGACTTTTTAGCATTTTCTCAGCCTGGAGGATTAGATCCAATAGTTTGGAATGGGAGTGTAGGCGATTGGCTAAATTTGTCTGTTTCAATCATAATTCCAGTTGTTTTAGCTACTTGGATGATGACAGGAAGACGAAAACTAGTAATGGAAGAAAATATTGAGCGTTTGTTAGCGCGGAGAAATTAATATGAAAGAAAAAAGTAGATCATTTACGCTATATTGGCGAGATGGTCTACTTTTTCTTTTTATAAAAAATAAAAGGCGAATCGCCTTTTACTATTAAATATTCCAATGACTTTGAATACTATTTTGAATATATTCATCCAAGTATTTAGAAGAATCGTCGCCTTTATTCTTCAAAGCTTCTCTAACTTCCTTTGAAGTAAGGCGCTTTTTAATGTAATAAAGTAAAGCATCATTAGCTAATTCATTGAAGTCATCTTCAGTTGCTTCTAAATATTTATTTACTAATTGATCAACATCATCATTTAATTCTATTTTTCTTTTTGACATAATTTCACCCTCGTTTAACCATTCTAATTATATCATTTAAAGGTATAATGAGGCTAAAACATAGTTCATATGGAGATAAAATTATGCTTGATCAAATTGTAAAGACACTCTCGTGGATAAGAGAAAAATCATTTTTTATAGTAGTGCAAAGAACATTTGTGATGCTGATGCCAATTGCAACCATTGGGGCATTTTTTCAAGTTCTAAAAAATGGAATCTTTTCACCGGATAGTTTAATCTATAATATTTTTAACTTTGATAGTGTAATGTCGGATCAATTCTGGAATATCGGCAATGCTGTAAGTACTGGAATGGTGAGAGTCACACTAGGGATGTTCGGAATCTATGTGGCATATTTTGCGGCAGTACAAACTGCACGCTTATACCGTAAGGATGCCACAATGGCTGGAGTAGCCGCTGTAATTGTAATCACGTTTTGTGCCTTCTTAAGTGGTGCAGATAGTGAAAAAGAAATCCAAGCATTAATTTACTCCCGAGTTTTGAATATTAATGGAATACTTTTCGCAATTATTATCGGTTATTTTGTTGGACAAATTTTTCACTTCTTTGGCAAAGATCATGTCCATATCAAAAATGAAAATTACAATACAATTCGTCATCGGGCATGGAATACCTTTATTCCAACCTTAATTTCGATTGTTGGCGGTTTGATTTTGGGGCTAGTAATTTATTATTTCAAGATTAAATTGATGGATTCCTTATATCTAAAAGGCTTAATTTCCAGTCTCCATAATTCAAATGATTTGAAAGTAATTGTACCTGTAACGATACTTGCGACCTTATTATGGTGGGCAGGAATCGGTTATCCGTTACAATCGATGATAACGACCTCAAATAGTGCAGCCGCAATGGCTAATATGAATGCTGCTTTACGTCATGGAAGTGCGAGTGTTCCTTATAAGTATTTGGGAAGTTCACTTGTGCAGGCTTACGGCTGGATGGGTAACGCTTGTATTGCGCTAAGTTTAATTGTGGTGATTTTATTGTTCACACATGAAAAGGACCTTGAAAAAATCGCAAAAATGAACATCTTTCAGGTTGCCTTTGGGTCTACTCAAGGTCTAACAATTGGGCTACCAATAATTCTTAACCCGTTATATTTATTACCAGTAGTTTTTATTCCAGCTATCAATGAATTAATTGCTGCAGCAGCAATTTCAATGAAGATAATTGTACCGAGTGTTTATCCGGTTCTTCGCGGAACACCTGGAATTTTGATTTCGTTTTTTGGATCTAACGGTAATTGGTCCTGCTTCATCTTTACTATATTATTGTTTATTTTAGATATTTTGATCTTGCTTCCAGCAATAGTTATTGGTCAAAGAATCAATTTGGAGTTGATAAAACATGGCAAATAAACAAAAAATGATTTTTAATAAAAAGAACATTAAATGGCTGATAATTTTATTTGCAATTTTGTTTGCCTTATCGATTCCGGCCTTTTCTTGGATGAAGAAGACCAATCATGATCGTGAACAAAGACATAAAGCAATCTTGTCACCAGTAGTTATGGTGCCGGGGTCTAGCGCAACTGTAGATAGATTTAACCCTTTAATTAAAAAGTTGAACAAAAATAATTCACATCCTCATAGTGTGTTAAAAGTTAAAGTTTCTCGCAGTGGAAAACTTTCCTATTCAGGTTCCATCAATCGTGGCGATAATGAGCCAATTATTGTAGTTGGCTTTGAGAATAACAGTGATGGTTATACCAATATTAAGCGTCAAGCAGGCTGGTTAAATACGGCCTTCAATCAACTTTCAGAAACTTATAAATTCAATAATTTCAAAGCCTTTGGTCATTCAAACGGTGGTCTTATCTGGACTTATTGGCTTGAACATTACTACTCCGATTATTCTTCTGAAATTAAGATGACACGGCTGATGACCCTGGCTTCACCATTTAACTTTAGTGAAGATAATATTAATCGAAAGACGCAAATGTTAAATGAATTTATTAAGTATAAGAAGCGTTTGCCTAAGAATTTGCGAGTTTATTCACTGACTGGTGGCAGAAGCTATGAATCTGATGGGATTGTTCCCGAAGCTAGTGTTGCTGCTGCTAAATATGTTTTCCAGAACCAAGTTAAGAGTTTCATGGAAATAACTGTTACTGGTGATAAGGCAGGACATTCAGATTTACCAGAAAATAACCAAGTAGTAAAGCTGATGAAGCAGTATTTGTTTAAGGCTGTTAAGCAAACTCCAGCGCCAGCCTTGAGCAAAGATAAGGATCGAAATAAGCAAGTCAATAAATAAATTATTTATTAAAAAAGTAAATTTAAGAAGCGTGGAAGCCTTTTCCATGCTTTTTTGTTTTGATCATGGTATAACAGAAATAGGCAGATTAACCGGACAGCTATATCTGTGGATAAAATTTGATTGATTCAATAAATTGTACCAAGATATTGGTTATCTTTAGAAAATCTTTATAATTTGTGAAGTTAATAAAACGTTGATATATAAGGATTTTTTGAAATGTTTTTATTAAATTCACAAAAAATAAAAGAAATTGTGGAAAACTTTCAAAAAAGTCTTGCACTCTGTGGATAACCTGCTATAATTGTAAATGTAATCGAGTTAGCACTCAATAAACTAGAGTGCTAACTTAGAAAAAAGTAAGGGAGTGTTGCAATATGGCAAACTTTAACAATGATTTTGATAGTTTATTTAACGAATTGAACAGTTCATTCTTCAATGATGGATTTGGATCTGGAAATACCCCATCTGGTACTTCATACTACTACAGCAGTAACGGATCTACTCCACAAACTGTTCAACAAGCTCCTACACAAAAGAAAGAAAAGCCAATCGGCATCGATTTGGTAGAACAAGCTAAGGACAATAAATACGACCCAGTTATTGGTCGTGATGAACAAATTGACAATGTCATCGAAATTTTATCAAGACGTAAGAAGAATAACCCAGTTTTAATTGGACCTGCTGGTGTTGGTAAGACTTCTATTGTAGAAGGCTTAGCACAAAGAATTGCAGAAGGTAACGTTCCAGCAAAGATGCAAGATATGCACATCATTTCTATTAATATTAACGATATGGTTGCAGGTTCAAGTCTTCGTGGTAGCTTCGAAGAGAAGTTAAAAGACGTAATTGACCAAGCAAAGAAGAATCCTAACATTGTTTTATTCATTGATGAATTACACAACATTGTAGGTGCAGGTTCAACTGACTCAGAAACAAACAACGGAGATGCTGCTAACATCTTGAAGCCAGCTCTTGCAAGTGGTGAAATTAAATTAATTGGTGCTACTACTACAAGTGAATTCCAAAGAATTGAAAAGGATCCAGCACTTGCTCGTAGATTCCAATCAGTTCAAGTTCCAGAACCAACAACTGATGTTGCTATTAAGATTTTGGAAGGACTTAAGAAGAAGTACGAAGAATATCACCACGTAAGATACACTGACGATGCTATTAAGCTCGCTGTTGAATTATCAGAAAGATACATTCAAGGTCGTTACTTACCAGATAAGGCTATTGACTTAATGGATGAAGCTGGTGCTAAGAAGGCTTTACTTGCTGAACCAGCTGATGAAAAGAGCCTTGAAACTAGAATTCAAGCCTTAGAAGCTAAGAAGCAAGAAGCTGCTAAGAATGAAGACTTTGATAAAGCTGGCGAAATTAAGAAACAATTAGATAAGCTTCACGCAGACCTTAAGAAGGCAGATAAAGCTGACACCCCAGTGGTAACTGAAAAGGATATTTACAAGATTATCGAACAAAAGACTAATATCCCAATGAGTGAACTTCACGCTGACGAAGCTAAGAAGAACTTAGACCTTGCTAAGAAGTTAAAGGAAGCTGTTATTGACCAAGACAAGGCAATCGATGTAATTACTGATGCTATTGCTCGTAAACAAGTCTTCAAGGACAGCGATAGACCAACAGGTTCATTCCTTCTTACTGGACCTACTGGTGTTGGTAAGACTGAACTTGCTAAGCAAATTGCTATTAACCTCTTTGGTAACAAGGATCACTTCATTCGTTTGGATATGTCTGAATACCAAGACGAAATGGCAGTTAACAAGTTAATCGGTTCTGCACCTGGTTATGTTGGCTATGGTGAAGGTGGTCAATTAACTGAAAAAGTTCGTCACCAACCATACAGCTTGATTTTGTTTGACGAAATCGAAAAGGCTAACCCACAAGTGTTTAATGCACTTCTTCAAATTCTTGATGATGGTCGTTTGACTGATGCTCAAGGTAGAACTGTTTCCTTCAAGGATACAATTTTAATCATGACTTCAAACGCAGGATTCTCAGACAAGTTACTTGAAAATGGTAAAGTTGATCAAGACAAGTTAATCTCAGCTCTTGAACACTACTTCAGACCTGAATTCTTGAACCGTTTGGACGCAATCGTACCATTCAACTCATTAAGTGAAGATGACATGGGTAAGATCATTGATATCTACCTTAAGAGAATGGAAAGCGTCTTAGCTAAGAAGGGTGTAGAAGTTGTAGTATCAGATGATGCTAAGAAAGTTTTAGCAAACAAGGGTTACGACAAGAAGTTCGGTGCTCGTCCACTTAGAAGAGTTGTTGAACAAGATCTTGAAACTCCAATTGCTAAACTTATCATGAGCGAACCTGATACTAAGAAGGTTGAATTTACCGCTGATAAGGATCACTTATACATGAACGGTGAATCAATCTTAGATTTAACTGAACCAGTAGAAGTTGCTGATGGCGAAGTTGAAGTTCCAAAAGAAGATAAGTAATTAGATTAATACGAAAGTTAAAAATACAGTAAAGCGAGTAGCTCGAAAAGAGCTATTCGCTTTTTTTGTTGTTAAAAATTTACTAAAAATAAAAAAATTTACTAATTGACCTTTTATGTTGCTATATCTTACAATAAGAAAAATACACTATTTTTAGGAGTGATTTAATGGATGAGAAAGAAACCCCAAAATTAAAGCGGGAGCTGAAAAGTCGTCATGTGACAATGATTGCTATCGGTGGAGCAATCGGAACAGGATTATTCTTAGGATCTGGTTCAGCGATTAAGGCTGCGGGACCAGCAATTATCTTATCTTATTTGGTCGTAGGGATTATTACTTTCTTTATGATGAGAGCACTCGGTGAGCTGATCTTAGCTGATAAGAGTCACCGTTCATTTTTAGATGCAATTAAGAAATATCTTGGACCAAGAGTAGAATTTGTGACTGGCTGGCTTTACTGGGCGTGTTGGCTTAGTTTAGCAATGGCTGATTTAACTGCAACAGGAATCTACTTGCGCTATTGGTTCCCAAATTTACCACAATGGGTTGGACCATTAATAATTATTGTTTTATTGATGTTAATCAATATGGTTAATGTTGGACTTTTTGGTGAGCTGGAATCATGGTTCTCAATGATTAAAGTTATCGCCATTGTTGCATTGGTTTTAACTGGTGTAATTTTGTTGCTATTTCATTCAAAAGTTGATGGAAATACTGTTTCATTAACTAACTTGGTAAGTCATGGAGGCTTTTTCCCTAAGGGAATCTGGGGCTTCTTCATGTCATTCCAAATGGTAGTCTTCGCCTTTGTCGGGATTGAAATCGTTGGATTAACTGCTGGTGAAACTGCTAATCCAGAAAAAGATATTCCTAAGGCAATCAATACTTTGCCAATCAGAATTGGACTTTTTTATATCGGTTCAATGCTTGCGATCATGTCTATTTATCCATGGGATCATGTGAAGGCAAGTTCAAGTCCATTCGTACAGGTCTTTAGTGCAATTGGAGTTTTAGGAGCTGCTGGAATTTTGAACTTTGTAGTTTTAACAGCTGCTATTTCTGCAACCAATAGTTGTATCTTTTCAACTAGTCGTTCGCTTTATTCACTTGCTCGTAATGGTCATGCACCTAAGTTCTTGAGTAAGTTGACTAAGAAGGCTATTCCTAATAATGCCTTGATTTTCTCATCTTTAATCTTATTAATTGTTGTCATTCTTAATTATATTATGCCAGCAAGTATCTTTGAACTGGTTTCAACAGTGTCGACAATTAACTTTATTATTGTTTGGCTAATGATTATGTGTGCTCATCTTGTATATCGGAGAAAAAATAAGGAAGTTAAGTCAGACTTTCAAATGCCGGGATTCCCATTTACTAGTTATCTCACCATTATCTTCTATCTTGGAATTTTGGTAATTTTATTATTTATTCCGGCTACTAAGATCCCAGTTATTATTTCATTAATTTTTGCAGGAATTTTGTACTTACTTTTCGGCTTGATTGATAAGGCTAAAGCAAATAAAGAAAATTCTTAGAAAAATATGAAAATATTTAATTTATCAGGTATAATGGGATAAGTTAAACACAATTTGCAAATAGTTACTATTTGTCAAAAAGGGGAGAGTGAGAAATGAGTAAGAAGCATAAAGCGCCTGAGCTTAAGCGTTCGATGACTGCTGGCCAAATGGAAATGATTTCTCTTGGTGGAGCAATCGGGGTTGGACTCTTTATGGGATCAGCTTCGACGATTAAGTGGACTGGCCCTTCAGTATTACTTGCTTATATTTTCGTTGGATTAATTTTATATATTGTTATGAGAGCTTTGGGAGAGATGCTATACGTCGATCCAGGGACAGGATCATTTGCAGATTATGCATCTAACCATGTTCACCCAATTGCTGGTTACTTAGCTGAATGGGCTAATGTCTTTCAATACGTTGTTGTAGGTATTTCTGAAGTTGTGGCAACAACTGAGTACTTACGCTTTTGGTGGCCGAACACCTCGGACTGGATTGCAGGGGTAATTATTATTGCCTTCTTATTAGTTGCTAACTTAGTTAGTGCTAAGGCCTATGCAACACTAGAGTTCTGGTTCTCAATGGTCAAGGTAGTTACAATTATCTTGATGATCATTTTGGGATTCTTAGTAATTTTGTTTGGTTTCGGTAATGGCGGTCATCCAATCGGCTTTTCTAACTTGTGGAAAAACGGAGGATTTTTTACCGGCGGACTTAAAGGATTCTTATTCTCGATGGCAATCATCGTTGGATCTTATCAAGGAATTGAGTTAATTGGGATTTCCGCTGGGGAAGTTGCTAACCCACAAGAAGCAGTGGTTAAGAGTGTTAAGTCAGTTTTATGGCGAATCTTAATCTTCTATGTAGGTGCAATTTTCGTTATCGTTACGATCTATCCATGGAATAAGTTAGGTAGCATAGGCTCACCATTCGTTACTACTTTTGCTAAAGTTGGTATTACTGCGGCTGCATCTGTGATTAACTTTGTTGTTTTAACGGCGGCTCTTTCAGGTGCTAATTCTGGTATTTATTCATCAAGTAGAATGCTCTATAAACTTGCTCATGAAGGTGAAGCACCTAAGACCTTCAAGTATGTATCTAAGCACATTGTTCCAAGTCATGCTATCTGGGGAATTACTGGAGGAATCTTTATTGGTTTTATGATCAATGTGATTTTGCAATACTTAAATAATTCCTTGTCTAATATCTTTGTCATTGTGTATAGTTCATCTGTTCTTCCAGGGATGGTTGCATGGTTTGTGATCTTGTTAGCAGAACTTCGCTTTAGAAAAAACAATTCAGACTTGATGAAGAAACATCCATTTAAATTGCCACTATACCCATATTCGAACTACTTTGCATTGATTATGCTAACCATCATTGTAATTTTCATGTTTATTAATCCTGAGACAAGAGTTTCAGTAATTGTTGGTGCAGCAGTATTGATTATTGCGGCATTGACGTATGTGATTAAATATCGAAATAAATAAATTAAACATCGCAGGTATTGGCTTGCGATGTTTTTGTTTGGACCAGAAAAATATTAAAATATAGAGAAATAGAATGGAAAACTTTGAAGAAGTGTCGAGTTCATACTTTGACACACTTTTAATGCAGATTATTTTGTAATAGTATATTATCTAATAAATAAGCTATAAATTTAATCATGTTTAATAGAGGGATAGGATGAATGGAATCAAATAACTATTACTTAGCCTTGGGCGATGAAGTAGATCTTGATAATAAACAAAAGGTTACTAAGTCTGCAATTAAACTTTTAATTGTAGATATTGTTTTGCAAATCTGTTATCTGGGTTATCCGCTTATTGCAAAACTCTTCACCAGTCAGATTATTAGATTACTTATTATTTTTGGCTTTACAGTTTTTTTCGGTATATTTGCTAACTATTTTGCTTTAACCAATAAAGTATTTAATAAGCGTTTAAAGCAAGGAAAAGTAATTGGACTCACAATTGTTTTCTTTTTCCTTCTTGCGATTATAGTACTTATGGATTTTATTTATAAGAGTAAGATGCTTCATATGTCAGCTTTCAAGGTTATTGGGATTATCATCGTCGCTTTAAACGCAGCTATTTGTGAAGAGTATCTTTTCAGAGGAATTTTGTTTAATGATATTTTGCTCGCTTTGCATAAAAATAAATACGGTATTTTCTGGGCAGCAAGTATCTCATCACTTTTCTTTTCAATGATTCATTTGTTCAATTTGACTCATCAACCATTAATTTCTACTATTGGACAAATGATCTTTGCGTTCAATTTAGGACTGATGCTATGTTACTTGCGGTTAATTTCTAATGCAATGATTTGGGGGATTTTACTACACTTTTGGCAAGATATGAGTCCACAAATTGCGACTAGTAATTTTGGTAATTCACATGTTTTAGATGTAATTATAGTAAATGGACCAGTTATAATTTTTATGTTAGTGACAATCTTTGCTTTTAACAGGAGATATTTAAATCTAAGAAAATAATTAAGCAACGTGGGAAAAACCTACGTTGTTTTTGTATACACCCAAGTTAACCCAGCTTAAAATTATTTTTATGTACAATCACGGTTAATTTATTTATAATGTTATGTGAACAAAAAGTAAGTAAAGGAGAGATTGAAATGACTAAACCAATTATTGGAATTTCCGGTTCCGAAATTATCGATGATGGCGGTATTTTCCCTGGTTACCACCGCAGTTACGTAAACGAAGATTATGTTGACTCAGTTGTTCAAAACGGCGGAGTACCATTTATTATTCCATTTACTGAAGATGATGAAGTAATTAAAATGCAACTCGAACACGTGAATGGTTTGATCTTGTCAGGCGGTCATGATGTTGATCCTCATCTCTATGGTGAAGAACCTGAACAAAAGATTGGTGCAACTTGGCCAGCACGTGACCATTTCGATATGCGTCTGCTTAAATTAGCTGAAGAAAAAGGTATTCCGGTACTTGGTATCTGTCGCGGGATGCAAATCATTAATGTTGCACATGGCGGTAAGTTATATCAAGATCTTTCTTACAGATCAGAACATACATTGAAGCATATGCAAGGTCATACTCCAAGCCTTCCAACTCATGGAATGAAGGTTGTTGAAGGTAGTAAGCTTGCTGAAGTATTGGGTAAGACAGAATTTCTTGTTAACTCTTTCCACCACCAAATTGTGAAGGCAGTTGCGCCTGATTTAATTGAAGTTGCAACTGCTCCAGATGGTGTGCCAGAAGGAATTGAAAACAAGGAAGGTACTGTTCTGGGGGTACAATGGCATCCAGAAATGCTTCATCGTAATAAGAATGTCGACTTTATGAATAATCTCTTTAAGTGGGTTATTGATGAAGCTAATAATTAGATAGGAAACAAGAATGAATAATAAAGAAAGCGACAAATTAGGTTTTTGGTCGATCGTGCTTCTTGCAATTAACGCTATCATTGGATCAGGAATCTTTTTAACTCCAGGTAGTGTTGTTCAACAAGCAGGTTCAAAAGCCTTAATTGTATATTTCATTGCAGCGATTTTTGCGGCAGTTTTAGCCATTTCATTTGCTGCAGCAGCAAAATATGTAACTAAATCCGGTGCGGCTTATGCATATTCAAAGGCCGCATTTGGTGATAAAGTTGGATTCTATATGGGAATCGTCCGTTACTTCTCTGCTAGTGTTGCATGGGGAGTAATGGCAGTCGGCGTTATCAGATCAACTATTTCTATTTTTGGTGGAAACTCTGAAAGCTTTTGGGCTGTAACTATCGGTTTTATTATCTTGATGGCTGTAATTACGATCATTAACCTTTTTGGTCAAAAAGTGTTGAAATGGGTGATGAACTTAGCCACAGTTGGTAAGCTTGCTGCTTTAGTTTTGATTATTATAGCCGGAGTTGTGCTTTTGATCACCACTGGTGCATCTAGCAACTTAAATGATGTCGATAAGATCGCAGTTAATGGTCAAAAGATCGTTCCAACTTTAACCACTACTGGTTTTGTTATGGCGATTGTTTCAGCCTTTTATGCCTTTACTGGATTTGAATCAGTTGCTTCAGGTTCAGAAGATATGAAAAATCCTGAAAAGAACTTGCCTCGTGCAATTCCACTTGCAATTTTGGTTATTGCCCTTGTATATATTGGTGTTGTAGCAGTTGCCATGATGCTTAATCCTAAGGCATTGATTACTACTAAGCAAGTTGTGGCAATTTCTGCAATTTTCCAAAATGAAATCTTGCGTGACATTATCTTAGTTGGTGCCCTTGTTTCAATGTTTGGGATCAACGTTGCATCCAGCTTTAACGCTCCAAGAATTCTTGAAGCAATGGCTCGTGAAAATCAATTGTCAGAATCTCTTACTAAGAGAACTAAAAATAATTTCCCAATTAGAACTTTCTTCATCTCAGTAATTTTGGCAGTTTTGATTCCGATGGCATTTAGATACAATATGGTTAACCTGATTACCTTGAGTGCAATGGTTCGTTTCTTAGGATTCATTGTTGTACCACTTGCTGTCATTCAATTCTATCGCGGTAAGAGTAAAGAAGAAGTTTTACCAGCTAATAAGAATATTTGGACTGATATTGTTATTCCAGTTCTTTCTGTAGCGATTGTTGTCTTCTTACTTGTGGAATATAACTGGAAGGCACAATTTGGAATTATGAATGCGCAAGGTCAATTTGTTGGACTTAACTGGTATGCGATTGCCATGATGATCTTTGGATTTGTAATTTTGCCAGCAGTGATGGCTTGGATTTCTAGAAGAGAACGTAAGAATAATTAAAAATTAATAATTCATCAGGAGGGATGCAAATCCCTCTTTTTTATTGAAAAATAGTTCAGATTAGTATAGATAAATTTGCAAAATGATATTTTAAGGTAATAATGAGACTAATAAAACTACAAAAATCTCAAGAAAAAAAGGCGATCCATCCGGATTGCCTTTTCAATTAGTCAACAAATTTTACTGCTGTACCATACGCTACGATTGATTGCATATCACCAGCAATTGAACCTGAATCAAAACGCATCATTACAATTGCGTCTGCTCCAAGATCGGCAGCCTCATCACGTAAACGTGCCAAAGCCTCACGGCGAGAATTACGAAGCATCTTAGTGTAACCTTTGATTTCGCCACCAACAAGGCTCTTAAGTCCAGCACCGAGGTCACTTACGGCGTTACGTGATTGAGTTGTTACACCGAAAACTTCACCAAGAATTTCATAATTTTTACCAGGAATATTTTCAGTTGTAGTTATTAACATATCTGTCATTTCTTTATCCTCACATTCAATTTTTCATAATTTTACTTAATTTCTAAGTTAAAGACAAGAAAAAAAGAAGCCGACTGGGGCTTCTTTAGAATTTTTATAAAATTTGCATATGATCTTCTTCACACTTCTTAAGCATGTCTTCAGGCCAAATACTTGCTTGAACTTCACCAATATGTGCCTTACCAAGTAAAAGCATACATAGACGTGATTGACCAATACCACCACCGATTGAGTATGGAAGTTCACCGTTTAAGATCATCTTGTGGAATGGCAAACTAGCACGGTCTTCGCAACCAGCCTTCTTGAGCTGTTCACGCATGCTTTCTTCGCTAACACGGATACCCATTGAAGAGATTTCAAGTTTTCTTTGAAGTGGTTCATACCAGAATATAAGGTCGCCGTTCAATCCCCAGTCATCGTAGTCAGGTGCACGGCCATCGTGTGGCTTACCGCTACGCTTCAACTTGTCACCGATCTTCATAATGAAGACGGCCTTTTCTTCTTGAGCAATCTTATCTTCACGTTCTTCTGGAGAAAGGTCAGGCCAACGATCTTCAAGTTCTTGAGTTGTAATGAATGAAACATGGTCGGCGAGACGATAAGTTGAACTTGGATAGCGAGCAGCAACTTCTTTTTCAGTTTCTTTAATTGCCTTGAAAATTTGGTTAACAGTTACTTCCAAAGTATCCAAGTTTCTTTCAGATTTAGAAATAACCTTTTCCCAGTCCCATTGATCAACGTAGATTGAGTGGAAGTTATCAAGATCTTCATCACGGCGAATGGCGTTCATGTTAGTGTAAAGTCCTTGGTGCATACCAAAACCGTACTTCTTAAGGGCAAGACGTTTCCACTTAGCAAGTGAGTGAACAACTTCAATTGTGTCACCAGGAATTGCTTTCATATCAAACGCAACTGGTCTTTCAACACCATTCAAGTTGTCGTTTAAACCAGTATCTTTTTCAACGAACATGGGAGCTGACATTCTTTGAATTCCCAAGCCTTCAGCGAGGCGGTCTTGGAAAGTTTCTCTAATTAAAACAATTGCAGCTTCAGTATCTCTAATAGTTAAAGTAGGGTGGTAGTCTTTTGGTAAAATTAAATCCATAATTAAAATTCTCCTTAAAAATATTTGGAGGAAAGAAAAAGCCCTTCGTCTCCCAGTAATGTAAGGGACGAAAGGCTTTTTCCGCGGTACCACCCAAATTGTCTATTGCTAGACCAACTCAATAGAATACAATCATATTCTACCGGCGAGATAACGTACCGGGGACGGCTAGGCTTACTTTAAGAATTGTTAGTTCGGCCTGCATGCTCGAAAGTGTTTTTCAATAAATCAGGGGCTACTAGCTTCTCACTATCGCTAATTCACTGAAAGTCTTAATTTATTTACTCGTCTTTCTCATCGCTTTTTAATTTGTTGCTTATTATTTTAGTAAATAAAAAATAAAAAAGCAAGTACTTTTTTCGTACTTGCTTTAAAAATTATCGGGAAGACAGGATTCGAACCTGCGACCCCCTGGTCCCAAACCAGGTGCTCTACCAAACTGAGCCACTTCCCGTGATTATGATGCGCCCTGAAGGATTTGAACCTTCAACCTTCTGATTCGTAGTCAGACACTCTATCCAGTTGCGCTAAGGGCGCATATCAATCAACCACAATAGTATAGCACATAAGCCAGTATAAATGCTAGAAAAAATTAAAAATAAAGACCCATCTCTGTCTACCCTACAGAAATGAGCCTATATTATTTTATCGAAAAATTATAATTTAGACTATATATGTTTATAACTTTTAAAGATTATGTAATTAATAGTAACATTTTTAACTGGAGCTTCTTCGTAACTGACAATATCAACGATATGACAAATTATGCATTCTATGTTAGCTAGTATATCTAGGAAATGTTCGGTTTCCGAATTCGTTGATAGTGAAAGTCTTTAACCATGAGGATAAATTTTTGGGTTAAGAAATAAAATCGAACTATAAATAAAGATAAAAATAAAATAATTCGTATTTTTAGTTGACTGTTAACCTGCAAATTGCTAGAATAGCACACGTGATAAATAATTAAGAAAAATTTTTAAGCTTATTAAAGCTATTTCGTGAGGAGAATTTGAAATGACAGCAGTTGCAGTTGTAGGTAGCCAATGGGGAGACGAAGGAAAGGGTAAAATTACTGACTTCTTAAGTAAAGATGCTACTATGGCAGTTCGCTCTAATGGTGGTAACAACGCAGGACATACAATTGAAATTGATGGAAAAGACTTCAAAATGCGTCTTATTCCATCAGGAATCTTCGCAGCTTCCAAGGGTGCAGTAATCGGCAACGGTGTAGTTATCAACCCAGAAGTAATGTTTGAAGAACTTGATAACCTTGAAAAAAATGGTATCGACATCAGTAAGCTTAGAATTTCAAACCGTGCTCACATCATCATGCCATACCACATCAAGCAAGATGAATACCAAGAAGAAGCAAAAGGTGCTAACAAGATTGGTACTACTAAGAATGGTATTGGACCAACTTACATGGATAAAGCTTCAAGAGTTGGTATCCGCGTTTGTGATCTTTTAGAAAAAGATACTTTCGAAGAAAAACTTCGTGCAAACTTAAAGGAAAAGAACGAATTATTTACTAAGGTTTACGGTAAACCTGCACTTAAGTTTGAAGATATTTTTGACAAGTACTATGAATACGGTCAAAAGATGAAGAAGTACGTTACTGATACTTCTGTTCTTGTAAATGATGCCCTTGATAACGATGAAAAGGTGCTCTTCGAAGGTGCACAAGGTATCATGCTTGATATCGATGAAGGAACTTACCCATATGTAACCTCATCAAACACTATCTCAGGTGGTATTGCTTCAGGTATTGCTATTGGTGCTAACCGCTTGAACACTGTCATTGGCGTCTGCAAAGCTTACACTACTCGTGTTGGTGAAGGCCCATTTCCAACTGAACTTCTTGATGAAACTGGTGATAGAATTCGTGAAACTGCTCATGAATATGGTACTGTTACCGGTCGTCCACGTCGTGTGGGTTGGTTTGACTCAGTTGCTCTTCGTCACGCTAAGCGAGCAGCTGGAATTAACGGCTTGAGCTTGAATCTACTTGATATTTTCTCAGGTTTTGACACAGTTAAGATTGCGACTGCTTATGAATTGGATGGTAAAAAGATTGATTATTACCCAGCTAGTTTAAAGGAACTTTACCGTTGCAAGCCCGTATATGAAGAACTTCCAGCATGGGATGAAGATATTACTCAAGTTAAAAAGTATGAAGACTTACCAGAAAATGCTAAGAAGTTCTTAGCTAAAATTGAAGAAGTCACAGGTTTACCATTAGTAACTGTTTCTGTTGGTCCTGACCGTGAACAAACTATCGTTTTGAGAAATCCTTGGGAAATGTAATTATGTTAGAACGTTATACTCGCCCAGAAATGGGCAAAATTTGGTCCTTACAAAATAAATACCAGGCATGGCTTGATGTAGAAGTTGCTGCTACTAATGCTTGGGCAGAACTTGGCGAAGTGCCAAAAGAAGATGCCGAAAAGATTGCTAAAAATGCATCATTTACTGTTGAACGTGTTTCAGAACTTGAAGCTATCACTCACCATGATGTGGTTGCTTTCACCCGTACTGTTTCTGAAAGTTTAGGCGATGAAAAGAAGTGGGTTCACTTCGGACTTACTTCTACTGATGTAGTTGATACTGCACAAGGTTATATCTTGAAGCAGGCTGATGAAATTATTCGTAAAGATTTAGCAGCTTTGAAAGAAACCATTGCTGAAAAGGCTAAGAAGTACAAGTACACTGTTGAAATGGGTCGTACTCACGGCGTTCAAGCAGAACCTACTACTTTTGGTTTGAAGCTTGCTCGTTGGTACGCTGAAATTAACCGTGACATTGAAAGATTTGAACACGCAGCGGCAGGTGTTGAATCAGGTAAGATTTCAGGTGCGGTTGGTACTTTTGCTAATGTCCCACTTGAAGTTGAAGCAAGTGTAATGAAGCAACTTGGTCTTAACCAGCAACCAATTACGAGTCAAGTTTTACCACGCGATCTGCACGCCGAATATATTGCTACAATCGCATTAATCGCAACAAGTATTGAAAACTGGGCAACTGAAATTCGTGGCCTTCAAAGAAGTGAAATTCATGAAGTTGAAGAACATTTCCGTAAAGGTCAAAAGGGTTCTTCTGCAATGCCTCACAAGCACAATCCAATTGGTTCAGAAAATCTTTGTGGTATGGCGCGTGTACTTCGCGGTCAAATTGTGACCGCATATGAAGATGTAAGTTTATGGCATGAGCGTGATATTTCTCACTCAAGTGCTGAACGTGTGATTTTACCGGATTCGACTATTGGGATTGATTACATGCTTAATCGTTTCAACCGCATCTTGACTAACCTCGATGTGTTCCCAGAAACCATGCTTAAGAACATGGACCGTACATACGGCTTGATCTATTCACAAAGATTGCTTCTTAAGTTGATCGATGAAGCCGGTCTTTCTCGTGAAAAAGCTTATGATATGGTACAAAAATACGCTAACAAGGCTTGGGATGAACAAACTTCATTTAGAAAGTTGATTGAAAACAGTGAAGTTATGGACTACCTTTCTGAAGATGATTTGAATGATGCTTTTGATTATCATTACCATTTGCGTCATGTGGATGAAATCTTTAAGAATTGTGGCTTAGATTAATAAGATAAGAAAGATCCTGATAGGGATCTTTTTTTGTTATAGTTAATGATAATAATTGGATGGAAGTGAAATAAGTATGAAGATTGGAGAAGCACTGAAAAAGCAGCGAAATCGTTTGGGTTTAACGCAAGATGAGATGATTCAAGGAATAATTACTAAAGGTCATTATTCTAAAATCGAACGCGGATTGGAAGGTATTTCCGCAGATAGTTTATTTGAAATATTGTTTGCCCATAATATTGATGTGGATGCCTTTATACAGAATTACTTCCTAAAAATTTTATGATAAGTAAACACCTTATATTTTTATTGGAGTTCAAAGAATGATAGACATAATGATCGAAATATCAATCAAATTCATAAAAATCAGTTAAGCGCTATTGAAATCTTTCATTAAGTAAAAATAACTTTTAAAAAAAAATATTATAAAAAGTATTTGTATGGAGTATTTTTAGTGGTAATAACATTCACTGATTTTTGATATTTTGTATAACATGAGTAAAAAATTAATAAATTATAAAAAATATATTGACTTATTTAACTTTAAATAATAAAATTAAATAAAAATAAAAGTAAGGAGGGGATAATATGTCTTTAGAAAAGATTATTGATGAAGCAACTTCAAAAATGGAAGATGCTCAAGTTATGCTTGTAGGACCAATGCAAGGATGGAATCACGGTTAGTGATGTCTTAAGCTTAGGAGAGAAAATGTATTTAAAAGAATTTATTAATGCGATTTTATCAATTCAAGATATTAACAAAAAATTAGATTCAACTTTTCTCGAACGGCTTACTATATCACAGAGTTTATTAGAAGGGATTTCTACAGAGAACAGATCTTCTGGAAGTCCCTTCTTTTTAAATGATTTAGGTGTTAGATATATAGTAAGTGCAAGAGAATATACGGAATGGAATATTAAAAAGTTAAACTTAGAACTTCCTACTTCTGATGAACTGAGATCGGATATGATCAATGCAGATATAAAATTACTTCCATACATTATGGATGCATGTGCGCTAATTACAGGAGATATTGATACAATATTTGATGTAGTATGCAAGCGAAAGAATGAAATCTTAAATTTTGGATCTTATACAGCAGAAATTTATAGTGGTACAGTGTGTGCCAGCAAAGGATCAAAATTGTCATATGATTTCTTTTTACAGGCAATTAGCAGAGCAAATTCTGAAAAAGATATAAATCATGTAATAACCGGCTATCATCGATTAATAATTACTAAATTGAAAAGATTTACTGAATTTTCAGATGCACAAAGATTATTGAATATTCTGTTAACAGAGCAAATTCCTAAATCTAAAGATAAAGAGATGTACATGGCTTTATATGATAATATGTTGGGATTAGCAATTGTTATGGAACAAAGTGATTTTTCTTGGATATCTGCTAAAACTATGTTAATTAATGCAACCGATCGCATACAGAATTATTTGACTTTTTGTACCGATGATACAATGAGAAGTCAAGCTGAAAGATATAAGGGACAAGTCGCTATTAATCTTGTTCAATTAGAAATTCAGAAAAATAACCTTAAATCTACTAACACTATTGCAATAAAAAATTTAAATCATGTTAAAAAATATTCTAAAGGATATATTGCTGAAGCATATAGTACATTAGCCTATACACAATTTTTGTTAAAAGATTATAAAAATGCTGTAATTACTTCTAAGCAGTCAGTTAACGAACACATAAAAATTGGAAATTATGATGGTGTTAAAGCATCTAGGGAAATGTTAATTGGAAATTATATGAAACTTGGAATGAAAAAAGAGGCTGCTAAAGAGGCTCAATTAATTTTAGACAAATCATTTAAATTAGAATCATAAGAGAGGTATTAATGACAGAATATCTATCTATTAAAAATTTAAGAAAAGTATATAACGATAATGGTAAAGAATTTGTCGCTCTTGATGACATATCATTCGATATTAAACAGGGAGAAATAGTTGCATTGCTAGGTCCAAATGGTGCAGGGAAAACAACTATTGTATCGATTATCGGAGGTTACTTATTACCAACATCAGGTTCAGTTATTGTTGATGGTCAAGACATTATTAAAAGTCGTTCTCGTGATAATATCGGGGTTTCATTTGGTGGAGATTTAGGCTTTTATGGTCGAGCAACAGCAAAACAGAATCTGTCCTTTTTTGCCGATTTGGCAAAGATTCCATATCGTAAACAAAAAAAGGAGATTGAACGAGTCCTTGATTTAGTTAACTTAACTTCTGACATGAATAAAAAAGTACAATTCTTTTCAAAAGGGATGAAACAAAGAATGCATATTGCACGTGCATTGTTAGGTAATCCAAAACTAATATTATTGGACGAACCAACTGATGGCCTAGATGTTGAAATTGCGACAAATATTCGAAAAGTTGTTAAAAATTTAGCTCAAAATAATATTAGTATTTTGCTAACTAGTCATATGATGTCAGAAGTTGAGGCATTAGCAAATCAAATAATTTTACTTGGTGCAGGTAAAATTCATGCTAAAGGAACTGTTGAGGAAATTATTGAAATGTCCAATGTTAAACGAATAGATCGTCCAGCGACTTTAGAAGAGTCATATCTAGCCTTGGCACCAAAATTACGGAGATAATTAATGAGATTTTTAAGATTATTTTGGTTCCAATTTAAACTATATGTATCAAATCAATATTTTTTCTGGCTGACTATCACAAGTACTGTAAGTATTTTTATCTTACAGTACACGATCGCATATGCTAATCATGGTTTAAATGATCCGATGGTATGGATACGGAGCGCAGTTTTTGGATTATGGGCGTCTTGTACTACTGCAGCAGGAAGTATTGGTTATCAAAGATTTCAAGGAACTTTGCCATACATTATAAATACTCGATATGATGAACGTGGATCTTTAGTAGCATTGTTATTACCGGCATCAAGCTATGGGCTTTTAGCTTTTCCGCTCGCATTTGGTTTAGCGAAAGTGTTCTCGGTTTCAATTGGAAAAATTGATTTTAAGTTTATACTAATGGTCATTTTACTTTGGGTAGCTGCAGCCACAATGGATATTTTGATTGCTGCCTTTTTTACTCTAACGCCTAATGCACTGGTTTATGAAGCACTGATTAATATTCCAATCTTGTTGTTAGCAGGGGTATTTGGTAATGAAAAATTTTCGCTACCGTTAATGAACATCTCACAGTATTTTCTACCGTTAACAATGCCGATTAAGGTATTACTTTATCCGAATACTTCAATTAACATTCTTGCATATGTTGTTAGCTTAATATTATGGATTTTATTAATTCTGATTGCGGTGACAAGGATTAATGATTTAGCTAGAAAGAAAGGAAGTTTAAAGATAATCTGATGGCGACACAATTTTCTTCACTTTCATTTTTGGCTAATTGGAAAACTAGATTTGTGTATTTTTTACTTTTACCAATTATTAATTTGTTACTATTAGTTTTAATAGATTTACAATACACTAATCGATTTAATTGGTACGTGGCTGCAGCTTCTGTAGTAATTGATAGTGCTGCTTTGTCGGTACAGTCGATGTCACAATTGTTAATTACAGATGCAAATTTAGGCATAGATATTGAATTAATTGCTAAAAGGCCATATAGCTTTTATTATTGGAAAACTAAAACATTAACTTCGCTGATTGCAGGAATACTTTTAGGTATTATTAATTTAATATTATTACTTGCGGTGGGATTACCTTTTGATCTATTTTTAAGATGTTTATTAATGTTACCACTGGCGTGTATATATGGATGTGTACTAGGATTTACTAGTTGGGGAATGTCATGGCAGATGAAAAATCCGTACTATTTTTCAAATTGGTTAATTTCTATTATTACAATTGTATCCGGAGTGCTGGTACTTGTTTCTGATTATCCTGAATGGTTAAAAGTGATTAGCTATATATTTCCATTTTATGAGTTGGTTAATTTTATAAAATTAAAGAGCAGTAATTTAGAACTCAGTTTTCTAATAACACTAGGCTGGCTAATAATTGGTATTATTTGTTATGTAGGTCAAATAAAATCAGTTTTGAATAAAAAGATCCACCAATATTAATAAGATAAGAAAAAACTAGGCAATTTACCTAGTTTTTTGTTTAGTGATAAAAATAATTTTTACATTCCTCCACGATTATGAAGAACGCGATGAATATCTTGATTCTTTTCAAGTGACATAATAATGTCATTTTCATCTTTACGATTTTTTATTACACCATCTACATTAATCAGAATATGGTCAGATGAAACATCTAAGATCTTCATACTAATTTGTTCAACTTCGTTTTCTTCTAAATCTTTCTTTACATCTTGAAGAATATTTGGCGTGTTATTGGCATCAATATTCGCATTAAAACGAACATGTAAAATGATGAAATTAATAAAGGAATCGTCGTGGAAAAGAATTTGAATTAAGAAAAGTAAAACTGTACAGATGATACCAATAAAGTACATTCCGGCACCAATTGCCATACCAATAGCGGCAGTTGCCCAAACACCGGCGGCTGTAGTTAATCCAGAGACTTGTTCCTTACGAACTAAAATTGTACCAGCACCAATAAAGGAAATACCAGTAACGATTTGAGCAGCAATTCTTGATGGATCAAGTGCGACATTATGTAGGTTTAAAATATCAAAGAAACCATATTTGGAAACTAACATAAATAAAGCAGCAGCTACAGCAACTACCATGTGGGTACGCATCCCAGCACTTTTACGTTGCGTAGCTCTTTCATAACCGATTGCACCACCACAAAGGGCTGCAATTAAAAGACGACAGAACCAATCTATTTCAGTTGAAAATGAAGTAAATACAGACATAAATTCTCCTTTTTTATACTGTGTTTTATTGTAGACCTTTTTTTAATATTAATATAGGAGTTTTAGAGTCTTTTAGCTATTAAAAAAAACTTTATCATTTTAGATAACAGTGTTATCATAATAATAAAGGTAACACTGTTATCGGAGGAAAATGAAAATGAAAACGGAAGATAAAATAATTCAACAAACTATTGCAGTAATAGATGATGAGGGTTATAAAACTTTATCATTGAGAAAATTAACCAAGTCATTAAATTTAACTACTGGAGCTTTTTACAAACATTTTTTAAGTAAAGAAGATCTATTTCAACAAACTGCTCAACAATTATCTAAAGATTTTATTCAATCAGTAAATTTGAATGATACAGATTCGGCAGAGACGCAACTTTTACAAATTGCAGATAAGTTTTGTAGAGAAATTAAACTTCATCCGCAAAGAATGGATTTTTTATTTTTTAATCCAGCAATTAATTTTGTTTATTCGAATCAAGGAACTTCGCAGTTTCAATTTTTAGAAAAAGTTAAGTCACTTATTAAAGAAATAGATCCATCTCGTGAGCAAGAACTATTTCTTCAGATATGGTCATTTATTCAAGGTTATGCTTATTTAATAAATAATAATGTTACTAACTATGATGCTAATTTAGTAAAAAGAACATTAAAAGAATTTGTGGGAAGAGGTAATTCGAATGAGTAACTATTTAATTGTTTATTGTCATCCATATGATAAAAGTTTTAACCATGCAATTTTAGAAACTATAGTAAATAACCTAAACCGTCATCATCAAAAATTTAAAATAATTGACTTATATAAAGAAAATTTTGATCCTGTATATAGCGCACAGGAATTAAAGTTATATCATGCTGGTGAAACAGTAGATCCTCAAGTTACGAGATATTTAACGCTCTTTCGTCAAGCCACAGGAGTAATTTTTGTTACGCCGCTTTGGTGGAATTCTATTCCTGGGATGTTAAAAGGGTTTATTGATAAAGTAATGAAAGAGGGGAAGGGCTTATCTCATACGGTTACAAAAACTGGTATTTATGGTGAATTGACCAATATTAAACATACTTATGTCTTTACGACTTCTACTTCTCCTACATTTTATGTGCGTCTATTTTTAGGTAATGGGATAAAGAAAATATTTATTGATAAAACGCTAAAACAATTAGGAATGAAGGATAGGCATTGGTATAATTTCGGAGGTATTAGTAATTCTAAATTAGTGCGTCGAGAAAAGTATTTATCTAAAATTAAGCAGATGAATTTTAAGTAAAGATGGCACTCTTACAGTTGGGCTTGTAACTAAAAATCTACAACATGTTGCTCCTCTTTTAGAACAAAACGGGATTAAGCATGGAAAAAATACCTTTCAAATTGTGTTTACTGATAAAATTTCATATGGTTTACTTAATCAGATAATTGAGTATGTTATTGATGATAAAAAAGAGATAACGACTTTTTTGGATAGGCGATTAGAGTAAAGTAGGAGGATTTTATAATGAAAGCTGTCGTAATTCATGAAGCAGGTGGTCCTGAAAAATTAATTTATGAAGAAGTACCTACACCAACTATCAAACCAGGATGGTCTTTAGTTAAAATAAAGGGATTTGGAATTAATCATTCAGAAATTTTTACTCGTAAAGGTTTGTCACCAACAGTAAAATTTCCTCGAATTTTAGGAATTGAATGTGTAGGAGTAATTGCAGAAACTACTGATTCTCAGCGACTACCAGTAGGACAAAAGGTAATCTCTATCATGGGAGAAATGGGACGAGATTTTGATGGTTCTTATGCAGAGTATGCACTATTACCAAATAAGCAAATCTATCCAATAAATACGACTTTAGATTGGGCTAGTTTAGCTGCGGTACCTGAGACATACTACACGGCTTTTGGTTCTTTACTTAATTTAAGAATAAAACCTGATGATAGTATTCTTGTGCGTGGTGGCACTAGTGGAGTAGGAATTGCGTTTACCAAATTAATTAAGGCACAATATCCACAAATTAAAGTTGCTGGAACATCACGTAGTCTAGCTAAAGCCGAAGAGATGAAAAAGGTTGGCTATGAAGAAGTTGTAGTAGATAAAGATGGAGAACTCCAAACTCCTAAAAAGTTTGATAAAATTCTAGAATTAATTGGCCCTAAAACTGTTAAAGATAGTTTTAAACATACTAATGAAGGCGGAATAGTTTGTTCAACTGGAGAACTTGGAAATGAATGGTATCTAAATCAATTCGATCCAATTATGGATATAGCACCAAATGGCTATTTAACAAGTTTTTACTCTGATAATGTTGATCAAAGTAAAATTGATGCAATGCTTGCTTATATAGAAAAATATCATGTTGATGTAAAACCGGAAAAAGTCTTTGATCTTGCTCATGTAACTGATGCTCATCGTTATTTAGAAGGTAAAAATAGTTTTGGCAAAGTAGTGGTAGTGGAAGATTAAGAAAGCGTTCTGAAAAGTTGTATTGAACTGTAAAAATTAGACACTTTTACGACTTTATTATGTTTAATGTAGAAAAAGACCTAACTCCGATGAAATACCGGAATCAGGCCTTTTTCATTTCTAATAATCTTCATCTTCGCGCATAGTAGCTGGCCAACCATCAATTGGTTCACGCTTATCTAAATCACGAAGTTTTTTCAATTCTTTCTGATTTAATTCAAAATCAAAAATATCAATATTCGCTTTAATATGCGCAGGATTAGTTGAACGTGGAATTGTCACAATATCATTTTGAACCAAGTAGCGCAAAATCACTTGATATGGCGACTTACCATACTTTTGACCTATTTCTTGCAAAATAGGATTGCTCATCAGATTCTGTCTTCCGCTACCTAACGGACTGTAACTTTCATGTACTATATTTTCTTTCTCAAAAAATTCATGCATCTTCCATTGTTGTAAAAGCAAATGAGTTTCAATTTGGTCAACCATTGGACGAACATCAGAATTATTAATTAAATCAATAGTTTGACGACTATTGAAATTACTGATTCCAATCGCACGTGTCTTGCCAGCCTTGTATGCTTCTTCAAGGGCATGCCAAGTATCTAAATCATGTCCCATTGGCCAGTGAATTAAGATTAAGTCAAAATAATCTAAACCACTTCTTTGTAAAGACTCATCAATTCCGGCCTTAGTTGCTTCATATCCATCAGTCATCGTCTTGGTAGTAATAAAAACCTCATCACGATCAATATGACTAGCGCGCACCGCTTCACCGACTTGCTTTTCATTACGATAATATTGGGCAGTATCAATTAAGCGATATCCATCTTCAAAAGCCGATAAAACTGCATCTTTTGTTTGAGAAGGGCTAATTTCATAGGTGCCAAAACCAAAAATTGGAATTTCAACACCATTGTTTAATTTTAAATTTTTCATGTTTTACCTCGATGATTTTTTACTTGTATAGAAACCACTCAATCAAATACAATGTACTAAATCTATTCAAATATTATCATTATTTGGAGTTAACTCCAAACTTTTGCAGGGAAATGTATGTTTTTAATAAATCGTATTGAATTAAAGATAAATATTTGTAAATTGAAAAAGCATCTATTCTAGCATTAAACTAGATAGATACTTTTCGTAACCAGTAAGATTCAAAATTGTTTTGATTGCATATTGCTGTTCTTGATCATTAGAAAACTTAGCTTCAAAATATCTGCCCATTAATTTTTGCATGAGTAATTTGCTTGAAGCTGGTAGTTTGTTTAAGAAATCAGTTGCAAGTTTGAATTCATTTTCTTGTTTATTATAATAGCAGATCGCCGCAAACCTAACAGCTATGTTAGCCAGCAACTGTAAGCTATATTCATCTTGATAATTATTCTTACCATATTTATTAAAAATCGAATCAATTATTCCAACTAGATCATGGAAATTATATAAGATCATTGACATTGATAGAATCCATAAAGAATCTTGATCCCATTTTCCAGTTTTAAAAATATGATATTTTAACTTCCTGGCCGTTTTATTGGAGTAGGGGAAACTGTGATCATTCAATTCAGTCAATAGTAGCTCAATGACTTGCTTGACTCGGAGATTAGTAAATTGTTCATCTTTTAGAATTTGCTTAAGTGTATCAACATCGTTAGTAAAAAAAGCAATTTCAATTTGTTCTTGATACCAACGGTTCTTCGGTTCAATATCACCGAAACCATCTAAAAATTCCAATAGTGGGACATGATTTTTAGCCAAAAGTGCTAATAAATAATGTAAACGAATCTTATTATCATTGCTTTCTATTCGAGAGTAAAAAGAGCGATCCATTATGCCTTTTGACATTTGAGTTTGATCTAAACCTAATGATAATCGAATTTGTTTTAATTTATCGCCCATTCGCATAGATGCAATCCTTTCACATATCTATCATAGTCACATTCAGATAGAAGGTTATTAATCATACTTATAGTCTCTGTATCATTTTTAAATTTTGCCCAGTACCATTTTGCCAGCAATTTTTGAAAAAATATTTCAGATCCTTCAGGTAAATCAGAAATCTTCTGCATCAATTTAAGACTATCTTCTTGTTCACCTTCATTAACTAAATGGATTAAATAAGTTAATTCAAAATTGGCAAGAGCTGACAATAAACGCCCGTCTCGCAAATCGAATTGATCATATTTTTCAAAAATCGGACCGGTTAATAGCTTAAGCTCCGAAGGTTGAAATATTGGAATGGCGATGGTCAACTCCCATAAACTTTTTTCATTCCAAGAATTGATCATCAAAATATTCTTTTTTATTTCATGCTTTAACTTTTTTGGGACTCCTTCAATCGTATCTTGCAAAATAGCTGTCATTAATTGTGCTTCTAATTTTAGTTTGTAGTCATTAGTTGACTTCTCTAATTTTCGTATCAGATCTATATTGCGTTCACTAAAGGCCAAAATTAACTGTTCCTGAATTTTTTGATGAGTTGATTTAATCGTAGTAAAGCCTTCAAAAAAATCATAAAGAGAAACTTGATGGACGTTTAAAATTTGTAATAAATCATCGACATTCATGTCATGTTGTCCGTGCTCAACTCTTGAATAAAATGAACCAGTTACTATGCCTGCAGCCATTTCTTTTTGGGTTAAGCCAAGTAAAGTTCGTGTCTTTTTTAATTGTTCACCAAATTCCATTTTTCTACACCCCATATCAGATTTCATGTTTATATTATTTGTATATTTGCACGAAAGCTTAAAAAATTCGTAAACGAATATAAAAAGTCACCAGTTTTATAACTGATGACTTTTTACTAGATTTGATGAAATATGGTATACATGTATAAATTAATCAATCGTATCTTGGATTAAAGCAATGTATTTATCCTTCTTTAAAATATCAATAATTTCATTCACAGTTTTTTGATCACGATTAAATAATGCTTCGTAGTAAGTAGCCAATATGTTGCTAAAACCAATTTCTGGAGTTACAGGAAGCTGACGTAAAAAGGCAATGGCCTTGACAGCATACATCTTATCCGCCTGAGCATGATAACAACAATTAAGATAATTTACAGCAATCCAAGATACAAATTGAAGGGTAAAGGGATCAGTAGCAGGATGTTTTGTAAATGCCTTAAACGCAGATTGAACTAATTGATCCGCTTCCTCAATTGACAATAAAATTATGGCCTGACTAAGGAAGTAATACGATGTTCGATCCCAGTCGTCATTAATAATTAATTTTTTTAACTTTTGCTGTAATTCTGACGAAATTCGTTCATTTGAATGAGTTACCCATGCAAAAGCTAATTCCAGACGAAATTTTAACCAATCCGGTAAATCTTCTTCTTGCTTTAAACGTTCTTCAATTTCTTTTAACTTGGTAAGATTCTTAGTATTTTTGGCGAAGGTTATTTCTGATTCAATTTCATAATAAGAATTGAAAATATTTTTGTCTTGATTGGTTAAATGACTAAAAAAACTAACCACATCAAAATGATGAGCAGTTAAGATTTTGATAAGTAAGTTAGTATCAATTCCATGCATCCCACGTTCGACTTTTGAATAAAATGATTGTGAGACAATCCCAGCAGCCATTTCTTTTTGATCCATTCCAGCATGTAAACGATATGATTTTAGTGCTTGTCCAATAGTCATTATTACAGCCTCCACTTTTTTAATATCATTATTATAGTGGAACAAAAAACAATCTGCTATGCTTAGCAGATTGTTTTTATCACTAATTATTGATCTTTTTGATAAAAATATCGTTTATTTGCAAAATTGCACTTTTTAGGAGGTTTTTTATTTGCTAACTTTATTGAGCCAATTGATTAACAAACTAGCCACTTGTTTTTGCTGATTGGCATTGGAGATAGTTGCTTGACCATCGCCTTTTTGGTGACCATAAGAACCAAAGCCGCCATGATTACCACCTTTAATAGTTTGATAGCTAGTATTTTTAGGCAGATATTTTTTATTAGCTTGGTATTGATGCCAATTTAGGACTTTATCATGACTAGCAGTAATAGAAAGCACATCTAAATTCGTTTTATCTAAGCGTCCTTTTTCATCCGCATAAGCACCAAGTAGGAAAATACCACGCAGATATTTATTATGACTACCATGGCCATAACGACTAGCCATTGCTCCACCTAAAGAGTGCCCACCAACAACATAATTTTTATTTTTGCCAGCTAATTTATCGGCTACATTAACATTGAAGAAGGCCATGTTTAACGGAAAATGAACAATTTTAACGGTATAGCCAGCACTGGCAACTTGTTTGGCCCAGATTGAATATGAATCTGGTTCAACTAACGCACCAGTATAAAAAATGACCGTCATCTTATTATGTCGTGCTTTAAAAACTGTCGCATTATTAGTCTGGTTAGCAGTTTGGGCGACTTTTTGAGCAGTAGAGGAGGGATGATAGGTTGAAAAATGAACCCATCCAGCAGCTACAATTAATAAAATGGCAATAACACTAATAATGGCGATAATAATTTTTTGGGCTTTTTTCATTTTTATTACTTTAGATTCTGTTCCTTTTCATTGTGTAAATTTTTAACTTTTTTGGCATCAATATCAAAACTGATATTTGCTTGATTATTTTGAGCTAATTTTTCACCAAGAAAATTTAGATTAATTAGGTTTTCTGAAAGTTCCTGACCGATTGGCGTTAAAGAATAGACTACTTTAGGTGGTACTGTCCCATAACTTCTTTTAGTAACAATGCCATCTTGTTCTAATTGAGTGAGTTGTTCGGTTAATACTTTTTTAGAAATCTTGGTATGGTTAACATCATTTTCATATTTAAGTAATTCTAGGTAACGATATTTTTTAAGTCCTAGTGCGCAAATGATGGATACTTTCCATTTTCCTGCAATTACTTTTAAGAGATAATTAGTTCCCATATGAAAATTATGATCAGTCAATGTCTTCACCACTTTAATTTCTACTTTTTAGTTACTATTATACTTCAAAGTAACTACTTACTTTTAGTAAGTAAAACAACTAGAATAACTATATAAAGTATAAAATATTTTTGATAGTTTAAATTTTTTATTAATAAAAATAGATAGAGTTAAGGAGGAATTGTCATGAAAGTATTGGTAATTTTAGGTAGTACGCAACGTCCTGGTAGTTCAACTACTTTAGCTGAGGCTTTTAGTAAAGGTGCAAAAGAAGCAGGCCATGAAGTCACAATCTATGATGCGGCAAAGAATCCAATTACTCCGTTAGAAGTAGATATTAATAAGCATGTGATGCCTGGGGATGAAAATACTCAACATTACTTACATTTATTGCAAGAAGCAGATGCAGTAGTTTTTGCTACACCACTTTATTATTTTGGTATGAGTGCACAAATGAAAGCCGCCGTTGATCGTTTTTATGAAGATAAGGATGGACTAAAGGGTGATAAATATGGTGTCTTATTAGCAACAGGATGGGGAGATAGTTTTCGCTTTGATAATTTAGTCGGACACTATCATGCATTGCTTCATTTTATGAAATGGATTGATGCTGGTTATATTACTGCTCAATGGTCTGATAATGTTGATTTATTAAAACAGCATGATTATATTGAACAGGCCTATAAAATTGGTCGCCATTTGGGTGAACCGATTAGAGTAGAGTAAAAACTGATATGAACCTCGAAATTCGGGCAAGAATTTCGAGGTTTTTTATTGTATTTAATTTATGTGCGATAACCAAAATAGTATGATCCTTTTTAATCTTCTCAATTTGATTCATAACTTCTAACTCTGACTCAGAATCTAAATTAGACGTAACTTCATCAAATAAAATTATTTTTGCATTTGGTAATAAAGCCCGAACTATATTAATTTTCTATTTTTGACTACCAGATAAATTTTTACCATTTTCTAAAATATTATATTCTAGATCATTCGGTAAGTGTATCAAATTAAGTAATTCTAGGTAACGATATTTTTTAATTTCAAGTGCGCAGATAATTGAAATTTTCCATTTGCCTGCAATTACCTTTAGAAGGTAATTAGATATGAAAGTTGTAATTAGTCACTTATTCCCACCACTTTAATTTATACTTTTGTCTACTATTATACTTTAAAGTGCCTACTTACTTTAAGCAAGAAATCTAATTACAATAATTACAATAAGTATGTATACTTTAATAAAATAATTTTATATTGATTGGTAAATAATATTAGGAGGCGACAATAATGAAGTATCTCAAAAAAGACTTAGGCAGTCATGGAGCTTATGCCAAATATTATCTTCAAGAACGTAGTGAAGAAATAGATCCTCAACGTAAATTTCCAACTATGATTATTTGTCCCGGTGGAGCCTTTATGATGACTTCTTTTCGTGAAGATGAAGCAGTCGCATTACGCTTTTTGGATGAAGGCTTTAATGTGGTGGTAGTCCATTATGCTACTGATGGTGCAGATAATTATCTGGGCAAAAGTAGTGATCAGCTTCCCAAAAAACCAGTAAGCTTATTTCCAAATTCTCTAGTAGAATTGGCTCAAGCAGTTAGCTATCTCAAAGAACATGCGACTGATTGGGGTGTTAATGAAAATTATATTTGTGTCGGTGGTTTTTCGGCGGGAGCTAATATTGCGGCACAGTTAGGTGTGTATTGGCAAGAAGAATGGTTAGAAAAGTTAGTTGGTAAGCCTAAAGAATTGTATCGCCCAACACATTTAATGTTAGGTTATGGCGCATATGATTTATCAGATAAAGGTAATTCACGTTATACTAAAATGCCAGAGATTATGAGTTATGCTCGTCATGCTTTATTCGGAACAGTTGATCCGGCAGAAGAACAATTGGATAAAGTAAATCCTATAAAACATATTAGTACTTTTACACCACCGACATTTTTATGGCAAACTGCAAAGGACGAAGTTGTTAATGTGCAGGGGACGATTGATTTTGAGCAAGCTCTTTTTAATAAAAATGTTCCGTTTGAAGCTCATATTTTTAATGAGGGTGGTCATGGTCTCTCGTTGGCCGACTTAAGAACAGGTAATAGTCAAAAACAGGTTAATTTTCAAGTAAGTAAATGGTTTGATCTTTTTATTGAGTGGTTAGCTCCCCATAAAAGTCAAAGGGCTACTTTCTTTTCAGCAGATTAATTATGAGGTGATTTTATGGTAAAAATAGATCTTGATTTTGTAAAAAATTTAACGCTTGAAGAGCGTGCAGAACTAGTTACAGGAAAGGATTTCTGGTTTACTGCTAGTGTTCCCAGAGTTAAATCAATGATGATGACTGATGGACCATCAGGTTTAAGAAAGCAGGCCGATGGTGCTGATGCGTTAGGAATCAATGCTAGTGTTGATGCAGTTTGTTTCCCAAGTTCAGCTTTAACAGCAAGTTCTTTTGATGAAAAGATGCTGTTTAAGTTAGGAGAAAATCTGGGAATAGCAGCAAGTGCAGAAAATGTTGGTGTGTTATTAGGACCGGGAGTAAATATTAAACGTAGTCCTTTGGCAGGGCGTAACTTTGAATACTTTTCTGAAGATCCCTTGTTAGCTGGAAAAATGGGGGTTGCCTATGTAAAAGGGGTTCAAAGTAAAGGTGTTGGAGTGAGCGTAAAGCACTTTGCGGCAAATAATCGTGAAGATCAACGTTTTACTTCATCTTCAAATATTGATGAACGTACTTTACGTGAAATATATCTTTCTCAATTTGAAAGAATCGTTACTGAGGCCCAACCAGCTACAATCATGTGCTCATATAATCGTTTAAATGGGGTACTTAATTCACAAAATCAACATCTTTTAACTGATATTCTTCGCAATGAATGGGGCTTTGATGGCTTTGTAATGTCTGATTGGGGTGCAGTCGCTGATCATGTAGCGGCATTAAAAGCAGGATTAGATTTAGAAATGCCTGGTAAAGGACAAATTTCAGTTGATGAAATTGTGACTGCAGTTAAGGAAGGCCAATTAGATGAAGCTACTTTAAATCGTTCTGTGTTACGAATATTAAAGATCGTTGAAAAATGGGGTAAAAATCATGCTAGTGAAGCAGAGTATGATAAAGATCAACAACATGAATTTGCTCGTAAATTAGCAGATGAAAGTATTATTCTTTTAAAAAATGAAAATCAACAACTCCCACTTAATACTGAAAAATCGATTGCTATTATTGGTGAATTAGCACAAAAGCCACGCTATGAAGGTGGCGGTAGTTCCCATGTTAATGCTCACCACCTAGTTACGCCACTTGAAGCTGCACCTGAAAATGCGGAATATGCTTCTGGCTATGACTTAACTACAAATGAACCTGATAATGAACTAGAAAGAAAGGCTATTGATTTAGCAAAACAAAAAGATCAAGTGATTTTCTTTGCTGGTTTTCCAGAAGAAATGGAAACAGAAGGTTTTGATAAGAAGTCAATTGCTTTACCAGAAAATCAAAATCATCTTTTAGCCGAAATTGTTAAAGTTAATCCAAATGTAGTGGTGGTATTAGAAAACGGCTCAGTAGTTGAAATGCCTTGGGCTGATCAAGTACCTGCAATTGTAGAAACTTATTTAGCTGGTGAAGCAGTTGGTGAAGCTACTTGGGATATCTTAACTGGTAAAGTTAATCCGTCAGGAAAATTATCCGAAACTTTCCCAATTAAATTGGCAGATAATCCAACTTATTTGACTTTTAACGCTAGCAAAAAAGAAGAAAATTATCATGAAGGAATTTTTGTAGGCTATCGTTACTATGATTCTAAAGGCGTTCCAGTACGTTTCCCATTCGGTCATGGATTAAGTTATACGGAATTTGAATATAGCAATTTACAAATTTCTGAAAAAGAAAATAGAGTTGAAGTAAGTTTTAAGATTAAAAATATTGGTCAAAGAACAGGTAAAGAAGTAGCTCAGCTCTATGTTGGCAATAAAACTAGTTTTATCGAAAAGCCAAAGAAGGAATTAAGAGCCTTTACTAAAGTGAACCTTGAACCAGGAGAAAGTAAACAAGTAACACTTTCCTTAACTCGGCGAGATTTTGCTTGGTATAACGCTGAAAAGGCAAGTTGGCAAATTGATAATGGAAGCTATGAAATTTTTGTCGGTTCTTCTGCTTCTGACATTAGACTTCAGAATGAATTTACTTTAACAATTGGTACAACTCCGGCAGTTAAAATTAACCGCGATACTTATATTAATGAAGTTGTTAATAGTGAAGATCCAGTTGTAAAAAAGGCATTGCAAACATCTGGTTTAGGTAGTGAACTAGAAAAGATGTTAAGCCCAGAGAATGAAGCCATTTTTGCTAATATGCCATTACGTGCACTAGGAATGGTAAATATTCCTGAAAAAATGGTAAAAGATTTTATTGCAGAAGTTAATTAAGGAGAAAGACTTAATGAAAGTATTAGTAATTTTAGGTAGTACACAACGTCCAGGTACTTCAACTACTTTAGCTGAGGCTTTTATTAAAGGCGCACAAGAAGCAGGGCATGACGTTACAGTTTATGATGCCGCAAAGAATCCAATTACTCCAATGCATGTTGATGCTAATAATCGTGCAATTCCAGGAGATAAAAATACTCAATATTATCTTCGTTTATTAGAAGAAACTGATGCAGTAGTCTTTGCTACACCACTTTATTACTTTGGTATGAGCGCCCAAATGAAGGCAGCTGTTGATCGCTTTTATGAAGATGATTATGGCCTAATGGGCAACAAGTATGGAGTTTTACTTGCAACTGCTTGGGGTGATAGTTTCCGATTTGATAATTTAGTTGGTCATTATCATGCGATTCTTCATTATATGAAGTGGGTTGATGCGGGCTACATTACAGCTCAATGGTCTGATAATGTGGATTTGTTAAAACGTCATGACTATATTGAACAAGCATATAAGCTTGGACGTCATTTAGGTGAACCAATTAGATAAGATGGGAAAATAGAAAATGAAAAGCCAAAAATTTGGTGATAAGATATATCTTCGTTTAGATAAGGGCGATTTTGAAATACCATACTTATTTGTACTAAGTACTTTTTCATTGTCTTTTATCTCATAAAGAGGAATAATATAAATTAGTTGAACTTTTATTCATTTGTGAGGTTAAATAATGAAACATTATAAGAGATTATCAATCTATCTATTTACTATTCTATTTGGTTTAGCAATTTTTACTTTTAAGACTAGTTCTGTCAAAGCTGATGATACTGTTAAACTATACTTGAATCACAATACCTATGTATACAACAATAAAGGGAAGCGTGTATACGGAAAAGGTAGTTATATCAAAAAAAATACGATAATTACGGCTCCAGGTAATCTTAAGAAGACTAATGCTATAAAGCGTTATTATGTAATGAAAATCGTTAATCTGCCACCTGAAAATTCAAGTAATAGACAAATTATACTTTATTGGCTTCCATATAAAATAATAAAAGGGCAAGAATACTATAAGATTAATAAAAATAAATATATTAAATGTATTAATGTTAAAGCAATTAATACCGAACAAAATGAACTCATTACTAACCAAGCAACAGTAGTTGTTCAAGATCCAAAGAAAATAAATCAATCACATATCTATGCTTTAAAAGAAGGGCCTAATGACAGAGCAATTAATGCTTTCACATTGCCTAAATACAAAAAACTAGTTGTAGATAATAATGTTGGATTTTCTAATACATATGCGGAAACATACCATATTAAAGGAACCAAATATTATATCTATGCTGGCGACATTGTAAAAAGACCTAGACATCAAGTCTTAACACATCCAATAAAGACACAAATTGATGGAAAAACAATATTATATTAATGAAAAAAGTCTGATAAGCCTCAAAAAGGTGTAGTGAGCCGTAAAAGTTAGACACTTTTACGGCTTTTACTATGTCTAAATTAAATAAAGAACAAAGACTTGAAGT
>NZ_CALPCQ010000004.1 GCF_943193025.1 Lactobacillus agrestimuris
ATGCCGAACACAGAAGTTAAGCTTCTTAACGCCGAGAGTAGTTGGTGGGCAACTGCCTGCGAGGGTAGGAAGCTGCCGCGCTCTTTTTTAATATTCCGGCTTAGCTCAGTTGGTAGAGCGCTTGACTGTTAATCAAGATGTCGTCAGTTCGAGTCTGACAGCCGGAGCTAAACGGAATATGCAAGGAAGGGATCACCGGAAGGTGGTTCCTTTTTTCGTTGCTTTTATTTAATAATTTCTGTTTGAAAATTTAATATAACGTTATTTTATTTTTGGATTAAAAATGTTATTGTATTAAACTTCTGTACGTGTAGAAATTAAAATGAAAATTTGAAAAAATTTCAAAAAAACGGTTTTTTATGTAAGCGTTTTTTGATACAATAATAAAGGATTTATTTTTGATCTAGAGGAGGAAATAACATGGTAGGAATTGTTTTAGCCAGCCATGGTGGTTTCGCTGATGGTATTGCACAATCTGCGCAAATGCTTTTTGGTGAACAAACAAATTTTGCTCATGTCATCTTAAAGCCTGAAGAAGGTCCAGATGATGTTCGTGGCAAAATGGAAAAAGCAATTGCTTCATTTGATGACCAAGATGAAGTATTGTTCTTAGTTGACTTATGGGGTGGAACACCATTCAATCAGGCTAATACTCTTAGCGATGGTCATGATAATTGGGCAATCGTTAGCGGTTTGAACTTACCAATGGTTGTTCAGGCTTTGACTGAAAGAATGATGAATGATAAGGCTACTGCACACGAAATTGCAACTGCAGTAATTGCCCCAGCAATTGATGGTATTAAAACTAAACCATCAGATTTGATGCCTAAGACTGAAGCTGCTGCACCGGCTCAATCTGAAGGTAAAGCTACTGGTTCATCTAAGACTATTCCAGAAGGAACTGTTTTAGGTGATGGTCATATCAAGTACGTGTTGGCAAGAATTGATTCTCGTTTACTTCATGGTCAAGTTGCAACTGGTTGGATTCCTGCAATGAAGCCTGATCGTGTAATTGTTGTATCAGACAGCGTTGCAAAGGATGAATTACGTAAGAGTATGATTCGTGAAGCTGCGCCAGCTGGAGTTAAGGCACACACTGTTCCACTTAAGAAGATGGAAGAAATTGCTAAGGACCCAAGATTTGGTGATACACACGCACTTCTTTTGTTTGAAAATCCTGAAGATGTTTTAAGAGCTATTAAGGCCGGAGTTGACATCAAGGAAGTTAATGTTGGTTCAATGTCATACAGTGAAGGTGACGTTAACGCAAACAATGTTTTATCAATGAATCAAAAAGATGTTGATACATTCCGTGAACTTGAAAAGATGGGCGTTAAATTTGATGTACGTAAAGTTCCATCAGATAGTCCAAGTAATATGGATGCTATCTTAAACAAGGCTCAAACTTTACTTGACGAAAAGAATAAATAGGAGTAAATAAATGCAATTTAACTTTATTCAAATCATTTTGATCTTAGTTGTTGCCTTTCTTGCTGGTACCGAAGGTATCTTGGATGAATGGCAATTCCACCAACCATTAGTTGCTTGTACTTTAATTGGTTTAGTTACTGGTAACTTAACACTTGGAGTTATTTTAGGTGGTTCATTGCAAATGATCGCAATGGGTTGGGCAAACGTTGGTGCCGCTGTTGCACCAGATGCCGCTTTGGCTTCTGTTGCTTCTGCAATTATCTTGATCGAAGGTGGTCAAGGTAAGGCAGGTGTCGGTACAGCCGTAGGTTTGGCTATTCCTTTAGCCGTAGCTGGTTTGTTCTTAACTATGATTGTCCGTACTATTTCTACTGCTATCGTTCACATCATGGATGCTGAAGCTAAAAAGGGTAACTGGAGAATGATTAACTTGTGGCAATGGATTGCTGTCTGCTTACAAGGTTTAAGAATCGCTATTCCAGCTGGACTTCTTTTAGCTATTCCTGCCTCAACTGTTCAAGGTTGGCTTAAGTTGATGCCAACATGGTTGAGCGAAGGTATGTCAATCGGTGGTGGTATGGTTGTAGCTGTTGGTTACGCAATGGTTATTAACATGATGGCCTCAAAAGAAACTTGGCCATTCTTTGCTATCGGTTTTGCATTAGCAGCAATTCAAGAATTAACTCTAATCGCCCTTGGTGCTATCGGTATTTCATTGGCCTTGATGTACTTAGCTCTTGAATCAAAAGGTGGCAACGGTGAATCTGCATCAAACAGTTCAAACACTGGTGATCCACTTGGCGATATTATTGATGATTATTAAAATAGGCGCTTAGAGGAGGATTTTTATAATGGCTGATAAGAAATTTCAATTAACTAAGCGTGACCGCTTTAACGTTATGTGGCACTCACAATTCCTTCAAGGTTCATGGAACTATGAAAGAATGCAAAACGGTGGTTATGCATACTCAATGATTCCAGCATTGAGAAAATTATATCCAGATAAGAAAGATTTAGCTGCTGCCTTACAAAGACACTTAGTATTCTTTAACACTCACCCATACTTAGCTTCACCTGTACTTGGTGTTACTTTGGCTTTGGAAGAAGATAAAGCTAACGGTGCTGACGTTGAAGACGAAGCAGTACAAGGTGTTAAGGTTGGTATGATGGGACCTTTGGCCGGTGTTGGTGACCCAGTATTCTGGTTTACTATCCGTCCAATCCTTGGTGCTTTAGGTGCCTCAATGGCCTTAAGTGGTAATGTCGTTGGTCCTATCTTATTCTTCGTTCTTTGGAACTTAATTCGTCTTGGCTTCTTATGGTATACACAAGAATTTGGTTACAAGGCCGGTTCTGCAATTACTAAGGACGTATCAGGTGGTCTTTTGCAAAAGGTTACCCGTGGTGCCTCAATGATGGGTATGTTTGTTTTAGGTGCCTTGATTGAACGTTGGGTTAACATTAAGTTCATCCCAATTGTTTCTAAAACACCTATTCAAAAGGGTGGCTACATCGAATGGGACAAGCTTCCTGCAGGAGCAAAAGGTATTCAAGATGCCCTTCTTCAATGGGATATGGGTAAAGGTAAGCAATTAACTAACATTAAGACTACTACCTTACAAGATAATCTTGACCAATTAATCCCAGGATTAGCCGGACTTCTTTTAACATTCTTATGTATGTGGTTATTGAAGAAGAAAGTTTCACCAATTTGGATCATTATCGGTATTTTCGTTGTTGGTGTATTATTCCACCTTTGGGGAATCCTTTAATCAAAAATGGTCAAATCAATCAATACAAGGGTCGACTTTACGGTAGCTGCTACATGGTTTAGAAGTGTACCAAGTTACGGTAAGGCAATGATCGGTGATAAAGCTTTTGAATTTTATAATGAACGCAATGTAACTGATTACGTTCAAATTCCTTGGAACGAAGTAACCTATGTTGTTGCGGATGTAAAATTTAAAGGAAAGTATATTCCGAGATTTGAAATTCGTACCAGACAAAATGGTAATTTCATCTTCGCTACCAGAGAAGTAAAGAAAACTTTGCGCGAGATTCGGAAGTATATTCCAGCAGATCATATGCTTAAGTCTTTGACGATTTGGCAAAAACTTAAGCGCAGATTTACGCGTAAGGGATAATAAAAAACTGCTAATACTATCAAATAAGATGGTAATTAGCAGTTTTTTTATGCTTCCAGTGAAGCACGTAAACGGTCTAAGAATAATTGAGCAACAGGAGAAAGGGTAGTTTCTTTTTTCCAAATAATATTTAATGGTAGATGGATCATTGATTTTAGTGGAATAAAAGTTAAATCAGAATCGGCCGATGTGTTGGCTAAGTGATCTAATGTTAACATTACTGCGGCATGATTTTTCACAACTAAAGTTCCATTAAAACTTAAATTGTAGGTACCAATAATATTCATTTTATCTCTATAGTTGCCAAACCAATTGTCAAAAATTGAAAAGTTTTCTGCTTGTTGCGAGGTTAGAATCGGCCGATCGATCAAATCTTGAGGTTTAATAAATTCTTTTTGAGCTAGAGGATCTTCTTTAGTTACTAATATTCCCCAACTGTCCTTTTCAGGTAACTGTAGGCTATTATAGTTATCTAGCGGCAAGTTACCAATGATTAGTGCAAAATCAACTGTGCCGATATTTAAACGCCTTTCAGCGTATTCATAATCCCCACTCATAATATGGAATTTTACAGTTGGATAGTCTTGAACGATATTACTGATGATGTTAACAATTCGCTGCATAGCGATACTTTCACCAGCAGCTATTGTTAAATCTCCGCTGATAATTTCGGAAGATTGAAGATTTTCTCTTGTTTTTTGAGTTAAAGTTAAAATCTCTTTAGCTTGTTCCTGTAAGTATTGACCAGCAGGTGTCAGAATTAACTGACGCGGTTTTCTGATGAAAAGTTTGACTCCAAGTTCGGCCTCTAAATCTGCAATTTGACGAGATAAAGCTGGTTGAGAAACAAGAAGTTTTTCGGCTGCCCTAGTCATATTGAGTTCTTGTGCGGTAGCCAAAAAGTAATTTAATACACGTAGTTCCATATAATCACCATGATTTTTTGTTATACCAAAAGATAATTAATAAGTTTTTTACATTGCTTAGCATACAATTTAAACTTGGGTTTAGCAAGAAAAGAGAAGGAAATAAATATGGACGAAAACTGTAGACGATTAATTGAACAAAATCAGAGATTATTGCAGAATTTAAATACACAAAGACATTGTAATTGCGAGGTTTTGCAGCTTGTTAGTGAAATAACTGGGCGGAAGATTGATTCATCAGTTGAAATTAGATTACCATTTTATACGGACTATGGTCGAAATATCAAGATTGGTAAGAATGTTTTTATTAATTCTAATGTGACGATGGTCGACACAGGTGGTATCGTTATCGAGGATGATGTGTTGATTGGTCCAGGAGCACTTCTAATCACTGTTAATCCTCAAATTGATCCACTACATAGAAGAGAATTTGATTTAAAACCCGTGAAAATAAAGAAAAATGCCTGGATTGGTGCAGGAGCAAAGATTTTACCAGGCGTTACCGTAGGAAAGAATGCGATAGTTGGGGCTGGCGCAGTTGTAACAAAGAATGTAGCAGATAATACGATTGTTGCTGGCGTACCTGCAAAAACAATTAATAAGATAAAAAAATAAGAGTGATCAAAGTCACTCTTATTTTTTTAGGCATTTTCTTTATCCCAGATTTTTGAAATGATATACAAAATTACAAAAGTTAAAATTGCAGAGATCATTGGAATTCGATAGCTTGGCAATATTAGCAATAAAATAATTAATATTACAAAGAAGGCTAGAATTAAGTAATCAAGATATGGAAAACCTGGCATTTGGAAATCATGAAATTCACTTTCATCAGTTTTTCGGCGATAGGACATGTGAGTTAAAATCATTAAACACCAAATGATTAAGAACATACTTGTAGCAACTGAAGAAATGAAGTTAAATGCTTGGTCACCGATAATCAGGGTGATTATCGGTGCTAATCCCATTAAGATAGCTGATAGAATTAAACCATTTTGTGGAAGTTGACGTTTAGAAAGGTGGCCGAATGTTTGATTCCACTTGCCTTTTTTGTCATATGTAACGGAGAATAAAAGCCTACCAGCACTATATAAGAAACTATTTGTAGACGAAACAGCTGCTGAAATAACTACAAAGTTAATGATTGAGCTGGCATTTCTCATACCTGTTGCACCAAGTGCTTGAACAAATGGACTTGAATTAGTAGAAACTTTTGACCATGGAATTACTAATAAAATAGCAAGGATTGCTAATACGTAAAACAGGATAATTCTAACGGGTAACTGATTAATTGCATTTCTTAAAGTAACCTTAGGATTTTGTGCTTCGGCTGCAGTTAGTCCGATTAATTCAACCCCGATAAAACTGAAGATAACCATTTGAAATCCCTGCAAGAATCCTTTTCCACCTCTTGCAAAGAAACCACCGTGATCATTTAAAGTGGCAAAAGTTACAGGACCGAAGGTGGTTTTACCACCAGTGATTAAAAGATATGCTACTAAAATTACGAAAGCGATAATGGTAACAATCTTAATAATTGAAAATGAAAATTCTAGATTACCAAAAACTTTTGCCGATATCAGGTTAATACCTAATAGAATTACGATGGTAATTAGACCAGGAATCCAAGGTTTCAAACTAGGGAACCAGTATTGGAAGTAGATCCCTAAAGCCGTTGTTTCAGCCATTCCTAAAGTAATCCAGCTTAACCAATAAAGATAACCAGTAATAAATCCAATATTTTTTCCTAAATATTTTTCAATGAAATCAATATAGGTATGCTTGCTTAGGTCTGACATAATAAGTTCACCTAATGCACGCATTAAAAGGAATAGGAAAGTCCCGACAATGATGTAGATTAAAATTACACTAGGACCAGCTCGGTGAATACTATCACCAACTCCTAAGAAAAGTCCTGTTCCAATTGTACCCCCAAGTGCAATCAATTGGATATGGGCATTACTTAAAGTTCGTTTGTAGCCTGAATTAGTATTTGATTTTTTTTCAACCATTAAATCTCCCCAATTTTGCAATATATTTAATATTTTATCATCTATAGATTTTCTTTCCATAATTTTTAATGAAATTTTAAAAGTAATCCAGAATTAAGTGAATGATAATATATCTTATTCATAAGTTTGTTAATTCACAAACAAATAATTTAGATAACGCTTTCACATATAAGCTAGTAAGGGAATAAAGGATATTATAGTTTGTGCATCAAACAATTTTCAAAATAAATCGTTTACATTTATTTTGAAAGTGATATAGTGAGAATTGTAAAAAGTTTCACAATCATTAGTAGATCTTAGAGGTAATCAATTATGACTAAGACAGAAGAAAAGCATATCGTTACAGAAGAAGAGAAAAATCAACAAATCTACAACATGGTTGATAATTTGGTAAAAAAATCACATGTTGCTTTAGATCAAATGGCCAATTTTTCGCAAGAACAAGTAGATAAGATCTGTGAGGCAATTGCAACGGCCGGAGAACAAAATGCATATCCATTGGCAAAGATGGCAGTTGAAGAAACTAAGCGTGGTGTCTTAGAAGATAAAACTACCAAGAACATGTATGCTAGTGAAAACATTTGGAATAGTTTACGTCACGAAAAGACAGTTGGTGTAATTGAAGAAGATAAGGAGTTAGGTCTAGTTAAGATTGCTGAACCTAAAGGTGTTATTGCAGGTGTTACTCCAGTAACTAATCCAACTTCAACCGTCATTTTCAAAACAATGCTTGCTTTAAAGACAAGAAATACAATTATTTTTGGCTTCCACCCACAAGCTCAAAAGTGTTGCGTGGAAACTGGAAAGATTTTGCAAAAAGCTGCTGTAGCTGCAGGTGCTCCCAAAGATGCAATTCAATGGATTGAAGAACCTAGTATCCAAGCAACTAATGATTTGATGACCCACCCTGATGTCCAAACCATTCTAGCAACCGGTGGTCCAGGTATGGTTAAGGCAGCATATTCATCAGGTAAGCCAGCCATTGGTGTTGGACCTGGTAACGGACCTTCTTACATTGAAAGAACTGCTAATATTGAGCGTGCAGTTTATGATATTATTCTTTCAAAGACTTTCGACAATGGTATGGTTTGTGCTTCAGAAAACTCTGTCGTAGTCGATGATCAAATTTATGATCGAGTAAAAGAGGAATTTAAGAATTGGAATTGCTACTTCTTAAACAAAGAAGAGATCAAGAAATTTGAACAACACTTTATTGATCCAAAACGTGGTACTGTTGCAGGACCAGTAGCTGGTAAGTCAGCTTATGAAATTGCTCAACTTTGTGGAGTACAGGTTCCTAAAGATACTAAAGTGATCATTGCCGAATATCGCGGCGTTGGAAAGAACTTCCCATTATCTGCTGAGAAGTTATCACCAGTCTTTACTTTGTATCGTGCTAAGAGTCATGACGACGCCTTCAAGATTTGTACTGATTTATTAAATTATGGTGGACGCGGTCATACAGCTGGTCTTCACTCTAATGATCAAAAGATTATTAAGAAATTTGCTATGAAGATGGATGCTTGCCGTATCTTGGTTAACTCACCAGCAGCCTTAGGTGGTATTGGCGACCTTTACAACAACATGCTTCCGTCACTTACTTTGGGAACTGGTTCATATGGTGCCAATACCTTCTCACACAATGTTGGTGCAAGAGATTTGTTAAATATTAAAACGGTGGCAATGCGCCGTGACAATATGCAATGGGTAAAAGTTCCTGCTAAGACTTATTTTGAACATAATGCTGCAAACTACTTACGTCATATGCCAGATGTTCATCGTTTCTTCATCGTAACTGACGAAGGTGTTGCTAATCAAGGATTTGCTGATGAAATTACTGACATTATTTCTAAGCGTCGCGGCAGTAAAGAATATGAAGTATTTAAGGCTGTAACTCTTGATCCAGATACCGATGTGATTAAAGATGGTGTTCACCGCATGAACATCTTCAAGCCAGACGTAGTCATCGCTATTGGTGGTGGTTCAGTCATGGATGCCGCTAAGGCAATGCGTTTATTCTATGAAAATCCAGAAATGACTTTTGAAGAAGCTTATCAAAAGTTTCTTGATATCAGAAAAAGAGTAGTACGCTTCCCAAAGGAAAATGAAGTCAAGTTAGTATGTATTCCAACTACTTCAGGTACTGGTTCAGAAGTTTCACCAGTCGCAATCATTAAAGATGCAACAACAGGTATTAAACATACTTTATGTGATTATGCTCTTAACCCAGATGTTTCAATTGTCGATGATCAATTTGTTCAAGAACTTCCTAAGAAGTTAATCGCTTGGTCAGGATTTGAAGCTTTAGGTCATGCTATTGAAAGTTATGTTTCAACAATGGCAACTGACTTTACTCGTGGATGGTCACTTGAAGCAATTAAGATTATTTTTGAAAGCTTGAAGGCTTCATATGATGGCGATCTTGATGCAAGAAAGAGAATGCATGATGCTGCAACTATTGCCGGTATGGCTTACTCCAACGCCTTCTTAGGCTTGCAACACTCAATTGCCCACACGGTTGGTTCAACATTTGATATTCCAAGTGGTGTAAGTGATGCAATTGCTCTTCCACAAGTAATTCGCTTCAATGCTAAACGTCCACAAAAGTTGGCTATGTGGCCACACTACTCAGTTTACCGTGCTGAAAAAGACTATGCAGATATTGCTAGAGCACTTGGATTAACAGGTTCAACTGATCATGAATTAGTTGAAAAATTAGTTCAAAAGATCATTGATTTAGCTCATTCAGTTGATATTAAGCTAGCATTTAAGGAATACGGTGTTGACGAAAATGAATTTAAGAATAAGGTAGCTGAATTGGCAGTTGAAGCATACGGTGATCAAAACACTGTAACTAATCCAGTATCTCCATTAATTAGTCAAATCGAAGAACTAATGCTTGCTTGCTTTGATGGTGAAGAAACTAAGTAAATATAGATAAATAATTTTGAGAGAGCCTTCTTGAAGGCTCTTTTTTATTGCCTAAATCTCCTTTATAATGAAAGGGCTATCAAAAGATGAGGGGAAGTACATGTTTTTAACAGATAGACAAAAAAGGCTACTTTCAATTTTAACCAGAAATCCTAGTGGAGTAAGTCGCAAGGAGTTGGAAGAGCAATTAGATATTAGTAGGAGAACACTATACCGTGAGTTTAGTGAGCTAAAGAATTCTCTGCTTAAAAATAATTTGGAGATTATCAATCATAAAGGAAGTTACCAGCTTAAAGGTGATTTACAGGATATTGAAAAAATCAAGAAAGAAATTAGACAAGTTAAAGAACAAACCGTAATGTCAATTTCCGATCGAGAGAATGCGATTGCCGCTATGCTCTTAATAGATAATGAGCCGCACAAAATAATTGAATTGGCGCTAGATCTAAAAGTTAGTGAGGCAACAATTCAAAATGATTTGAATACAGTTGAAAAATCTTTGGCTCAATATAAGATCAAATTAGTTCGTAAAAAAGGTGTCGGCGTCTCACTTGAAACTAGTGAAAAAATTCGTCGACAATTATTTGTTAAAATTTTGGTTGATAATATTAATGAGTATGACTTTTTTGAATATTTAAATAAAAAAGAGAATAATTCGAATATTTTTCTTAGCTTAATAGATCGAGATTTATTAGTAAAAATATATGATTTGTTAAAGCAAAGTGTTTTTAATCAAATTAAAACAAGTACAGATCAGCAGATAATTGAATTGATTTTAGTATTTGCGACAACTATTAAGCGTGCAGCAGAAGGTCATAACTTAGAAGATATTCCCCAGGAAAAAAATTCCTTAAAATATCAGGGCTATGTTTATCGGTTCTTTGCATTATATGCTGCACATCGGCAATTAAAAGTAAATCAAAGTGATATTAATTATCTAGCCAATAAGACCATGCTTGCTAGTTATCATCACTTCTCACTGTCGTATGATAATGATCAAGAACTTGAACTTTCTATTCAAGTTAAGCAATTTATTGAAGCAATTTCTAATGAAGTTAAATTCAATTTTCAAAAAAATCCTACTTTTATTAAACGTCTCACACAACATATTTATAATTTAATGAAAAAACGGGTGACTTTGTTACCAGATAGTAAGATTGAAACTTTAGCAGTCTTAACTGAAAAATTCAAGGATCTGTATCAAGCAATTGAAAGCTATTGGCCACAATATTTTGAAAGGATTGAGCTGACAAGTTCAGAAATGCAGCTAATCTTGCTTTACTTTGCTAAAGAATATTCGAGCGGTCAAAGCAATCGAGATTTTTCAGCTTTGGTTGTTTGTGAAAATGGTATTGGTACTTCCGCAATTCTTAGTGCTCGCTTAAAGCAAAAATTTCCAGAAATTAAAGCTATTAAAATTAGTCGAGTATCAAAACTCAATGATTTGGATTTATCAAGTTATGATTTGATTTTATCTACACTCAAACTAAATAATTTTTCTCGGGATTATCAATTAGTAAGTCCGTTACTACTGGATAATGAAATAAGTCGAATTAAAAATTACTTGCGGACATATGAACAAAAGTATCCATTAAAAAGTAAGCAGGAAGAAGTTGAAAGTAACAGAGATTTGGTTGATCAACTTAATAAGTTGTCAATTAATGCGCTCTTTTGTGCTGAATTAGTCAATGGAGTGCGCGTCCAGCGTCTTAAAGATAATTCGGAAGATTTAATTGCAGTGATTCAGGAATGCTTGGCACATATTGATTCAACTATTCTTAAGAAAAGGCGACCGGTAGTTAAGAAATTGCTTGAACGTGTCCGCCTGGCTCCAGTTGGTTTGCCAAATAGTAAAATGGCTCTGCTTCATACTAGTAGTAAGGAAATTTCTCGCTGTTTATTTACCATTTTTGACCTAGATAATGAAATAACGATGCAGGCAATGGACCATAACGAAATTCAGGTAAAAAGAATTCTACTAATGCTTGGTCCGGGAGAACTAACTAAAGAAGAACAAGCAGCAATGAATCTAATCTCCAGTATGATTATCATGGATGATAGTAATCTTGAGTTATTTACGGATGGAGATCAGGACAAAATTAAACAGGCAATTGCTAGTGAATTTTTCAATAACATAAAAAGTAAATTATTAGGCGATTAACGTCATTATAAACTCTGGCACAGTTTTGTGCCAGAGTTCTATTTTTGTGTCATTGTAAACGCTTACTTTTAAATCTATGATAAAAATGTAAGTTTTCAAGGGAGGAAAAATTTATGGCTCAAGTAAAAAAGAAATCTTCTTTTAAAGTGAAGATTCAAAAATTCGGAACAACTTTGTCAGGGATGATAATGCCTAACATCGCTGCCATTATTGCTTGGGGGTTAACTGCCGCTTTATTCATGTATCCACACGGTTGGTTCCCAAACAAAGATATTAACAATTTGGTTTCACCAATGCTTCGCTACCTCTTACCACTTTTAATTGGTTATACCGGAGGTAAGATGGTCGACGAAGAACGTGGAGCCGTCGCAGGTGCGATCGGTACTATTGGTGTTATCGTCGGAACAACTCAACCAATGTTCTTAGGTGCCATGATTATGGGTCCACTTAGTGCATGGTTAATTAAAAAACTTGATGATGTTTTCCAAGATAAGATCAGATCTGGTTTTGAAATGATCTACAACAACTTCTCACTTGGTATTTTGGGAATGATTGCCGCAATTTTTGCTTACTTCATTATCGGACCAGTAATGGCTTGGGGAAGTTACTGGGCAGGAGTTGGTGTTAACGCAATTATTAGTGCTCATATGTTGCCATTTGCCAACATTATTATTGAACCAGCAAAGGTATTGTTCTTGAACAATGCAATTGGTAACGGAATTTTAGTTCCGTTAGGTATTCAACAAGCTGCTGATACTGGTAAGTCGGTGCTCTTCTTAATGGAATCAAATCCAGGTCCTGGTCTTGGAGTGCTTCTTGCATTTATGTTCTTCGGTAAAGGGAGATCTAAGAGTTCAGCTCCAGGTGCTGCAATTATCGAATTTTTCGGTGGGGTCCACGAAATCTACTTCCCATACGTATTAATGAAACCTTCATTAATTTTAGCTACTATTGCTGGTGGTATGACAGGTACTTTCTTATTTACAACCTTTAACGGTGGTTTAAAGGCAGCTGCTTCACCAGGTTCAATCTTGGCTATCTTGCTTGTTTCAGCCAAAGATTCATACTTCGGTAACATTATCGGGGTTTTAGGAGCTGCAATTGTTTCATTTGTGATTGCTGCAATTATTTTGAAAGCTGATAAGAGCGAAGACAGTGGTGACTTATCAGAAAAACAAGCTCAAATGCAAGCTATGAAGGCTGAATCTAAAGGTCAAGAAACTGAAAATATTGAAAATGCTCAAGATACTATCAAATCATATTCAGATATTAATAAAGTGATTTTTGCTTGTGACGCTGGTATGGGATCTTCCGCAATGGGTGCTTCATTACTTCGTGACAAGTTTAAGAAAGCAGGTATTGATATTCCTGTAACTAATATCGCGGTTAGAAACTTGAAAGATGAAAATGGTTTATTGGTTGTTACTCAAGAAGAATTAGCCGATCGAGCTCTTCAAAAGACACCACACGCAATGCACATTGCCGTAGGTAATTTCTTAAGTAGTCCAAAATATGACACTATTGTTGCTAACTTTAAGGCAATGTCCCAAATCGAAGATAAGCCATCAGAAAAGCCAGAGGATAAGCCGAAGAAGGGTTCACTTGAAAATATCGATTTCAGTAAAGTAAAAGAAATTATCTTTATCCGCCATGACCAACATGTTGGTAGTGCAACAATGGCAACAAGCTTGTTGAAAGATGAAATTAAGAAGGCTGGTAAGAATATTCCGGTTAAGGCCTTAAGAATTAATGAAATTAAAGATGAGCCAAGTGAATTATTAATTGTTACACCAGCTGCTAAGAAGAATTTAGCCGTTAGATACAGCAATATTCAAATTGTTGTAGTTGATGACTTGCTTAAGGATAAGAAATTAAGTGAAATCGTTAATAAGTTGAATTAGAAGGGGATGAGTTCAATGAAATTAGAAACAAGTATGATCAAACTTAATCAAGATGTTCCAACACGTGAACAAGCAATCAGAATGGCCGGACAATTATTAGTTGATGGCGGCTGTGTTGAACCAGAATACATTGATTCAATGATTGCTCGTAATGAAGATGTTTCAACATATATGGGTAATTTTATTGCCATCCCTCACGGAACTGATGATGGTAAAAAGTTCATTAAGAAAACTGGCATCTCTGTAGTCCAAATTCCGATGGGAGTTGACTTCAGTGATCCAAATGACGACGGCGCTGAACAACTAGTTACAGTTGTTTTCGGAATCGCTGGTTTGAACAATGAACACTTGAATATTTTGTCACAGATAGCAATTTTCTGTAGTGATGTTTCCAACGTTGCCAAATTAGCTGACGCTCAATCACCACAAGAAGTTATTGATTTATTAAAGAATGTAGGAGAATAAGAATGAGAGCAGTACATTTTGGTGCAGGTAATATTGGTCGTGGATTTATTGGTGAAACTTTAGCTGATAATGGTTTTGGAATTGATTTCGTTGATGTTAACGAAACAATTATTGATGAATTGAACAAGCGCGGTGAATATGATATTGAATTGGCCGCTCCTGGTAAAAAGAAGATTCATGTTTCTAACGTTGATGGTATTAACAATGCTAAGAATCCAGAAAAGGTTGTTGAAGCAATTAAGAATGCTGACATCATAACAACAGCTATTGGTCCTAAGATCTTAGCAATCATCGCTCCATTAATTGCAGAAGGTTTGACTGCTAGAGTTAAGTCAGGCAACACTAAGCCTATCGATGTTATCGCTTGTGAAAACATGATCGGTGGTTCAGAACACCTTAAAGAAGAGGTCTACAAGCATTTAGATGACGACGTTAAATCTGAAATTGATAAGTACGTTGGTTTCCCTAACGCAGCTGTTGATAGAATTGTGCCAATTCAACACAATGATGATCCGTTGTTTGTTTCAGTTGAAGACTTCAAGGAATGGGTAATTGACGAAAGCCAAATGAAGAATAAAGATATCAAGTTGAAGGGCGTTGATTATGCACCAGACCTTGAACCTTATATTGAAAGAAAATTGTTCTCAGTAAATACTGGTCACGCAACGGTTGCTTATACTGGTAAAAGTCTTGGTTACGATACAATTGGTGAAGCCATTAAAGATCCAGTTGTTTTGAAGCAAGTAAAGCGTGTCTTAGCAGAAACTCGTTCACTTCTTTACCACAAGTGGAACAAGGAATTTACTGAAGAAAGTCTTGAAGAATACCACAACAAGATTGTTAACAGATTCCAAAATCCATACATCTCAGATGACATTGCTCGTGTAGGTAGAACTCCAATCCGTAAGCTAGGATACAATGAAAGATTCATTCGTCCGATTCGTGAATTGAAGGAAAGAGGCCTTAGCTACGATGCTTTGATGGAAACAGTTGGTAGAATTTACCACTTCGATGAACCAAATGACAAGGAAAGCGTCAAGTTAATGCAAATGCTTAAGGATGAAGACTTAAAGGATGTCATCGTTGAAACTACTGGTTTGAAGGATGATCCAGAATTAGTTGAAGAAATCATTGCTTCTTACAAGCAAGCTGATAAAGATTAAATAATCTATTTTTAAATTTCCCCTCTCAGATAAATAATAGTTAGAAAAAGTTCGTAACGAAAGGTTGCGGACTTTTTTGTTAAAATCGATAATTTGAATATCAAGATATACGAGAAGATGACTATATGAAATTTTGATCAGCAAGTATACTTAATCAAAAGAAAAAGGGGAAGACAAATGCCTTCCTCTTTTATGTAGAGAATGATATATAATGTTTGAAAATATATACTTAACTAATTTATTAGCTTAATTCCTTGATGATGCCTTCCAAAGTCTTCTTAGCTTCTTCTTGAATTGGAGTATTTGGATGTTCTTCATCATACTTGTTTAACCAATCAAGACGATCTTGCATTCTTCTTGCCAAAGTTTTTTGGTATTCAGGATCGTCAAGGTGTACCTCGTAACCATCGATAGGTAAGTAGCTAACACCCTTGAAGTTACCGAATGGTTTGAAATCCTTATCAGTGATTGAACCGTTAGCCAAACCTTCAATAAGCTCTTTAGTAACTTCCTTAGGAATATCTTTACCCATAAATGCATCAGTATTTAAGATGTAACAATTTGCTCCACGCTTGGTAAACAATTCCTTGAAGTCACGGTAGTCACCGGATACTGGGTATGCACGGAATGGGTCTGCGAATGGTTCAATTACTAAAGTATTCATATCGAAGCCTTTTGGTAAGTTTTCTGCAGAAGTTCTCTTAGTTGCAAGAGTACATCCCATAGTAGTAGCAAGAACTGGATCATCAATTTTAAGTAGTGGTGGAAGTGAACCATCCTTCATAATCCAGAATAAAGCGGTAATAGGTGCCTTTTCAAAGTCAACACGGTGAGGACTAGTGTAACGGGTCTTGATAACACGACCATTGTTGTTACGTAAGTCTTCAGTAACGATTACCTTATTACCATTTGAGTCTAATGTTACATCACAGTTCATTATAGTGGTGTAGTACTTAGTTTCATGGTGACCTGCTGGGTAGTCGTGAGTCTTATCAAAGTATGAAGGTTCTAAGGCAACCGATGAGCCATCTTCACGTGAAATGATAAATGCATCATCGTGAAGAACGGTGATGTCGTACTTGCCATCGTACATTTCGTGAGTCAATGTTGACTTACCTGAACCCGACAAGCCATAGAATGCGAATACCTTATCATCCTTGTCCTTAAAGTGGAATGACTTTTCACCACCGTGACAAGCAGTATAACCATGTCTGTGGGCCATTGCCCATGCCAAGGTTAAAGTACCCTTCTTAAGTTCACCAAAGTAGCGAAGGTTAAAGACGGCAGCACAGTTATGTGGAGCATCAAAGACTCCAAAGCCCTTTGGATAATCTAGATCCTGAGTATTTGGATCGAAGTAGAAATAAATGTCAGGTTCTTCATAGAACTTAGACTTCTTGTACATCTCTTCTGCTTCGTCATCGAAGAAATGGAAGTTTAATATGTATGAAAGTAAGTTGAATGCTTGATCTTCAGGCATCATAACATGTGCTTTAACAGTGAAAGTAGGGTCAAGTCCTACCAAAACAGTTGCCTTCAAAAATTTTTGATTATGGCCATTATAAATATCTTCACGTAAGTTGCCAGCTAATGCTTCAGGATCTTCGTTTGGATCGTCAGTAAAGTGACGAGCACTAGCAGTTCTACCTAAAATTTTACCGTGATTGTAAACAAGTTGTGTTGCACCTTGTGGTAAACCTAATTCTTTTGTATGTAAAATTGGTAAGTCTGTAACAATGACGCCAGGTTGCTGTTTAGCCAAGTTATAGGCTTCGGCCACACTAGTAATTTCATGAACATTGTTACCATAGAATGCACTTTCGATAGTTGAGCGAACTCGACTAAACATTGGATTTGCTTTTCTTAATTCATCTTGTGAATATCGTTCTTTTGTACTCATAGTAGCTCTTCCTCCCTCAAATTCAGAAAGCGGTTTCATGCTTTTTGACAAATATAGAATAACATAATTGGTTGTGAATAACTACACAATTTCAAAAGATAACTAAAAGATAACTATAAGTATTTTAAAAACAGTTATTCAAAATAAGTGGTAAAACTGCTATAATATTCAGAACGTACGTACGAATGGAGGCCGGAAAGTTGAATTTTAATGAGTTAAGTCGTTATGTTTATCAAAAGTTTGGCTTGAAATTCAAACCAGCAATTCCGGGATCAACAGAGTTATATGTTTTAGAATCACCATTAGATGGGGCATATTTTGCCATGATGTCTCGAATTAAAAAAACTAATGCAGGTATGGATCAAGATGGTTATATTTCAACTTTAGATTTAAGATGTGGATCTTTTTCAGATATGATTCGTGATTTACCTGGCTTTAGTTCAGCCTTTCGCTTGAAAGCTAACGATTGGGTTGGTGTTTGGCTTGATCAGGCAAGTGAAAAGACGGTTAAACAGGCACTTGATTATGCTTTTAAGCTTGCAATGAACAAGAATGAGCAAGTGGACGTTTCCAATAGTCAATATATTTTTGTCCCTGGTGAAAAAGTCGATAATAAGTATCAAAGCCAAGCAATTAAACCTCGCAGTAAAGTTAGAAGAAAAAATAATTCAAATGTTCCTAACCAAATTTTGAAGATGCAAGAGGCGTATGACTATAGCCTGCTTCCATCAATGGGGAGAGAAAAGAACTTCTATCATCAAGCGGTGATCATGAAAGATTATGAGGATGATTTTGATGAAAAGGTTAACTTTAAGCAATATTATCCAACATATCATGATATGAAAATTTCACAGCTGCGAACTTATTTCACTTGGCGCAAAAATATTCGTAAGGGAAAATTTGAAAAGATTAGTACCTCTTATGCTTATGTCTATGTTTATGAACTTTTAAACGACGTGGCTGATGACCCAAAGAAAAGTTTTCGTAAGTTAAGAGAGTTTATTAATAAGTATATTTTAATTTACGATGTGGGGATGTTAGTTAATGTTGAAAGTTGGTTGAAAGACTATGTGATTTACTACCAACTTGATTATGAGGCGGTTGAAGCAGCTTTCAAGCAGGAATTGGCAGAAGATCATAATTATCAAGTTTTACTTAAACCTGAAGAATATTCTGCCAAGGAAATTTTTGCTGTTTTAGAAGGGATATCCACATATTTAAAGAATTGTTTATCTTACAAGAAATTAGGTGAGCAATTTGAGGAAATTGTTTATTATGTGTGGAAAAGTCTTGTTGCACTTAAACTTGAACCGAGAAGATCTTTTTTCAGTAAATATGTAGCTACAGCAAGTACTTTAAGTAAGAAACTATTTGCAGGTGCAGTTTTTTATCAAAGAAAGAGTAAATTTGAAGACTTTGATCTCGATCCTGTAAGACATATTTCATACCAAGATGGGCACTGCTACTTAAAGGCTTACTATCCAATAAAAAATCAGAAAAGTGAAATTAATACTTTTTTGCATGAGATTGATCGACTTCTAAGAAAAGAATTTTCTTTAGGGAGACCGCTAAAAGCTCGGCCAATGGAAAAGCATTTTTTAGAAGTAATCGAAACTGGAATCAAAAATTATGAATCTGAAAAGGAACAGGAAAAGCGTAAAGTTGAGATTGATTTTTCAAGTTTAAATAAAATTCGTTCGGATGCATCAGTGACTAGAGATAGTTTGCTAACTGAGGATGAATTACGCTTTGATGAAGAAGATCTTAAAGAGAATGTTCAAGATAAGCAAGATAAAATAGAAAGTAAAGATACTGAAGAAGGCGAAAGATATGGGTTAGATCCTGACGAGCTTTATCTAGTCAAGGCTTTGCTTAAAGGCTTAGAATATAAAGATTACGTGAAAAGTCACCATTTGATGTTGTCAATTGTTGTTGATAATATCAATGAAAAACTTTTTGATGAGATCGGTGATTCTGTCGTTGAATTTGATGAAAAAAATCAGCCAATAATCGTTGAGGATTATCTTGATGATCTAAATGAAATGTTTAAATAATGGAGTGATATTAATGCCAGAGAAAAAACGGAAAGTTCCGAAAAGAATTGCACAGGCTGTGCTTAACTCTTTAAAGGGTGGGGTTGTTCCAAGAATTGGACTTCCTTATGTAACAGTTGGACGTAAAAGTGAAATTGAAGCCTTTTTACACGATGTTGATGTAATTTCTGAAGGTGGAGCATCATTTAGATTTATCGTTGGGCGCTATGGCTCAGGTAAAAGTTTTCTGCTTCAAACCATTAGAAACTATGTCATGGATCGAAATTTCGTTGTTGTTGATGGTGATTTATCCCCAGAAAGACGCCTTCAAGGTGGAAAAGGTCAAGGGTTAGCAACATATCGTGAATTAATTCAAAATTTATCCACAAAAACTCGCCCAGAAGGTGGGGCATTAACTTTAATTCTTGACCGGTGGATAAATTCTGTGCAAAACGAAGTTATCCAAGAAACAGGTCTAACAGATGATGATCCAAAGTTTGAAAAAGAAATGGATAAAAAAATCTATGATGTTATCAATAATTTAAGTGAGATGGTGCATGGTTTTGATTTCGCTAAAATTTTGAATATGTACTATCACGCTTATTTAGAAGACGATGATGAGACCAAGGCTAAAGTCGTTAAGTGGTTCCGCGGAGAATATACGCATAAAACTGAAGCTAAGAAAGAACTTGGTGTAAGCATCATTATCTCTGATGATGACTGGTACGAATATTTGAAATTGTTTGCTAGTTTCTTCAAGCAAGCTGGTTATGCTGGACTCGTGATTATGATTGACGAATTGGTTAATATCTACAAAATTCCAAATGCAATTAGTCGTCAATATAACTATGAAAAAATCCTTACTATGTATAATGATGCGATGCAAGGTAAAGCCAAATATCTTGGCATTATTATGGCAGGAACTCCGCAATCAATTGAAGATCGCCGACGTGGTGTATACAGTTATGAAGCATTGCGTTCTCGTCTTTCAGAAGGTAAGTTCTCAAAGGCAGGAGCTCGTGATATGTATGCGCCAGTAATTAAACTTGATCCATTGACTGCAGAAGAAATGCTAGTTTTAACTGAGAAGTTGGCCGATATGCATGCTGGTTTTTATGGCTATGAACGCACAATTACTGATGATAATTTAGCCCAATTTATCAAGATTGAATATGCTCGAATAGGTGCGGATACGAATATTACTCCGCGTGAAGTGATTCGTGATTTCATTGAATTACTTGATATCGTTTGGCAAAATCCACAAACCAACATTGAAGAACTACTTAATTCAGATCAATTTTCTTACACTAAATCTGAAGCAGTTTCAGATGATAAGAAGGATGATTATACTGAATTTACTATTTAAAGAAAGTAAGATGAATTATGGACGTATTTGATCATTATGCTCCGTTTATTCAAGACTATATTTATGAACATAATTGGCAAAATCTTCGTCCGATTCAGGTAGCAGCGGCCGAAGAAATTTTTACAACTAATCATAATGTGCTTTTGGCAGCATCAACTGCTTCTGGAAAAACCGAAGCAGCATTTTTTCCAATTCTGTCAGAAATTAGTGAAGAAAAAGCTGACTCAATTCAAGTTCTGTATATTGCACCACTAAAGGCTTTGATTAACGACCAATATGATCGTTTAACTGAATTGTGTGAACCTGCTGATATTAAAGTTTGGCGCTGGCATGGAGATGTAGCACAGTCACAGAAAAGACGAATGTTAAAAAAGCCGTCAGGTATTTTACAAATTACACCTGAATCACTTGAAAGCTTTATGATTAATAAGCATATGGATGTGCCACGTCTATTTCATGGCTTGAATTTTATCGTAATTGATGAACTTCATTCTTTTTTGCGTAGTGATCGTGGTGGACAGACTTTTTCTTTAATTGAACGAATCTCGAAATTGGCTGATGTGAATCCTAGACGAATTGGACTTTCAGCAACAATTGGAAATTTAGATGATGCAAGTAAATTTTTAGGTGCAGGTAGCAAGTATGATACGGTGGCACCACGAGCTCAAAATGATCGTCAAGTATGGCGTCTTTCAATGGAACATTTTTATGAAACCGATCCGCAGGCTTCAAGCAAGGACTTTGATCCAGCAGAAATTGTGGAAGCTAAAACTGACAAAGCACCGGAGTTGGCTGATCCGGGAATTGGGTATATTTTTGAACACACTAGAGGAGCAAAGTCGCTGGTTTTCACCAACAGTCGTGAAGAATGTGAGGCCGTGTGTCAGGAGCTGCGTGAATATTGCCGCTATAACCATGAACCAGATCGCTTCTTGATTCACCATGGTAATTTGTCGCCAGCTTTGCGTGAAACTGCTGAACAGGCGATGAAAGATGAAGATTCTTATATGACTACATGTGCTACGGCAACGCTGGAATTGGGAATCGATATCGGAAAACTAGAAGCAGCCTATCAAATTGATGCACCGTTTACAGTTTCAGGCTTTTTGCAAAGAATGGGACGAACGGGTAGACGGGGAACACCGCCAGAAATGCATTTTGTAATGCGAGAAGAACATCCAGAATCTAGAACGATGCTGCCAGATTTAATTCCGTGGTCACTACTTCAAGGAATTGCATTAGTTCAACTATATATTGAGGAAAAATGGGTAGAACCACCTAACCCTAATCGCTTGCCGTACAGTTTGCTTTATCATCAAACAATGAGTACTTTAGCAGCAAGTGGAGAAATGACCCCGGCAGAGCTGGCTTCAAGAGTTTTAACCTTGTCATATTTTCACAATGTTAGTCAGGAAGATTATAAGGTCCTACTCAAAAATTTGATTAAAACTGATCATATTCAGTGGACTGAAAATAAGGGCTTAATTCTTGGACTGGCTGGGGAAAGAGTTGTTAATAACTTTAAATTCTATGCGGTTTTTCAAGAAAACGAGGAATTTAGTGTTCATGCTGGTAGTGAAGAATTAGGTACGATTGTGAAGCCGCCACCTGTTGGTGATAAGATTGCGATTGCAGGTCGCGTTTGGGTGGTTGAAGATATTGACCGCAAGCGTCATCAAGTCTATTGTCACGGAGTTGAAGGTAGAATTCCTGCATATTTTGGGGATGTACCTGGTGATATTCATCCGCATATTTTGCACAGAATGAGAAAAATTCTATCTGAAACAAATATGTATCCATATTTGATGAAAAATGCGAAAGCTAGACTTACTCAAGTGCGTGATACAGCTAATATTGCAGGACTTCCTGATAAGCAACTAATTAATTTAGGTGGAAAAATGTGGGCATTTTTCCCTTGGACTGGTTCGTATGCGTTTTTAGCACTTGAACGATTGCTTAGAATTAAGTGTGCCGATCGACTTAATTTGCGCGGCTTTAATTCATCAAGACCTTATTACATGGAATTTGCGATGGATGCAAATGAAGAAGAATTTTTCAAGATTTTGAAAGAAGAAGCAAATAAGGACTTTGATCCGATGACTTTAGTGTATCCTAAGGAAGTTCCGGTTTTTGATAAGTATGATGAGTATTTACCAGATGAGCTGATTAGAAAAGAATTTGCTCAGGGCGTCCTTGATATTGAAGAGATGAAACGTTGCGTTAATGCGATGTAAAAGGCATAGCCGATTAGATTCGGTGATGCCTTTTTTATTCTTAAATTAAGTTTTCAAGTAATAGAGTTTTAATCAGATAATTTCTATTTGTCTTAGATAAATTCATTAATATCATTTTTTATTTTTTAGAAGAGTTGTATACTAATCTTTAGTAAGCAAAAAGAGGGAAGAAAAATGATACATAATTCAACTATAGATGCACAACTTAACCACCGCTCAATCAGAAAATACAAGGATAAAACTTTATCTAAAGAGCAATTAGAAACGCTCTACGAAGTTTTTCGTCAAACTCCAACCAGCATGTTCATGCAAAACGCAACTTTGATGCATATTACCGATGAAGCAAAACGTGCCAAAATTCGTGAACTTTGCAATCAAAAGTATGTTGGTGCAGAAGGCGATTTATTCATCTTTGTAGTTGATCTTTACCGTAATCAACAAATTCGTCACCAATTAGGAAAAGATGATGGTCGTGTTCACACAACTGATATTTTCTTCCAAGCTGTTGAAGATACCTTGTTGGCTTATCAAAATGTGGCCAATGCTGTAGAAAGCATGGATCTTGGTTATGTGCCACTTGGTACCATCAATGATCATCCGCTTGAAATGCTTGCAGAATTAGACCTTCCAAAATTGACTTTCCCAATCTTAGGAATGCAAGTTGGTGTACCTGACCAAGCACCACAATTGAAGCCACGTCTTCCACTTAAATTTACGACTTTTGAAAATGAATATTCAAAGGACTTTAATGTAAAGGATTTAGCAGATTATGATCAAGTTGTAACAACTTATTATGACTTGCGTGATTCTAATAAGAGAATCGATTCATTCACTAATCAAATTACTGGTGCTAAGCTTGCAAAGCATGAAACTGATCGTGATGAATTACCAGAACTTTTACATAAACAAGAACTTTGTTTAGACTGGAAGTAACATAATTGTATATGTGGCAATAATATTTAGATTGGAACTAGCATAATTATATGAGACAATAATATGATAGAAGGAGTTGAAACATATGCCTTATTCACTATCGGAGATTATTGTCTTATTTTTTACCTATTCAGTAATTGGCTGGCTATGGGAGACATTCTATTGTTCACTTAAGGATCATCATTATGATTATCGTGGATTTCTTTTTGGGCCATATTGTCCAGTTTATGGTTTTGCAGTTACAACAATCTTAATTTGTACATATCGCTTTCAAGACAACATTATTTTGTTGTTCTTGGTCGGAATTGTGGTAGCGACAATTTTTGAATATGTGGCTAGTCTGTTTCTTGAAAAAGTTTTCCACATGGTTTTATGGGACTATTCACATTTATGGGGAAATATCCAAGGACGCGTTGCACCAGTAATTTCATTATTCTGGGGCTTCGGAGTTGTTTTACTTGTTAAGTTTATTCAACCGTTTGTTCAAAGAATCATCAATTGGGAAGAGATGAAAACCCATGGTGGACTTGCTGCGATTGTGGTTTTAGTTATGGGAACAGATCTAGTTCTTACTATTATAAGTGTGAGAAGATTCCATGCTACAACTAAGATGTGGGATGAACGGATTAATAAGCGTCTTGATGAACTTCATGTTCGCTTTGATGAAGCAAAAAGCAATATGAAGTTGCGTAAGAAGCTTCATGATGATATTTTTACGCATATTGATAAGATTCGCCCATCACGCAGACTTAGCTGGAATCAAAAACGTTTTATGAATAGTTTTGCTAAAATGCGCTTTAACGATACTGAAAAGTTTGAAAACTTCAAAGATGACTTAAAGAACAGGGGCTTATTAAAATAGAAATTTGGATTTCTAGGAAGTTTTTTGGTATAATTCTTTTGTTAGAAATATGCCAAATTAGCTCAGTTGGTAGAGCGCTTCCCTCGTAAAGAAGAGGTCGGCAGTTCGATCCTGCCATTTGGCATAAACTTATATTATTAAATTTAATTAACCTTTATTTATCAATGCTTTATGAAGATAAGTTGAAGATAAGTAAAGGTTAATTTTTTTGCAAAAATAATAATTATGCACACGCAATGCACATAAAATTTTCTGTGTGCATGGAAGAAACCAGAGGTAAGGCATAAGGCTTATTAAGAATTTCTAAAGCAATCTTCAAATTATGTTATAACATGCTATACTATTACCTGTGACACGATGTCACCTGAGTGATATAAATATAGAAAGAGGTAAGTATTATGAATACACAGTTTCTTCCCGGAGCAATAATTGAGACTCCGTACTCAGAAAATAAGTATTTAGTTGTTTCAAGCCCAATGCGCATAGCTGCATTGAACAACGCAGTTAAGGCAGTTCCAATTATTGAGGAAAAATCTAATGACTGTTACCAAAAACGTCATCTACCAATGTCGAGCAACTTAAAGACAAACGGTTTGATTTGTTTGCATAAGCCAAAGTGGCTGAATTGCGATAATCTTAATAGAATAGAGCAAATTGAGGATCAGCTTTTAACTTATGTACTTTCAATTACCGAGAAGTTACTGCCAATTTCTTTTGATAAGAAAGGTTCTAAATAACTTATCTCAAAAAGCTTAGCCATCTGGCTAAGCTTTTTGTATACTGTAAAATAATGTTTGATTGTAAAAATAGAAGGAAAACTCTATCTAAGTAATTTTTCTACGATTCTTTAAAATATTTATTGTAGCCAACCATTCCAATAATCAAAATTAAAATAGCAATGGCACTACCAATAACTTCCATCATATTGGTATGAGCAGTGATCAGACCTCTAAGAAGAGCGGTAATTCCTAGTCCCATCAAAAATGAAATACTGGTATGACCATTATTTTTTAGAGCCGCAATAATCATTTCTTCAAATTCGAAGAACAAGAAGAAGACAATAATATCATCCATGATCTTAGCATTTCTGTCAGCGATTGAAGTTGCAAAAATTGCTTGGAATAAAACATATAATTCTCTAAAAATTAAAATAGCAATTAAAATTCCTAACAGTCCAAGTGCAATTACAATCAAAACTTGAAGACAGTGAGCGAGAAGATCATTGACCTTTTGATAGTTTTTATTTAGATTTTTCATTAGATCACCTCATAATGCTTAAGTGCATTATAAATGCCATCTTCTTCAATGTCATCTGTGACGTAATTTGCAATTTCCTTTAATTCATCAATACCATTTCCCATAGCTACACCAATGCCCGAATTTTCAAGCATTTCTAAGTCGTTATCGCCATCTCCAAAGGAAATAATTTCATCTTCATTTAGGCCATAAAGCTTTAGCATTTTTCTAATTCCTACTATCTTACTACCATCTTTTGGAACAATATCAAATCCAAGTGGATTCCATTGAGTTAGACGGCAGTGAGGAAGTCGGTCCATTAGTTTATGAGCGGCAGTTCCATCGCCATAAGTCATACATTGATAAATTTTCCTTCCATCGTATTCACCAATATCAGGCAAAGGTGATAGGATTCTTTTCAAAGTGATATCAACATCTTGATTGATATAGTTGATATAAATTTTGTCATCTTCTACAAAATTAAGTGGAAGAGACTTATTTCTAAATTCTTCTACTAATACTTTGGTATCTTCAGGATCAATTGGATGGTCGAAAATAATATTTTGATCATGATCGAGTCCGATTTGTCCATTTGAAGTAACGTATCCTTCAAATTCTAATTCGTTAACCGGGAGACGATTAAGTTCCAGGATGTGACGACCAGTAGCAACAAAGGGTAAGATATTATTCTTTTTCATTTCTTGGAAGGCCAATTTTGTGCTTTGAGGGATGCTATTGGTCTTGTGAGAAAAAAGAGTTCCATCTACGTCAAAAAAAGCAGCTTTAATATTCATATTTATTCCCTACTATATTTATTGTTCAATAAAAAATGGAGCCGGATTTGCCGACCCCAAATTGAAGAAAAATAATTAGTTTTCTTCCTTAGCTTCATCTAAAGCTTTCATGATTGAAGGATTCTTACTGTGGCAATCCTTGAGCATTTGTAAATCTTCTTCATTTAATTTAACAACGTATTTAGTCATAGTTTTATTCCTCACTTTGAAAAAATCTATCTTAATTATAGCTCTTACTGCAAATAATTACATGGTATCTTTCAATAATTCAATAAAAAGTAGAAAAAACAAATTGAAAAGAATATTTTTCGTGGCTAAATGTTTGCATTGTTAAACTGATGTATCGCAAATTTTTACTGCCAAATATATGTTCTTTCGTTATACAAAAACCGAATAAGTCTTGATAAATCAACACTTGAGCATATTCGATAATAACGATGAATTGTTTTACTAATATTACAATTGTTACAACTTTGTAATATTAGTAATATTTTTTTAACTCTCGAGTGATATTTCTGTTATGGTTCTGAAATTTTCAGCATGTAGTATATAGGCTGTAAATCAGGAGCGATTAATAAACACAGATACAAACAATGACATAGCTCCTGAGAGTATTTATTTTTAAGGAGAGAATTTTTTGAAAATTAAATCTATCTTAACTAAGTCAATCACCGCAGCTTCATTTACTTTAGTTGGTGCAGCTGCATTTACTACAACTAATAATGTACAAGCTTCTGTTGTTGAAAATGACGCAGCAGTTTACACTGTACATACTTCAACTACTGTATACAACAATTACCAAAACGGTGCAGCAACTGGTCAAGTTTTAGCACCAAACACTTCATGGAAAGTTATCAAGACTGCGTATGACGCACAAGGCGACAAATGGTACGATCTTGGTAAGAATCAATGGGTTAAGGCTGAAAAGGCTGTAGCTGTTTCAACTAACGCTCAAGCTCAAACACAAGCTAATACTCAAACTCAAAACACTTCAGTTTCAACTCAAGCTCCAGTATCACAATCACCTGTAGTTGCTTCAAACGCATATACTACTAATGTTAGTGGTTCAGAAGCTAGTGCTAAGGCTTGGATTGCTGGTCGTGAATCTGGTGGTTCATACTCAGCACGTAATGGTCAATACGTTGGTAAGTATCAATTATCTTCAGCATACCTTGGTGGTGACTACTCAGCTGCTAACCAAGAAAGAGTTGCTGATAACTACGTAAAATCACGTTACGGCTCATGGACTGCTGCTAAGAACTTCTGGCAAGCAAATGGCTGGTACTAAAATTCAATATTTAATTACACAGAAAGGATTTAAGAAAGGGTAGTTCTTAAATCCTTTTTATTTTATAATTATTTTTAAATAACCAAGCATGGAGGATTTATGCGAATTAAAAAAACAGTAACAGCTATTAGTATTGCAATTGCATTAGCGGGATTAGGTGCAGTTAATAACACTGTTAATACTAACTATACTCAATCAGTACAAGCGGCAAGTAATAAATACATTAATGTTAAGGGAAATAAGCGAGTTCGTTTATATAATGTAAATGGAAGTAAGTCAAAATATTACGCTGCTCCTAAGAAAAAATACCGTTATACTGCAAAACGCTATCTAAAGATTTCAGGTAAGAAACAATTAGCTTATAAAATTGGAGATAATTCACATTGGCTTCTTGCGAAAGATGCAAAGGCTGCCACTTCATATGTAAAGGCAAAAATCACTTTACCGAAGGCCTACACTAGATCCGCTCTTTTAAATGCTTATAAAGGTAAGCCTAGTTCTAAATTTGTTGCCGCTTGTATGAAGGGGATGAAAGATAATGACTTTAGTCGAATTAAAGCAGGTGAAAATGCCGCTGATAATAAGACTAAGATCAATCTTGATAATTTAACCACTGAACAAACAGAAGAGTTAGGTAAGTATGCCTTAAATTTGATTAATGGCGCAAGAAGTCAGCTTGGTCTTCCAGCTTGGGTATATAGTGAAGGTACGCAAAAGTTAGCTGTTGATATTGCAACTGAATATGCTAAGGCTGGTCGCGGTATTAATAATGGTGATCATTATGTTCAAGGAATTGTTAATGCTTGTCATAATAACGGCTTAAAACTAGACGATAATTTTGTTGAAGATATGGCCGGCTTTAAACTTAATAGTCCGGTTATTACTATGACTGAAATGAAGAAGAATATTTACTTTGGTATTAAGCAAATGATCTTTGGATATGTTGGTAGCGGTGAAAGTGGCCGCGCTAAGAAGAGTAACTATCGTGAATGGGAACATGCAGGAGACCTCTTTAATACTCAAGGTTCAAAGAATACTGATGGCGATTATAACTACTTCGGTTTCAGTATTTCGAAGACTTCAAATGTTTATTCAATGCATTTCATTAGTGTGCCAAGTTATGTAGTTAACAGTAGTAAATACAATCAAGGATTTAGACCATAATTTAAAGAGGGTAATAAGAATGACAAAGACAGTTTACTTAGTAAGACATGGACAAACATATTTCAATTATTATCATAAGGTTCAGGGCAGATGTGATTCACCATTAAACGAACGTGGAATTCGTCAGGTTGAAAAGGCCCGTGAATATTTCAAGGATAATGGGGTAAAGTTTGATTTTGCTTTTTCTTCAACTCAAGAAAGAGCTTGTGATACGCTTGAAATTATCACTGATCACAAGATGGATTACACTCGTTTAAAGGACTTACGTGAAAAGTGTTACGGCATTTTTGAAGGTCGTGATGAATTTTTATTGCCATGGAATTATGGTAATGATAATGTTGATCCAACTATGGAAACTAATGAACATGTTGTTGCAAGAATGAGACGTGCACTTGCAACTATCCTTGATCAAATGGAAGATGGGCAAACAGCTTTGGTTGTTGGACATGGTGATATTTTAGCTCGCTATGTTCGTGAAGAAACTGACGAAAATGAATTTGGCGGCTTTGGTAATGCTAGTGTGGTAAAACTTACTTTCAATGATGGTAAGGCTAAATTTGAATCATACTTCTGGCCAGCTGAAAATATGGAATAATAAAGAAAAAGCTTGAGACGAAAATCTCAAGCCTTTTTTGAATATAATCTTAAATTATCTAAGTCGGGTATCAAATGTAAAGTTACCCATGTATTCATCGGTCACATCTTGATCATCGATACCGTATTGGCCACTATCACCCCAGTATAAGTATTGAGCGTTTTTACCGTTAGTACCTGCAATCTTGAAGTAAAGTGTCGAGTTATCACCATTTCCGGTTTCTTTTAAACCATCGACTTTGAGTCTTTGACCAGCTTTGATGATACGTGAAGTTTGCTTTAACTTGTAGTTGTAAACAGGTAAGTTAATTGAAGTTCTGATAGTTGTGCTGCCACCGTTTTGGTAAACTGAATGACCATCAATTAATGTAACGTTACCAGCATTAATGTAAGCACCGCTTCCTAAGTAGTAATATTTACTGCCGCGAATAGTATACATCTTGAGTGCACTACTCTTTGTTTGTGAAAGATTAGTGTAGAAGATAAATTTATCACTTTTTGTTGCTTTATGTGATTTGCTAGAAGAAGTGATTAGTGAGTATTTAGGAATAACTCTTTGTCCCTTATAAGAAATACGTTGACCGCGTTTATTATAAATGTAAGCATTGCTTCCAAGAATTAAAACATTTTTTCCATTCATTGACGCAATGTTTTGTCCTTTAAGATAGTGATTATTACCGATGTTGACATAAGGGGCAGGTTGATAGACGTATTCAATACTATGCTTTTTCATTAATTTTGGATTTAACTTAAGCGCATCATAACTATATTCAATGTCTTGTTTAGTCTTGATGATAATTGGTTGTCCATAATATTTCATGGTTGAGCCAGGCTTAACAGTAACTGCTTCAGTCATACTTCTACCATTAACATCTTGCTTTTGTAATACAGATTTACCATTTTTTTGATAAACAAGAAAGTTGTTAAAACCTTGTTTGAGTGTAATTTTGCTACTACTTGCAGAAACCGATTGACTAAGCATAACTGTTGGAATAACTGCGATTGCTAATGCAACAACTGCTTTTAAAATTTTATGGTTTTTCATATTTTGCCTCCATATCTGGCGATTATAGCATAATTTTTGAAAAGAAATATAAAAGGATTAGACTAATTTTTCAGTCCAATCCTCTTTTTAATTTAAAATACGAATTTATCAAAAGCTTCGCTAATGCCATCTTCATCATTGGAAGAAGTGATATAGTCAGCTGCTTTTTTAGCTTCTTCATCACCATTTGCCATGCAAACACTAGTGCCACAGTTTTCAAACATGCTGATATCATTATATTCATCACCAACTGCCATAATTTCGGCTTGAGTAATGTTAAGCTTACTTGCCAATTCTCGTAAAGCATTACCTTTGTTAACGTGTAAGGCAAATAGTTCTAGAAAGTATGGATCAGTTCTGATAACCGATAAATCTTTTTTAAATTCCTTACGAATTTTGGGTTCAAATTCATCTAAGATATCTGAATCACCAACAAAGCATCCCTTAGCAATCCGCATCTTTTCTTCAGGCAATTCTTCAGGATTTCGAATATATAGTGGATCTTGATTTTCATATGCCTGTTGATAAATCATCGGATCAACGTTATGGTCAGCGGTAATAATGCGAGAATTTGCATCAACAATATTAAAGGGAATCTTATTTGCAAGTCCAAATGCTGTCAAAATTCGGTAATAACTATTAGGAAGCAAATTTTCACTAATGATATCATCGTCTGCATTTCGAACAATTGCACCGTTAAGAGTTATTACATATTCGCCTGAACCCATAATTTCAAGTTCATTCATGTAGCCTTTTAGGCCATCGATTGGTCGTCCTGAAGATAAAACAACTCTAATTCCCTTATTTAAAGCCTTTTTAATTGCGATTTTGGTGCTTTCTAAAATTTCCCCGTCTGAATTTAAAAGTGTGCCATCTGTGTCGATTGCGATAAGTTTTATAGCCATAATCTTTCTCCTTTTGTGTAATCGATTACATTATAAGCTAAAAATAAAATCAATTATAGTAATAAGCCACAAAAAGGATAGTATGCTAATGAAGTATTAGCCTAAATTATAATTTTGACGAAAAAATTGTAAATCTTCTATAATAATCTTTAGGTGATGAATATGACAAAAGAAAATAAAGTAGATGCTGCAACTGGCGCATCATTCAAGAAAGAAAATATTGTAAAAACCGAAAACACTCCAAGTCCATGGCCTGGTCCTAAAGGGATGATTCCTGTGACAAGTGGCCGAGCAGACGATGCCAATGTTCACAATCGAGCATATCTCGACAATATTTTGGTCGAAATGCGTTTAATTGATTCAGTTGAGCCAGATCTAACAACTGAGATTTTTGGTAGAAAATACGCTTCGCCATTAACTCTTGCGGCAGTTTCGCACTTAAATAAAGTATTAGATGATCCGAGTCGTCAACCAATGCAAGAAAAAGTTCGTGCAGCTAAGAATATGCATGTACTTAACTGGATTGGAATGGAGTCTAATGAAGATTATGAAGAAATTGTCAAAGATGCTGGCGATACAATCAGAATCGTAAAGCCATTTGCTGACCACAAGAAGATTATTGATGAATTGCAATTGGCAGAAAAGCTTGGTGCGGTAGCAGTCGGCATGGACATTGACCACGTTCCAGGTGACAATGGAAAGTATGATGTTGTTGATGGCATCCCACTTGGTCCTATCTCATTTAATGATTTAGAAAAGTATGTTAAGGCCACTAACTTACCATTTGTTGCTAAAGGTGTTCTCTCTGTTCAAGACGCTGTTAAGGCTTATCAAGCAGGTGCTAAAGCTATCGTGGTATCGCACCACCACGGCCGTGTTCCTTTTGGCGTGCCACCACTAAAAGTTTTACCAGCAATTAAAGACGCACTTAGTGATACTGGTATGACTATCTTCGTCGATGGTTCACTTATGACAGGTTATGATGCATATAAGGCACTCGCTCTTGGCGCAGATGTGATCTTAATCGGTCGCGGAATTTTGAGCGAGCTGCTTAATGATGGACAAAAAGCTACTGAAGCAAAGATCGAACTCTTGAATGAGCAATTATCACAAATGATGATGTACACTTGTGTGAAAAATACAAAGTCATTTGATCCTAGCGTTCTTCATTTTAATTAATAAAAGTATTGACTGTAACTCCGCGTTACAGTCTATTTTATTTATATTAGGAAGATTTTAAATTAATTCAAAAAATTATACAATTGACACATATGAAAATATCAGAGTAATCAAAAGAAGGATACAAATGGAATTACCAAAGAAAATTGAGGTGCGCGGTGGTCGCGTCCATAACTTAAAGAACATTAATGTTGATATTCCATTACACAAATTTATTGCTATTTCTGGTTTATCAGGATCAGGAAAGTCAAGTTTGGCTATGGGAATTCTTTATGAAGAAGGATCAAGGCGTTATCTTGATGCCCTTTCAACCTATATGAGAAGACGAATTAAGCAAGGCTCACAATCTGATGTAACTAGCGTGAAGCATATTCCATCAGCCTTGGCTCTTCGTCAGCGTCCAAGTGTGCCAAATGAACGTGCAACAGTTGGGACAACCACCGAAACTTTTAACATTGTACGTTTAATTTTTTCTCGTCTTGGTTCACCTGTATGTCCAAATGGGCACAGAGTCGCAACAAGCCTTGATATTGCGGAAGCAATGGCAAAGTCTGGTGATGAAATGGGCCTAATTACTTGTCCAACATGTGGTGTACAATTTTATGTTCCAAGTGCTGAAGATTTTGCCTTTAATTCTGGTGGTGCTTGTGAAAATTGTGGTGGTATTGGAAAAGTTCGTCAGCTTGATGAAAATAAGTTGATCGCTGATCCTAATCTTTCGATTGAAGATGGGGCTGTGGCCTCATGGAGTCTGCCAGGTCGAAATTTCATGCCGAGCGTGGCTGAGCATGCCGGAGTTCGAATCAATATTCCATTTAAAGATTTGACCGAAAAGGAAAAAGATTTTGTCCTAAATGGTCCCGAAAAGAAATACAAAATGGACTTTCTTTCAGGTACTGGTCGAGTATTCCACGATTTCAATGCTTTGTATGAAAATGCTCATATGGCCGTTCTTCGCTCGGCTAAAAGCAGTAAGAGTGAACGAGCACAAAAGAGAATTGCGGAATTCTTTTCATATTCAACTTGTCCAGTTTGTCATGGTACTCGCCTAAGACCTGAACTTCTTAAACAAACTGTTAATGGTAAAAACATCGCTGAAGTTGAAGAGATGCAGCTTGGTGATCTACCAAAATTTAGCAAGCAAGTCCTTGATAAACTTCCACAGGAAATGCATAAGATGGCTAAGGCACTTCTTACCGAATTAACAGATAATTTACAACCATTACTTGATTTAGGTTTGGATTATCTCACCATGGAAAGAGCAGGGAATACTTTATCCACTGGTGAACTTCAAAGAATTCAGCTGGCTAGAACTTTAAGAACTGAAACAACTGGTGTGCTTTATGTTCTTGATGAGCCTTCAATTGGTCTTCATCCAGCTAATGTTGATGGCTTAATTAAGGTATTAAGAAAATTAGTTGATCAAGGAAATTCATTAGTTGTTGTCGATCACAACGTTGATATTATTAAAGCTGCTGATGAAATTATTGAAATTGGCCCAGGTTCTGGTGAACAGGGTGGTCAAATTCTTGATCAAGGTACTCCTAACGAGATCAAGCAAGATAAAGAATCACTCATTGCGCCATATTTGAATGGTAAGGCTAAGCTTCATGCTAGAAAAGTAGCTGATAAAGTTAATGATGAAGCGATCAGTTTTGATGTTGAAAACTACTTTAATTTGAAAGATGTTCATGCCGAAATCCCACTTAATCAGTTAACTGCGGTAACTGGATTTTCAGGAGCAGGAAAGACCAGTTTGATCTTAGATTCACTTGTTCCTGCGATTCAGGCTCAGGCAAAGAAAGAAACTTTACCTAAGCAAGTTAAAAATTTCTCCTCATCAATTAATAGTGTAGTAAGTGTCGATGCTAGTCCAATTGGCAAAAGTACGCGTTCTACAGTGGCTACTTATACTTCAATTATGGATAATTTGCGGAAGCTTTTTGCAAGACAAGAACTTGCTAAAAAGCGCCATTATACGGCTAGTTACTTCTCCTACAATAATAAGGAAGGAGCCTGTCCAACCTGCGGTGGAACAGGGATTATGACACTTGATATTCAGTTCTTGCCAGATATGCAGCAGACTTGTACCACTTGTAACGGCAATCGCTATAACAAAAAAATTGAAGAAGTTAAGTGGAATGGGATGTCGATTGTTGATGTCTTAAATCTTGATGTTGAACAAGCTATTCCGATCTTTAAGAAAGTGCCAAAGATTGAACGTGAACTTAAGCTGCTTAAGGAAGTTGGATTGTCATATTTGCACTTGGGTGAAGATACGCCAACTCTTTCTGGTGGTGAGGCTCAACGCCTTAAGTTAGTAACGCACCTTAGCCGTAAGCAAGATGATACTTTGTTTGTCTTTGATGAACCAACTATTGGACTTCATCCCCTTGACGTCAAAGTCTTAGTAGAAGTAATGCAAAAGTTGATCGACCAAGGTGCAACTATTATTACAATTAGTCACGACTTGAATTTGATTGTTAATGCAGATTATATGCTTGATCTTGGACCACGTGGAGGAAACAATGGTGGACATATTGTGGCTGAAGGTCGGCCAGAGGAATTAATTAAGCAACCAGGGAGCTTAACTACAAAATATTTAGCAAATTATTTAAAAATTTTTGCCTAAATCGAGTTAAATAATCTCCCTTTTTTTGCAAAGAACATTAAAATAGAAGATAGAGATTATGGAAATACGAGGACGGAACAATGGATAATAAACCAATCTTTAGAATTACTAAAATTGATATAAAAAAAGAAGACGTTGAAGCTTTTGTTAGTGAACAAGAAGCAGAACTTGAAAATTCTATCCCAGTTGAAGATGGAACCTTATTCTTCGCTAGTGCTCACGAAGGCGATGAAGGTACAACTAACTATGTAGTTGATCTTTTCCGTAATTCGGAAGCATATGAAGAACACAGTCTTGCTAACTACATTGACCACTATAACAAGGTAATGGATAAGATGGCTGTTGATAAGAAGGTTTATGATTTGAATCCTGAATGGATTACCACTAAGCCAGTTGAAGCTCTTAACTCATACGCTAATGACTTTGCAGTTCGTCTTACTAAGGTTGAAATTCAAGACAAGATGCATGATAAGTTTGCTGATATTGTTAAGAAAGAAATGCGTCGTGCGATGGCTCAAGAAGCTGGCGTAGAAATTATGATGGCAGCAAGCAATAAAGAAAATGCTAATGAATGGCTCTTCTTCGAAGTTTACTCAGATCGTAGAGCATACGACATCCATATTAAGCAAAAGTGGTTTATTGACTATATTAAGGATTCTGAAAACATCATCAAGGATCGTCAAATCCATGAATTAACTAGAGATGTCATGGCTTCACAAGGACAAATCGTTTTAGACTAATAATTTAAATTTAAGCGCGACTGTTGTCGTGCTTTTTTTATGACTAATTATGCAGCTAAGAGATAAGTTGCAAAAACAATTCAATTTTTTTAAATTTTTCCTTGACCTTTACTTCCATTTCCCATATACTAATTACTGTTGAGTGATCAAGTGATCATTCTTCTAGAACCAATTCAAGTAAAAGGTTTGAAGGATGGGTTATAGCCAAGTGGTAAGGCAATGGTTTTTGGTACCATCATGCGCTGGTTCGAATCCAGCTAACCCAATAAATTTTAACTCAGGTCTGCATGGACCTGAGTTTTTTTGTGTAATTTTTTAATAGAAGATCTACAATTAACTAGAGAAATTTATGGAGGAATTTAAAATGGAAACAAAACATGGAAGAACCTCATTTTTTGATGGAGGTTTATTCGCTTTGCTTGGGTGGTATATTCTCGGCTTCCTAGTTACGTTTTTCACACTAGGAATTTGCTATCCATGGGCAGTATGTATGGTATATGGATGGCAGATTAACCACACTGTAATTGAAGGTAGAAGAATGAAGTTCATCGGAAGTGCTTGGGGTTTATTTGGAAATTGGATTAAATGGCTATTTCTGACAATTATTACAATCGGAATTTATGGTTTCTGGGTGAAGATTAAACTACTCGATTGGAAAGCAAAAAATACCAGATTCTTGAATTAAATCGTATAGGTTGTAACATGCAAAAAGACTGCAATTTTTGTTATAACTTTGTAATTATTTCACAATTAAGTGTAAGTACTTTGTAATTCAAATTTGGAGAAAATAGGTTATGATATAGGTGTAATGGAAAACATAAGAAAGCCTTAAGAAATTATGAAGTGTAAGCCTTAAATTATAAATAAAAAAATAAAGGCGTTACAATTAAGGTGATGCAGATGAGTGAATTGTCTGCAATTTCGTTCCATTCGAGAAAGGAAAGACCACATAATTATGAAAAAGAATACAAGAATAATAAGTATGGCAGCTGCTGCATTATTGGCAGTTTCACCTGTTGTTGCTTCAACTATGACTGCTAATGCGGCAGATTTTAGTTTCACAGCACCAACTACTTCAACTGGTACTAGTACAACCACAACTCCAGTACAAGCACCACAAAATAAACCATATTTTACTTTTAACAATGAAGTTATTGGAGAAGCTACTCAAGCTGATCCAAATGGTAACGTGGTACGTACCACTATTAGTCTTAAGAGCGGAGAAGAAGTTTCTACTTTCTTAAACGCCATTAATAATGCAGTTAAGTTCCATGAAAGCAACAGTAGTCAAGGTACTTCACCTAACTTCTCAGAAAAGGACTTAGCAACATACGGAATTACTACCAAGACAGATAGTAAAACTAAGAAGCAAGTTATTGATAAGATCCCTTCATCAGCATTTAATATCGTATTAACTGCTAAGGGTAGTGACAATCAAACTGCAACTATTCAAATTCCAGTTGTTCCATCAGTTGCTAGCACAACTCCTGATACCACTGCAAATCCAGTATTTAAGTGGAATCTAGGTAATCAACCACAATCTGATAGCTTAAATGGTCACGTATTCCAAGTTGCTGTAAATACTAACTTTAGCCCTACTAACTTTGTGAACAGTAACGGTGAACAAGTTTCAATTTGGGCTCAACAAACTAAGGATAACTCTACTTATGCTTCAGTTTCAGCTTCAAGCTCAGTTAACACTTCAGAAGCAGGTCGTTACTACAACGTAACTTTGACTGCTACTGGTATGACTGGTAAGAAGACTACTGTAACATACACAGTATTGATTACTTCAAGCCAAAAACAAACTTTATATGCTAACGGTGCAAGCTCAATTGCAACTTACAACATTTACGGTAACAACGTTTTAAGTGGTTCAACTACTTTCAAAGACGGTGAACAAGTTTACGTTGCTGATCAAACTAAGACAATTAACGGTGTATCATACTCACAAGTTTCAACTAAGTCAAAGAACGATGCTTCAACTAGTGGAATTTGGGTAAAGACCTCATCACTTGTTAAGCCAGCAGGTGACACTAACGTTAAGACTCTTCCAGTAATGGTTGACTCAAGAGCTTACAGCAAGACTGGTCAATACTTAGGTCACATGTACTATGCTTACAACAACATTGACATCGTTCCAACTGTTGTAAACATCAACGGTAAAACTTACTACAAGGTTGCTAACAAGGATGAATACGTACGTGTAACTAACATTACAGGTAACAAGCGTACTTTGAAGCACAATGCTTACATCTACTGGTCATCATACCGTCGTACCCCAGGTACTGGTAAGATGTACAGAGGTCAAACTGTAACTACTTATGGTGGTCAAATGAAGTTCAAGAACGGTAAGAAGTACTACCGCATCGAAGGCTGCCGTGATAACAACAAGCGTTACATTAAGGCTGTAAACTTTTATTAAAAAGTAGCTATCTAGCTTAATTAAGAAAAAGACGATGCAGTGCATCGTCTTTTTTCATCGAGGTATAAAATGAAATTTTCTAAGAAATTGACACTCATCTCAGTAGCAACTTTAATGACAGTTGCTCCAATTGTTCCACTTGCGCAGAATCAAACAATAGCTATTCAAGCGGCTACAAAATCTACTGTTACAACAGTAGATACTATAGTCTCAATGTATAATGCCAAAGGAAACTATGTTAAGTCTGTTAAAGCTAATACAATTTTCAAGAATTATGGTATTGTCACAATTCATAAACGTCAATACTATAAAGTAGGAAATAATAAATACATTAAGGCTACAGCCATTGGTCGAATCAACGGTAAAGATTATATTCGACTAGATTACAATTCAGCTGTTTATAACAGCAATGGCAAGCGTGCAAAGACGTCAACCATCAAGAAGAATTCTCTAATTAGATTTTATTCAACCAAGACTATTAAGGGTACTAAGTATTATCGTATCGGCAGGAATAAATATATCAAAGCTGCCAATGTTGGCGTAGTTAATGGAAAAACTATCTATGCTAAAGAAACTTATGTCACCGTCACTGAGCAGACGGCTAGTTATACCAAGGATGGCTATGCTAACGATGTGACTTATAAGAAGGGGCAAAAAGTTGAAGTTGACCAATATATCGCCATTCCGGCCAGCTATATTGATGACTTTACCGCCTCTAATGATGATTCACCTGTATATTTTTACAGAATTAAAGGGCAAGAAGACTCATACATTCCAGGTAACAGAGTTAAGCCTCGCAAGCAGATGAAGTTGCTTAACTACGATGATATGCATTATAGCTATATCAAAATAACTGAACAAGGCGATCTGCCGGTTTATGGTATTGATGGTAATCCCTCAAAGGTTGTGATTCCTCATGCTGCAACCAATGCAGCTAGCTCAAGTCTTTCAGTTGATCGTCTAATGTATATTTGGGTACCTGCAGAGAAGAAGGCAGAGCTTTTCTACCATATTAGTTCGGCCTACATTGATGTTCCTGCAGGAGACGTATATAGCATCGCTGAAGTGAGAAAGTATATCGGCAATGGCTTTATTCCAGCTAAAGATGCTAAGGAGTCTGGCATTAAGCTTACTCTAGCTAACACACCTGAAGAGGCTGAGAAAGATATCGCAATTGCGCAAGCAGCAGACAAGAGCGGTCTTAAGGCAGAAATTGCTAAAAAGACATCTGTTGAAGCTAGTGACAAGTATAAGTTGACTAGTCGCGACAAGCGAGATGCATATGACGAAGCTTTAAAGGATGCGCAAGCAATCTACAACTCACCTAATTCAACAATTGCACAAGTTAAGATTGCGCTTTTCCGTTTAAAGCAGAGATCAAACGATTTGGATGGGAAAAAAGTCCATGTCAAAAACATCAATAAATTGACTGAATCAGAGGCCCTTAAAGTTTATCGTGTAGCTTACAATGCCAATGATGTTTACTCACCTAAGTATCAATATTTGATCTCTATTTCTTTCAAAGATCACAATAGCAAATTGGTCATGAACCTCAAGCATTATAGCAAGTCAATTCAAGATCCAAAGTATTTACTTAGCGATACAACTAAAGATCTTAAAATCTCAGATTATGCAACTGAAAATTAAGCGAAAAATAAAATGAAAATATTATTTATGTCATCTCAATGGCCTATATTCAAGAGGTGAATATTTTATTCAAAAAAATAAATAATTTTACTTGCATTATCCACGTTTTTTAGGTATTATAATAAACGTGCGATACGGAGGAGTAGCGAAGTGGCTAAACGCGGCGGTCTGTAAAACCGCTCTCTCTGAGTTCGGCGGTTCGAATCCACCCTCCTCCATTGCTGAAGTAATTCAGCTGGTAAATTGAACAACAAGTAAAAGTTCAATCGAATGGGTTATAGCCAAGTGGTAAGGCAATGGTTTTTGGTACCATCATGCGCTGGTTCGAATCCAGCTAACCCAATTGTTCATTACGAACACCCAACCCGAGAAAGAAACAAGTCAGTTGACTTGTTTCTTTTTTTGCATTTTTTTAATATGCAATTTGCTGATACTGCATTACACTAAATTTATTTGCAAATTTCGGATTATCATTTATACTAATTTTATGTAAGCTGATTAACAAAAAGTAAGTAAAAGGATGAGAGAATTGAAACATAAAAAATGGCTTTTTTCAGGGATAATGGTGACAGCTGCAGCATTGGTTCTTGCAGCATGTTCTAACAATTCCTCATCATCTTCAGATAAAAAGGTGATGAACACATCAACTCCTAATGAAATTTCAACTTTAGATTCAAGTAAGTATGGTGATACTACTAGTTCTGAAGTTTTGCAAAACTCAATGGAAGGATTATACCGTTTCGATAAGAACAATCGCGCTGAGCTTGCTGGAGCAAGTAAGGTCAGTCGTTCTAAGGATCAAAAGGTCTATACTTATGAACTTCGAAAAGATGCCAAGTGGTCTAATGGAGATCCAGTAACTGCTCAAGATTATGTTACTGCATGGCGCAGAACTGTTGATCCAAAGAATTCTTCACTTGATAGTGATAGTTACACTATTATCAAGAATGGTCAAAAGATTACTCAAGGTAAAGCTCCAGTTAGTTCTTTGGGAATTAAGGCTTTAGGCAAGTATCGTTTGCAAATTACTCTAGAAAATCCAATTCCATATTTGCCTGAAATTTTAGAGGGTGCACAGTTTTATCCACAGGATACTAAGGTCGTAAATAAGCTTGGTAGTAAATATGGTACTAGCAGCAAGAACTTAGTTTATAACGGACCATTTGTAGTTGACGGCTGGACTGGTTCTAACTTGAAGTGGACACTTAAGAAGAATAAGAAATACTGGAACAAGAATACAGTTAAGATTGATGATGTTAATATGCAAGTAGTTAAGACTACTTCGACTGGTACTAACCTCTTCAAGAGTAACCAACTTGATTATGTTCCATTAACTTCAGAATTTGTGAAGCAATACCAAGGTAACAAAGATTACCATTCTAAGTTGACGCCAACTAACGGTTACATGACCTTTAATTTAAAGAAAAAGACTACTGGTAATGTTCACGTTAGAAAGGCAATCGGTCAGGCAATTGATAAATCTCAACTTGTGAAGACTGTGCTTCATGCAGGAAAAGCATCTAATGGAATTGTCGCAACTGGTTTCATTACCGATGAAGCTACTGGCAATGACTATCGTAAGGATGCCGGTGATATGATGTCTTACAATGTGAAGGCTGCTCAAAAGGAATGGAAACTCGCACAAAAAGAATTAGGCCAAAAGAAGATAACTTTAGAAATGTTAACTTCAGATCTCGATGATTCTAAGCGAGTAGGTGAATTTGTTCAAAGTGACTTGATGCGTAATTTGCCAGGTTTAACTATTAAACTTCGTTCAATCCCACTTAAATCAAGACTTGCAAGTACTACTAATCACGACTATGACTTTGTTTATGGTACTTGGCAACCAAGTTACGAAGATCCATTAGACTTCTTAACTATTGGTGGCTTATTTAACTTAGAGCAAGATTATAAGAATGCTAACTTCTGGCATCAAATCGATCTTGCTAAGACAACTTATGCAACTGAACCTAAGAAACGTTTAAACGCCTTAATTGCGGCTGAACGTCAATTAATTCAAAAAGATGCATTTGCAGTTCCACTATACCAAGCAGGAAGTTCATACTTGCTCAATTCAAGAGTTGAGGGCCTCAAGCTTTCCCCATATGGTAATGTCGTTTACTACTGGAATGTTAAAATGAAGTAAAGAGATAAAACTTGATGTATAATAGTACATCGAGTTTTATTTTGTTTGAAAAAAGTCGCTGATATGTTAAAGTTTTTAAGCGAGTAAAAAGTAAATTTTATTTAGGGAGGAATTTCTTAGATGGCAAGAATTATTAAAGTTGGTGCCGGTGGAGACGAACTTGATTGGCATCGAGCTTTAAAGGATTTACGTGCTGATGACGTAATTATGCTTGAACCTGGCTTTTATGAATTGCCACAAGGTTTAACTTTAACTGATATTACTTTTAAGGGAATGGGTTCCTCTCCAGAAGATACAACCATCCTAGGCTACATTGGTGTTTCTGAAAATAGTAGATTCGTAAATTTAGAGAATCTCTGTATCAACACGATTACTGATAATAATAGTTTGATGATTCCATACAATGCGGATAGTTATCTTAGCTTACGCAATTGTATTATTAAAGGAACAAATACTGATACGGCTGCGATTGCAGTTAATGGAAAGGCCACTTTGGAATTATATTCTACTAAAGTTCTTAATGGTTCCATTTCAATGTATGCTGCTTCAGATTTCCGCCTAGAAATGAATGATTCGTATGTTGATTATCCTTCAGATGAATTTTGTGCTTTAGCTTTAGAAGGAAAGGGCACTGCAATCATTAACAATTCTCGAGTACGCGGCGCTACTAATACCTTTGAAGATACTAACATGGAGCTTGATATTAATAATTCTCAGCTTGATTACATGTTACTTCGCGGACAAACTTGGTTAAACATGTTAAATACCAGTTTAAGTTCATTTGAAGATGCCTGTCTTTACATTGGCGATTCTTGTTGGAGTAATATTGTTGGCTCATCTTTTAATGGTGGAGTTTATCTTGATAGTGAAACTAGAACTATTATTCAGAATTGCAAGATCAATCGTTTAATGGTGGTTGATAAGTCTAAACTAACAATGACCAATACGGAAGTGGTAGCTCATGCGGATTTTCAAGATAATACGGTCGCTGACGTTACTAGAGGTTCATTTAACGGGAATATGGACTACGAATATTTCTTAGCTTTAGACGGTCATGCTAAATTATCAGGACATAATTTAGTTCTTAATAGCAATGATTCACAACTTGCTATTAAAGAAGATGCTAAAATTAATGCCAATGTTTTATTAAGTGATCAAACTAGCTTAGAGATCGAATGTGATAATCCGAATAATGTCAAAATTATGGGTGTGCAGTGGACTGTTAGAAAGAAATAATATTTTTCTTAAATTAAAACAATGCAATATAGACCAATTTGGCTTATAATTGAGTATATGTTGGAGGAGGTGCAAGTTCATGGAAGAACCAATGTACATTAGAATTCATAATCAAATTAAACGTGATATTGAAAATCATGTTTACAAGGTTGGGGATCGAATTCCAGCCGAAAGACAATTGGCTACTAAATTTGGAGTTTCACGAATGACTTTACGCCAGGCTATCAAAACTCTTGAGGATGAGGGAATTCTTGAAAGACGTCTTGGCAGTGGTACTTATGTGGCCAGTCAAAAGGTCCAAGAGAAGATGTCTGGAATTATGTCATTTACTGAAATTACCGAAGCAAATGGACAGACCCCTTCAAGTAAATTAATCTCTTATCAAATTGGGAAGCCATCACTTTCAGAAAAAGAACGCTTAGGAATTAATGCTGACGATGAAGTGCTCAGAATGGAAAGAATTAGATTCGCTGATGATACCCCAATTTGTCACGAAGTGGTTACAATTCCATATTCTTTAGTTAAAAATATTTCTAAAGAAGATATCTCATCTCACTTATATGAAGCCTTAGCTAAGAATGGTTATCAAATTGGTCGAGTAACTGAACATATTTCAGCTGCTGTCTGCAGCGAAAATGATGCGCGCCTGCTTAAGGCTAAAAAAGGAGAAGCTTTAATTACGCGCCGTCAGGTAACTGAGTTAACAAATGAGAAACCATTTGAATATACGCGTGCACGCTATGTTGCTGAACGATTTGAATTTACATTTTCAAAATAAAAAATCGAGTCCAATCAAAATGATTCGGCTCGATTTTTTTATTTCAAATCTTCTTTAATCTTTGTTGTTGAAATGCCAGGTGTGCGAGGAAGGTAAACTACATCGCAGTACGGTTTTAAGAAATCAAACTTACCTTTCCAGTCGTCACCCATTACAAAGGTATCAATATCGTATTTTTGTACATCAGAAACTTTTTGTTCCCAATCTTTTTCAGGAATGACCTCATCAACATAGCGAATTGCTTCTAAGATGTACTTTCTTTCAGGATAAGTATTATAAGCTTCTTTATGTTTACTGAAGGCATTGAATTCATCGGTTGATAAACCTACGATTAGATAATCGCCTAATTCTTTAGCTCTTTTTAATAGGCGAATATGCCCGTAATGTAATAAATCAAAGGTACCGTAAGTAATAACTTTTTTCATGTTAAACTCCTATTCATAGATGAGTTAATCATACCATAGTTAAGGAAAAGATAAAGCTGTGCCAAACATAGGTAAATTTTGATAAAATAAAGAAAAAAGCAGGATGAGGTAAATACAAATGGATAAGGTAAATGTTTTAGGGGTTAATTTTGATAATAAAACTTATAAGCAATTTCAAAATGAGTTTGTTAATCGAATTAATAATCATTTGTCAACTTTTGTAGTAACGGCTAATCCGGAAATCGTTATGGCCGCTAATGAAAATCCAGAATTTATGAAGATACTTAAAGAAGATGCCGATTATATTACTGCTGATGGGATCGGAATTATCAAGGCTGCTAGGATGCTTAAAACACCGCTACCAGAGAGAGTAACCGGCTATGATTTGTTTACTTGGTTAATGGAGTTTGCAAATGAAGAAAGAAAGCGAGTATTTTTAATTGGGGCAAAGCCAGAAGTAATCCATGCTGTTCAAGAAAAAATTAGTAAAGAATACAGTAATATTCAATTGGTTGGAGCAGAAGATGGATATTTCACAGAGGATTTGGATTTAGTAGCGCGCCGAATTCAAAGAACCCAGCCTGATCTGGTTTTTGCGGCATTAGGTTTTCCAAAGCAGGAAAAGCTCCTATCAATTTTACGAAAAAATGCAATTCCAGCCTTTATGATGGGAGTTGGTGGAAGTTTCGATGTCTTTTCAGGTCATGTAAAGCGAGCACCTGAAATTTTTCAAAGAGCACATCTTGAATGGTTTTATCGCTTAGTTACCAATCCATCCAGATTTAAACGAATGATGGTTTTGCCACAATTCATAGTTAAAGTTAAACAGTCTAAGAAGGGTAAATAATTAATGAAAGTTTTGCATATTAATGCAGGTCTTGAAAACGGTGGTGGCTTATCACATATCGTTAACTTGTTAAAAGAAGCCAAAATTGAAAACAAAGATTTTGAACTTTTAACCCTGCAAGAAGGTCCCGTTGCCAAAGTTGCTCGTGAAGCTGGTATTCCAACGCGGGTTTTAGGAGCTTCTAGCAGATATGATTTAGGAAGCTTAAAACGATTAACCAAAATTATTAATGATGGTAAATATGATATTGTTCATACTCATGGAGCTAGAGCAAATTTATTTGTTTCTTTAATTCATAAAAAGATTAAGGCGACATGGTGCATTACGGTTCACTCAAACCCTTATTTAGATTTTGAAGGTAGAGGAATAATTGGTAAGATCTTTACCGCTTTAAATTTACGCGCTCTTCGTAAGGCAGATTGTGTTTTTGCAGTAACAAATCGCTTTGCAAAGTTAGTAATTGAGCAAGTGAAGGTTCCAACAAGTAGAGTTCATGTGATCTATAATGGAATTTTTTTCCATAATAATAGTGAAATTCCAGCCAAGTATGAACATGTCTATTTCAATATTATTAATGTGGCTCGAACTGAAAAAGTGAAGGGACAAGAATTATTATTAAAGGCTTTAAAAGAGTTGGATAATTCTCATGTTCGTTTGCATATTGCTGGGGATGGTAGTCAACTTGAGAACTTAAAGAGGCTTAGCCAAGATTTAGATTTAGGACCACAAGTGACTTTTCACGGCTTTTTGTCGCCGAAGAAAATTACTCACATGTACCGCAGAATGGATCTAGCAGTTTTAACTTCATATTCGGAAAGCTTCCCATTAGTTCTGCTTGAAGCCAGTGATAATCAAGTACCGATTTTATCAACTAATATTGGTGATATTGAGAAGATGATTCCAAACGAAAAGTATGGCTTCGTTGCCAAAGTTGGGGATCTTCAGTCAATTGTCACCGAACTTAAAAAGGCAATAACGATGTCAGAAGATGAATTAACTGAGATGGCAAAAAGGGAAAAAAGGTATGTTTCCGAACATTTTTCTATCAAAAATCAATTAGATTCAATTGAAGCAGTTTATAAACAATTGGTAAATTAAATTGATGATACGACTATCTTCGAGTTATAATTAAAAGAAAATTAATTTAGTTTAATTCGTGAGGAACTTAATGCTTTATCAACAAATCGACAACGATGATTCTTTGGCACTTCATACAGACTTGTATGAAATCAACATGATGTACACATATTTCAAAAAAGGAATTGCAGATCGCAATGCTGTTTTTGAAACTTTTTACCGTCAAGAACCTTTTGGTAATGGTTATGCTGTTTACGCTGGTCTTGAACATATAATTGAATATTTACAAAACTTAAAATTTAAAGAAAGTGATCTTAAGTATTTAAAAGAAACTCAAGATTATGATGATGATTTTATCGATTACTTGCGTAATTTGGAACTTAAGTTGACTATTCGTTCAATGAAAGAAGGGGAATTGGTATTTGCCAATGAACCTATCTTGCAGGTTGAAGGTCCACTTGCTCAATGTCAATTAGTTGAGACTTTTATTTTGAACGTGATCAATTTTCAAACCTTACTTGCTACCAAGGCTGCAAGAATTAAATTGGCTGTTCAAGATGATAGCTTGATGGAATTTGGTTCTCGCCGTGCTCAAGAATCAGATGCTGCTATTTGGGGTGCACGTGCTGCATATATCGGTGGTTTTGACTCCACTAGTAACGTTCGTGCGGGTAAGTTATTCGGTATTCCGATTTCAGGAACTCATGCCCATGCCTTAGTTGAAGCATTTGGCAGTGAATATGAAGCTTTTAAAGCTTATGCAGAAACTCATAAAGATTGTGTCTTTCTTGTGGATACTTACGATACTGTTAGAAGTGGTGTACCTAATGCAATTAAGGTTGCCAATGAAATGGGCGATAAGATTAACTTCTTAGGTGTACGTATTGACTCAGGAGACATGGCATATATTTCTAAACAAGTTCGTAAGGAACTTGATGATGCGGGTTATCCTGATGCAAAGATTTTTGCTTCAAATGATCTTGATGAATACACTATCACTAACTTGAAGATGCAAGGTGCTAAGATCGATGTTTGGGGAATTGGAACTAAATTTATTACGGCCTATGATCAACCAGCATTGGGTGCTGTTTATAAGTTAGTTGCAATTGAGGATGAATTCCATGTTCTTCGTGATACTTTAAAGATTTCTTCAAATGCAATTAAGGTTTCAACTCCAGGTAAGAAGCAGGTGTGGAGAATTAGTGCTAATACTGCTAAGAAAAACGAAGGTGACTGGGTAAGTCGTTCAGATGAAGATCCACGTAAATTTGATGCTTTATTCATGTTTCATCCTCAATATGAATACATCAACAAAGTAGTAACTGACTATACTGCAATTCCACTTCTTCATGATATTTTCAAAGACGGTAAGCTTGTTTACAAGCAACCATCGCTTGATGAAATTAAGAAGTTTGTGGCTGATAATCTAGATGGCTTATGGGATGAATATAAGCGTAGCTTGAATCCACAAGAATACCCAGTTGACTTATCACAAAACTTATACGAAAGTAAAATGAAGTTAATTCAAGATATTCGTCGTAAAATTAGAGAAAGAAGTATTGGTCGATGAGAGAACTACAAAAGAAAATTGTTGCATATGAACATGTTTTACCAGAAATTAATCCTAAAGAAGAAATCAGAAAGTCAGTTGATTTCTTAAAAGATTATCTTAAGGCAAATCCATTTCTTAAGTCTTATGTTTTAGGAATTTCAGGTGGTCAAGATTCAACCTTAACTGGTAAGCTTTGCCAAATGGCCATTGAAGAAATGCGTGAAGAAACTGGTGATAATGAATATCAATTTATCGCAGTTCGTCTTCCATATGGTGTTCAAGGGGATGCTCAAGATGCTGCAGATGCAGTTGCTTTTCAACATCCAGATCAAGATTTAATTGTTAATATTAAAGAACCCGTTGATGCAATGGTAAAGGCTGTTGAAGCAGCTGGTCAAAAGATTACCGACTTTAACAAAGGTAACATTAAAGCTCGTCAAAGAATGGTTGTGCAATATGCAATTGCTGGTGCTAATAAGGGTGCTGTAGTTGGAACAGACCATGCTGCCGAAAATTTCTCAGGTTTTTACACTAAGTTCGGTGACGGTGCTGCTGATCTTACTCCACTTTTCCGTTTGGATAAGCGTCAAGGAAAGGCGATGCTTAAGGAACTTAACTGCCCAGCACATCTTTATGAAAAGGCGCCAACAGCTGATCTTGAAGAAGAAAAGCCGGCCCTTCCAGACGAAGTTGCACTTGGAGTAACTTACGAGAAAATTGATGATTACCTTGAAGGTAAAGAAGTTAGCGACAAGGCCGCTGATCAAATTGAAAAGCTCTGGAGAAAGAGCGAACACAAGCGTCATTTGCCAGTTACTATTTTTGATGACTTTTATAAAAAGTAATAACTATTAATCTATTTTTGTTACTTGTTAATTTAAGCAAAGTTACTTATAATTAATGATGTCATAAGGGAGTAACGGCAAATTGCTTGCGATAAGTCCAACAACCGAAAAATTATTTTCTGGACTTATCTTAATGAGTGAGACTTATGTGCGACAAGCATATAGGTCTCTTTTTTGTTATAGGAGGTAAGAAAGTGGTTAAAAAATATTACACCCAAAATATTTCCGAAGTCGAAAAAGACTTGCAAACATCTTTAGTAGATGGTTTAAGCAACGAAGAAGCTAAAAAGCGACTTGAAAAGTATGGTGAAAATGCTTTAGCGGCTAAAAAGAAGAAGAGCATGTTTATGCGCTTCCTTGATCAATTCAAGGACTTTATGATTATTGTTTTGATCGTGGCTGCCATTTTAAGTGGAGTTGTCGCTAAAGAATGGACTGATGCAGCAATCATCATGATCGTAGTTATCTTGAATGCTATCTTGGGTGTTTTCCAAGAAGCTCGCTCAGAGGCTGCTATCGAGGCTTTAAAAGAGATGGCAACACCAAATGCCCATGTAAAGCGAAATGGTGCAATTGTTGAAGTTCCCAGTCCAGAACTTGTACCTGGTGATATTGTTTTACTTGAAGCAGGTGATGTTGTTCCAGCAGATTTGCGTTTAACTCAAGCTCATAGTTTGAAAATTGAAGAATCTGCATTAACTGGTGAATCGGTTCCTGTTGATAAGCATACAGAAACTTTAGCTGACGAAGATGTTGCCTTGGCTGATCGAGTAAATATGGCTTATTCAAGTACTAATGTAACTTATGGTCGTGGTGAAGGTGTAGTTGTTTCGACGGGAATGAATACTGAAGTCGGTAAAATTGCGACGATGCTAAATGATACCGATGAAACTGACACTCCTTTGAAAGAAAACTTAAATCAACTTGGCAAGACCTTAACTATTATGATTTTGGCAATCTGTGTGATTGTCTTTGTCGTGGGCGTCTTGAAGGCTGATCCAGCACAACGTAATTCAACTCTTATGATTAATATGTTCTTAGTTGCTGTATCGCTAGCAGTTGCCGCAATTCCAGAAGGACTTCCTGCGATCGTTACTATTATTTTGGCACTTGGGACTCAAACAATGGCCAAGCATAAGGCAATTGTTAGAAAGCTTCCTGCAGTTGAAACCTTAGGTGCGACTGATATTATTTGTTCAGATAAAACAGGTACTTTAACTCAAAACCGCATGACAGTTGAAAAGGTATTTTACCAAGGGAAACTTCATGACGATGATGAGGAAATTTCTGAAACAAATCCTGCTTTACTGTCAATGATTCTCGCTAATGATACTCAGATTGAAAATGGCGGTAACTTGTTAGGTGACCCAACTGAAACTTCATTGATTCAATATGCCTTTGATCAAAAGATTGATGTTGATGCCCTTCTTAATAAGTACAAGCGTGTTCAAGAAGTTCCATTTGATTCAGAACGTAAATTAATGAGTACTGTAAATATTGATGGTGACAAATATTTTGTTGCCGTTAAAGGTGCTCCAGATGAATTAATGAAGCGAGTAACTTCTATTAATATTAATGGTGAAATTACACCAATTACTGAAGCTCAAAGAAGTGAAATTCTTACGGCCAACCAAGATATGGCCAAAAAGGCACTTCGCGTGCTGGGACTTGCTTATAAAAATGTTGATAAGCCTTATGATGATCCATCAACTGACAATGTTGAACAAGATTTAATCTTTGCTGGACTAGTTGGAATGATCGATCCAGAACGTCCAGAAGCTAAAGCTGCAGTTGAAGAAGCTCATAGAGCAGGTATTAGAACCGTCATGATTACTGGGGATCATCAAGTAACTGCTCAGGCAATTGCTGAAAGACTCGGTATTCTTAAGCCAGGCCACGGTGAACGAGTTTTAACTGGTGCGCAACTTGATGAATTAAGTGACGATTATTTCACTAAGCACGTCGCTGATTACAATGTTTATGCACGTGTATCACCCGAACACAAGGTTAGAATTGTTAAGGCTTGGCAAGCCAATGGTAAGATTGTTGCCATGACTGGTGATGGTGTTAATGATGCTCCAAGTTTGAAGCAAGCTGATATTGGTATCGGTATGGGTATTACCGGTACAGAAGTATCAAAAGGAGCTAGTGATATGATCCTCGCCGATGACAACTTTGCGACAATCGTAGAAGCTGTTAAGCAAGGGCGTAAGGTCTTTAGTAATATTCAAAAAGCCATTCTTTACCTAATGAGTTGTAACGTTGGTGAAGTTTTAACCGTCTTTATGATGACTATGCTAGGGTGGGATATTTTAGCACCCGTGCAACTTCTGTGGATTAACTTGGTAACTGATACTCTTCCAGCGATTGCCCTTGGAGTAGAACCGGTTGAAGAGGGAATTATGAAACGTAAGCCTCGTGGTAGAAAATCTAACTTCTTTAGCGGTGGGGTGGCCAGTTCAATTATTTATCAAGGAATTTTAGAAGGAATTTTAGTTCTTGGTGCTTACCAAATTGGACTTCACGTAGGTCCTCACGTAAATGAACCTGCTCTTCAACATGGGGATGCATTAACAATGGCCTTTCTTACTCTTGGGCTTATTCAGTTATTCCACGCAATTAACTCTAAGTATGTTCATCAATCAATCTTTAGAAAGCATATTTTCTCAAATAAGTGGTTCAATTGGGCAATTCTGATTGCTGCTTTGATTATGTCGGCCGTAGAGCTTCCATTTATGACAAAGTTCTTTGATGTGACAGAACTTGATGGAGGACAATGGTTAGTTATTCTTGTAAGTGGAATTTGTATGATTCTCATTGTTGAAATTGTCAAATTCTTTCAAAGAAAAGCTGGTAAAGAATAAAAATTTTAAAAATAATTAAGAAAAGCTTGAGTTTACTCAAGCTTTTTTTGTACTCTTAAAAGAAAGATTATTTTTGTAGGAAGAATATAAGATCAATGAAAAGTTTTTTATTTCGCCTTTATTTGGCTTGGATGAGTTTTTTAGCAAAATTTACGACAATGGAAAATAATAATATCGTAATTTTAAATGGAGCAGGCCGTTCAGGATCTAACGGTTACTTATTTTATAAATATTTGCAAACTAACCATCCTGAATACAATGTTACATTAGTTGAGCCGTGGCCATCATCCCACTTTAAATGGGAAACTTGGCAAAAGATTGGTGCTGCTAAGTACGTTATTACTACTCATCAACCATTTAAGGTAAGAAAAGGTCAAATTAACTTACAATTCTGGCACGGGGTCCCACTTAAGCGAATGGGGATCATGGCTAACAATACTCGTTACAAAGACAATAAGCGTAATGAAAAATTATGGCATAAAAATGCGGATATTGTTGCTTCAAGTTCGGATCTCTATGAAACTTTAATGAGTTCATGCAATGCAATTGAAAGTAAAAAGTACCAAAAGATTGGTTTTCCAAGACTCGATTATTTAAAAAAGCCAATAATTTCTAGGCAGCAGTTGCTTAAGGATCTATTTGATATTGAAGATAAGCAAGCTCAAATTGGAATCTATATGCCAACTTTTCGTTATGAATTAGAAGATGTATCTATTATGGAAAAAATCAAGACAGGCAATTTCTTTGCTTTTGATGATTTTGATGGCGAAGAGTTGAATGCTGCTTTAAAAGCGCGTCATCAATATTTGATCGTAAAATTGCATCCCTATGAAATGCGCTTGTTTGCCAATTTTGACAGCAAATATTCCAACATCACCTTTTTGAATAATGATTACTTGTTTGATCACAATTACGACCTGTACGAATTGCTAGGTGATACTGATTTCTTAATGACTGATTTTTCATCAATTTATTTCGATTATTTGGAATTAAACAAGCCAATTGTCTTTGTTACTAATTTTCTTAAACAATATGAAAAAGTGCGTGGTTTACTTATTGGCCCCTATGAAGAAATTACTCCAGGAATCTGTGTTAATTCACAACGTGAATTGATTAATAACTTGGACCAATTAGACAACCAGCAAATCATCAATCGTCGTTTATACTGGCTTCATTTAACTGATGAAGTTAATGGTGATGATTATTGTAAGCGAAGTTTTGATTTTATGACTACCGGTAAATAGGTGAAACAGATTGAGACGAACTTTTTTAAATATATTGTATAATGCCGTTTACCAAATCTTTTTGGTATTGGTGCCTTTAATCACTGTACCGTACTTGTCTCGAGTTTTAGGACCTAAAACTTATGGTATTTATAGCAGCGTTAATAATACTATGCAGTTTTTGATGGTCTTTTGTACCTTGTCTGTTTCTTATATCGGGATGAGAACTATTTCACGTACACGAGCTTATGGGACTCCGGAAGATCTTACAGAGGCTTTTTGGGGGTTATGGTATTTTCAGGGAATAGCCGGTATTGTAACTATTGCAATAACAGTTTTAGTTTGTATATTTTTTAGAGTCCAATATTGGAATTATATTTTATTGATGGCGCCATATTTAATTTCCGCGCAAGTGGATATTTCCTGGTTCTTTCAAGGTTTAGCAGATTTCGGACGCGTTGTTTTGAAAAACACGGCTGTAAAACTGGTCAGCGTCGTTTTGATTTTGCTTTGGGTTAAATCATCAACTGATTTGTGGAAATATCTACTCATTATGTCGGTTTCAACGATGCTGGGCTCATTTGTATTTTGGCTTGATATTCATCGCTATGTCGGCAAACCTGTTAGCCATTTTTATAAATATAAGTCGACAATTATAGCGATTATTACTCTGATGATTCCACAGATCGCTACACAAATCTATACTTCCCTTGATAAGCCGATTTTGGGAATTTTTCAAAATTCAACGCAGGTAGCCTTTTATGATAATTCGCAACGAATTTCTAATATGATTTTAGGTGTGATTACCAGTATTTCATTGGTTATTATGCCTAAGATGGCAAGTGAAGGTGAGAAAACACAAAAAATTGTTTTGAAAAAGTCATTAGAAGTAACTGTAATGCTGGGAACTTTGTTTTCAGTGATTATTATGGCTAATACTAAACAATTTGTACCATTTTTCTTTGGACAAAAATTTGTACCAATGACACCGCTTATGTTTTTCTTTACCTTAACGATCATTATGATTCCTACTGGTGGTGTTTTTGCTAATCAATTTGCTTTAGCTAATAAACGTGATAAGGATTATGCTTTTCCTGTTGTTATTGGCGCTATTTTGGAAATTGTTTTAAGCTATTTGCTAGATCGTCCTTATGGTGCTATGGGGGCTATGATTGCAATTTTGATTACAGAATTTATTGTTTTGATTTTGCGATTATGGGTTGTTAGAGACGCCTATAACTTTAAATATGTTTTTCATGATGTTCCAAAATATTTATTAATAGCAATTGTTACTTTAGCGTTGGGGATGATTATGCCTAACATCATTCCATCTGCCTTTTTCAATATGGCATTAAAATCAATAGTAATGATAATAATATATACAGTTTTAATGTTTATTATGAAATTGGACTTTAATCAAGATATAATCAAGCTAGTCAAGAATTTCTTTAAACGAGGATAATAAAATGATTCCAAAAATTATTCATTATGTTTGGGTAGGACATAATCCTAAATCGAAGATTATTGAGGAATGTATTCAAACCTGGCATGAAAAATTACCCGATTATAAAATCATCGAATGGAATGAAGAAAACTTTGATATGCACGAAAATCGTTATATTGAAGAAGCATATGCGGCTAAAAAGTGGGCATTTGTTTCCGATTATATTCGAGCACGCGTTATTTATGAGCAAGGTGGCATTTATTTAGATACAGATGTGCGTGTTATTGATAAATTAGATGAATTATTAACTAATCGTGCATTTATTGGTTTTGAAAATAAAGATTATCTTTCAGCTGCAATTTTTGGTGCAGAAAGTGGACATCCTTTTATTAAAGATATTTTGAATTATTATGTGGATCTTGATTTTAAATTTGATAAAAGTAATCAAATGGCAGGTGTAAACAGTTTATCTGTTACTGATATTTTGAAAGAAAATTACGATTTGAAAACCGGCAATTTTGAACAATTGTTAAAGGATGATATTCGTGTTTATTCTGATGGCGTTCTTTGCAATCCAAGCGCTCATTCTAAGACTATTCATCTCTTCACAGGAACTTGGATGGATGGTAAGCATAGTTTTAAGCAAAAAGTAGTTACTGCTTTAAAACGTCATATTTCGACGCCTAGAGAGGCAGCAATTTATCAAAAGATAATTCGCAATTAAAAATGGATCAAATTGAATTACAAAGTTTAGTTGAAGAAATTTCTTTAAAATATTTTGGACGATCGTTTCGGCATCGCGTGAAGATAAATCATCGCATGAAGACAACGGGCGGACGCTATCATTTGGATGATCATCATATTGAAATCAATGCTCATTTTTTAACGGCAGATCATTATGATGATTTGGTTGGTATTATTAAACATGAATTGTGCCACTATCATTTGCATCTTTTAGGGATGGGATACCAACATCGCAATCGTGATTTTAAAGTATTGCTCCAAAAAGTTGGTGGCAGTCGCTATGCGCCTGATATTGGTTTAAAGCGTAAAAGAAAAATTAATTATTTATATCAATGTGAAAATTGCGGCTTGCAGTATCCACGCATTCGAAGGATTAATACAAGACGCTATCGCTGTGGAAAATGCCGTGGAAAATTAATTTTGAAAAAAAGTTTTAAATAAATTTCCAGATTTACTTGCATAAGTTGTAAATTTGGGGTACTATTATTGAGTACCGCGGGCGTGGCGGAATGGCAGACGCGCAAGACTAAGGATCTTGTGATCGCTTTAGATCGTGGAAGTTCGAGTCTTCTCGCCCGCACCTGAATAAGAAGTCGCTGAGGCGGCTTCTTTTTTTATATAAAAATTCAAGTCAGACCTTTATTTTTTTATTTGGTCTGCTTATACTTAAGTAAAAAATTGTGAGTTTGTGAATAGGGAAGTTTTATGGCAAAAAGGCGTAAAAAGCGGAGCGTACCTGTAGTAATTAAAGTATTTTTGATTTTATTTGGATTGATTATTGCATTTGCGGCATTTAGATATTATCGCCGATATGCGATTCAAACTGAACAAATTAGACAAGAACAGCTTCAAAAACAAAAAGAACAAGAAGAAATAATGCGTAAGCGTAAGGCCTTTATTAAGGAAATTGGGCCAATCGCAAAAGAAGTAGATAAGTCATATGATTTGCTTCCAAGTATTACCATTGCTCAAGCTTGTCTTGAAAGTAATTATGGTCAAAGTGACTTATCAAAGAAATATAACAATTTATTCGGAGTAAAAAGCGCTAATCCGAATACTTCAGCTGTTTTGACGACAAAAGAATACGTAAAAGGCAAATGGATTGAAGTAAAGGCACGTTTTCAAATTTATGATTCATACGAAGCATCCATTAGAGCACATGCACGGTTATTCCAAAATGGAACAACTTGGAATAAAAAGCAATATCAACATGTTTTAGCTTCAAAAGATTATAAAGAGCAGGCACATGCTTTGGTTAAGGATGGCTATGCCACTGATCCAGATTATGCAGATAAGTTGATCAACTTGATTAATCAATATCATTTAGATAATTATGATAAATAAAATTAAAAGGAAGGACCGAGAGTGATTCAGGTCCTTCCTTTTTTGATATAATAGTAACGCTGTATTTTTTAAGAGAGGTTTGTGAAGGGAGTTAATATGAGCAAAGAATCTATTTTAGCTGGGTTGAATCCGCAGCAAAAACAAGCTGTTGAAACTACGGAAGGTCCGCTTTTGGTTGTTGCCGGGGCTGGATCAGGTAAGACATCAGTTTTAACTCGTAGGATTGCTTATTTAGTTGAGGAAAATGGCGTTAATCCTTGGAATATCTTGGCAATTACCTTCACCAATAAGGCCGCAAATGAAATGCGTGAACGTGAACAAAAATTGCTTGGTCCATCTGCCGAAAGTATTTGGATGTCCACTTTCCACGCTCTTTGTGTAAGAATTTTGCGTCGTGATGCTGACAAGATTGATTACAGTCATAACTTTTCAATTGCAGATTCAGCCGAACAATTGACATTGATTAAACATATTCAAAAGGATTTGAATATCAATCCTAAGATGTATGATCCACGAGGTATTTTATCTGCTATTTCAAATGGAAAAAATGATTTACTTACTCCTGAAGCTTTTGAAATGAGTGCATCTTCACCATTTGATAAGATGGCTGCTAAGATTTACAAGGAATATCAACGCAGACTTAAACGTGATCAAATTATGGACTTTGATGATTTGATTATGCAAACTTTAGTGCTTTTCAAAAAGGATAAGGAAACCTTACATTATTATCAAAATAAGTTCCGTTACATCCTTGTTGATGAGTACCAGGATACTAACCAAGCTCAATATGAGTTAACTCATGCACTTGCTGCCCAATATAAGAATATTTGTGTCGTTGGGGATGCAGACCAGTCAATTTATGGTTGGCGTGGGGCCAATATGGAAAACATCATGAACTTTGAACAAGATTACAAAAATGATGGTGTCCAAACTGTTAAACTTGAACAAAATTACCGTTCTACTGGTCACATTTTGTCAGCTGCTAACTCAGTCATTAAAAACAATCAAAATCGTAAAGCTAAGAATCTTTGGACAGATCAAGGTGATGGTGCCAAGATTACTTATTATAAGGCCCAAAGTGGTGACGATGAAGCTCACTTTATTATTTCTAAAATTAAAGATGAAGTAGCTGATAGCAAGTATAATTACAAAGACTTCGCCGTTTTGTACCGCACTAACGCTCAATCACGTACAGTCGAAGAAGCTTTTGTTAAATCAAATATTCCTTATCAAATTGTTGGTGGTCACAAGTTCTACGACCGTAAGGAAATTAAGGATGTAATGGCTTATCTGAAATTGGTGGCTAATCCATCCGATACCATGAGTTTGAATCGAATTATCAATACACCTAAACGTGGAATTGGTGCTGCAACCGTAGATAAGTTATTGGCATTTGCGGATGAAAACAATTTCGATGCTTTGAAGGCGATGGATAACGTTGCGATGTCATCTATTTCAACTCGAGCAGCGGCTAAACTTAGTGATTTTGCTACTAAACTTCATGATGCAATCAATTTTGCTAAAGATCATTCAGTAACCGGCTTAACTGAAAAGGTCCTTGAAGACTTTGACTATAGTACTACCTTAAGAAATGAACATACGATTGAAGCTGATACTCGTCTTGAAAACTTAGATGAATTCTTGTCAGTTACCAAGCGTTTTGATGATAAATATGAACAAGACGAAGATGATTCAAATCCATTAAGTGATTTCTTAGCTGAAGTTTCTCTTTTAAGTGATCAAGATGATATTGAAGATGATGATAACCAAGTAACTTTGATGACTTTACACGCTGCTAAAGGACTTGAATTCCCAGTCGTATTTTTGATCGGAATGGAAGATGGATTGTTCCCACTTTCTCGTTCAATGATGGATGATTCTCAACTTGAAGAAGAACGTCGTCTTGCTTATGTTGGAATTACTCGTGCCAAGAAGAAGCTATTTTTAACTAACGCATATTCCAGAATGATGTATGGCAGAATTCAAAATAATCCTGCTTCAAGATTCTTGGATGAAATTGAAGATAAGGATATGGATATTGAAAGCTCAAGTGGTGTAAGTTCTGTGGCTAGCTCATATGGTAAGCAAGTTGCTCCTTTTGCACGTAAAGCTGAAGCTGCCAGAGCTGAAGTTTATACTGCTAAGAAGGCTTCCGGTGCTGTTGGTGCAGAAAAGAAGGGCTGGAATGTTGGCGACCAAGTTGAGCACAAGGCTTGGGGCCGCGGCGTAGTTATGAAAGTTAATGGCGAAGGTGAAGATATGGAACTTGATATTGCCTTTGCTAATAAAGGTGTTAAACGTCTTCTTGCTGCATTTGCACCAATTAAGAAGGTATAATAAGAATATATTTAAAAAATAGTCAGGAGGATAAGATGGCAGATATAACTCTTGATGAGGCGAAAAAGGAAGTTGTTGCGTTAAGAAAGCAACTTAATGAATGGGCCGAAGCCTATTACTCAAAAGATGCGCCAGAAGTTGAAGATAATGTTTACGACCAAAAGTATCAACGTTTGATTGAACTTGAAAGTCGCTACCCTGAATTAGTTACACCTGATTCAATTACTCAAAGAGTTGGTGGTGAAATCGATAGTGAGTTTACTAAGGTACGACATGATGTGCCAATGCTATCGATGGGGGATGTCTTTTCAAAAGATGAACTAAAAGAATTTGATGCGCGAATTCAAAAATTAGTTGGACATCCAGTAGCTTACAATGTCGAATTAAAAATCGATGGTTTGTCACTTTCACTTGAATATGAAACAGGGAAGTTAGTCCGCGCTTCTACTCGTGGTAACGGTTCAGTTGGTGAAGATGTAACTGCAAATGCACGCTATATTAGCGACATTCCACAGACTTTGCCGAGACCATTAACTACAGAAGTCCGTGGTGAATGTTACATGGGTAAAGAAGCTTTTGCCAAGTTAAACCAAGAACGTGATGAAAAAGGTTTACCAGTATTTGCCAATCCGCGTAATGCTGCTGCTGGATCTCTTCGTCAGCTTGATGCCAAAGTTACTAAGAAGAGAGATCTTAGCACTTTCATTTATACTTGGGTTAACCCACCAGAAGACATTACTAGTCAGCACCAAGCAATTGAAGCAATGCATGATCTCGGCTTTCATATCAATGAAACGGGTCGTAAGTTAGCTAATTTAGATGAAGTATTTGCCTTTATTGATGAATACACTGAAAAAAGAGATAGTTTAACTTACGGAATTGATGGAATTGTATTAAAGGTTGATGATTTAGCTTTACAAGCAGAGCTTGGTAATACCGTTAAAGTTCCTCGTTGGGAAATTGCTTATAAGTTTCCACCAGAAGAACAAGAAACTATTGTCCGTGATATTGAATGGACTGTTGGCCGTACTGGTGTGGTTACTCCAACTGCGGTTATGGATCCGGTTCAACTTGCTGGAACGACTGTATCACGTGCCGTTTTGCATAATCCAGACTTGCTTAAGCAAAAAGATGTCCGCATCGGTGATACAGTAAAAATTCATAAGGCCGGGGATATTATTCCAGAAATTTCGGAAGTTGTTTTATCTAAACGTCCTGCGAATTCAGTACCTTATGAAATTCCAACTGTGTGTCCATCATGTGGACAAAAATTGGTGCACTTAAAAGATGAAGTTGCTCTGCGCTGCATCAATCCATCTTGTCCTGCACAAGTTGAAGAAGGAATTATCCACTTTGCATCTCGTCCGGCTATGAATATTGCTGGATTAGGACCAAAGATTGTTAAACAATTGATTGATAATGACTTAGTTCATAATGTGGCAGATTTGTATCACTTAACTCCGGATGAATTAGGTAAACTTGATCACTTTAAAGAAAAATCTATTAACAACTTATTAACAGCTATTGATAATTCAAAGAAAAATTCAGTTGAACTTCTTTTGACTGGACTTGGAATTGATCATGTTGGTGCAAAAGCAGCGCGCTTAATTGCACAAAAGTTTAAAAATATGTCTAAGATTATGGCTGCAAGCGTGCAAGAAGTCGCAGCAATCGATACAATAGGGACGACGATTGCGGAATCTTTAACAACTTATTTTGCTCAACCTTCTGCTCAAAAATTAATTGAAGAGCTTGAAGAAAGTGGTTTGAACATGGAATATCTTGGTCAAGATATTAGTTCAGATGATATTGAAGATAATTTCTTTAAGGATAAGACGGTTGTTTTAACAGGGAAATTAGCGCATTATAGTAGAAGTGAATTTACTAAGAAATTACAGGCTTTGGGAGCTAAAGTTACTGGTTCAGTTTCTAAAAAGACTAACTATGTAATTCATGGTGAAGATGCCGGTTCTAAGCTTACAAAGGCCGAAAATCTTGGTATACCGCTTTTAACTGAAGAAGAAGCAATTGCACAAATAGAATAAAGGACAATCTAATTGTGAAAAAATATTTTCAAATTTTAGCTTTACTTGGAGTTGCGACAACTTTAACTGCTTGTGGTAATTTGAAAAAGTCAGATTTGGCTAATAATGCTACCACAACTTCAAATACGCGCACAAAAAGCTATCAAACGACTAATACTGGTAAAAATGGTTATACGGTTTTACTTAAAAATGGCCGCTATGTAACTAGTCAAATCAATGGTCTAACGGCCACTGATAACGATAATTCGGTTGATACTCGTGAACTTGAACGTGGCTTAATTCAAATCTCTAAGAAGATGTTTTCACCAAGTTCATATGTCTTCCAAGAAGGTCAATATTTAGATTCTTCAACTGTAACTGATTGGTTAGGAAGAAAGTCCAAAAGTAATCCAGATGGACTTAATCCAGCTGCCGGAACTAAGAAAAACTATAATCCATACTATTTAGAAGAAATTATTGAACAGAATTATTTACAAGGCTCCAATTCTTCTTACCATCTTGGTGGGATGAGTTTGGGATTGGCCATGAATTCAGTTGACTACTATCAAAAAGTAAAAGATGGTCCTCAATATCAAATGAATATTTCTCGAAGCACTCAACGTGCTCAAGGTGAAAAGATGGCCGAACAAATAGTGGCTCGTTTGCGTAAAAAGAAGGCTTTAAAGAATATTCCAATTACTATTGGACTCTTTTCTAAAACTAGTAAAGATTCATTAGTTGGAGGAAGTTACTTTGCTTATGGGACAGCGGCCACTAATAGTAGTAAAATAACTAAATGGAATACTGTTTCGGAAAAAACGCAAGTTTTACCAACAGTTGGTAATGCTAAAGCTATTAATAGTCATGATGCGTCGAATTTTAACAGTTTTAAGACTGCCATTCAAAATTACTTCCCTAATACTAGTGGAGTAACAGCAACTTTACGCTATGAGAATGGCAAACTTGCTCAAGAAAATATTTCAATTACCACTCAATTTTATGGTTATGAGCAAATTCAAAGCTTTACGCAATTGGTTTTATCAACAGCTAAGAAATATTTAGCTAGCGATGTTCCAATTGAGATAAAGATTGGTTCTGTTGATAATGTACAGGCGTTAATTGCTAAGGAAACAGCTGATAGTAATTACCAAGTCCACATTTACGGCGGCGAATAGGAGGTATTTGAGTGGAAATCACAGAAGAATTGATTAAACACGTTGCTGAACTTTCAAGACTTGAATTCAGTGATGATGAAGTCGAAACATATACAAAACAGATGGATTCTATCATCAACATGGCTAATGAACTTTCAGAAGTTGATACTGAAGGTGTTGAAGAAACAGTTCAAGTCGTTGATCGCGATACTGTTTTCAGAGAAGATAAGCCAGAACATTGGCAAGGACAAAATAGAGAAACATTAATGGAAAATGTACCTGAAAAGGCTAATGGCTTCATTAAGGTTCCTGTAATTATTGAGAAGGACGATAACGAGTAATGAATTACTTAAACGAAACTATTGACTCATTAAACAAAAAACTTGCCAGTGGTGAACTTTCAGCAGAAGATTTAGCAAAAGCTACTACTGAAAACATTAAGGAAACTGACAAGAAGTTAAACGCTTGGATTACTGTTGAAGATGATGCAAAACCTGCAGAAAATCTTAACTTTGCTAAGAATAAATTGGCTGGTATTCCAATTGCTATTAAGGACAACATTGTAACTAACGGTGTTAAGACTACTGCAGCAAGTCATATTTTGGATAATTTTATGCCAATGTATGATGCAACTGTAATCACTAAGTTAAAGGATGCACAAGCTACCTTTGTTGGTAAAACCAACATGGATGAATTTGCGATGGGTTCTTCAACTGAACACTCATACTTTGGTGCAACCCACAACCCTTGGAACTTAGATAAGGTTCCTGGTGGTTCATCTGGTGGTTCTGCAGCAGCAGTTGCTGGTGGTCAAGTTGTAGCCGCACTTGGTTCAGATACTGGTGGTTCAATTCGTCAACCAGCTGCTTTTAATGGTATTTTTGGTATTAAACCAACTTATGGTCGTGTATCACGTTGGGGTCTTATTGCGTTTGCTTCATCACTTGACCAAATTGGTGTAATGACTAAGCGTGTTAAGGACTCTGCTGAAGTTTTAAACGTAATTGCTGGTGGTGATGAACACGACTCAACTGTATCAACTCGTGAAGTACCAGACTTTACTAAGTTTATTGGTCAAGATGTTAAGGGGCTTCGTGTAGCTGTTCCTAAGGAATACATGGATGCAGTTAGTGGTGAAATGCGTGAAGTGATTCAAAAGCAAATTGATACTTTGAAGGATGCTGGTGCAATTATTAACGAAGTTTCACTTCCACATACTAAGTATGTTGTTCCAACATACTACATTGTTGCTTCAAGTGAAGCTTCATCAAACCTTCAAAGATACGATGGTATTCGATACGGCTATCGTGCTAAGGATGCTAAGAACTTGCTTGATGTTTACCTTAAGTCACGTTCAGAAGGATTTGGTACAGAAGTTAAGCGTCGTATTATGCTTGGTTCATTCGCCCTTTCAGCAGGTTCATACGACAAGTTCTTTAGACAAGCTGCTAAGGTTAGAACTTTGATCTGCAACGACTTCGAAAAGATTTTTGCAGAAAATGACGTAATCGTTGGACCAACAACTACTGAACCAGCATTTGGTATTGGTGAAGAAGTATCTGACCCAATTAAGATGTACAACAACGATATTTTGACAATTTCGGCTAACTTGGCAGGTATTCCTGCAGCTAGTGTTCCAGCAGGTTTAGTTGATGGAATGCCAGTCGGCTTACAAGTTATGGCTAAGCGTTTCGATGAAGGTAGCGTCTTCAGAGTTGCTGACTTTATTGAACGTTCTAACAAGTTTTATGAAAAAACACCAACTGCAATGGAGGATTAATTGAATGAATTTTAAATCGACTATCGGACTAGAAGTCCACTTCGAATTAAAGACCAAGAGTAAGATTTTCTCTCCTTCGCCAGTATCATATGGTGCTAAGCCGAACACAGAGACAAACGTAATTGACTGGGCTATGCCTGGTGTCTTGCCAATGGTTAACAAAGACGTATACCGTTTAGGTATTATGGTAGCTTTGGCAACTAACGCACATGTTTTGCCAACTACTCACTTCGACCGTAAGAACTATTTCTATCCTGATAACCCAAAGGCTTACCAAATTACTCAGTTCTTCCAACCACTTGCTCGTGACGGTTACATCGAAGTTGAAGTTAATGGTAAAAAGAAGCGCATCGGTATCCATGAAATGCACATCGAAGAAGATGCCGGTAAGAACACTCACGGAACCAATGGTTTCTCATATGTTGACTTAAACCGTCAAGGTGTTCCACTTCTTGAAGTTGTTTCTGAACCAGATATGGAAACTCCAGAAGAAGCTTACGCATACCTTGAAAAATTACGTAAGATTGTTCAATTTACTGGCGCTTCAGACGTTAAGATGGAAGAAGGTTCAATGCGTGTTGATACCAACATTTCTATCCGTCCTGCTGGTCAAAAAGAACTTGGTACTAAGGTCGAAATGAAGAACTTGAACTCATTTGATCACGTACGTCGTTCACTTGCTTATGAACAAAAGCGTCAAGAACAAGTTCTTTTATCAGGTGGTAGAATTCAAGTTTCAACTCGTCGTTTTGATGAAGCAACTGGTAAGACTGTGCTTGAACGTGTTAAGGAAGGTGCGGCAGATTACCGTTACTTCCCAGAACCTGATATTGCACCAGACCACATTAGTCAAGAATGGATCGATGAGATTGCCAAGACTCTTCCTAAGTCAGCATATGAACGTTATGATGACTATGTAAATAAGTTTGGTATTAAGCCATACGATGCAAATGTTTTGCTTCAAACTAAGGAAAGTTCAGACTTCTTCGATGCAGCCGTAGCAGCTGGTGCAGACCCAACTCTTGCAGCTAACTGGATGAACACTCAAGTTAATGGTTACTTAAACGATAACCGTGTTGAACTTGCTGATGTAAAACTTACTCCAGAAAACTTAGCTAAAATGATCGAATTGATCAAGGATGGTACTATTTCATCCAAGATCGCTAAGAAGGTCTTTGCTGAAACTATCGAAAACGGTACTGATCCTAAGAAGTATGTTGAAGAAAAGGGGATGGTTCAATTATCAGACCTTTCAGTTCTTGAACCAATGGTTAAGAAGGTTGTTGATAATAACCCTCAATCTGTTGAAGACTTCAAGAATGGTAAGGACCGTGCTATTGGATTCTTGGTTGGTCAAATCATGAAGGAAACTCGTGGTAAGGCAAACCCTAAGGTTGTTAATAAGCTCCTTAACAAGGAACTCGCAAGTCGTTAATTTTATAGAAAAACTAGGTAGTAATTATGACTAAGAAAGCAAGATTAATTTATAATCCTGTCTCAGGTCACGAACAAATGCCAAAGAATGTGGCCGATATTTTGGATGTTTTAGAACAGGCTGGTTATGAAGCTAGTGCCTTTAGAACAACTCCTAAGCCAATGAGTGCTCAAAATGAAGCAACACGTGCAGCCGAAGAAGGCTTCGATTTAATTGTTGCTGCAGGTGGAGATGGAACCATTAATGAAGTTGTTAATGGTTTGGCATTTTTGGAAAAGAGACCCAAAATGGCGATTATTCCAGCCGGTACAACAAATGATTATGCGCGTGCTTTGGCTATTCCACGTGATGATATCTTAGAAGCTGCGAAAGTTATTTTAAAGAATAATAGCCGCAAGATGGATATCGGAAAGGCTAATTTTGGCGATCGAACACAATACTTTGTAAATATTGCTGCTAGTGGTTCATTAACTGAACTTACATATGGTGTTCCTTCGGAAGTTAAGTCAGCACTTGGCTATGCAGCATACTTAATTAAAGGTGCTGAAATGCTTCCGAGACTTACTTCAAATGAAATGCGTCTAACTTATGATGATGGCGTATATGAAGGTAAGTTATCAATGTTTCTTTTAGGAATGACCAATTCAATTGGTGGTTTTGAACAGATCATGCCGGATGCTCAACTTAGCGATGGGTTATTCCAATTGATTGTGGTAAAACCATCTGATCCAGTTAATATGATGAAATTAATGGCTCTTGCATTGAATGGTAAGCATGTAGATGATCCAAATATCATTTACACTAAGACTACAAGTCTTAAGGCAGAATTGATAGGGGAAAGTAAGGATACTGAATTACCGGTAAACCTTGATGGTGAAATTGGTGGTTATTGTCCAGTAACTTTTGAAAACATGAAACAACATATTGAATTCTTTGTTGGTGGACCAGAAAATTAATGACATAAATAAAAGAGGATTAGCACGAAGCTAATCCTCTTTTTTGCATATTCAATTTTTTATCTGTCGCTGCTCATACCAAAGATTTGAAGTAAGAACATAAAGATGTTAATGAAATCAAGGTATAAGTTAAGAGCACCCATGATTGCAAGTGAACTATCAGATACTTGACCATTGTAACTTGAGTAAATGCGCTTAGCACTGTGAGCATCGTAGGCAATCCAAAGAGTAAAGATAATTACGCCGATGAATGAGAAGATGTAAGTTACTGCAGCGCTGTGTAAGAAAAGATTTACAAGCCAAGCTACTAAGAAACCGATAGTTGCTGCACCGAGATATGAACCCCAGTTGGTTAAGTCACGTTTAGTGAATGTACCAAATAATGCCATTGCAGCGAAGATTGCAGCTGCTGAAACAAATGCACCACCGATTTGAGCACTAGTAAAAGCACCAGCGATAAATGAAAATTCAAAACCGTATACAACGGATAGAATCATTAATAATACGAATCCCAATCCTGGATTTGCTGCGGCTTTAAAGCTGATACCAAGACATAGGAAAATTGGTACGATAACTACGATCCAGTAAACAGCTTGTGGCATAGTAGCAAGTGCATTTGAGAAAAGTGTAGTGGTGATATAAGCAGTAGCTGCAGAAACAAGTACTGCGAGTACCATCAAACTGTACATTTTAGTCAAAAAACTGTTAACAGCAGATATATCTTGAACGTGTTTACGTTCAGGATTTGGTGAGAAATTGTCCATAAAAAAATCCCCTCTACTCTATATTTATATATACGACTACATAAATTATCATAAAAATAGAGAGGACTAAAGTCAAATTGTTGAATTTAATAATTATTTAGTTTGTTTCTTTGCCCATTTCAAGCCGATTCCAGTAATACCACTTAAAATAGAGAAGATTGGTGAAAGTAGACTAAAGAAGGTAAATGGTAAGAAGCTAAGAACGGGAACTCCCAAAGTTGAAGCAGCGAATGATCCAGCAACTCCCCAAGGAATAAGGTAGTTGATAACACTACCACCATCTTCAAGGACACGGCTAAGTGCAAGGGGTGAGAGGCCAAGCTTGTCGTATGCGACTTTGAAGGCACGACCTGGTAAGATTACTGAAAGGTATTGTTCACCAACGAAAAGGTTAATTCCGATACCAGATAAAATAGTTACGGTAATCAATTTACCTGGAGTATTAAGATGAGATACCAGTGGATCCATTGCACTTTGAACAATTTTGAACTTCATAAGCATACCGCCAAGAGAAAGAGTAGAAATGATCAAAGCAACGGTTCCCATCATGCTGGAAATACCACCACGAGTAAGAAGTGCATTAACAGAAGCATCACTAGTTTTAGCGACGAAACCATTAAGAATTAAATTGTTTAATCCTGAAACAGAAGTATGTGGATCTTGAATGAAAATCATAATTACTGTGGCAGCAATGTTAATAAATAAGGTAGGAATAGCAGGAATCTTTCTCCACGCACAAATTAACATTAATATAATTGGAACAGCAGCCCACCAGTTGATAACAAATTGGCTTTGTAAGATTGATGAAGTGTGTTCAATCTTGCCTAAATTTGAATTACCACTGTTACCTAAAATCCAGAAAAGAATAAATGAAACAAGAAAGGCTGGAATTGTGGACCACATCATATTTTTGATATGAGCGAAAAGTTCGCTTTCAGCAACAGCTGAAGAAAGGTTAGTTGAGTCCGAAAGTGGAGACATCTTATCGCCAAATACCGCACCTGAGATAATTGCACCAGCAACTAAAGCTGGGTTAGCATTCATGCTGGTACCGATACCAAAAAGTGCAATACCAACAGTTGAGATGGTAGTAAAACCACTACCGACAGCAGTACCAATAATGGCACAAACAATGAAAACAGATGGGATGAAGAATGAACCACTAATAAGTTTGAAACCAAGGACCATAATTGATGGTATGATTCCAGCTTTGATCCAAAGACCAATCAAGGCACCGATTAAGATAAAAATAAAGATTGGAATAATTGCAACGGCAATACCTTCTTTAATTCCGTCTTGGATTTCTTCCCATGTAAAACCTTTAAATTTAGCCCAGAAAGTTAACAAAAGAACAGTAAACAATACTGGAACTTCTGGTGACAAACCAAATTTAATAACCGCAAATCCTAGAATCATCAAGAGAATTGCGAGAATGGTTAATGATTCTGCAAAAGAGACTTTCTTTTTCATAATTCTTCCTCCAAATAAAAAATCCCGCTGACTATTTTAGTCAACGGGACGATTGATAACCGTGGTACCACCCAGTTTATGAGCATAAGAACTCAAACTCTATCAGATGATAACGGTTCTGAATATTTCCGAACAATTTTAAAAACGTTGTAATTCATAAACTCCGCCTGTCTGGCTCACACTAACCGCCAGTTCTCTGAACGCTGAACGAAGTCACTACTTATTCGTTTATTGTTGGTCATTATGATAGCAAGATTAAAAAAAGCTGTCAATAGTTTAATTAGAAAATTGTGTTTAAATTTCTTACATTGTAAAATAGTAAGCAGGTATTTTTTTAGAAATGAGCGACATATATGGAAAAAAATCAAATCGTAGAATTAGAAATTACAGATCTTTCATACGAAGCAATGGGAGTTGCTCATTATGAAGGTTTAACAATTTTTGTAAATAATGCTCTTCCTGGTGAAGTAGTAAAGGCTAAAATCTTGAAGGTGAAGAAAAAGTTCGCCTTTGCTAAGATCGAAGAAATTATCAAAGAAAGCCCAGATCGAATCACTGTTAAGCTTAACCAATGGGTACAAACCGGTTTGGCTTCACTTGCTCACATTAAGTATTCAAGTCAGCTTGATTTTAAACGCAATCAGGTTGTTAACTTGCTTCATAAGGCAGGAATGGACGACATTAAGGTTAATGCAACTTTGCCAAGCCCTGAAGAAACAGGCTACCGTAACAAGGCGCAAGTGCCAGTTCGTGAAGTTAAGGGACAACTTGAAATCGGATTTTTCAGACGTCATTCACATGATTTAGTGCCAATGACCAATTTCTTTACAACTGATCCAGAAATTGATCGTGTACTTGTGGCAACTCGTGATATTTTACGTAAGTATCATGTTCCAGCTTATGATGAACTTCATCACAAGGGTGAAGTTCGTTATCTTGAAGTTCGCCGTAGTCGTGCAACTGGCGAAATCATGGTTATTTTGGTTTGCCTTCATAAGGACTTTGAAAACTTGGCAAATGTTGCGAGAGAAATTAGTGAAATCGATGGTGTAACTAGCGTAATTTTGAATCACAATCCTAAGAAGACTAATGTGATTTTAGGTAATCACGACTATGTTTTAGCAGGAGAAGATCATATTACCGATAAAATTGGTGACGTAAAGTTTAATATTTCACCTAAGTCATTCTTCCAAATTAATTCACTTCAGACACCTCGTCTTTATAATTTAGCAATTGAAATGGCTGATCTTAACAAAGATGATGTTGTGATCGATGCCTATTCTGGTATTGGTACTATTGGTCTTACTGTAGCTAAGCACGTTAAGGCGGTTCGCGGGATGGAAACTATTAAGGATGCCGTGCGGGATGCTAACAATAATGCTAAGCTTAACGGTATCCACAATGCTAAATATGTGACTGGCAAGGCTGAAGAAGTGATGCCACGTTGGGCAAATGAAGGACTCAAGACTGATGTAATCTTTGTTGATCCACCAAGAAAGGGTCTTACGCTAGAATTTATTGATGCTGCAGTTGCAACTAAGCCTAAGAAGATTGTGTACATTTCATGTAATCCAGCAACGCAGGTTAGAGATCTTGAGTTGTTTAAGGAAAACGGATATAACTTTAGCGAGATTACTCCAGTGGATATGTTCCCACAGACACCACATGTTGAGAGTGTTACTGTGCTTGAACGGAGGTAAAATGAATGTCAGATAAATTAAAGAATTATCTCAGCGTGGGTATTTTTGCATTCTTTGGAGGCGCGCTACGCTGTTATTTAGGAACATTATGGCAGTCAAGTGGCGATATGGTAGCAAATGTTACAGGTTGCTTTTTGCTGGCGTTTCTAACTTATTTTTATCTGCAATTTCGAGAAGGAAAAGATTGGTTGAATACTGGACTTTCAACTGGATTTGTTGGTTCTTTTACAACTTTCTCAAGTTTTAATTTGGATACTTTGAAGTATTTGCAAGCTGGAGATGGTAAATCCGCATTTTTATTCTTTTTCGGGTCAATTGTATTAGGTTTGCTTTTTGCGGTGATTGGCATGTGGCTTGGAAATCTGGCTGGAATGAAGTTGGCAGGTGACAAGTGATGGTAGTTGTAACTGCGGGTGTAGGCGCGATTTTTGGCGCAATTGTTAGATATGCAATCACGAATTATGGTAAAGCCCATTGGTCAAGGAATTTTCCTTATGCAACTTTACTCATTAACTTAACTGGTGCCTTTATTTTGGGATTTTTATTTACTTTAAAACTTCCAATTTTTCCTTATGCATTCTTAGCAACGGGAATTTTGGGAGGATATACCACTTTCTCAACGCTGAATACAGAGCTGCTTAGCAAAATTGATGACAAAAAATACTCTATCTTTTGGCTTTATCTTTTGACTTCTTATCTAGGCGGAATTATTTTGGTTTATCTTGGCTTCTTGTTAGGTAATCTAATTTAAATATTTTAAAAGCATGATACACGATCATGCTTTTTTTCTACATTCAAACTTAATTTTAGGAGCAGTATAATTGATAAGCTAATATCTTTGAATTTTTTAATTCTTAAAACAATAATATAAGTAGCAAGAGAGGAGAAGGTTAAAATGAGAATCAGTAAATTAGTTGCAGGAATTTGCTTAAATGTTCTAGCACTATGGCTTTTAATTGATGGTGTTGTAAATGGCTTTATGGGAGTATGGGCCAACCAAAATATTGTTAGTGGAGTTTTAGAAATCATTTTGGCAGGACTATTTATTGGAGCAGGAATAGTTTATATTGCGCTTGAAAATAGTGATGGTCTTGGCGGTGATATTACAGGTTTTGTTCTACTGATTCTTGGTGGCATTATTGGAATTATAGGTGGATTCTATAATAAATGGATGTTTTTATATGCTGTTATTAGCTTAATCTTTGGAATTGGCTTCTTTGTATGGCATCTAAGAGAAAGATAATAAATTAAATAATCAAAAAGTTATGATCAGCAAAATTAAACAAGAAAAAAGCATGAATTCTCAAATTGAGATTCATGCTTTTGTTTGATTTCAATAATTTTAAAGCCCAAATGAAAGTTTGTAGGCAAGGACACCTACAATTCCACCTAAGATAGGTGCAACTACAGGAACCCAACCATAGCCCCAGTGTGCATCAGACTTGTTAGGGATTGGTAAGAATGAGTAAACCAATCTTGGTCCGAGGTCACGAGCAGGGTTTAAGGCAGGACCAGTTGGACCACCAACTGCCATAACTAATGCAGTGATTAAGAATCCTACACCGATGTTGGCAATATCAACTGATTGCTTAAAGAACATACCACGGTATAAACCAACGGCAGCGAATAATAATACTCCAGTACCGATAAATTCAGATACAAAACCATTCAATCGACTATTAGTTGAGTCACTGGTTGCAAAACATGCAAATACAATATTAGGATTCTGTGATTCCTTAATGTGTGGCCAGTAAACTGCCATAATAAGAAGTTGTCCAGCAATTGCTCCAAGCATTTGAGCAATAAGATATTGAACTACATGTGACCATGGGAATACGCCACCTACTGCTTGTGCAACAGTAACGGCAGGATTAAGATGGTTACCTGAAATTGAACCAAACATCATTGCTGGGATCATAACACCAAAACCAAAACCGAAGGCAATTAACAACCAACCACCGTTTGCTTTACCATCTTCAGGGTTTGCGGTGGTACCCTTTAAAAATGAGTTGGCAACTGCACCGTTACCAAATAAAACTAAAATCATAGTACCGAAAAATTCAGCTATGTATTTCGCTATCCAAGTATGTTCCATAAAAGTACTTTTTCCTTCCTCTGAAAAAATAGATGAAAAATAAACTGCAAGAAAAAGTATACCGAAAACTCGGCGTGAAACATAGTCTTTTTTTAAAATATTTTTTAAGATTTTTAAGAAAAAATTATTTCTTTACACTAACCGCTTTCAAGAGTGATAATTTAATGTACTAGTAGATGAGCCCTTTTGGGCTCTTTTTCATTGGAGAATGAGGATGAATAAAAAGCAAATTACGATGGTTACTTTTGCCTTGATGCTAGGTAACGTGATGTCAGGTCTAGATGGAACGATAACTAATACAGCTATTCCAGCGATAGTATCAGCTTTACATGGAATTCAATTCATGGGTTGGATAGTAGCAGTTTATTTATTAGGGATGTCGGTTTCAATTCCAATCTGGACTAAAATTGGTGAAAGAATAACGAATAAAAAAGCCTTTGAGCTCGCTTTAATTTTATTTGTTATTGGATCAACTTTAGAAGGAATTGCACCAAATATTTATTTCTTTTTGATTGCAAGAATGATCATGGGAATTGGTGGAGGAGGAATGGGTTCTCTTCCTTACATTATTGCAGGTTATGTTTTCAAAAATATCAAGAAACGAACACAGGTCCTTGGATATTTAACTGCCAGCTTCAACGGTGCCGCAATTTTAGGTCCACTTGTAGGTGGATGGTTAATTGATTCACTTTCATGGCACTGGGTATTTTACATTAATATTCCCATTGGCTTATTAGCTTTAATTATCTGTTTTGTTTACTTTAAACCAGTTACACCAAAATCAATTCCAGTTTTCGATTTATCTGGAGCGGCCTTTTTGACTTTAAGCTTAATTATATTTTTAATTGGAATTCAGATGCTGGGGATTGCGGCCAATTGGATCGTTGCCTTATTTATCATTATTGGCATAGGATTAGCAATTGGTTTTATTTGGAATGAAAAGAAAGCACGTAATCCAATAATTCCGCTCACGATTTTTAAAAAGCATGAGTTAAATGGTGATTTCTTACTATTTGCGACAACTTGGGGCGCATTTATTGCGGTTAATACATATTTACCAATGTGGGCCCAAGCCTTACTTGGAATGTCGGCTTTGGTTGGAGGAATGACTTTGATTCCGAATTCGATTGTCGAAATTATCGCTTCACAAACTGTTGCGACTTTGCAAGAGCACATTCGGACTTTTGTTCTGGTTTTAATCGGAATCATTACAATGATGATTTCAGTTGGTGGGATATTTTTGGCAGATTTACATACGTCATTATGGATATTAACGATAGTTGCTGCTTTTTCAGGAATTGGTGTTGGTTTCATCTTCGTTGCTTTACAGGTAAAGGTTCAAATTGATGCGGGGATGAAAGATATGCCAACGGCAACTTCTACTTCGTATTTGATCAGAATTCTTTCACAGACTATCATGGCCGCAATTTATGGGGTAATTATGAACCTTTCACTTGAACATGGAATTGCCCATAGAACTGATATTACAATGAATATGATGAATAAACTAAGTGATGCATCATCTGCTAAAACTCTTCCACAAAATTTAGTTCCAACTATGAGAACAATTTTCCATGCGGGCATTAAAGAAATCATGTTGGTATCATTTATATTGCTTTTAATTGCATTTGTAATGAATTTTTACTTTAATTGGAAAAAGGAAGAGCAATAGGGTTGAGTTTTTTAATTTTAGCCCCCATAATTAATGTAATGTGTAAAGTCTTGATCTCTTTAGGTGATCAAGACTCTTTATTTATTTTAAAAGTGAGGCGAAATGATGAACAAAAAGCAAATATCAATGGTGACCTTTGCCATGGTCTTAGCTAATGTAATGGCAGGGGTGGATAGTACAATTATTAATACTGCGATTCCGGCTATCGTGGCTGATTTACACGGAATTCAATTTATGGGCTGGATCATTGCTTTAATGTTACTTGGAATGGCTGTTTCCACGCCAATTTGGAGTAAAATCGGCGAAAAAATTGGTAATAAAGCGGCATTTGAAATTTCATTATTGTTATTTGTCCTTGGATCATTATTTCAAGGTTTAGCACAAGATATTTATTTTTTCTTAGTTGCTCGTACAATCATGGGAATTGGTGCCGGAGGGATGGGATCAATTCCTTATATTATGGCTGGACAGATTTTTACTAATATTAAAAGGAGAACCAAAATTTTAGGTTATCTTGGTGCCAGCTTTAGTGTGGCAGCGATTGTTGGACCATTAGTTGGTGGATATTTGGTTGATTCTTTGTCATGGCATTGGGTCTTTTATATTAACGTTCCGATTGGACTTGCAGCTACAATTTTATCGGTACTTTACTATCGTGAAGATGTTGTTAAACAAAAAGAAAGTTTTGATATTTTAGGCTCATTTTTGTTAGTAGTCGGCTTGGTTTTAGTCTTACTCGGCATTCAAATGCTAGGTATGATCAATCCAATTATTATCGTAATTTCAATTATTGTTGGTTTGATTTTGTTAATTCTTTTCTTCAAGCATGAAAGAAAAGATGCAAATCCAGTTATTCCGATCTCAATGTTTAAGAATAGGGCCTTAGTTGGTGATTTGTTGCTATTTTCACTTACTTGGGGTGCCTTTTTAGCGGTTAACACTTACTTGCCAATGTGGGCACAAGGCTTACTTGGCGCGAGCGCTTTGGTCGGAGGTATGACTTTAATTCCTAACTCGATTGCGGATACTACCGGAACACTAGTGGTTAATCCACTTAAAGCACGCTTTAGTGATAAGGGCTTAATTTTGATGGCAATCATTTGTATGATGATTTCAAGTTTAGGTCTTGTTTTAATTCCAATTAATACTAATTTTGAATTGCTTGCTTTGATTGGGCTCTTTTCTGGTTTTGGTGTTGGTTTCATCTTCGTACTTTTACAAGTTAAAGTTCAAGTTGATGCAGGTGAAGAAAACATGGCGCCAGCAACATCACTTTCTTATTTAATTAGAATTCTTGCTCAAACTATTATGGCTGCTATCTATGGTGTGATTATGAATCTGGCTTTGGATCACGGAGTAAAAACTCATCATGGAATTACAATGAGCATGATGAATAAACTAAGTGACGCTAAGTCTGCAGAAAGTTTACCTACGCAATTGTTGCCAACTATGAGAGGGATTTTTCATAATGGCTTAAGAGCAATTATGATTTGTGCAACGATTTTATTGATTGCATCAATTATTATTAATCATTACTATAATTCTAAGAAGACAAATTAACTCTATTTATAATACCTGGGCTTGTTACAAAGTTCAGGTATTTCTTCAATATGCGGAAAATTTGATATAATAAGCAAGTAATTGTTTTTATATTAGAAAAGAAGGATATTATTTTAGAATCTAAGCCCGCCCGATGGGGCACAAGAGCATACCGTGACGCTAAAAAGTTGTATTTGAGTGCGTTTCCTGCTTGGGAACGATTCTCAATGCCATCACTTCTAGCAATGTCACTTCGACCAAGTGTAAAATTTCATGCACTCTATGATAATGATAAGTTTTGTGGGATTGCTTACTATGTTGAAAGTGATTCGACAGTATATTTGACCTATTTGGCAATTAATAAAGATCTGAGGGGACAAGGTTACGGATCAAAGATCTTAACCATGCTTGAGGATCGTTATTCAGATAAACAAATAGTGATTGATATTGAACCAGTTATTCCTACGGCTAAGAATTATAAGCAAAGAGTGAGCCGTTTACGCTTTTATGAACGCAATGGTTTTCACCGAACTGATCAAAAGTTAAAGGATCAAGATGGTGAGTTTGAAGCTTTAACGACTGGGAAGAGGTTTGATAAATCAGGATTCATTCGAACTTTGAATAAGATGAGTTTTGGTTTGTATCAATTTAAAGTTGAAAAGTAAAACTAAAATCAAAAAAAGACGGCTAAGGCCGTCTTTTTGCGATCTATTGATAAATTTTACCATCTTGCTTTTTCTTTTCATGAAGTGCCTTTTCACTAGCTGCTTCCTTAGGCAAGATCCAGTTTAAAAGCATTCCCATGATGGTACATAAAGCAACTGAAGTTAATTGGAATGAACCAAGTTGGAGATAAGCACCACCGATTCCAACAACTAAGATAACTGAAGCAATTAACATATTACGCTTTTCGCTAAAGTTGATCTTATTGTCGATTAAAATTTGTAAACCATTTGATGCGATAGTTCCAAAGAGTAAGAATGAAATACCTCCAATTACGGGCATTGGAATTGATTCGATTACTGCTGCAACTTTACCGATAAAACTAGTTAAAATTGCACATCCTGCAGCACCTGCAAGTACCCAAACTGAGTGAACTTTAGTCATGGCAAGGACACCAATGTTTTCACCGTATGAGGTTGTTGGAGGACCACCAATGAAACCAGCGATAATTGTTGATAAACCATCTCCAAGCATAGTTCTGTGAAGACCAGGATTCTTGAAGAAGTCACGTTTAGTCAACGAGTTAAGAACCATAATGTGACCCATGTGCTCAGTCATAGTAACAAAGGCGATTGGAGCCATAGTTAAGATGGCTGCTGGATACCATTTGAAGTGATAGCTAATTCCTGGCATGTCAAGAGCTGGAAGTGAGAACCAAGCAGCCTTAGCAACACCAGAGAAGTCGACAATTCCTAAGAAGCAGGAAAGAACGTATCCACAAACAATTCCCAACATAATTGAGATTAAACTTGTGAATCCTTTAAAGCACATTTGGAAGATTAAAGTCATTATCAAAGTGAAAATTGCAACTCCAAAGTATGTTAAGTCGTACTTTTGGTTTTTAAGCATCGCATCATTTGCAGCAGTTGTTGCAAGTGATAGTCCGATTACGATAATGATGGGTCCAACCACAATTGGTGGCAAAACCTTGTTAACCCAACCGGATCCAACTTGTCCAATAATGATTGAAACAATGACATAAACTAAACCCGCAGCAACTGCACCTTGAGCAACTGCTGGATAGCCGTCAGTTTTCATTAAAGCCTGCATTGTTGCAACGAAGGCAAAACTTGAACCAAGATATGCTGGAATTTTAAATCTTGTACAAAGCATGTGTACGAGCGTACCAACGCCAGATGATAGAAGTGCAATACTTGGACTGATTCCGATTAAGATTGGTACCAATACAGTTGAACCGAACATAGCAAACATGTGCTGCATTGATAACAAAATTCCTTGACCTAGAGGCGGCTTTTCGTAAACATCTAAAATAGCGTCATCATTATGAAATTTTTCGTTATTTTCCATTCCTACTCCTTTACCTTTTTACAATAAATTTACTTGATGACCTAAAGAAAAAGACCGTCTGAACTCAGAGTCCAAGACGGTCTTTCTGTTTTTGGCATGCCAAAAATAGCATACAAACGCAGATTTCCTTCTTAGCCTCACGGGACTAATTTAAAGGTCATCGATATTAGCTATTATTTAACTAGGTTTTTCAATAAATGTCAACATGAAATATCATCAACTACTATTCATATAATTGTAGTTTGCTAATTTTGAATGTTATACTCAATTTAGTAAACGGTTACAGTTTTGGAAATAATTCATCAATTAAAGAAGAATATCCTTCTTTTGGAGTAGGTTTATGGTAATAAATGAAAAACAATTGGAAAAGCTGGGAGCTTTTGAAATAAGTTCGGAAATGTTGAAATTGGCCAAGAAGAATCAAAAGAGTAATGTCTTTTTGAATGCTGGTCGTGGTAATCCCAACTGGATAAATACTTTGGCAAGATTGGCCTTTTGCCGAATTATGGAATTTGGTGTGAGGGAGTCGCGTTTGACAATCGATATTGGAGACATGGCCGGTTACGTTCAAACAAATGGCATTTATAATAGATTATTAAAGTTTCTTAGTCCAGATGACAGACGTGAAGATAAATTTATTGTTGATTCTTTGACTTATTTAGATAAAGAATTAGATTTACCGCTTGATGAAGTAGTTGCTGAAATGACTAACGGGATTATCGGTAATAATTATCCTGTTCCAAATCGAATTCTAAAATATAGTGAAATTATTCTAAATAAATATCTTGAATCCACTCTTTATGATGGCGAAAAGCTAGCTGATTCAACCGACTTATTTGCAACTGAAGGTGGAACAGCGGCCATTGTGTATGCATTCCATTCTTTATCAGAAAACCATCTATTAAAACCCGGTGATAAGGTTGCAATCAATACACCAATCTTTACGCCATATTTAGAAATTCCAGAATTAAATGACTATGAATTGATGGAGCTTGATTTAGGATCTCATGAAAAAGATGATTGGGAAATTCGTGCATCGGAACTTGAAAAATTAGCAGATCCATCAGTTAAGGCTTTCTTCGTTGTAAATCCAAGTAATCCGGGTTCTAAAGCATTTGATCGTAAGGCACTTACAGCAGTTAAGCATGCAATTGAGAAGAATCCTAACTTAATGATTATTACCGACGACGTCTATGGCACTTTTGTTTCTGACTTTAAGACAATTTATAGTGTTGCACCGCATAATACCATGCTTGTTTATTCATTCTCGAAACTTTATGGTGCAACCGGTTGGCGTTTAGGTTTAATTGGATTAAATCAAGAAAATATTTTTGATAAGAAGATTAGTGAACTTGATGAAACTGATAAGAAAGAATTGGCTACGCGTTATGAGCATGTTGTTGTTGATCCAGCCAAAATGAAATTCATTGATCGAATTACTGCAGATAGTAGATCAGTTGGACTTTATCACACATCCGGGCTTTCTACACCACAACAAATTATGGAAGATCTTTTTGCTTTGACTCATTTAGTCTATGCATCAGGTTCAGTGGATTCATATATAAATGAATCGAGATTATTAGTTAATAGACGTTATGAGGATCTCTATAAGAGTATTGGTGCTAAGGAAGATGTGAGTCGCACTAATGCTAAGTACTATTCATTAATTGATATTTATAAAATTGCGGAAGAAAAGTATGGTAGTGATTTTGAAAAGTATCTTGAAGATAATTTTGAACAAGTTGACTTTTTGCTTAAATTGGCCGAGAAAAATGGAGTTGTGCTTATGGATGGTGTTGGATTTGGCAGCAAAGCAGGAGAACTCAGAGTTTCAGAAGCAAATTTGCCAACTAAGAAGTACAAAGTAATCGGTCAACAAGTACTAGATCTTTTGCAAGAATATCATGAAAGTTTTGAAAAGAAAAATAAATAGTCGCTTTCAAACTGTATTGTTTGAAAAAGACTATTATTAGTTCTAAAGTTGAGGTATTAGGAGATATTTATGATTTGATGAAAGTGTGAGTATTATGACAAATAATGCGAGCCCAAAAAAGTTGACATTTATGTCAATTTTCTTTTTGGGTATTAACGGAGTTATTGGTTCTGGGGCATTCCTATTACCACAAACTATTTATAAATACATGGATTTGATGAGTGTTTTCGTAACAATTTGTGCAGCTATCACTGTAAGTATGGTTGCTCTATGTTATGCTGACTTATCAAGTAGATTTACTGGATCCGGTGCAGCATGGCTTTATTCATATAATGCATTTGGTAGATTCATGGGATATGAATTGGGGATTTTTACCTGGTTTTTGGGATGTTGTACTTATGCAGCCGAAATCGTTGCTCTTCTTACAACATTAAAGAGTTTCTTACCAATTTATAACAATCAGGTTGTTTACTTTGTAACAGCATACGGATTGATTGTACTATTTTCGATTATTAACTTCTTTGGACGTTCTTTGGTAAAAGCAGTGGATAATATTTCATCTGCGGCCAAAATAATTACGATTATTTTCTTTATTATTGTTGGTGCTTTCTTTATTCATATGTTGAATTTCCAACCAGTTATTCCAAAGGTTGCAACTACTAGTGTTGGATCATATTTCAAGAATTTTGGTGCGGCATTTAGTGTAGTCTTTTACATGTTTACTGGATTTTCATTTATTCCTATTGCTGCTAAGCAAATGAATAATCCCGAAAAGAACATTCCTAGGGTTTTGATTGCAGTTATGATTACTGTTACCATTCTTTATTCATTGATGATGCTTGTAGCAATCGGTATCTTAGGTAGCAAGATGGTTAATTACAGTACTCCAATTGCAGCAGCATTCCAAAAGGCTGTTGGTGAATGGGGCTATGTTTTAATTATTGCCGGAATGCTAATCAGTATTTTTGGGGTAGCTTTTGCTAGTTCATTTAATACTCCAGCATTAATTGCTTCACTTTCTAGTGAACACTCAATGCTTCCAGCATGGATGGGTAAAAAGAATAAGCATGATGCACCTTGGGTTGGTATTCTTATTTGTGCAGTTATTACTGGTATTTTAGTGACCCAATCATACTTGTTCTTAGTTTCATGTATCGTTCTTGCATCATTTGTTCAATATGTTCCATCAATTATTGCGGTAATTAAATTCAAACATACAAATGAATTTCCAAACCATGGCTTTAAGCTTCCTGGCGGCTATATTATTCCAGTTTTAGCTTTGTTAATTTCCTTCTATATGGTAACCAACTTTACTTGGAAGACTTTGCTTGTTGGTATCGGAGTTGGAATTTTAGCTGCTGTTCTATACTTCTTTATTAAAAAAGATGAGAATGAAGAGAAGAAACATCAAAGTTATCTTGAACAGATGAGAAATAAACCGACAAATTCATAAAAAATCCTAAAAGAGTTCCTGTAGCTAAGTAGTACAGGAACTTTTTTTAATCTATTTGTTTAACAACATTAAATTCAAAAAGAATTAAGTTTAAAACTACGATTGCAGAAGTAATTAGGAAAACCATACTGTAAGAGGATAGACCAGAAATTGTAGATCCAAGCAGTGGTCCAATAATATTACCAATATACATAGCTGACTGATTCCATGAAAAAATTCTTCCAGTAATTTTTGGAGGACAATTTTTGGTAAGCATAGTCTGTACTTGTGGGAAAAGACAGGCATCTGAAAATCCGACCATAAAACGAAGAATCCCAAGTTGAATTGTATTTTGGACAAAGGCCGTTAAAAAGAAAAATATAATTGCCGCAATAAATCCACCGATAATAATTTTATGGGTTCCAATTCGATCACCTAAAGCACCAAATCTTGAGGCTACTAAAAAGGTAGCAATTCCTGGTAAAGCGGCAATAATACCAGAAATAAAGACTACATTGCCATGACCGTTAAGAAGCTGTCGAACATATAAAGAAACGATTGGATTAATTGAATTGTTGGCTGATTGAATAATTAAAGTTGTGAGTAATAATCCGAAAATCAAACGTGGGCTACGCAATTCTTTGATGACACCACTAGCTTTATCCAATTTATGTTCCTTGATTGGTTTAAAGTCAGTTTCATGAACAAAAAAGAGTGAGAGAAAGAAACAAATTAATAGTAGTCCGCCCGTAATGAAGAAAGTTACTCGATAATTAACAATTGATGCCATTGCACCACCCACAAAGGGTCCAAGTAAATTTCCAGCAGTAAAGGATGATGCCATAGTACCTAAAGCTTGACCGGCTTTAGCTTTTGGTGTTTCTGTAGCTATTAAGGTATTAGAGTTTGAAACAAAGCCAGAAAAGAATCCTTGAAGCATTCTTAAGAAAAATAATTGCCAAACATTTTGGACGAGCCCCATTGCAGCTAACACTATAGCCATTCCAAATGATGCCCGAAGAATCATTAATTTGCGTCCTTTTTGATCAGCTAATTTTCCCCACCAGGGTGAGACAATTGCAGAAACAAAGTAAATTCCAGAAAAGACGAATCCTGACCAGAAATTTAATTGTTGGTGGGTGAAGTTACCAAGTGTATCAATGTAGAGTGGTAAGAAGGGCATTACTTCAGAAAATGCAATACCTGCTAAAAAGACGGCAATTGATAAAACAAATAAATTTTTCTTCCAAATAGGTTTTTCAGCACTCAAGTTAAAGACTTCTTTCTTATCGTTTTTCTTCTAATAATCTTACTACAGATTAGTTTTTGATTTAGAAAGAAATAAAAATTTAGTAGAATTAATGACAGATAGAATTAATCATCTTGGGAGGATTAATATGAAAAAAGAACAAGAAATTAAAATGTTGAAAGAGTTCTCAGACGCAAATTCTACTTCAGGTTTTGAAGAAGAATTCGTTAAAATGTTTAGAGACTATGTTCAGGATACAGCAAATGTTGAAATTGACGGGATGCTTAACCTTTACGCTTCAAAAAAAGAAAATAAGGGTAATCGTCCGGTTGTTCAACTTGATGCACACTCAGATGCTGTTGGCTTTATCACACAAGCAGTTCGTCCAAATGGGATGATTAAGTTTGTTCCACTTGGTGGTTGGGTTAAGTACAACATCCCTGCTTTGAAGGTTAAGATTAGAAACCGTGATGGTGAGTACATCCCAGGTGTTGTTGCAACTAAGCCGCCACACTTTATGACGGCTGCAGAAAGAAACAATGTTCCAGAAGTAGCAGATATGTCAATTGATGTGGGCTCTCTTAGTCGTGAAGAAACTATTAATGACTTCAAGATTGATACCGGTTGTCCAATTTTTGTTGATGTGAAGTGTGAATACAATGACAAGACCGGTCTTTTCTTTGGAAAAGATTTCGATGATCGCTTCGGTGCGGGTGCGATGGTTGATATTTTGGATAATTTAAAAGGTGAAGAAGTTAACTTTGATCTTGTTGCTGCTCTTTCTTCGCAAGAAGAAGTTGGTCTTCGCGGTGCATATGTTACAGCGAGAAAGGTAAAGCCTGATTTATGTATTGTTCTTGAAAGCTGTCCAGCTGATGATACCTTTGAACCAGAATGGTTATCACAAACTGGTTTAAAGCGTGGACCAATGCTTAGAGATATGGATACAACATTTCTGCCAAATCCTAAGTTCCAACAGTATGCATGTGATTTAGCTGATAAGAATGGCATCCCTTATACTCGTTCTGTTAGAACAGGTGGGGGACAAGATGGTGCTGCAATTTACTACGAAAACGGTGCTCCGACTATTGTTATCGGTATTCCTGTTCGCTATGAGCATTCACCATACTGCTTTAGCGCATATAAAGATTTTAAGGCTTCAGTTGATTTAGCAACAGCTATCATTCGGGATATGACAAAAGAGAAACTTGATAGTTTTAAGTTGATTTAATTTACTGATTTTGAATAATTATGGTATAGTGTAAGCAGTTTATGAATAAGTCACTAGGGGTGCTGCAAAGCTGAGATAATACCCTTTGAACCTGAACAAGATAATACTTGCGTAAGGGAAGTGTGAAAAGAGAAAAATTTCAACTCCTTTTGACTTATTATTAGTCGAAAGGAGTTTTTTATGTTTAAGAGATCTTCAAAATGGGATATTAAGGCAATTATCTTAGTTGCTTTAATCGGAATTATCATGGGTGTAATTTATACCTATGGTTTTAATAATCTTTATAATTTAGCAAAATTAGCACTGCTTCCAACAGGTTATGCACCTGTAATGGATATGGCTTTTTCAGGCCTATGGTTTATGGCTGCGCCACTTGCTATGTATTTTGTTCCAACTGTAGGGTCTGGTACTTTAGGTGAAGTACTTGCATCTATAGTTGAAATGGCAATTGGAGGTCAATGGGGAATTTTGACTGTAGTTGAAGGCTTAATTCAAGGGGCAGCTAATGAGATCGGATTTTTCCCTAAAAAAGCACGTTATGAAAAATTTACTTGGGCTAGTGTTTTAACAGGTGCAGTTTTCGCTAGTTTTGGCGCATATATTCCACAATATTTTATTTATGGCTGGTATAAGTATTCAATTAGTTTACAAATCGCAATGCTAATTGCGGGAGTGATCTCGGCACTTGTTTTTGACGGAGTGTTAGTAAAATTAATTACAAACTTATTTGATAAAGTTTTAAAACCAGAAATAGCTTAGAAAAAAATGCTATATCACAAATTAATTATGTGATATAGCATTTTTGTTTTATTTATTTGTCAAAATTGAACTTATCTTCGTCTTAAGCATATCGATTGCAACATTATTTGCACCGCCCTCAGGGATGATAATATCGGCATAGCGTTTAGTTGGCTCAATGAATTGGTGATACATTGGCTTAACAGTAGAAAGATATTGATTAATTACAGAATCAAGTGATCTTCCACGCTCTTTCATATCTCTTTCTAATCTGCGAATAAAACGAATATCGTCATCTGTGTCAACATATGCCTTAATGTCCATAAGATTCCGGATATCTTCATTAAATAGAACTAATATTCCTTCGAGAATGATGATATCTGCTGGTTCAATATGAACTGTTTTATCGCTTCGAGTGTGAGCAGTGAAATCATAGGTTGGCATTTCCACAGATTTGCGATGTAAAAGCTGGTTTATTTGAGCTTCCAAAAGTGGCATATCAAAAGCATCGGGATGATCATAATTGATCTGCTTACGTTCTTCCATTGAAAGTCCAGTATTGTCTTTATAGTAGGAATCTTGAGTTAAAATTACAATTCGATCTTGGTCTTTGTCGGCAATTCCTTCAGCGATTTCATGAGCTATAGTAGTTTTTCCACTTCCAGAACCACCAGCAATACCAATAACCACGGGTTTATTAAGTGCTGTCATCTTCTTCTCCTTTGTTAATCAAGTATCATATTAACGGTAAAAGTCTGCTGTGACAATACCCAATCCGTGATTATGAGAGCTTATTAAGAAAAATAAATAAAATAATCTTTTTATTTTAAAGCTATATTTGAATAGTTATGGATTTAAATATCGTACAATATATAAAATTATGCAGTGTATAGACCCGTAGAAAGTAAACTATTGAAGCAGTTTGATATTTAATTGTGTGGAAATTAGTAAGATTATCTTTTTTATTTTTTAAAAAAAGGGTAAAATGTAGATAATATTATTTAAAGAAAGGTGATAAACCACATGACACCAATTATTGAATTTCAACATGTTGATAAATATTATGGTAAATTTCATGCCTTAAAAGATATTAATTTAACTATTCATGAAGGCGAAGTTGTAACAATTATCGGACCATCCGGCTCAGGTAAAAGTACGCTTATCCGTACAATGAATGGGCTTGAAAAGATTAATGACGGTAAGTTAATCGTTACAGGTTACGACTTAGCTGATAAAAAGACCGACATCAATAAAATTCGTAAGAATGTGGGGATGGTTTTCCAACACTTTAATTTATATGAAAACCACACAGTTTTAGGCAATATTGAACTTGCTCCAAAAGTTGTCCTTCACCGTTCTAAAGAAGAAAATGAAGCAATTGCTATGGATCTTCTTAAAAAAGTTGGATTAGAAAATAAAGCTCATATGTATCCACGTAATCTTTCTGGAGGACAACAACAACGTGTAGCAATCGCTCGTTCACTTGCAATGAAGCCAAAGGTAATTCTTTTTGATGAGCCAACAAGTGCTCTTGATCCAGAAATGATTCAAGATGTATTAGATGTCATGAAGTTCGTTGCTGACGAAGGAATCACAATGGTTGTGGTTACTCACGAAATGGGTTTTGCGCGTGAAGTTGGAAATCGACTTCTTTTCTTTGACCAAGGTCATGTACTTGAAGACAGAAAGCCAGAAGAATTCTTTGAACATCCAAATACTGAACGTGCAAGAGAATTCTTAAGCAAAATCATTACCAATTAATTGAGGTGGTACTATGCGAAAAATATGGAAGAAGATTATTCTTGTTTCCATGCTTTTAATCGCGGCTGTAAGTTTATCCGCCTGTGAAAGTTATGGTAACGAGCTTCAAAATAAGAATGCTGTTTATAAAAAAGTAAATGCATCAAAAACGATTATCTGGGGAGTTAGGAATGATACCAGATTATTTGGCTTGATGGATATTAAAGAAAATAAATTGGTTGGTTTTGATATCGATCTTGCTAAAGCAATTACCAAGCAGATGTTTGGTAAAGATGGTAAAGCTGTTTTATTTCAAACTTCTTCAAAAACTAAGATTCCAGTTTTAAAAAATGGTAACGTTGATGCTTTGATGGCAACTGTAACCGTTACGCCAGAACGTGCTAAAGTTGTTGATTTTTCAACGCCATACTTTAATGCTGGTCAATCTTTGCTTGTCCCTAAAAATAGTAAAATTAAGAATGTTAAGGATTTGAATAAACCTGGTATAGTAGTTGTTGCGGTTAAAGGTACAACTGCTGTAGCCAATATTAGAAAATTTGCGCCTAAGGCTCGCGTTCTTGAATATGATGATTATGGTCAAGCCTTTACTGCATTAAAGGCCGGTCAAGGTCAAGCTATGAGTACTGATAATGGTATTTTGGCTGGTATTGCATCAGAAAACAAAGGCTTCCATGTTGTTGGGGGCACCTTTACCCACGAACCATACGCAGTTGCAGTTAATAAGGGTGAAGACAAACTCGCTAAGCAAATTGATAAAGCTTTGAAAGAATTAGAAGAAAACGGAACATATGACCGTTTAATGCATAAATGGTTTGATGGAATTCCTGGATTTAGTATTAAGGAGGCTGAAAGATAATGTGGTCATTATTAACTGATAACTGGCAGACTTTCCTTATCGGCTTCTGGAATACTGTTTGCTGTAGTATTTTAGCTTTGATCTTTAGTTTGATTATCGGATCAGGTTTTGCAATTTTGGAAACCAATCCAAATAAGTTCTGGAGAACTATTGCTAAGATTTATATTGAAATTTTTAGAAATATTCCGCTTTTGGTTATTGCAATGATTTTCTACTTAGTAATTCCACAATTCTGGTTTAAGATGAATGGATTTACTGCAGGAACCATTGGCCTTACTCTTTATACTTCGGCTTTTATTGCTGAAACTGTTCGTTCAGGAATTGAGTCAGTTGGTGATGGACAAATGGAAGGTGCAAGAAGTAATGGTATGACTTATTGGCAAGCAATGCGCTATGTCATTTTGCCTCAAGCATTTAAAATTGTGATTCCACCGCTAGGTAACCAATTTGTCAACTTAATTAAAAACTCATCAGTTTTAGCCTTTGTTGCTGGATTTGATTTGATGTATCAAGGGGATGTTATTGCCTCAAGTACTTTCCAAACAATTCCAACTTATATTATTGTTGGACTCTTCTACTTGATTTTAACTTTACCTCTTTCGTACTACATGCAACATTTGGAAAACAAGTAAAAGGAGGAATGAATTATGGATTTTGGTCAAGCTTATTCATGGATTAATATCCAATTCCTTCTTCGAGGATTGTGGGTAACAATCTATGTTTCAATAATTTCAATTTTATTAAGTTTTATTATTGGCCTAATTTTAGGAACGATTCGTTATACAAGGGTTCCTATTTTATCAAAGATTGTTGGCTTTGTAGTTGATATTATTAGAAACCTGCCACTACTTTTAATTATCTTTTTCACGTATTTTGGCCTTCCAGCAATGGGCTTGCAGGTGAACCCAGTGGTAGCTTCAATTATTGCTTTGGTAGTCTTTGAATCGTGTATGATTGCAGAAATTATCCGTGCCGGTATTGCTTCAGTTCCAGTTGGACAAATGGAAGGTGCAAGAAGTAACGGTATGACTTATATTCAGGCTTTGTTCTATGTCGTTATGCCACAGGCCTTAAAGAAAATGATCCCAACGCTTTTGTCACAATTTGTTTCATTAGTTAAGGATACTTCACTTGCAACAATCATTATCTTGCCTGAGCTCTTATACCATGCTCAAATTGTTTACAGTCAAGATACTAATTATATGATTCCAATGTACTTGATTATTGCAGTCATGTACTTTATTGTTTGTTTCTGTTTATCAATGTTTGCTAACTATTTGCAAAAACGTTTTGATACAAAAACAAACTAGTTTTCTTTAAAATACTAACTACATGATATATCAAGTGTAGTTAGTATTTTTTATTGGGTAAAAGTTATGGATATTAATAAACAACTTACCGACCTTGAAAGAGTCGAATTAACTAAAAAAGCTTATGATGAATTAAAACTCGGTGAACAAATTGTTGTTAATGATCACTTAATTGGAACAGTAGTGGAAGCAATTTATGCTCAGGATGGAATGAGAGCATTTGTTATTGCTAATCAAACAGAAGTTACGATTTTATATAAAGGTTCATATGGAATTTCTAAAGGCAATCCAACTACTTGGAGGGATGAATGGCTACGGACGAATTTGCCAATTTTGGTTGCGTTATTAGTTAATGAACGACGAGTTCCTAGTCAATTGAAATCTGCGGCTCAAGTTTTAAATAAAACTCTTAAAAAGCACCCATATGTGCATTTTTATTTATATGGACATTCACTTGGTTCAATTAATGCACAGTATGCTTTGGCAAATTGTCATCATCCACAGCAAATTGCTGGAGCTTATCTTTATGAGGGGACAAATATTTGGCTATTGCTAGATCAAAAGCAACGAAAAATTGTTAATAAACTTCGTCCGAAAATAAATAATTATGTTGATATTTATGATCCAGTAACTTTAGGAATTACTGCTAGTCATCATATGGTTGGAAAGCTTTGCTATGTAGATAGTGAACCGATGCCTCCAATTAAGCAACATATGTGGGGCGGTTACCAGTTTGATAAGGAGGGAAAATTAAAACTCCGTGAAGTTGATGCCGCCTTTTTAGAGGAAAGTATGAGCGAACGAAAGTTATTAAAACGTTCGAATGATTTGGCCAAAACTATTGAAACAATGGGACAAAAGTATCAAGTTAAAGAACTTGTTACTAAAAAGAGGTTGGCTTTGCAGCATCGACTACCTGATCATGAGTCTTGGAATAAATTAACAGAAATTTTTGATAAAATCGGTTACTTAAAGGATAGAGATAATTGACACAGTATATTAATATAAATAAAAATTTCGAGACGTTTAATTAGTATTATGGGTGAATACCTGTTATGGTGGAGCTGTTAGAGGTTTTAAGAAATAAGGAGGATAATATGAAATATCCAAAGACTAAAGAAGTTTTGAATCAATTAGTAGCAGATTTAACACAAATGCACATGATTGTGCACCAACACCACTGGTACATGCGTGGCAACCGCTTCTTAAAGCTTCACCCATATTTAGATGATGTAATGGCTGAATTAGCTTCTCAACTTGATTATGTATCAGAAAGATTAGTTACATTAGATGGTAGCCCTGTTTCAACTTTAGGTGAAATTGTGGAAAAGACTAAGATCCCTGATGAAAAAGGAAATTGGGATGAAACTATTGATGAACGTTACGCTAAGATCGTTGATGGTTACCATTATCTTGATAAATTATATGAAAAAGGTATTGAAGTCAGTGCCGAAGAGGGCGATGACTCAACCAACGATATGTTAATTTCATTCCATACTGCAATTGAAAAGAGAATTTGGATGATGTCAGCCGAAATCAACAAGGCTCCAAATCTTGATAAATAGATATTAAAAATTAAAAATGGCTTCTCTGCGCATTTAACAGAGAAGCCATTTTTTGTGCCAAGCTTTATACTTATTTCAATTTGAATAAAAAAGAAACAACGCCAATTTAAATTTCTTTCAAAATATTTTTTTGATTTCTTTCTGTTATTGTTATGAAAGAAATAATATTATCTATAACTTTTATAGGTGATTTAAGTTGTAAAATCATTTTCTATTCCTCATGAACTCTGTAATTTTAGCAATGGATCCGTTATTTTGAAATTATTGCCTTTTAAAAAACATATGTTATATTAATACATGTTCAAAACATATACAAACACAGAGATATAGATTAAGTCGGAGAAATAAAAATGTTATCAAGAAATAATAAAATAAAAAAGATGGAGCAAGCTGCTCAACGTCAAAATCACTTTAGTATTAGAAAATTAACTATTGGTACTGCTTCAGTTTTACTTGGTACTTCATTGTACTTTGGCACTCAAACTAGCCAAGTACATGCCGAAGTTAAGAGTGGAAATGGTGTTCAGTCCACTACAGTTGGAGACAGCGAAGCTCCTGCAAGTTCAGCAGCTAAGCCGCTTCAAGTAGCAAGTTCAGCGGCAGTTAAGACACTTCAAGTAGCAAATTCAGCAACAACTAAGTCAAGTGCTGCATCATCATCAAGCGCAGCAACTTCAAGTAGCGCTGCTACTATAAGCGCAGCTAGTTCAGCAGCTTTAAGTAGCGTTGCCACTTCAAGTGCTGCAAACAATGATATTGAAACTACTACTTTAAAAATTGAAACTAATAAGGATGTAAAGAAAGTTGATGCTAAGAAGCTTGTAAATGCTTTAGATGAAGATAAAACTTCGACTAACAAGGCTACTGAAAAGCAATCATACCAAGTTAATATTAGCTTTTGGAATGATGTAACTAATGCACCATTAACTTATACTGGAAAATTACCTGCAACTAACGGTAGTTTTAATCAAGAAGTAAAAGCTGGTGATCTGGTAGGTATTTTGGGAATGGCCCCAACTGGATATAAGTTACTAAACCCAGAAGCTATTACCTCTAACTTTGAGATGAAAGGTAATCTGGCCTATGTAGATGGTCATGATGTTGATATTACTTTACACTACGCACCACTCTCACCAATTTACGTAGAATATGTAAATGAAGAAAACGGTAAAGTTTTATCTACTACAGGAGTAGGTTCAAATACTTCAAGTAGTCAAAGTATTGCCAATACTGCGGGCGATGTTATGTATCCTGGCGAATCTAAGTTTTTAGTTCACGCCATTGATATCCCTGGTTATGAATTAGTTTCTGATCCTGAATATATTGGTTACTATGATCAAGTTCAATCAGCAAATAACTCAAATCCAATTATTGTGCAATTTAAATATAAGAAGATCACTCAAAATGATGATCCTAAAGAAATTAAAGCAGGAGCTAACGTAGATGGTCAATGGTTTGGCCCAGTTTGGGAAAAATTACCTGGTGGATTTAATGCTACTGGTGTATATGGTGTAACTTACGAAGAAGAAAATGGTGACATTGAAGCTAAATACCAAGCGATGATTGATCGCTACCAAAAACAAGGCTATTCCTATGTAGGAACTTTTAATTACCATAAGAATAGTGATTACTTCAACTTTAACGAAGCTGGAATTTCAGTTGATTTAATTCCTAATAAACCTGTCAAAGTTCATTATGTTGACGAAAATAACAAAGAACTTCAACCTTCAATAGAAGTTGCACAAAATCCTAATAACCCCGATCAAACCAATAACGGTATTAATGATGCAGCTCACTGGCATCCAGAAGGACATTGGGCAGTAGAAGCTAAAGATATTCCTGACTATGTTTTGACTAAAACTTATGGTGCTACCAGTGGTAGTTATGTTCCTTATGAGTATAATGTAACTTTTGTTTACACTAAAAAAGAAACCAAAGTTCCAACTACTCCACCTGTAGATAATAAGGAAGTAGCTGGCGCAGTATTGTATATCGATGATACTACTAAAACTACATTAGATACTGTGAAGCTTGAAGGTAAAGTAGGTCAAAAGATTGACTATAACACTGATCCTACAATCAAGAACTATGAAAAACAAGGCTACAAGTTAGTTTCAAGCGACTACAAGAACGGTGATGAAACATTCACTAACGGTAGTAATGTATTTGAAGTCCACTTCAAGCATGGAACTACTCCTATTAATCCTAACCACCCAGGTATCCCAGGTGAACCAATCACCACGCCAGAAGGCCCTAAGTTCCCAGATGGTACTTCAAAAGAAGACCTTGAAAAGACAGTAACTCGTACAATTACTTATGTTGCAAGCAGTCAAAAAGATGGCTATCCATTTACTGCACCTAAGACAGTAACTCAAAATATTAAGTTTACTGCTGAAGGAACTATTGATAATGTAACTGGTAACTTAGTAACTGTTGACAAAGATGGTAATATTATTAACCAAAAAGGTGAATTAACTTGGACTCCAGAAGACAGTACTTTAGATGCTGTAAACTCACCAGTAGTAAATTACTACCACGTAGTAAGCGTCAGTGCAGATTCTAAAGACAACGTAAATGTTGATGCAACTACTGTTAACCATGATAGTAATAACATCAATGTTGTTGTAACTTACGCACCAAACGGTCACATTATCCCAGTTGATCCAAATGGAAACCCAATTCCTGATGTACCAACTACAGACTTACCACCATATCCAACTGATCCAACCAACCCTTCAAAGGTTGTACCAAATGTACCAGTACCACAAATTCCTGGCTACATTCCAGATATTCCTGGTAAGGATCACAACGTGCCAACTCCACCAAATCCAGGTGATGATGTGAAGGTACCTTACATTAAGAAGGAAACTGCAACTGTACCACCATTGGTAGATACTAAACCAGAAGCAGTAATCGGAAGTGTAACTTACATTGACGATACCACTGGTAAGACTTTATCAACTACAACTATTGCCGGTGAAGTAGGTCAAAAGATTACTTACACAACTACTTCAACTGTTGATAAGTACGAAAATGAAGGTTATGACTTTGTTTCAAGTGACTTTGAAAATGGTAACGAAGTATTTGAAAAGACTGGCAACAAGTTTGAAGTTCACTTTACTGAAGGTATTATACCTGTAAACCCACAAAATCCAGGTAAGCCAGGTGAACCATTAAATCCTGATGATCCAGAAGGTAAGGGTCCTAAATACCCACAAGGTACTGATGAAAAGAGTCTTAACAAGACTGTAACTCGTACTATTAAGTTCGTTGATGAAAATGATAATGAAGTAGCTAAGAGTATTGAACAATCAGTTCACTTTACTGCAAGTGGTGTTCTTAACAAGGTAACTGGTGAATGGATTACTCCATTAACTTGGTCACCTAAAGAAGAAGCAATTTTAAGTGAAAAGGTTCCAGTTGTAGAACACTACCACGTAGTTAATATTAGTAAAGATGGTAATGGATTAACTTCTGTTAACGGTGTAACTCTTAAGGCAATAGATAGTGATTATGATGTAGTGGTAACTTACAAGGAAAATGGACACATTATTCCAACTGACCCAGAAGGTCACGTAATTCCAAACGCACCACAACCACAATACCCAACTGATCCTAAGAACCCAAGTGGTGTAACACCAAACGAACCAGTACCAGAAGTACCAGGTTACACTCCAGAAAAATCAACTGTAACTCCACCTAACCCAGGTGAAGATATTCCAGTTGTATATGTACCAGTAACTCCAAGTACTCCAAGTACTCCAACTGATCCAACTCCAGCTCCACAGCCACAACCAAATCCAGATACTAATGTTCCTGATGAACCAACTCCAGAAGTACCAAATGAAGGTGCGCCAATGCCACATCCACAAACTCCTGAAGTTCCAGAAGAACCAGCTGATGACACTTCAAATACACCAGCACCACATGCCACAACTCCAGAAACTCCAGTTTCTGAAGAAAAGGGTGAAGTGCCAGTAGTTCATGCAGCAAGTGATAATGAAGAAGCACCAATGCCACATGCAACTCAAGAAGCATTACCACAAACCGGTGAAAAGACTTCAGTTTCTGGAATTATTGCCGGAGCATTGGCTTCAGCATTAGGTATCATTGGTTTGGCTAGCCGTCGTAAAGAAGATAAGTAATTAGTTGATTAAACTAAAAGATTTAATCGTCTAAAAACTAAACTGTCGATAGAATATTCAAAGCACCTAGTTAGGTGCTTTTTTGTTATAATTAAGTCGATATATATTTTGTTAATTAAAGAGGAAAAACATGGATAAACAAGAGCAAGATCGCTTAAAAAAAGAAGCTGCGAATAAAGCAGCTATGATGGTGAAATCAGGATCAACTTTAGGTGTTGGTACAGGTTCTACAGTAGCTTTCTTTATTGATGCTTTAGGCGAACGTAAGGATAAAGAGGGTTTTAGCTTAGCTCATATTGTTACTACTTCTAACAGGAGTAAAAAACAACTTGAAAGTTTAGGATTTAAGGTAGAAGAATTATCAGCAATCGATCAAGCAGACTTAACAGTCGACGGTGCTGATCGAGTTGATGATGAATTAAATGGAATTAAAGGTGGTGGCGGTGCCCTAACTTTGGAAAAGAATGTTGCCATCAATTCTAAAAAGATTATTTGGATTGTAGATGAATCTAAGTTAGTTCATCGCTTAGGTGGCTTCCCGCTTCCAGTTGAAGTTTTACCAATTTCATGTGAACAAAACTTTAAGCGTTTTGAACAAGAAGGCTTGAAACCTCAATGGCGAATGGATGAAAATGGTGATCGCTATGTAACTCATTATGGTAACTACATTATTGACTTGGCAGCTGATCCAGTTCCTGCGCCACACGGATTAGCAGATTTTCTTGACCATACAGTTGGTGTAGTCGAACATGGATTATTCCTTGATATGTGTGATAAAGTAATTATTGCTCATAGCGACGGAACAATTGAAGAAAAAGAAAGATAAAAAAATAGCAGTGGACAAATCACTGCTTTTCTTTTTTAATTAATTTAAATGATAAAGTGAAAGGAAGATTTCAATGACAAAAAAGCCATTAATCATTTCTACTGATCCAGGTATTGATGATATTGCTGCAATAACCATCAGTCTTTTTTCAAAAGATTTAGATGTAAAAATGATTGTTCCAACTTGGGGTAATGTTGCACTTGAATATACCTTACAAAATACCCTAAATCTTGAAAAGTTCTTACATACTGGAGTTCCAGTAGCTGAAGGTGCAAATCAACCATTGGTAGCACCTAAAATTAGTGCGGCATCAGTTCATGGTAAGACAGGAGTTGCAGGTTTCGACTTTGAAGAAGCCACTAATGAATTGGTTGTTCCAGGTCTTGCTGCAACTTTAATGTACAATGAAATTATGGATAGCCCTGAAAAGGTAACTTTGCTTGGAATTGGACCATTAACTGATTTTGCCTTACTTTTAAAGCAATATCCAAATGTGGTTGAAAACATTGAAGAGATTGTAATTATGGGTGCAAATATCGGTCGTGGAAATCACAGTCCACTTGCCGAATACAACATTGCAGGGGATCCAGAAGCCGCTCAGGTTGTTTTTCAAAGTGGTTTACCAATTAAAGTTGCACCTCTTGAAATTGGCAATAAGACCCACATTACGCCCGAAGAAATGCGTGAAATCGATAAAAGCGGCGAAGTTGGTCATATGCTTTATTCACTCTTTTCAAATATTCATGAACCTGATGGTGACCCAAGAATTAAAATTTTTGATCCAACAGCCGTCGGATTGATACTTTGTCCAGAGGTCTTCACCATAAGGGATGCAAATGTTCAAATTGAAACTAGTGGTAAGTTTACATACGGTGCTAGTGTAATTGATTTTATGTCAGAAGAAGTTAATGCACAAGTTGCTACTGATGTTGATGTTGATTCATTTGCAAATTGGTTTATTGATGGCGTAAGAAAAGCAGATCAAGGAAGACAATAATGGCTGACTTTGTATATCGCAAGGTGATGCAAGATATAAAAAATAAAATATTAAATAATGAATATCCCGAAATGCGATTACCAGATGAGCGTAGTTTGGCCGAAGAATATTCGGTCAGTCGTTCATCAATGAAAAGAGCACTTGGAGTGCTAGAACAGGCCGGAATTGTATTTAAAAAAAGAGGTAGTGGTACTTTTATTAATCCACTCTATCTAAAAAATAAGGCACTTTTTCGTTATGATGGTTCAAATTTGGGACTAACAGATAGTTTTAAAGTTCCAGGTAAAAAACAGACTATTAAGCTTATTGATTTTAAAGTCGTCAAAGCTTCAAAAGGTATCGCTCAAGACTTATTCTTGAATTCAAATGATTTTGTTTATGAATTTAAGCGATTGCGTTTACTAGATGATCAACCATTTTTGATTGAAACAGGATATTTACCAATAAAAATTGTGCCAGAATTGACGCCAGAAATTTTGCAAAGATCATTGTTTAATTATTTAGAAGAACAACAAAATAAGGCAGTAACCAAATCATTTTTGAATATCACAGTTCAACCATCAAGTCTTGAGGATCAATCATTAATGAAATTAAGAGATACTGAACCAGTTGGAGTAATGGATGGTATTTTCTTTTTAGATGATGGAACGCCCTTTGAAGTTTCTAATATGCGAGTTCATTACGAATATATGAGATTCAACACCTTTGTAAATTTAAATGAATAACTAAAGATTTGAATTACTAAATTAAAAATAAATTTTAAATTAAAATTGACAAAAAAGATTTATCATGCTTTAATTATAGCAACAAAAGGAAAGGAGAAATACGATGAATAACTTATACTCAATTCATAACTTTTTTAACTTTGCTTACTTTATGTAGAGTTTGTACTCTTTTCTTGGGTACAAACTCTGAACCGTTTGTACCTGAGCAAAGTTATTTGGATTGAGGCTTTGCTAGGTAATCTAGTAAAGCAAAAAAGGTTATTATCGCGTTTCTTTACGTGGAAAAGTTTTTTGAAAGCTAACTAGATTACTGTGGTAGAACTAGTTAGCTTTTTTATTGAAATTTTATAAAGAGAGGATAAGAGATGAAGTTTGATCTTCTGAGAAAAGAAAGTATCGGTAGATACTTAAGTACCGATAAAAAATTTGTCAAAACTTTGGGAGCAAAAGACTTATTGGCTTTAGGAATAGGTGCTGTAATTGGAACTGGAATTTTTATTTTACCAGGTACAGTGGCTGCAACAACTGCAGGACCAGGAGTTACACTTTCATTCTTGGTTGCTGCACTGGTTTGTGGTTTGTGTAGTATGTGCTATGCTGAATTATCTTCAAGTATACCTGTAGCTGGGTCAGCATATTCATACGGTAATTTGCTTTTTGGCGAAATTATTGGTTGGATTCTCGGTTGGGCCTTAATTTTAGAATATATGCTTTCTGTAGCGGCAGTTTCTTCAGGTTGGGCAGCTTATTTTAACGCTTTATTAAATAGTGTAGGTTTATCCTTGCCCCATGCTCTAACAAATGCTTATAATCCGGGACAAGGAACATATTTTAATTTGATGGCTGCCGTTAGCGTCTTATTAATTGCTCTCATGTTATCAAGAGGATTAAAAGAATCAATGAGAATTAATAATATTGCTGTGGTCCTCAAAATAATTATTATCTTTGTTTTTGTTGGTGTAGGACTATTTTTTATTAAACCTTCAAATTACAAACCTTTCTTACCATTTGGCACTACGGGAATTTTTCATGGTGCTACGACAGTTTTCTTTGCCTTTCTAGGTTTTGACTGTGTGTCTGCTTCTGCAGCAGAAGTGAAAAATCCTAAAAGAAATATGCCAATTGGAATTATTGGAACCTTAATAATTGCAGCTATTTTGTATATGGCAGTTTCAGTTGTTTTAACAGGAATGGTTCATTTTGATAAATTAGATGTTGCCAACCCTGTTGCCTTTGCTTTGCGTCAAGTTAATCAAGGCTGGTTAGCTGATCTTTTATCTTTAGGAGCATTAGTTGGAATGAGTACTATGATGATTTCAATGACTTATTCTAGCTCGCGATTGGTTTATTCTATTGGTCGTGATGGCTTATTACCTCCAGCTATTGGTAAAATTAACAAAAAAGGTTTACCTGCAAATGCGTTATGGTTGGTTACTTTAATTATCATCTTAATGGGTGGATTCTTCTCATTAGATGAATTAACTCACTTAGTATCAATTGGGACTTTACTTGCATTTACCTTTGTTTCGTTTGGTGTTCTTTTGCTTAGAGGGAGAAAAGATTTACCAAAGCCAAGTTTTAAGGTGCCATTTTATCCAGTATTACCAATTATTTCCGGTTTAGCATGTATTGGTATGATGTGTTTCTTGCCACTTAATACATTTATTTTTGCTGGAATCTGGTTTGGAATTGGATTGATTATTTATCTAACTTATGGATATCATCATAGTAAAATTAATACAAAATAAATTATAAGGGCGAGAATATTAAACTCTCGTCCTTTTTTTCATGTATTAATTTGTAATATTAATTGTATATTCAAAATTGGATCGTCCCAATTTTTATAAAAGTTGAACTTTTGCAAAATGCTGGTATTATAAAGTTATAGCAAAAAGAATTTAATGAGTTGCAAAAGGAGATAATTATGTCAGTTAATTATGATTCACAAGATTACTTAAAGAGTGTAGATGCATACTGGCGTGCAGCAAACTATCTTTCAGTTGGACAATTGTTTTTAATGAAAAATCCACTTCTTAAAAAGCAATTAGTAGCCGAAGATGTAAAACCAAAGCCAATTGGTCACTGGGGTACTATTGCTCCTCAAAACTTTATCTATGCCCACTTAAACCGTGTGCTCAAGAAATATGATCTTGATATGTTCTATATCGAAGGTTCAGGTCATGGTGGTCAAGTTATGGTATCTAACTCATACCTTGATGGTTCATATACTGAACGCTACCCAGAAATTACTCAAGATGAAAAGGGTATGACAAAGCTCTTCAAGCGTTTTAGTTTCCCAGGTGGTGTGGCATCTCACGCTGCTCCTGAAACTCCAGGATCAATTCATGAAGGTGGGGAATTAGGATACGCACTTTCACACGGTGTTGGTGCAATTTTAGATAATCCTGATGTCATCGCTGCAGTTGAAATTGGTGATGGTGAAGCGGAAACTGGTCCACTTGCCGCAAGTTGGTTTAGTAATAAGTTTATTAATCCAATTAAAGATGGTGCAGTTCTTCCAATTTTGCAAATTAATGGTTTCAAGATTTCTAACCCAACCATTACTTCAAGAATGAGCGATGAAGAATTGACTGAATACTTCCGTGGTATGGGTTGGGACCCACACTTTGTTTCTGCATTTAAGGGTGGCCGTTTCGATGGTGAAAAGGATATTATGCAAGTCCACGAAGAAATGGCTAAGACCATGGATGAGGTAATTGAAGAAATTAAGGCCATTCAAAAGAATGCGCGTGAAAATAATGATGCAAGTATTGCACATTGGCCATTAATTATTTTCCAAGTACCAAAGGGTTGGACTGGTCCTAAGAAGGACTTAGATGGTAATCCAATTGAAAATTCATTCCGTGCTCACCAAATTCCAATTCCTGTTTCTCAAGATGACATGACCCATAAGGATATGCTTGTTGATTGGCTTGAAAGCTACAAGCCTGAAGAATTGTTCAATGAAGATGGTTCACCTAAGGATATTGTCTTAGAAAACACTGCTAAGGGCGACAAGCGTATGGCTATGAATCCAATCACTAATGGTGGTAAGGATCCAAAGCGTCTTAACATGCCGGATTATCGTGATTTTGCTTTGAAGTTTGATAAGCCAGGTTCAATTGAAGCTCAAGATATGGTTGAATGGGCTAAATACTTAAATGAAATTTCTAAGTTGAATCCAACCACTTTCCGTGGATTTGGTCCAGATGAATCTAAGTCAAATAGATTATTTGAACTTCTTGATGATCAAAAACGTCAATGGGAAGCTGAAATTCATGAACCAAATGATGAAAACTTGGCACCAGCTGGTCGTATAATTGACTCACAACTTTCAGAACACCAAGATGAAGGTTTCCTTGAAGGTTATGTTTTAACTGGTCGTCATGGATTCTTCGCTACTTATGAAGCATTCGGCCGTGTAGTTGATTCAATGCTTACTCAACATATGAAGTGGCTCAGAAAAGCTAAGGAACAATACTGGCGTCATGATTACCCTGCACTTAACTTTGTAGCAACTTCAACTGTATTCCAACAAGATCACAATGGTTACACTCACCAAGATCCAGGTATTTTAACTCACTTATATGAAAAGAATCGTCCAGATCTTATTCATGAATACTTGCCAGCAGATACTAACACTTTGCTTGCTGTATCAAATAAAGCATTCCAAGATCGTGAAAGTATCAATGTTTTAGTAACTTCAAAACAAGAACGTCCACAATGGTTCTCAATTGATGAAGCTACAAAGCTTGTAGATAATGGTTTAGGTTACGTTGATTGGGCTTCAACTGATAAAGGTGCAAAACCTGATGTAGTCTTTGCTTCAACTGAAACTGAACCAACTCTTGAAACTTTGGCTGCAATCGATATCTTACACAAAAAGTTCCCAGATCTTAAGATTCGCTACATTAATGTTGTTGATATTATGAGATTGATGAACACTAAGGATAATCCAAAGGCAATTTCTGATGAAGAATTTGACCGCTTATTCCCAGAAGATGTTCCGGTAATCTTTGCATGGCATGGTTACAAGAGTATGATGCAATCAATTTGGTTCGGAAGAAAGCGTGCTAATGTTCATATTCACAGTTATGAAGAAAATGGTGATATTACTACTCCATTTGATATGCGTGTCTTGAACCACTTAGACCGTTATGACTTGGTTAAAGATGCAGTAGAAAGTATCCCAAGTTTAGCTGGTAAGAATGAAGACTTCATTAATGAAATGGATTCAATGCTTGCTAAGCACCACCAATACATTCGTGATAATGGTAAGGATATGCCAGAAGTTACTGAATGGAAATGGGAAGGGCTTAACTAATAAGATCATTAGTCTAGTATAAAACACTCTTAATTGAGTGTTTTTTTGTATAATAAATATATGATAATCTGATTTGGGAGATTTTATATGAAAAAGGGTCTTGTTCTTGAAGGTGGAGCAATGCGTGGCCTCTTCACAGCAGGAGTTATTGATGCATTGCTAGAACATAATATTGAGTTTGATGGTGCAGTTGGGGTTTCTGCTGGGGCTGCTTTTGGCGTAAATTATAAATCAAAGCAGATAGGGCGTAGTTTACGTTATAATTTACGTTTTGCAGGTAATCCACGTTATGCAAGCTGGAAATCCTGGCTAAGATCTGGAAATTTATATGGGGCCAATTTTTGTTACCATTTAATTCCTGATGAACTTGATAAGTTTGATAAAAAAGAATTTATACAGAATCCGATGGAATTTTGGTCTGTTTCTACTGATGCTAGTACAGGTGAAGCTAATTATCACTTGTTAACAGATTGTGGATATCTTGATCTTGAATGGGTTAGAGCGTCAGCTTCAATTCCATTTTTTGCTAACCCTGTCGCAATTCATGGTCATTTTTATTTTGATGGTGGGGTATCTGACTCTATTCCGATTAGATTTGCACAAAAACATTACGACAAGAATGTCATAATTACAACTCAGCCGAAAGAATATCGGAAGGCAGCAGATAGATTATGGCCGATTGAAAAAATAGTTTTAAGAAAATATCCAAATGTTCTCAAAAAAGTAAAGACTAGATCACAAGATTATAACAATTGTTTAGACTATATTGAAAAAGAAGAAATCGCAGGAAGTGTTTTTGTGATTAGACCACCAGAAGCCTTAGATATTGGTACAATAGAAACAAATAAAGATAATATAAAACGAGTTTATAATATTGGTTATTATGAGGCTGAAAGGCAATTAGAAAAATTAGTTGAATTTCTAAGAGAGGAAGACTGATGAAAAGGTATCGTCCGAGTACAAAATTAGTGATGATTGGTGTAGTTTTGATGTTGGCAGGTGTAATTTGTTGGGGTATAGAGTCACCACTTAAAAATAATCCCAATACTTTGTTTTTGTTTCCATTAGGATTATTATTTATTTGTAGTGGTGGGCTAGAGCTAACCATAACTGCATTCATTACTTTGCGAAAAAATGATCTTGCAGCACGAAAAAGAATTGAAGAAGCACAAGAAAAAAATAAAAGATAAGAAATGATTTTACTTATATAAAATTGGAGCATTTAAGCAAATTTTTTAATATAATATAGTCTTAAGGGACGAATACTCATTGAGTGGACCATAAATTAGGAGGTAACTTACATGGAATTCGATGAAGTTTTTAAAAATGAAAGGGTAACTAGAAAGTTTACCAATAGGAAAGTCTTAGATCGAGTAATAACCAAAGTCATTAAAGAAGCTCAGCACTCTCCATCTTTACTTAATTCACAACCTTGGAAAGCTTATGCAGTTACAGGCGAAAGCTTGGAACATATTAAAGAAGAATTTAAGAAAAATACTGCTGCTAAAGTGCCGGCTGCTGATGAGTTTGCATCAATGTTATCGCTTGAATGGGATACTTTTCCAAGTCAAAATATGGCTATGATGGGAGCATCACAAACATACTTTTTTAGAAATAAGATTAATTTATTTAATCAAGCTAATAATGAATTGTTTAATGCTCCTGTAATTGTATATTTAACTATTCCAAAGAATTAACCAGCATGGTCAGTATTTGATTTAGGAATATTTGCACAAAGCATTATGTTAGTTGCAATTAATAATGGTTTATCTG
>NZ_CALPCQ010000005.1 GCF_943193025.1 Lactobacillus agrestimuris
GTCAGTTCGAGTCTGACAGCCGGAGCTAAACGGAATATGCAAGGAAGGGATCACCGGAAGGTGGTTCCTTTTTTCGTGCTTTTCCCTTTGAAATAGGGAGTATCGACGTCCCTGATACTCCCTATTTAATAGTTGTATTTAATTCTAATTTTTCAAAATGATTGATTAATTTTTCTAGCGACTTTGGAATGTTTTTTCCTTCTTTAATAGCTAGGAAGAATTTCAGGTTCATAATCTTACTATCTAATGGAAAAAGGTTGATTGGTGTTTGACTCATTCTTTTAAGAATACTTGCTGTAGAAATTGTTAGACCAATGCCGTTAATTGATAAGTTTGTGGCAGTGATTATACTGTTAGACTCCATTATGATATTTGGTTTAATATGAAATTTTTGGAGTAGTCCGTTAACTTGGTGCCTAATTGCGGATTCTGGGGCGCTTAAAACAAGTGGCTGGTTTAGTAATTCAATTAAATCTAAATCATCAAGAGAAAGAATAAATTTTCCTTCTTGATATAGACTAGAGGTAGGTGGGATTACAAAATAGTATTGTTCTCCCCCATTAATGAATAGCTTAAGTCCTCGATTAGTTGTTTCAGGTGTCTGCCCAATGTAGCAATCGATTTGCTCATTCAATAAACGGACTTCATTTTGTCTTGGGAAAGCTTCGAATAGCTGTATTTCGACATTCGGATTTTCTGATAAAAATCCAGGTAATACTTCAGGTAGCAAAAAAGTTCCTAAACTTTCTAATATTCCAATTCGAATAACTTGTTTATCTGGCCTAGTAAATCTAGCGAGTTTTCGATCCAATTGTTGATTATCATATGAAATATTTTCTAAATACTTATAATAGATTATTCCCGCTTCTGTTAAAGAAAATGGAATCTGGTCTCGATTAAGTATCTTAGCACCGACTTTTTTCTCAATTCTTTTAATTAATTGAGTTAAATATGGCTGAGAAACATAGAGTTCTTTTGCTGCTTGAGTAAAATTACTCTCTCTTAAAAGAGTATCAAGATAATGTAATAGTGCTTCTGGGTCGTTCATAGCAATCCTCCTTATAACAAATTTATTATAACTTACTAGCTAGAAAACTATTTCACGGATGAAAATTCTTAATTTAAAATAAAGTAAAAGCTTAAAAGAAAGGTCGATGTACATGAAGCCAGGAAAGTATGAGGTTAAAGCACATGGTCATGGTTCTAGTTATATGCCAATGTCTGTGACTTTATCTGAAGATAAAATACTTAATATTAATGTAGATTCTAGTGGTGAAACTCGTGGAGTCGCAGATGAAGTTTTTAAGAGATTACCTCAAGAAATTGTTGATAATCAAACATTAAATGTTGATGCAATAAGTGGAGCCACCATTTCAAGTCATGGAGTGATTGATGGTGTTGCTACTGCAATTACTCAGGCCGGTGGTGATTCTACAGAATGGGAAAATCGACCAAAGCCTGTTGATAAAAAAGTAAAAAAAGATGAAGAATTAACGACAGATATTGTCATTGTTGGTGCCGGTGGTGCGGGACTTGTTGCAGCTGCAACTTCACTTCAACATGGAGAAAGAGTACTTGTATTAGAAAAATTCCCACAAATTGGTGGTAATACTACACGTGCAGGTGGTCCAGTTAATGCGGCTGATCCAGAATGGCAAAAGAAGTTCTCATCTTTAGCTGGCGAAAAAGAAACGCTTAAAGAACTTGCTGAAACACCAATTGAAAAAATAGATCCAGAATATCGTGAGGATTTTGAACAATTACAAAAACAAATAAATGATTATCTAGCATCTGGAGAAAATTATCTATTTGATTCTGTTCTTTTGCACGAAATCCAAACTTACTTAGGTGGTAAAAGAGTCGATTTAAAAGGTAATGAGATTCATGGTAAATATTCTCTAGTTCATAAGCTAGTTGAAAATGCTTTAACTTCGGTTAAATGGCTCAGACATTTAGGTGTAAAGTTTGATCAAGAAGAAGTTACTGAGCCTGTTGGTGGGCTTTGGAGACGTGGTCATAAGCCAGTTGAACCAATGGGATATGCTTTTATTCATGTTCTTGGTGATTGGGTAAAAGAAAATGGTGGAAAAATTTTAACAGATACCCCAGTTAAACACTTGATTATTAATAATGGCCGAGTTGAGGGAGTTATTGCCGAAAGAAAAGATGGCAGTAAAGTTACTGTCCATGCTCAAGCTGTTGTTTTAACTGCTGGCGGTTTTGGAGCTAATACCAAGATGGTTCAAAAATACAACACGTATTGGGAGCATATTGATGATGATATTGCGACAACTAATTCACCAGCTATTACTGGTGATGGGATTCAGCTGGGTCTTGAAGCCGGAGCAGATTTAACTGGTATGGGATTTATTCAATTGATGCCAGTCTCTGATCCGAAGACAGGTGAATTATTTACTGGACTCCAAACTCCACCGGCAAACTTCATTATGGTTAACCAAAAGGGTAAACGTTTCGTTAATGAGTTTGCTGAGCGTGATACTTTGGCTAAGGCAGCAATTTCTAATGGAGGGCTATTCTACCTTATAGCCGATGATAAAATCAAAGAGACGGCTTATAACACGACACAGGAGTCAATTGATGCACAGGTAAAAGCTGGAACTTTGTTTAGAGCAGATACTTTAGAAGAATTAGCTGAAAAAGTCGGTATAGATCCAAAGGTTCTGACTAAAACAATTGCTGATTACAATTTATATGTTGATCAAGGTAATGATCCAGAGTTTCATAAAAATGTTTTAGGACTCAAATGTGAGGTGGCACCATTTTACGCTACACCTAGAAAGCCTGCTATTCATCATACGATGGGAGGACTAGTGATTGATCCGGATGCGCATGTACTAGATCCTACTGGGACAGTCATTTCAGGACTTTATTCGGCCGGAGAAAATGCTGGAGGACTTCATGCAGGAAATCGCTTAGGTGGAAATTCACTTGCAGATATCTTTACATTTGGTCGAGTAGCCGCTGATACTATTTACCAAGAAATTAATCAAGATTCAGAAGCAGATGCTAGTTCAGGTGCATCTGAACGTTAATAAACAAAAAAGCTGGGAAAATCCCAGCTTTTTTTAGTCAGTTAAAATACCAACTTTATTAATCTTTTTTAAAATATCTTTACCATGTGGTGAAGATTTAATTTCTTCAGTTAAATCCTGACCAGCCAAGTTACCGTGGTGTTGACCATCAGTCCAATGGTTATTATTAGTTACATCATATACTATACCGTCAACTGCAACGTAAGCGGGACGACCGTCTTTTCCGTTGTTGTTTTTCAAGTCTTCTTTAGTGAATTCTTTCATAGAGAGGACTCCTTTCATAATTAGATTACTTATCTAATTATATAGTAACACGGTGTCACCAAAATTCATAGAAATATGCTTATTGTTGATGCCAACCAGCAATGTCATCATTAGAAAAGTCATAATTTAACTTCTTGCCATAAATTCGTTCATAGGCAGCCACTTTTTGCTTGTAATCCTGCTCCTTCATTTTGGTGGAGCTTTCTTTTTCACTTAAGTTAAGGTCAGGATAAATGACTGGTAAAACGTGAACAATATACTTGGTTTGGTAGAAATTATTATCTTGCTTTTCTAATTTTGGTAGATCTTGAATTTCTACAAAAGTTGAGATAATTGGAACGTTTTGCTTAGCCGCAAAATAATAGGCCCCTCGCTGGAGTTTTCTTGGCTTGCGGTAATTCCACCACATTTCTTGTTCGGGATAAATAAGCACCCAATTATCGCGATCTAGAGCATTGTGTAGGTACTTGATGAAGTCATTTCCAATATAGTGGGGACTATCTACAATAGGAATGGTTCCCACATAATTCATTAAATAGCGTAAAAATCCAGGAAGCATTAGATTAGTGTCTTTGATGACGATTGATAATTTATGATGCTCGTGATCAGCTAGCCGCTTGATGGTCAATGAATCAAACTGATTGAAGTGATTGGCAGTGACTATAGCACCTCCGCGTGGAAGATCACGCAAGTTTTCAGCACCAACGATTTCGGTTGAAGCAGTAATCGTTTTGGCAAAAAGACTATACATGTAATGACCAATTGTATCGTTGATCTTTCCTTTAAGGCTCGCTTGATTTTTCCAGAAGTCATCCACTAGTTTTAAACGTTCATCTAAGGACATAACTGGATCTCCGACCTCAACTTTGGCATTTAAATTCCTAGAATTGGCGGCCTTTTTAATATTTTCAATAACTTGTTCACGGTTATCCCCAATGATCATAAATTCTCCTTGATCTTTTAGATTCTTACATCTTCAAACTTTTTAACTTTTGCCCAGGTGTATTCTTCTTGTTCAATGTGTTTAACTTTTGTTGCCATTTTTTCTAAATCATCACGAGCATGCTGACGATCTGCGTCAGTAAAGGAATTAAGTTGCTCTTTTAATTCATCATAATATTCAGTCTTTTTAGCAGCTTTCCAGAAGTATTCACCATATTGGACATCAGCAAAGTGCCATGGCTTGAAGAATAAATTGTAGTGAACAATCTTTGGGCTTTCAATTTCAGGCATATTTTCGTTAGGCATTGCGTCCCATTCTTTTGGTAAATGGTAAATCTTATCTTCACAAATCTCATTCATGTATGCTTGATCTGGATCAACATTATCGAAGTGATATTTTTCAAGCAAGTAGTAGAATTTATCCACGAAGTGCTTGTCGCGGAAAGCCTTCATGTTAAAAATGATCACGCCATTGTTGATATATTTTTCTGGTGGAAAAATACCTTGGCAGTTCTTAATATATTCTTGCAAAAGTGGCATGAAACGAATTGATAAATCAGGGCAGCTAGCAAACATGTTGTCCGCAATATCGATATCATACATTTCAGCTAAATCCGTATTGATGATTGTATCAGCATCCAAATAGATTGCCTTATTATATTGTGGGAAAAGTTCAGGGGTGAACAAACGATAGAAAATTGACATGGTAAAGAATTGACCACGTAAGTAATTTTCTTTTGAATTTGTGATAGGTTTAACCATTTGATCATCGATGTGGAAAATATTTACGTGAACATTATCAGTAGACATGTTTTCTAAGCTCTTTTTATGTTCATCACTGATTGTTTGAACTAACAAAGTAATAGTGTAGTCATGATCAGCGCTAGTATGATCAATCAAAGATTGAATTGAAACAGCCGCATATGGGGTGTAGTTGTCACTGATTGTGTAAAAAATAGGAATGGTCAATATTCTTTCCTCCAAGAAATAAAAATTATTTGTTTAAATTATCCCTCAATGCGAGATATTCGTTAAGTAATTTATCATATTCATGCAAATTTAATACGCTGTGAACACGTTCAACATCCCACGGTTTTACAGTCAGAGTGTGTATAAATGGAAATGGTTTAAAACGAAAACTAGTAGTGAAATGCTGAATACGGGTATCGGGTTGGAGTTTGTATTGCTCATTATAGATTCTAGGAGCGATTCGTTTACTTGTAGCTAGCTTATTCAGAGCAGCTTGATCAGGTAAAAGCATTTTTTTGACCTGAATCATATGGCGAACTTTGGCAAAAAGACCTGTTTTTCTGATTTCATGCATGTTTAATAAGAGCATTCCGGAGTTCACGTAATCAAAGACCTTTCTAAACTTAAGATGATGATAGAAAAATCTTCCCCAATAATCTAATACTCCGACAAACTCAACACCTGAAATATCTTGATTGTAAAAGTCATCGATATTCTGACGAACAATGATATCATCATCAAGGTAAAGAATTCGATCAGGAATCTGAGGTAATTCATCCGCAAATAATCTAAGCATAGCATATGGGGTAAAGCGCGAATTCATATTAGCGGTTGGCGGCTCCTTGATAAATAAAGTAGAGCAGTCAATTAACTCTAACGTATTTTTTGGATTCTTTTTTACTAAAAGTGAACGAATAAAATCAGCCGCATGTTTAGAAAATGGATGATAGTTTTTCTTTTCGCTATGGGTGTACATGGTTAAAATATACAAATGTAATTCGGCATCGGTATTTTTTAAAAGAGATAAAGTCGTGATTAAAACTCCATCTTGGGCGTGACTGTCCCCACAAAAAAGGATGTTCATAGTTACTCTCATTTCTTGCATTCATATCTAATATAGTTGTAATTACTTAGCTTGGCATGCTCATTTAAACTGTCCCAAATTTGGTTATGCAGTTTTTCTTGGGCCTGCTTTTTACTAAGCGTTTTATCTGGGAAAAAGGGACCATCAATGTAAACAATGATTTTTGGTCTTTTATAAAAAGATGATTTAACGTAAGTGCTTGTCGCAGTAAAACTTGGAGCGTTTAATTTAATTGGAAAATGCATACTAGTGTCGGCGAAAGGGCGGATTTTTGTATAGTATGGCCAAACGTGTGCTTCAGGATAAATCATAACTACACCGTGTTTATTCTTGATTACTTCTTGAACGGCTTTAACTAATTTACCGGCCTGTTTGATATCGCTGCCGACTGGAAGTCCGCCATAGCGAACGAGGTATTTTCCAATGAAGGGGATGCCCCAGTTTGCTTGTCCTGCAATGGCGTAGAAGTTTTTTACAGGAAAAATTGTCAGCGGAGTAAAAACATCTCCCATTGGTTGAGTGTGATTACCATAAACAAAATATCCGGTGTCTTTAAATGCTTTAAGCTTCTTCTTGTCAACTACTTGAACATGTAAAAAAAGGCGTGAGTATATCCAACCAAAGCCAGCAGCCAAATAGCGCGCAATTGGATTCCAGATTTTAGCACCGATTGAAGTGGGCAATAGTTGATAATCATCGCTTAATTTGAAGTTTTGATCTTTACTGTCGATTAAATCGTCAGTCAGCGTTTTGTAATAGTATGTTTCCATCTTTTTCTTCCTATAATTAAGTTTATTCTATCATGGAAAGCTTAGTAAAACTAAGTAGAATAATTGTTCAATGAAAATAAAAAGGCGAAGCACATAATGCTTCGCCCTAAATTTTGGCACAAAAAAAGCACCGACTTCTCGCAGTGCCATTTCCATATGGTGGGTGGTCAGGGGATCGAACCCTGGACCCACGGATTAAGAGTCCGTTGCTCTGCCAGCTGAGCTAACCACCCGTTTTTTTATTTATCAGCCGTACCGCTGACAGTTAATAATATTATCAAGAAATTCGACCTATGGCAAGTACTTTTTTGAAAAAAGTTAAAAAATAATAGCCACTTATTGTTTAAGTGGCTAGAAATCAAAGCTTATCCTTGATCTGATAGGGTTCACCATGGCGAGCATCACGTGCCTTATCTTCTAAATAAATTGCGTAAGTACCATCTTTTTCATTTTTAGCAATAATTAGTTGATCGGCAGTTGGGCGACCTGCTTTAATAATTTGTGCACTGCGACGTGCTTCTTTGTAATCATGTGAAGAAGCAATTGCATCGCCAGGGTTAAAGAAGACATTTTCGTTGTTCATAGTAATCCCTCCTTGAGAACTTCTATAATTTAATTTTATTTTACCAATAAATGGAATTTTTTTAATCAAAAAAGCATTAAGAACGACGTTACATGGAGCCTGATCTTATTATCAAGAAATTTGGTAACAAAAAAGCACCGCCGAAGCGATGCTTATAAGTAGTGGGTGGTCAGGGGATCGAACCCTGGACCCACGGATTAAGAGTCCGTTGCTCTGCCAGCTGAGCTAACCACCCATTTTTGACTTGTCATAACTGACAGATATTATTATGCTATTAATTGGGTAAAAATGCAAGAGTTTTTTTAAAAAAGTTTAACGCTATTGGCTAATATTATAAAAATCAGTATAATAAAAGGGCAAAGGAGGCACATTCTCGATGCCAAAAAAAATTCTCGTCGTCGATGATGAGAAGCCAATTTCTGATATTATCAAGTTTAACTTGGAGAAGGAAGGCTTCGACGTCGACACTGCCTACGATGGTGAAGAGGCTGTAAAGAAAGTTGACGAATATGATCCAGATCTGATGATCTTAGATTTAATGCTGCCAAAAAAAGATGGCCTTGAAGTTGCGCGTGAAGTACGCCAAACTCATGATATGCCTATTATTATGGTAACTGCTAAAGATACAGAAATTGATAAGGTTCTAGGTCTTGAAATGGGTGCGGATGACTATGTCACTAAGCCATTTTCAAACCGTGAACTTGTAGCTCGTGTGAAGGCTAATTTGCGTCGCCGCGATATTGTTAAAAAAGCAGAAGCAGCAACGCAAGAAGAGGCCGACAAAAACATTACAATCGGTAATTTAGTTATTATGCCAGATGCATATATTGTAGAAAAGAATGGAAGTAAGATTGAACTTACTCACCGTGAGTTTGAGCTCTTATACTACCTAGCTCAACATATGGGTCAAGTAATGACTAGAGAGCACTTACTCCAAACTGTTTGGGGTTATGACTATTTTGGTGATGTACGTACTGTTGATGTAACTGTTCACCGTTTGCGAGAAAAGATTGAGGATAATCCAATTCAACCTCAAATTTTAATTACTCGTCGCGGGGTTGGTTACTACGTAAAACAGCCTACAGAAGAATAATTAAGAAAGCCACAGGACTGTCTAAGTATGTGGCTTTCTTTTTATATAGTTATTGTGAAAATAAAAATGAATAAGATCAGAAAAAAATTAAAAAAGACTTTTAATTCCATAAATACAAAACTAGCGATAGTTTTCATGTTGATGTTACTAGCAACAATTGAAGTGATTGGGGCATATTTTACTAGGCAACTAGAACAAAATAATATTAATAATTTCCAATCTTCAATTCAAGTTCCACAGATCGTCACTAATCAGCTATCCAATCAGCTAGTTCGAAATGATAAAAATACTGATGATCGCTTGAGCGCAATTATTAATGACTTTAGTAATAATTCATCAATCAGTGAAATTATCGTCGTTGATAATAAGGATATTATTCGGGCAGTTTCGACCCTTAATGATAAGGGACGTGTTGGTCAAAGAGTAAATAATGCAGATGTGAAGCAAGTTACATCTACTGGTAGACAAGTTACTAGGGTAATTAATGATGGCGGAAATAGTTACATGATTCAAGTAACGCCATTAACTAGTGGTAATGGCTCCAATAATAATGTGGGAGCGATTTATGTCCGTGCAAATATGCAGAGTATTTTTGATGATTTAAGAAATACTTCTTTTGCCTTCTTAGTTGCTTCTCTAATTGCAGCATTACTTGGAGCAATTTTAGCTTTGGTTATTTCAAGAGCGATCACCCGTCCGATCGAAGAAATGCAGGAGCAAGCTTTAAGTATTGCAGATGGTGATTATTCAAATCAGGTTAAGATTTACTCAAATGATGAATTGGGTCAATTAGGTAAGGCCTTTAACACTCTTTCTGTAAAGATTGAACGTTCACAAGAAGAATCTGATAGTGAAAGACGAAGACTTGATAGCGTTCTGTCGCACATGACAGATGGGGTGCTAGCAACAGATCGTCATGGCAATGTTAGTGTTGTTAACCAAATGGCACTCAATTTCTTAAACTTAAAAGAAGAGGATGTAATTAATCATCCAATTAGAGAGGTTTTAGGAATAGAAGAAGAAACATCGCAAGAGTTAATTTCTAGTCAAAAAGAAATTGTGATTACTGTTAATGAAGGTACCCGTGATGAAGTTATCTTGCATGTGAGCTTCTCTTTAATTAAGCGTGTTACCGGGTTTGTTTCAGGTAGTGTATGTGTACTTCACGATATTACTGAACAACAGAAAAATGAAAATTCTCAAAGACAATTTGTTTCAAATGTTTCTCATGAGTTGAGAACCCCATTAACAAGTATGCGCGCTTATATCGACACTTTGAATGCTGGTGCTTGGAAAGATCCAGATATTGCACCTAAGTTTTTGCAGGTTACTCAAGAAGAAACTGAGCGTATGATCAGAATGATTAATGACTTGCTTAGCTTGTCAAGAATGGACCGTGGTGTGTCGAAGATGGATTGCGAATTAGTTAATTTTAATGACTTCGTGAACCATATTCTTAACAGGTTTGATATGATCGTGAAAAACGATGAATCAAATGGTAAAGATAGCAAGAAATACACCATTAAGCGTGAATTGGGAAATCAAGCATTGTGGGTAGAAATTGATACTGATAAGATGATGCAGGTAATTGATAATATTATGAACAATGCGATCAAGTATTCACCAGATGGTGGGGTAATTACAGTTAAACTTGTTCAAAATCAAAACCATGTCATTTTAAGTATTTCTGATCAAGGGTTGGGTATTCCAAGAAAAGACTTAGACAAGATCTTTGATCGTTTCTATCGGGTTGATAAGGCTCGTTCACGTGCACAAGGTGGTACAGGCTTAGGTTTGGCAATTGCTAAGGAAATTGTGGAAGCTCATCAAGGTAAAATCTGGGCAGATAGTAGTGAAGGTCGCGGATCTACTTTCTACATTTCACTTCCATATGAACCAATGAGTGAGGAGGATGATTGGGATGAAGTTTAAATTCAAATTTGGTGACCTCTTCTTAGGAATTGGGACAGCTGTAGCGATTATTTTATCTATTGTTTTATGGATCTTCATTATGACTAATGATCAGCGCTTTAGCCATATCGCTCAATCACCACACTCTTCGTCGGTTAATCGGGATCAATTGAGAAATCGTAATACTAAAGATCTCTATGATCTATATATTCCAACTAATTCTTATGGTTTCAAAAAGGGCCACCCTTATCGACTTTATGATTCTAAAAAGAACTTACCATTTGAATTTTCTCGGTCTTTAAAAAATGCTAAGGTAACCAAAACAGTAGATGTAAGTTCAAGTCGGGCAGATTATGAAAAATTATTGAATAATCCTAATTTTATTCAATTAACATATCCTGATGAAATCACTTTAAGATTATTTGCCAATTATAATCTTGATAAAAGAAATCGTGAGTTTAACCGAATTTTTATTCCAAATTCAAATAGTTGGCTTTATTTAGGTAATGATAAGACTAATCAAGTTTACCGTTTGAGCTTGTCAGGAGTGAACTTTAACCGTCTAAGAAAATATGCAAAAAATGCTAAGTATCAAAGCCAAGTTAGCTTTATTAGAATGAAGTCAGGATACTCAACTTTTTATGATAAGAGTTATGACTGGAAGGTTTATAGCTATATTACTAACTATCAATCTGACTCATTTTTTGTGAATCGGTTGCTAGGTACATCGGGAGTTACAAGTCGTACCTCTAAGGATGGCCAAACAACCTATTCGCTTAATTACTCAAATCGTTTAAGAGTACCAAATGCGGATAAGTCAAACGACCATAATTATTTGTATACCAATTATGAAAAGGGCAGAATTCCAAATGTTAATAACCGTCTATTAGACAGTGTCTATTATGTTTATAATTTGGGCTTAACTGAACAAGACCTGCGCTTCTTTGATGCAGATAAAGATAGTGTCAGTTATGTTAACAATATTGAAGGAATTCCAGTATTTTTGAATGAACATGATGTTCAAGTTAATACCAAGTTTTCAACTGGGGCAATTAATGTAGCATTCAATAGCATTAACTTCCAGATTCCAGTACCATTTGATGGTGAAACTGAAAGACTTGAATCGACTGATGAAATGATTGATAGATTGGCCACAAACGGCCTAAGAAAAGATGATATTGAAAAGGTGATTATCGGTTTTAAGGTCGAAAAAGATAAAAGTAACAATAGTTTAGTTAATCTAGTTCCGGCATACTTTGTTAAAGCCTATGGTGAATGGAAGAGTGCTGATGAATGGTCGAAGCAAGATATGCAGATCTATCGCAGCAATAAGGTAGCAGTGGAAAGAGAGGCAAAATAAAATGGATCATAAAAAAATTGAATGGCTATTTTTGATTGTCTTTGTTTTAATTGATATTTATTTAGCAATTGAAATAGTTCGCTCACCTGTTAGTTTGTCTAATACTGCAAGTAATTCAAGCAGTTCAAATATTAAACTAGAAATGCGCTCGGATGGAATTGACTTGCCTGATCATTTATCAACCACTCAGGAATCAGGTTACTATTTGGCTGCTAAAAATAAAGATTATCTTTCAGATAAGTTGTCTACTTTAACCCAAGTAAATGCTAGTTACTCGAAGGCAACTTCAACTTTAACTGCCACTCCTAAAAACCAAGTAACGATCAAAGGTGATCAAAAGCAGATCTTGAAGGAACTTAATATGTTTAAGGATGATTCGAAAAATGTGCCATTTGGGATGCAGTTTAAATATGAACCAAATATGTCATCAAGTGGTAGTTATATCTTTGTTCAAAACTCTGAGTATGGCAGTATCTATGATAATTCGGCCTTGCTAACAATTAATGTGAAAAATGGTCTGATTGAAAACTACACTATGACCTATATGGGACCAGTAAGTTCGGTGCGAGAATTACAATCAACAATTTCACCATGGCATGCAGTTAGATCAATGTATACTGATCGAGAACTAGCTAATAATTCTCGAGTGTTGAAGGTTAAATTGGGCTATTCAAAGTTAACTGATGTGCGTGGTTCAACAATCTTATTACCAACTTGGATGGTTTGGATTCAAAATAAGACAACAAAAAATACTACGGTTAAACGAGTTAATGCCTTTAATGGACAAATGATTCAAAACAATACTTCAATTTCAGATAAATAATGTGAAAGGGATAGTTGTGGAAGTTTCGGTTTTATCCAGTGGCTCAACTGGAAATATTAGTTTAATTACGACTGGTCAGCATAAGATTCTAATGGACGCGGGTCTATCTGGTAAGAAAACTAAAGAATTGCTAGATGAAGTTGGAGTCGATATTAATGAAATCGATATGGCTTTTTTAAGTCATGATCATAGCGATCATAGTGCGGGACTTGGTGTTTTGATGCGTCGCTATCCTAAGATTGATGCCTTTGCTAATACGGGAACGTGGAATTATCTTTTGGATACCAATAAGATTGGAAAGTTACCGTCTCAACAAATAAATACAATCGAACCAGGTCAGACAAGGACTTTTGGGGATTTAGACGTGACGGCTTTTGCAACTAGTCATGATGCTGCTGAGCCGCAATACTATGTTTTTGAAAGTGATGGTAAAAGAATTGCTTTCTTAACTGATACAGGATATGTGTCTGAGACCGTTAAGGGAACAATTAAAGATGCGGATGCATATATGATAGAATTCAACTATGATAATATGATGTTACGAGATGGTCCATATTCATGGTCGCTTAAGCAGAGAATCTTATCAGATGTTGGGCATTTATCTAATGATGAAGCAGGACAAGCACTACTTGATGTGGTATGTCCAAAGACGAAAAATATTTTTCTGGCTCACCGGAGTCATCATAATAATACTGAATATTTGGCTCATGAGACGGCGAAAGAGATTTTAATTGATGGGGATGCTAATCTAGATAGTGATGTCAACATAATTGATACGGATGCTCTCAGTCCAACTAAACTGGTGAAAATTTAAATATTTAACAAATTTCGTTCATATTTTTTTCAAATTTTATCGGTATAGTTAGTACAAATAAAACATAGGGGGATATTGAAGATGGATAACAATCAAAATAATCAAACACCAAAACAACCAACACGGGCTCCTAAGAAGAGCAATTCAATTATTACTAAAACTGCAATTGTTGGGGTAGTTGCTGGTTTGATCGGTGGGGGAATTTCATACTACGGAATTGATCAAATAAATAATGCCCAAGTTAATAATTCAGCTCAAACTAGTATTAGTTCAAGTAGCGCAAAGATTTCTAAAAATAGTGCTGCTAACAGTGGTGGTATGACTAAAGCATACAATCAAGTTAAAGGTGCAGTGGTATCAGTTATTAACTTGAAGCGACAACAATCATCAAGTTCAAATGACATTTATAGCATCTTTGGCGGTGGCAGCAGTAGCAAGAATAGCGATAGCAACAAGCTTGAAACCTATAGTGAAGGTTCGGGTGTTGTCTATATGAAGGCAAATGGTAAAGGTTATATCGTAACTAATAACCACGTAGTTTCAGGTAGTGATGCTATTCAAGTTATGCTTGAAAATGGTAAAACAGTTAATGCTAAGATTGTAGGTACTGATAGTACAACTGACTTAGCTGTTTTATCAATTGATGCTAAGTATGTAACTGAGACCGCTGAGTTTGGTGATTCTAAGACCCTACAAGCGGCTCAACCAGTTATTGCAGTTGGTTCACCACTTGGTAGTGAATACGCTTCTACAGTCACTCAAGGGATCATTTCGGCCCCAAGTAGAACTATCACTACTCAAAACAACCAACAAACTGTAATTCAAACAGATGCCGCAATTAACCCAGGTAACTCTGGTGGTGCGTTAGTTAACTCTGCAGGTCAAGTTATTGGTATCAACTCAATGAAGTTATCACAATCTAGTGATGGTACTTCTGTTGAAGGTATGGGATTTGCCATTCCATCTAACGAAGTTGTTACAATTGTTAACCAATTAGTGAAAAATGGTAAGATTACTCGTCCACAACTTGGCGTTAAGGTAGTCGCTTTGAACGGTATTCCTGATGCTTACAGAGAAAGATTAAACATTAAGTCAAATCTTAAGGACGGTATCTATGTTGCTTCTGTAACCAAGGGTGGTTCAGCTGCAAGTGCAGGTATTAAATCTGGAGATGTTATTACCAAGGTTGACGGTAAGAGCGTGAGCGATGTTGCTTCGTTACACAGCATCTTGTATAGTCACAAAGTCGGTGATACTGTGAATGTAACTGTTAACAGAAATGGTAAAACACAGGATACTAAGGTAAAACTTCAAGCTAATTAATATTCCGATATAGAAGAAATAAAAAGCTATGTAGTGCGTGTTTCACGTATTGCATAGCTTTTTTGTTAACTTTAAATATGTGTAACAGAATAAAGTTCGGAAATACAGGTTGTCAAGTTTTGAAGAACTTAGAAAAGTTGTTGATAACTGTGGATAAAACTGTGAATTGTGGATAAAGTGGGTAAAATTGCACACATTTATCTGTGGATAAGCTGTGAATTGTGACTTACTTATTGTGCTATTATCTTGTTAATTTTTTAAGAAATGGCTTTACAATAGGCTTTTCACAGTAAAAGTTTGTGAAAATTACTTACCCCCAAGGTTAATGTGGGAAAGTATTTTTAAAAATATTTAAAAAAGTTGCTAACCACAAATTGTGCTGGGAACGTATGAGCTAACTACTAAATCTTGATTTTACTTTTGCACACTTGTGGAAAATAGCAGTGGAAACCTTGTAGATTAGGGGATAAGTCCGGGACATGATAAAATAAGGGCATGAATATTAAGATAGTTTGTGTAGGAAAATTAAAAGAAAAGTATTTTAAAGACGCAATTGCGGAATATGAAAAGCGTCTCAGCCGTTTCGCTAAGGTGCAAATAGTTCAGGTGCCCGATGAAAAGGCGCCTGAGAAGCTAAGCGATGCGCAGGATGAACAAGTTAAAGAGATCGAGGGTCAGCGAATTCTCAGCAAGATCAAAGATAAGGAGTATGTGTATGTAACTGCGATTAAAGGAAAGCAGCGCAGTAGTGAGGAATTCGCAAAAGAGATTGCTGATCTTGGTACTTATGGTCATTCTGATATTACCTTTGTGATTGGGGGCAGTCTGGGTACGAGTGAGGCTGTGAATAAGCGTGGGGATGATTTGATCAGCTTTGGTAAGTTGACTATGCCACACCAATTGATGAGAGTAGTGCTGATTGAGCAGATTTATCGTGCGTTTATGATTAATAGTGGTAGTCCTTATCATAAGTAAAAGAAACTATTAAAAAACGATATAAGTATATTTAAGGTATTTACAACTAAGGATAAGCGTTACGTAAAAGTTGCAAACTTTGAATAAATAAATTAAGCGGAGAAACTTTGAGTTCTCCGCTTTTTTGTTTCGATAATATAAAAATGTTATACTACGTTTGACTAAATTACTTTTATAAAGAGCCAGCTACTACAAGTATTCCTCCTATCACTATAGGAAGAATTTTTTTTAGTTTAAATTTCAACATAATTTGGAGTCTCCTTTCATGAATAAAATAGATAAATTGATAGGTCCTAAATTCAAAAAGTTTAGAAAAAGATCAAATGTTTCATTAAAAAACTATGTATTGATGTTCCAGTAACTTCTACTTCTGTTCTCTCTAGATGGGAAAGAGGAGAAGAATATTTACCGATAGAAATTTTCGATAAACTATTAGATTATTTACATATTTCATATTTTGAAATTGGTACAAGTGAAAAAGAATTAAAGAGTATAATACAAAAAATAAGTATCTTGTATCAAGAAAATAATATCCAAAAACTTCATGATTTTTCACAAGACTTACTTAATAAATATCTAAATGAAAATAACAAATTTGTAAAGTTAGAGTTACTTTTTAAGTCAGCCATGGCCAATAATTATTATTTGGATTTATCAGGTAATGATTTGACAAATAGAGATTACAAATTGTCACTTTTAAACCAAATTGCCAAAATAAATAATGGCTTGATAAAGAAGTGATTCTATTTGCGAACGTTCAATTATTATTAGATCCAACAGCAGTTTATAAATTATCTCGTTCTTTATTAAGCGAGATGTATGAAAACAATATTGTATCTTTAAATGAAAGTATTGCAATTTTGAATGCTGTATTTGTCTTAATTAAGAAAAAAGAAGTTACTAAAGCTGAAAAATTATTATCAATAATTAAAAAAATGAATTTTGATGATAATGATCTATTAGTAAAGATTAGAATTCAGTTTGTAGAACAGTTGATTAATTATTTAAATACAAGAGATAAGGATAAAATTTCAAATTTTCTTTTTATGATAAAAGAAGTATTTGACCAGCAACTGTATTCAGATTATATGTTCGCATTTCAACAAATAAAAGAAATATATGATAATTAACCAATGATATTATTGTTTCATAGGTATAAATAAATTTTAAAAAATCCCTAATCAGGGATTTTTTATATTTACATTTAAAACTTATATTACTATTGAATAAGGTAACTGGGATACAAAATGTTGATAACGAAAAGAACTAAAAAAGTTCTTTCAACTCTTTTATTTTGGAGAATCTTATGAAATATATAAATAGCACTATTAAATGGATATTACTTATAATATGGTCATTTTTGATATTTGCATTTATGGAAGTACCTGGAGTAGAAAGCACTCCATTATATTCTGTTAAAAATGAACGTGAATTTAATTTAGCATTCCATCAAGTAAATTTACAGCATAATATTCTTATGTTTATAGCATTCACAATTATTACTTTTGTAATGGAGTGGTATTTATGTAAATGGGTCGGAAATAAGCTAGATTTTTTAAAAAAAGTTACTTTAAAAAATTTAATATTAGCTATAATATCTGGACTAATTGCATATGGAATAGGAATATTGTCTGCAATCATTGCACATGGATCTGGTACAAATAACATAATTTTTACAGAGACGTTAAAGACGAACTTAGCAATACTTGTGGTTTTAGATTTAGTAGTTATTGGACCTATTTTTGAAGAAATATTATTTCAAGCAGCAATTCAAAAAGGTTTTTTTAAGAGACTACCTCCATGGGCCTCAATAATTATTACATCAGTAATTTTTGCAATAGCTCACAATGCTTACATTAATATATTCTTTTTCCAGAAGGTTTTATCTGGAATAATATTTGGATCTGTGTATCAAAAGACTGATGATATTAAAATGGCAATTTTAACGCATGGTATAAATAATTTAATTATTGTTTCATCAATGGCTATACAAGCATATTTTTAAGGTGTAAAAAATTATATTCCACAAGTAGATGAAGCAGATTGCAGTAAAATTTTAGGCAATGATTAGCATATGAATATGTTTAATTGATGTAAGTTATTTCAAATCATGGTACTTAAACCGATTGATACCGGTGATTAATACAGAAAAATAGTATAATGATTCTGACAACTACTTGGAGGAATTTATTATGTTAGTAATCATTTTAGCCAATGTTATCATCGGCTTCTTTATTTCATATCTTTGCTTGAAAGGTCTGGGCTTTAACTTCACTGTTTGGACTATGGGAATCAACTTCATAGTCGGTGGAGTTGTTCTTGCCCTTAGCGCCATTCCTGTCTGGGAAAACAGGGATGACACATCGTTATTAACTTTTTTAGCCAGCTTAATGGTGATTGTGGGAGCAATTTTATTCATCATGGCACTGGTAACTAGTGCTTCAAGAAGGTTTACTAAGCACAATGTGCGTAATCTCGGAATTATTTTAGAAGTGGTTGGAATCATTGCCTTAATCACCCTATGGCGCCGCCCAGTAACATGGACTGAAGTAATTATCCCTGAACTTTCAGTTGTTGGCGGTCTATATTTGATTATTAAGAACAGATAGAAGATTAATTTTGCATACTACAGTTTTATTGAGGGTGTAGTAAATAAGTAAACTTTAAACAGCAAAAAAGGAAAGTCAATTGCGACTTTCCTTTTCTTTAATCATTTCTATTAAGCCAATTTTTAAGTAAATCTAAATACTCTGCATTTTTCTGAACAAAGGGCATGTGTCCACATCCTTCAAATAATTTCCATTGACTATTTGAAATATGGTCAAACATGGTTTTAGCAACTAATGGAGTACAGAGATCGTCTGTACCGCTTGTAATTAGCGTAGGAGCCTTAATTTTATCTAGTTGGTTAGTATACTCATAATCATGTAAATTACCCTGTGGGGTGTATTCATTAGGTCCCCAGGCGGTTTCATAAGCTACTGTTCCACCATGCTTTGCACGTGTAACGCATTCAGGTAAATCCTTGCTTATTTTGATTACATGTTGCTGCATAAAGTGATCGTTGGCTTTAAGATAATCAGGATCAGAGAAGTTCTGCGTGATTTCCGCCCTATAAATAGCAGCTTGTTCATGATTAGGTAAATACTTAATTAAACGATGCAGTTCTTTAGACCATAATTGAGCAGAAGATAAAGTAGATGAAAGAATCACACTCTTTATTCCTCGAGGATGGTAATCACACAAGTAGATGATTGCTAACATTCCGCCCCATGATTGACCTAGTAAGTGAAGATCATAAAGATGGAGACGCTCACGCAAATTTTCTAATTCTTTCACCCATGTTTCAGCAGTATATAACTCTGGATGATCATCAGGAATACTTGAATTACCGCAGCCTAACTGATCGTACATGATAATTTGTCTATCTGACATTTCAGCTAGTTCATCTAATACTTCGAAATAATTGTGACTTGATCCTGGACCGCCATGAAGGAGTAGAAGTGGAGCCTTATCACCACGTCTGCCAACAGTTCGATAATATGTTTTATATCCCATGAAGGGGATAGTTCTTTCAATAATTTCCATCATTTCACCTATTTGAAGAAAAATAAACGACAGTTAAAGATAAGTAAGATCGCAAAAAAGTAAATCCAGTCTTTGGCTAAAATTGGGATTTTAACAAGGGTAGATCGTTTCTTACCTTCGACATAGCCATGCGATTCCATTCCTTGAGCTAAATTATCTGCCGAAGAAATAGCGACTAAGATTGCTTTGAAATATAACATTGGTGACCAAAAACTTAAACATACACCGCGCATCATTCCAGCAGTTCGAATTTGTTTAACAGCCATCTTCATTCTTGGAATAATATTTAAAGCGGCTAAAACGCCATAAGCAAATTTGCTAGGTAAATGTAGATTCTGTTCAAGCGAGCGAGTTAATTCAGTTGGCGTTGTAGTCCTTGAGATACAGGCAATCGTTAAGATATAAACGTAAATACGTGAAGATAGGACCCAAGCGTAATAGTGATCAGGATGATCATTGAACCAATACAGAGTCGCAAAAACGGTGAAGGCAGCAATTAATGGTAAAAGTATTAGCAGAAGTAAATTCTTCAATTTTATTTTATGAACTAGCAGATAAATTATTGAACAGACAATAATAATGACACTGGTAGTAAGGCTAGCCTTAATCGATATTTCCAGGGAAATAATCAAGACTAGCAATAATTTTAAACTAGGATTCATACGGCACCTCGCTATAATGGAGCTTTAAATTGCTGAAGTTTAGGTGATAATCACATAAGTCAGCTAGATCACTGATTTGGTGACTAATAATCAAAAAAGTCCTATGCAATTTTTCTTTTGACTCTTTCATTAAGGAAAGGACCTGTTTTACAGATTGATGATCAAGACCGGCTAATGGTTCATCAAATAAAAGAATTTCTTGCTGACTAATTAGCATTAACAGAATTTGTAATTTTTTCTTCTGCCCACCAGATAATGAGTAGACAACTTGATCTAAGTGGTCATTAAGTTTTAATTCTTTTAAAAGTTGGTCAATTTTTTCATCACTGTAATAGGGATGACGATGCTTTTTACTCAAGTTGAGCTCATCTTGAACTGTTACAGTTAGAAATTGATCATCAGCATTTTGAAAGATTTGTGCCACGTGAAACAAATACTTTTTAGCTTTGAGTTTCATCAATTCTTGTCCTTGATAAAAAATGTGACCATCGTATGGAATTATCTTAGTTAAGGCCTTAAATAGTGAAGTCTTACCAATCCCATTTTTTCCTGTAATTAGTGTGCTGGTTCCTTGATATAGCTTCAAATTATCTTGCTTAAGTAAAAGCCGATCCAAACTAATTCGGGTATCTTGAAGCTCAAATACAGTTGCTCCATCTTTATTAGGAAGTTTAAAGTGAAGATCAGATAGATCAATTGCCTGATTTTTTGCAAAAAGTTCTCGCTTTTTTTCATCAGTTAATCGATTCACGGTTTGATGATCAAAGGCATAGACTTGATCGCAAAGCTGCTCATAATCATCTAGTACGTGATCACTAATGATAATCGTCTTTCCCATCTTCTTTAATTCGCTTAGCTTATTAATTAAATAGTGCCGTGCTTCAGGATCAACACTAGCAAATGGTTCATCTAATAAAAATAAGTCGATATCCATTGCTACTAGGGTAGCTAAAGCAACGCGCTGTTTTTCGCCGCCGGATAAATTGACAATCTTTTTATCAAGCAGCTTTTCGATATGAGCAAATTCAATCGCGAAATTTAAACGCTTCTCATAATGCTTTTGATCAACATCAAGATTTTCTAGGGCAAAAATAATTTCATCACGCGGTGTTGCCATGGTAAATTGTTCAGATGGATTCTGAAACATCATGGCTTGTTTAAGCCCATTTAAATTGATCTTCCCACTACTAATTCCTGCATATTTAGGATAAAGTCCCGCAATTAATTTAAGTAAAGTTGATTTTCCACAACCGGTTTGCCCAATTAAGAGGCTAAAGGAATTACTTGGAATATTTAAAGTTAAGTCTTTGATAATGTCTGGTTTTCCTTTATAAGAAAAAGATAGGTTATCTAATTGTATTGTTGTCATTTCTCACCAAAATAAAAATCACCTACAAGAGGTGACCGCAAGCTAAATAACATTTTTCCTTCGCCAGCATTATCTGGAACAGGTTCAATGGGTATCTCTCAGCCTGACGGCACCCCGATGTTTATTAATTTGATTGTACATAAGTATTTGAAGCTTGTCTAATTTTTAGTGATTGTAGTTAATATATATTATTAGTCGTGAGTCATGAATTACAGTAATATATGATATATAATATAGATATATTAGTTTTTTATACGTGTTTTCAGAAAGGTATACCCATGGTAGCTGTAACATTAGATCAATATCTAGTTAGTGTGTTACGCTCTGATCGAAGCGGAGTTAATGAGATTAGCCTGCAGTCTGGCAATGATAACTTCGACTTTTTTACCATTTATCTTGAAAATCATAATGATGGCATACACGCTTATGATATGGATGTATCGACGATTTTGTATTTAGTTAGTGGAACTGTAACTATTAAAAGCGGCGAGAAAAGTATTGATATGAAGGCCGGCAACATTCTTTTATTGACACAGGGATGCAAGTATCGAGTTGAAAATATTACTTCAGATACCGTACTTGCAAAAATAAAGTTTAAACCTGGTTTTAGATATCGCGAATTTTTCAAGGATTTTTCTTATAAGGGTAAAAAAGAAGGAGAAATTATTGCTCAAATCATTAAAAGCTTAGAGCGAGAAAATGTTTTATGGCTTAAGACTAGTAAGGTAACTCGTTCTAGCCAAGTAATGACCCATATTATTAATGGTTACCTCAATGATGAGTTATTTATGCGCGCCTTAATTGGGGCAGAGCTAGTTGTGGTATTGATATTAGCGATTAGAGCACAGAGAATTGCGACAGTAGTTAATATTGATAAGACAAAATTCGAAGGCAATGCACTAGATAATTATATTGATGAGCATTTTTCAGATATTACTTTAAGTAAAGCTGCTAAGTATTTTGGCTTTAATCCAAATTACTTTTCAAATATGGTTAAGCAAAAAACAGGTAAGAGTTTTGTTGATCATGTTGATGAAAGACGGATGCAGGAAGCTAAAGAATTACTTGCCCAGCCGGATATTTCGTTAAAGGAGATTATTAGTCGAGTAGGATATTCAAGTAAATCATTCTTCTATAAAAAATTTAATCAATTCTATGGAGAAACTCCAGCAGCAATGCGTAACAGACTATTTAGAGAAGCAAATATTAATTTGAAGTAAACAAAAATGGATAACCAAATGGTTATCCATTTTTTACATTTTTTCAAGGCGTGCAATTCGATCCGCTGTAGGTGGATGAGTATCAAATAAGCTGCCTGATTTTTGGAACGGATTTTCAATATACATTCCGCTACTTGAATGGTCAGCTTGTTTCATTGGCTGACTACCTTCGATCTTGTGCAAAGCAGAAATTAAACCTTGCGGATTTCTTGTTAATTCAACCGAACTTGCATCAGCTAAATATTCACGATTACGTGAAAGGGCCATTTGAGCAAGAGTTGCTGAAAGAGGCCCCAAGACTAAAACGAAGAGAATTGCAACTAACTTGAAGATCATTTCGATTGCATTGCTATCACGATCATCATCACTACTTCGATCGCCACCGAACCAGATCATTCTAGAAGCAATTCCTGACAAGAAGGAGATGACACCAACTAATACAACTGCAATCGTTGAAAGCCGAATATCATAATTTCTAATATGGGAAATCTCATGTCCTAAAACTCCTTCTAACTCTTCACGATTCATCATATCAAGTAATCCTTGAGTAACGGCCACAGCACTATGTTCTGGATCACGGCCTGTCGCAAAGGCATTAGGACTAGGGTCTGGAATGATGAAAACTCTGGGAATTGGTACCTTACCAACCATTGCCATGTCTTCGATGATATGCCATAGTTCGGGATTATCAGCTTCGTGAATTTCTTGAGCATGGTTGAGGCTCATTACCATATTGGCAGGATTTTGCATCACAATGAACAGGTATATCAAACTACCTACTAAGGCAATTCCGATTCCCATAACTGGTTCATTGTCAAACATGTAGCCAAATCCTGCACCCACTAAAGTTAAAATGATGACAAAGATGATCATCATAAAGATTGATTTTCTCTTGTTGCGAGCAATTTGTTGGTACAACATTTATTTTTACCTAATTCTAAAACTTGACCTTAGGAACTTCCTTTTCTTCAACTGGAGTTTCTAAGTAGTCAACCTTAGTGAAGTGATGAAGTTTAGCAATAATATTTGATGGAAAAGTAAGTAACTTTTGATCGTATTGAGCAGCACTTGAATTGTAAAGTTGACGTGAGTATGCAATCTTATTTTCAGTATTGGTTAATTCTTCTTGCAACCTTAGGAAGTTTTGGTTTGCCTTTAAGTCAGGGTAGTTTTCTGACAAAGCAAAAATGGTCTTAAGAGAATCAGTGATTTCGTTAGAAACCTTTTGAATTTGCTCATGATCACTAGCTGGAACTTGAGTTAATTGGGTACGAAGTTGAACTACTTTTTCAAAAGTTTCACTTTCATGTTTTGCGTAACCCTTAACTGTTTCAACTAAGTTAGGAATTAAATCGTTACGTCTTTTAAGTTGAACATCGATTTGACTCCAAGCTTCGTCCGTATAAACTTTAGCTCTTTGTAAGCCGTTGTATGCAGTGATGTAAATGATCACAAGTAGGACAACAATAATTAAAATAATCCATAATAATGGTGACATAATTAAACCTCCGTAAAAGATATTTTCTTAATTTTACCGAAAAAAATAAATTTTGGATATAGAAAAAGGTATCAAAACTGATACCTTAATGAATTTACAAACTTTAGAAAATCATGATGATGTAACCGACAGCTGTCAGAATGAACAAACCAATAAATTGCATGATTGTCCAATTTTTGAAGAATTTCTTCTTGCTGACGCTAGCATGTTGATTAAAGGTTTTAAGCACAAGCATGTTTGCCATTGAACCAATAACTGAACCAAAACCACCGATATTTGAACCCAAAAATAAAGCTTCTGCATAGATTTGAGGAGTAAATTTACCAACTAAGATAGTTGATGGAACGTTACTCATAACCTGACTTGAAATGATTGAAGTAAAGTAAGTCGAGGTTTCAGAGTGAAGCATCATATGGATTACGCCAACAATTGCTGGAATCTGTTGAATATCACTAATGAAGATGAAGAAACCAGTAAATGTTAATAGTAAAGCGTAGTCAATTTTTAACATAATTCTTGGATTAATTAGTAATGCTAAAGTGATAGCAACTAGCATTGGCCACACAATGTCGACGATTCTAAAAACACCAAAGAAGAAGAAAATAAATACTGCAGTAGTGATGATAGTTGGTCGCCAACTAATTCGAATATTTTGAGTTTGCTGAACTGGAATTTTTTCTTTTGGAATAAAAAAGAAAACTGCTGCAAAAATTAATAAAGATACAATTAAATAAGGCAGTGACCAACTAAAAAAAGTAACAGCATTAATGTTATATCTACTAACTAAGAAGATGTTATGAGGATTACCCCATGGGGTAAATGCGGCTCCAATATTGGCACCCATACCGATTAAAGTAACCGGTAAGATTTGCGGTAAATCATATCTTTTAGCAATGTTTAAATAAAGTGGTATTAACGTTAAACATGTAATATCATTTCCCAAAAACATTCCAGAAATAATTGCTAGTAATGTAAATAAAATATTTAATTTTCGCGTATTATCAGCAATGCTAGTCAATTTATAAGCAAGAACGTCAAGAACGTGCAAGTAAGCATAAATTTGAATGATTACCAACATCGCACCAACTGAGAACAAGGTATGAAGATTTATATCCTCAAGCCTCGGTCTTGCAAAAAAAAGACTGACTACTGTGACCAACACAGTAAACTGTAAAATTCGATCTTTAACAATATTCTTTAAGACGGTCATTAAGGGTCCCCCTTACATATATAATCGTCTAAAAACCCTATCTACCATTTTGAGCCTTTTTTGTCTCAGGTGCAACAAGTAATTTGTAAAAATAAGGCTTTATAGGCAGTTTTTTTCTATTTTTAAACCTTTTTAGCTATAATTAAAAGTAAGTAAAATAAAGGAGTGATTTTTATGACACAAAAAGTTACGATAAATATTAAGCCCGAAGCTGCCCAAGCAATAAAAAATAAAATGAAGAGCGATGATCAAGTAGTTCTTTTAGCCTTGAATGATGGCTCAAATAAATATTCTAAATTGGGTGGTACTTGTACAATTGGTGCTAACTTCCAATTTGTGATTTTGGATAAAAAAGATCCAGAATACAATATAAAAATTGATAATAATGCAGATCTTGACTTATATACTGCTGAACCAGAGATGGGATTCTTAAGTGAAAACCTGGTAGTAAATTCTAGAAATGCTACTTTAAGTTTGTCTGATGATAGTGGTGTGATCGATGGTGGTGTTACAATCAGTGATTGGGAACCATCAGATGTAACTAAAAAAGACATGCTTGAAGGTAAGACTTGCTAATTAAGTTTTGAAAATAGATAGAATCGATAATCTGAGAAGGTTATCGATTTTTTATTTCCTGGGAAATAAATCAAAATAAAGATTAACTTGATCAAGTTTGATTCATATGTTAAACTAAACTAGATTTTCGAAAATCTGAAAGGAAGTATAGTACTATGCGTAAAGGTGAAAACTACAACACTGGTTGTGAACCAAACCAAAGACCTAAGAACAAGAGAAATGCTAAGAAGCGTGTTGCTCACGTAGCAAACGTTGTTGCTTTCCTTAACAAGGCCGCAGAAGACGAAAACAAGTAGTCTTATAATATAAATGAAGATAGGAGTCTAAGAGTTTTTCTTAGGCTCTTTTTCATAATAAAAGTTAAAGTTTTAACTATATGACGAATAAAGTTTGGCGTAAGAGCCTTTTTAGCTTATAATTTAGAAAAAAGCGAGAGGAAGATGAGCAATGGGATTATCCTTTAACAATCCAAATAATTTAAATAAGATGCTTGATAAGTTTGCAACAGTTCCAGATCCAAAGAAGACTCCTAAGAAGCCTAAGTCAAATGATATTGAGTTAGAATCGAAGGATAAAAAAGACAAAAAGAAGTAGCATCTTAAAGAAACTGCCAATTGGCAGTTTTTTCTTTTTGCAATAGTTCTAGAATTTTGGTAACATAGTAAAAATTTTTAAACTTAAGAGGAGGATTAATAATGGGATTAAATGCTTATATTCAAGGTTTTAATAGTTTAGAGTCAATCGATCGTGCACCTGGGTACTTTAAGTATCACCATCACTCAGTTGCTGACCACTGCTTCAGAACTGCTGAACTCGCTCAAATGATGGGAGACATTGAAGAAGTTAAGGGTGGAAATGAAGTTAACTGGAAGGCTCTTTATGAAAAGAGCTTGAATCACGATTATACCGAGCGTTTCATTGGCGATATTAAGACTCCAGTTAAGTATGCTACACCACAACTTCGTAAGATGATTGGTGATGTTGAAGAAACAATGACCAATAAGTTTATTAAAGATGAGATCCCAGAAGAATTCCAAGAGATTTATAGTAAGCGTCTTTCTGAAGCTAAGGATGATACTTTGGAAGGAAAGATTCTTTCAATTTGTGATAAGCTCGATTTACTCTATGAAGCATATGGTGAAATTGAATTAGGAAATCCTAACCCAGTTTATATGCAAATGTTTAAAGAAAGTCTCGAAACGATTAAAAAGTTTGATGATATGGTTTGTGTGCAATACTTTATCAAACATATTTTGCCTGACTTATTTAAGGGCGACTTTGCTGGAAAAGATAAGATGCAAAGAATCGCTTTTAGTATTTTATTAATGGGAGAATAATAGTGAAATTTCAGTGTAGTTCTTGTGCTCTGCGAATGGATTCATTTCATTTCAAGCAAGAAGGACTAATCAATCCTAAACTCACAAGTATTTGCGATATTTGCCTTCAGCGTGGACTTAATGCAGAAGATTATGCCAACAATGTCGTTGAAGTTTTTGCAAAAACACTTCTTTATACTTTTGTTGGAAAAACTGATGTAGAAGGTGAAGAATGTAATTTTATAGTAAATAATCAAAAATTACGCAAACGTTATGAATCATTCCTACAAGATTATGATGGTAATGAACTAGCTACAGCACAAATTCCACGGCATGATTTTAATCAAGCGATCATTCGAAGTGAAGATGGTGAAATTGATTTTGTCCCTGATCAGAGTCGAGAATTCAAATATAATTTGGAACAAATGGGGATGCAGGTTAACTTTGATTTAAATGAAGTTGACTATATCGATCGTGAAAGAATCAGAGCAAAGTATCATTATCGCTGTCAATATTGCGGCAGACGCGGAACTAGTGTTGATCACAAAGATCCTGTTTCCATTTCGCATAATAATGACTTAGATAACTTAATTTTATCTTGTGCAGAATGTAATCGAATTAAGTCTAATATGCCATTTGACCTATTTGAAAAATTGAATAATCAAATTTCAGCTATTAATAAAAAATTGGTTAAATACGAAAACTCATTAGGTACACTTAGAGAAGAGTTTGAAAAAAGACGTCGTGAAATTGCTGCAAAAATGCATTTGAAAGGCGTTGTAAATGATCCAGAGTTAAATACCCTTAGAAGCCAAAATAAAAAGTTACAAGATGGAATAGATAGCTTGCAGAGCGATTATGATGCTTTAAGAAAGATGCGCGAAACACACTTTTCTAATGGTTGGAAAATAGCTTGTGAAAATCGCAAAACAGATATTGTGTAAAGAAAAATGGACCTCATATGAGGTCCATTTTTTTATTAAATTCGATCATTTTCATCAAATAAATACTTGTTCCACTTAACTGGCTTTTCAACGGTTGGATGGAATAATAAAAAGTCAATTAAAAGATCCCCAACATATGGTACAAATCCAATACAGAACCACCAACCATTAAGACCTGCATCATGAAGTCTACGGACAGTATGCCCAATTTGGGCGATAATTGCCCAGACTACAAAAATTGCAATAACAATTGCCATGAAAGTGAGGAAGATAATATATTCTTTAGGTATTCTTTCAGCTTTAGATGTAACTGGAACGAAAGATACCATAATCACCATAAAAAAGAGGATAAAAATACCTAGACTATAAATTAAGCGGCTGACAAAGGTTCCTACCCAAAATGAGGTTCTAGTTGAACGTGCATTCCACTTAAAGCAGTCAAAGAAGTGTTCCTTCATAATTTGAATAACGCTTGGAACAGGGATGTCAGACTTGTCCATTTCGGATTTGTAAGTCTGAGTGTAATAATCATTGCTACTTTTTCCATTTTCATTTAAGTAAAGGTAATTACCCCATTTTACTGGTCTTTGTAAAGATGGTTGAAGTGTTAGGTAAAGAATAAAATAACTACCTACAGGAATTAAGCTTACCCAATACCAGTATCCGCTGTAGTTAACATCGTGAAGACGTCTGACAGTTTGACCAAGCTCAGCCAAAAACAACCAAACATAAATTACTGCAGCGATTATGCTGTCAATCCATTTGAGTCCCGGGTTAATGTTATTTGAAAATGCATAAATTACTAAACCGATGGCAAGTAAAGTGATAATAGTATTAATTAAAGCGCTAATCCAAAATGACTTACGGGTAGTTCTTGCATTCCAAGTAAAGGGATGAAGGTAGGCTTCGTTCAAAATTTCACTGAAACTTTCTTCAGGCGGTTTTGCTTGATTTTCATCATATGGTTTGAAAAAATAATAATCTCGACTTTCCATAAAGTCCTCCTAAGTAAAATATTTTTTATTATTGTATCAAAAAAGTGAAAGTAGGTAACTTCCACTTTTTGAATTATTAACTTAAAAATCCATCTTTCTGAAGTTATGCAAGAACCTTTGAGTAACTTCATGTTTTGGATGATCAAAGATTTGATCAGGATGGCCTTGTTCAGTAATGACACCACCACTGATAAATAAGACATTATCTGAAATTTGCTTAGCAAAGCCCATTTCGTGAGTAACAATAACCATAGTTAAACCAGTAGTAGCAAGTTTTTGCATTACATCAAGTACTTCACCAACCATTTCTGGATCAAGGGCACTAGTTGGTTCGTCGAAGAGAAGAACTTCTGGATCCATACTAATCGCACGAGCAATTGCAACACGTTGTTGTTGACCACCAGATAATTGACTAGGTTTGGCGTTGATGAATGGATCCATACCAACCTTTTTCAAGTTTTCCATAGCAATTTTTCTGGCTTCTTCTTTAGAACGCTTAAGCACTAGTTGTTGGCCGATCATGCAGTTTTGCAAAACATTTTTGTTTTCGAATAGGTCAAATTGCTGGAACACCATGCCAACTTTAGCACGGAAGGCGTTACGATCGTAACCTGGAGTTAAAATATTTTCACCATGGAAATCAATTTCACCACCAGTTGGTTCCTCTAATAGATTAATGCAGCGCAAAGTAGTTGATTTACCACCACCAGATGGACCGATGATTGTTACGATTTCACCCTTATTAATATCAACAGTGATATCTTTTAAAACTTGGTGATCACCGTAAGCTTTTTGCATATGCTTTAAGCTGATAATTGTTTCATTTGTTTCCGTCATTAGTTATTAGCCTCCGTATCTTTGGGAGTACCAACTTGAATTTGGTTGGCCATTAAATTGTAATTCTTATTACCATCGAGTTTTCTTTCGATAAGGTTGAAGATTCGAGTAATTGTAAAGGTTAAAATCAAGTAGATTACAGAAATTGAAAGGTAAGTTGGGAAGAACTCAAATGTTTGACTCGCAATAGTTGTACCAACAAAGAATAATTCTGATACTGAAATAATACTTAATACTGAAGTATCCTTGATGTTAACAATAAATTCGTTAGTGATTGATGGCAAAGAGTTTCTTACAGCTTGAGGTAAGATAATATGCCACATTCTTTGGTTGTGACTCATACCAAGAGCACTAGCTGCTTCAAATTGACCTTCTGGGGTAGAAATAATACCACCACGGATAACTTCTGAAAGGTAAGCACCGGTGTTAATTGAAACAATGATTAAAGCTGCAAGAGTACGATTGATGTTAAGATGCCAGAATTGAGCAATACCATAGTAAATAACTGCAGCTTGAACCATCATAGGAGTACCACGGAAAATTTCAACATAAACAGAAAGGAGCCACTTAAGTACGTTAAGTCCCCAGCGTCTGCCGTAAGTAGTAGGAGTTGGAATAGTACGAACAATACCAACTAAAAGTCCAATGAAGAAACCAACAATAGTACCAACTAAAGCAAGAAGAAGTGTCATGCCAACACCGCTCAAGATCATACCGCCGTATTGTTTCCAAGTAGAAACGAGCCAGTTTTCTTTCTTCTTACTTTGAGCATCTTGTTGTTCACGAATAGCTTGTGACATTAATTCGTCACGCTTCTTATCAGAAATAGTATCAAGAGCAGCGTTAACTTCGTTTAAAAGTTTAGTGTTGCCCTTCTTAACACCAATACTGGTAATTGATTCATCGTGGTCAACCTTGAAGCCAGCCATCTTGTTTAAGTTAACAGCTACAATATTAGGGTTAACATTGTGGTAACTTTGGAATTCAATATCTTCGGCTACATAACCATCGATAGTACCTGATGAAAGACTTTGACGCATTGATGAGAAATCACGCATCGCAGGTTCACGCTTAGCACCCTTTAATTGTTTAATTAAGTTGTAGTGGAAAGTACCTTGTTGAGCAGTAAGTTTAGCACCCTTGAAATCATTCAAGCTCTTAGCCTTAGCATATTTACTATCTTTTTGAGTGATAACAACAAAAGTGCCTTTTCTATAAGGCTTAGTGAAGTTGATAGCCTTACGTCTTTCGGCTGTTGGACTCATACCAGCAATAATTAAGTCAATCTTACCTGAAGTTAAAGCTGGAAGAAGACCATCCCATTCAATCTTTTCAACGACCACTCGCTTGTGCAATTTCTTTGCAATTAATTTTGCAATTTGCACATCGTAACCATTGGCATATGTCTTGGAGCCATCAATTGGAACAGCACCATTTTCGTTATTTGTTTGAGTCCAATTGTATGGCGGATAGTTAGCTTCCATACCGACCTTAAGGACGCCTTCACTAGCTGCTTGCGCTGTGTGACTAGTAGAATTCAGTCCAATAAATAAACCTAAGATCAGAGCTAAGGAAGCAATGATCGCATGAATTTTTGACTTCAATGAAAAAACCTCCAAATTTTTCACATTAAGCCAATACAATAAAAGCGTAAATAAAAAACCTCACTTGAAAACGCAAGTGAGGTGTTAAATCATCAGTAGTTAAACCAAATCTTATAGCGCTCCCTGGGGACTACCAGGACAGTCTACAGAATATGCTTCTGCAGCCCAACAAGATTAATGCACGAAAATAATCTCATTTCGGCGAAAACCCTCAAGTCAATCTTCATCGCATTCGTGTGCTCGAATTAACTTAGTGATTTCCGCAACCTCTATTGCATTGGGATATTTATTAATTTAGAAAAATATTAAAGCATTTATAAAATCTTGTCAAGCCCAGCCATGATTTTTATCATAGTCTCTTTTCTTCATATCAGACACATATGGATTGCCTTGAGGGAAAAAGCGAAGAGGAGCCTGGGCCCATTTTGATTCGGATTGATTAATTCCAACTCTAGGAGCTGCAATTATTTCCCGGGCAATTTTCTTATGTTGATCATTTAAATCAATAGCAAATGGTGTATCATTCATATCATGTAGATCCCATTTTCTGCTTGTAATACCGAAGGCTTGCATTAATTTTCCAGGACCGTTAGTTAATAAAACTCCGGTTTTTCCATGTCGATTAGTTTCCATTTGTTTGATTCCTGATACTGGCTCAATTGCTCTAATCAGCACTCCTTGGGGCTCTCCGGCTTCTTGACAGGCAACGTCGAAGAAGAAATATTGTCTTTGCGAATAAATGTAAAGGCATCCTCCAGGACAATATAAGCCCTCATTTGCTGGACTTCGTCTGCCGCCATAAGAATGAGCTGCCCGATCTTTAATACCCATATATGCCTCTGCTTCAACGATATAACCGCCCAGCTTTTCACCATTATTTTCAAAAGTAAGCATTCGGCCAATCAGATCTTTAGCAATTTTATCAGTACTCTGAGAAGTAAAATAAGATAAATAGTTCATAATATAATATATATGCCTTTCTGGATTACAATTAATTAATAGTAAAGGAAGTAAATAAGATGTCAGAAATTAAATTAGTTAGAATTTATGATCATGAACAACCAGCTGGATATAGAATCTTGGTTGATCGGATGTGGCCACGTGGAATGAGTAAAATTAAGGCTGCTTTAGATGAATGGGATAAAGAAATCGCCCCAAGCAATGAGCTTCGAAAATGGTTCAACCATGAAGATGAAAAGTTCCCAGAGTTTAAGAAAAAATATGAGCAAGAACTCAATCAAAATGATTTTACACCTGTTTTTGTTAAAACCGTCAAAGAAAAATTACAGAAGGGCAACATTCTATTTTTATATGGTGCAAAAAATAAAGAGCACAACCAAGCGGTCGTGCTCAAAGAATATCTTGAAAATAAATTTTAATCTCTTTGACGTTTAATACGCCAGTAGTGGAAGAGAATAGTTAAACCTAAAATCCCAAAAACAATAATTGCAAATAAGGTATTAGGCATTTCATAATGAAGTGGTGGGAGAGCCAAAAGTAACTTTACAGCAATGATTCCAATTAAAACATAGGCCATTGGTTCAAGTTCAGGAATAATATTCATTAGCCTAATAATGATTTCTGCAACTCCTCTCATACAGAGGATACCGATCATTCCACCAATCAGAACAACAACAGGATTATCTGAAACGGCCAAAGCAGCTAAAACTGAGTCAATTGAAAAGACGATATCCATTGATTCAATTGAAACAACTGTCCGCCAGAAGGGAGAAAGGATGTGCTTTCTCTCTTTTTTATTTTTCTGGTGTGAAGCTTTTTTAGCTTCTTTTTCTTTTTCGTGTTCTGCAGCCTTCTTGGGATGACGAACATCGTAGAAGAATTTAAAACATAAATAAAAAAGATAGATACTGCCAGCTAACTTAATTTCCCAAAAGTTGATTAAGTAAGTACCTATCCCGATAATGATGAATCTAAAAAGATATGCGCCCCAAAGTCCATAAAGTAATGACTTTTCTTGATCTTTTTTATCTGGCAAAGCTTGAGTTTGTGCAGCTAGTACTACAGCATTATCAACTGATAAGAGACATTCCATGATAATTAAAGTTAAGATAATCATCCAATCTTTGCCACTAGTTAAGACTGTCTGCCAATTTTGTAAATCAAAAAAGGGAGCATACATTTTAAGAATTGCCATGTAAATAGCTCTTTTCTAAATTAATTAATCTAAGTTTTTCTTTTGCACCTAAACGATAACTACCAATTTTACCATCAGATAGGATCACTCGGTGGCATGGGATAAAAATCAAAACCGGATTAAGGGCAATTGCGTGTGCAACTGCACGTACGGATCTGGCGTTATCCAATGAGCTAGCTATATCCCCGTAACTTACTGTGGTTCCATAAGGAATTTTAAGCAAAGTTTCTAAAACACTGCGCTGGAAAGGCGTGCCAAATTCCGCAATATCAAGCGGCACGTCAAAGGTTCTTCTTGTTCCAGCAAAATATTCTTTAAGTTGTTGAATATATGGGGCAAGTCGCTTAGGATCTTGAATAAGCATTTTGTTAGGATAATAACTAAAAACGGGAACATTCTTTTCTTCAGATTTTACCCCTACGTAAGCTAGTCCATTATTGGTTGCAGCTAGCATATAAGTCCAGGGAGCGATTTCTACGTAATCGAAATAAAGTATATTGTCCATAGTTAGTTATCACTCCCCTTAAAAAACGCTATTAAAATAATAACAAGCCTGTGTTTTAAATTCAATTATAAATTTTCAAAGATGTTAAGCGCGTCATCAATAATTTGGTTGACACCTGGTGCTGGAATTTCCGTTTTATTGATAGCCCAAACCTTTGCATTAGGTTCTTTGTAGGCTAGCAATTGTGCAAATGGATACACTACAAAACTAGTTCCAGAAATAATAACTAAATCAGCATTTTCCATTACTTTCATTGATTTAGTTAGGACTTCTGGATTTATTTGTTCACCGTATAAAACGATACCCGGACGAATAATACCGCCACATTCTTTATGAATATAATTAGAACTATATTGTTCATATGAAACAGGCTTATGACATTTAGTGCAGTAAATGTTATATAAGTTGCCGTGAAATTCGACTACATTTTTGTTTCCTGCTTTACTATCTAGTGTATCAATATTTTGAGTAATTAGTACACCTTTTTTATTACATATTTCTGCAATTTTTTTATGAATTTGGTTTGGCTTAGCATTAGGAAAATACATATTTTCCATGACGAAGTTATAGAATAGCTCTGGTCGATTGAATAGGGTTGCTTCACTTAGAATTGTTTCAGGACTTTCACTGATACCATTGTAAATTCCGTGCTTTGAACGATAGTCAGGAATACCTGAATGAGTTGAGACGCCAGCACCGGTTAAAAAGACCACTTTTTTAGCATTATTAATATCTTTTTTTAAATTATCTATTTTAGTATTTTCATTCATATTTTTCGGCTTTCATTAATATTACTACATTAATTATAGTTCACTTCTTTGCTATAATGTTAAAAGATACTAATCATTTAGGGTAGGTGAAAAAATGCAAAATTCTTTTTACATTGTAATTAATCTAATGCTAGTGTTGTATGCATGCTATAGTTGGTTTTGGCAAGCAAAACTAGAACTACGTAGTAAATATCGCCTTTCCGTATTGCTCTGGACCTTGTTGATTATTTGGCTTGGCGTTGCTTGGAATTTCTTTGAAATTAAGGCTCCAGGGTTGAATGTGTTTTTAGCTTTGATTTTGGTAATTAGTATTATTGATGGATACACTGGATTTGCTCCACGGAGAATGGTAGTTTCGAGTTACTTTAAGCGAACTGTTCGATATTCAGAAATTGATAATATCTTGATAATTAACGTAATTACACCGACTAAATCATCAGTTATCTGTATCGTGAATACAATTAATGAAGGACAATATTATTTCCGTTTTAACGGAAGAAGTGCTGAGGAAGTTGTTGAGGTTCTAAAGCAACATATTGACCATACAATAAAAATTAGAGTTCAAAAGATTAAAAAAATGCCTTGAAACTCCCCCCTTAAAACTGGGCGATAGTTTTAAATATACTTTTTAAAGCAAGATTATATCATGTGCTATTAATACTTGTAGACAAAAATAATGAAATGTTGACGTGTAGGTGAGGTTGCTTCTCGGTTAAGCGTTATGTGTGGCTCTGCGTTTATGTAGAGCTTTTTTATTTTGCTAATGCAAAATTATTCAGAAAAAATAATAGATATATTAAATATAAGAGCGTAGTTAAATTTTATTTTAACAGTATTATTATATTTTTCATTGACATTTAATATATCTTACAAATATAATAACTACTAACCAAAAATTATTTTTAACATTGGTATTTTAATTTATATAATACGAGGGAGAGAAAAATGAAATTAAAAAAGTCTTTAATTGGCTTGTTGATAACGTTGGTTTTGGGTGCACCTGTTGCTAATGTAACCTCAAATAGTGTACAAGCTGCTGATAGTTCTGATTTAAATCAAAATATTGATGGAGAGACTCAGATTTTTGTAATTCCAACAGGGGGTAGCTCCGTACTAAATAAACAAGCTTTATCTGAATCTAAAGTTGGTACAACTAAAGTTGTAAAGACAGCAATAAAACTGGTATTAAAAAATAGAAATAAGTTGGTTAATGCTGTTGGAAAAGTAGCGGGCAGAGGTGCAGCTGTTAAAGTGGGTAATGCACTTAACAAAGTTATGCCTGTATTTAGAAAACTTTCAAGATGGGAAAGCCTATCATATGGAGCAGTACAAGATCAAGTGGCAAGTGCATTGATAAAATCAGGAATGAAATCAAGTACAGCTAGGACACTTGCATTTTGGATTAGACAAGCATTAGAATGGGGACTTTAAATGTACGATGAAAAAGAATTAGAGTATACATTGTATCTGATTAAGACCGTTTTGCGAGATTGTATTGATAAACTTGACATATCTTCAAATAGAGAAGCTTTTTTACTATATTATGGAATTTCTGCAAAACAATCTGAAAAAATTGAAAAACTATTTTGGGATATTGTAAATCAAGAAAATAATATTAGTTTTTCTGAATTTAGTCAGATGCTAAATCAACGATTAGAAAGCAACTTTTCTTCACAAGTCATCAAAAAATTATTGGATGCTTATAAAGAATATGAACCTGTAGCTATTTCTAAAATTAAGTAAAGTAGTTGGGTAATGTTAAAAAGGACTCTGCAAAATTGTAGAGTCCTTTTCTTAAACTTGATAAAATTATACACTAATCGATCTAACTTTATCTTAGACAAATGTCTAAGGCATTTTTGTTTGCTACAGAATTGGTGATAACATTCTTGAAACTCGTTGTCTGAGGCGTAAAAGGTAACCTTGCCTTTTGATCATTTCCTTAGTAAGTAAAATAGAATTTTCCATATCTTTTTCAAAGGTTTCGGCCATAATCTTGTTAAATTTTTTATCGTAGAAAATTGCCATGTCTTCAAAATTGAGATCATATGAACGATAATCTTGATTCATTGAACCGACGGAAGAATATAAGTCATCAACAACTATGGTTTTTGCATGAAGAAACCCATTTTGATAGTTATAAATTTTTACTCCATAGCGGGTTAATTCATTAGCGTACCATTGAGTTGCTCGATAAATAAAGGGATGATCCGGCTTGGATGGGATCATAATTCGCACATCTACTCCAGATGAGGCAATTGTCTGTAAAGTTGCAAAAACCGCATCATCTGGGATGAGATATGGGGTTTGTATCCAGAGCCTTTTTCTCGCAAGAAGCATTAATCTCATTATACCGTTACGTAAATATGGTTCATATCGATCAGGACCATCAGAAATGATTTGAGTTGAAATGGAATCTTCGCTAATTTTATTTTCATCAAGATCTGGAAAGAATAAATCATCGTAGATAATACTGTCACTTTCTTTAGTAACAGATGCATTCCAATCCATCACAAATCTCTCTTGCAAAAATAGGGAGGCGGAACCAACGATTCTAACTTGGCTATCGCGCCAGTAACCGAATTTTTTCTTCTTACCTAGATATTGATCTCCAACATTAAAACCGCCAGTCCAGGAGATTTTTCCATCAATAACTACGATCTTGCGGTGAAGGTGATAGTTGATACGATATCTGGTGATCATATTACGCGAAGTAACGAAGGGAAGAACCTTACCTCCAACGTCTCTTAATTGATTAAACCAGCTTTTATTTGCGCCCATTGAGCCCCATGCATCATATAAGACATGGACTTTAATTCCTTCTTTGGCTTTTTTGATTAATAAATCAAGTAATTTATTACCGATATCATCATTATAAAATGTATAGAATTCTACATTAATCGTTTCTTTGGCTTGTTCAATATCATGAAACATTGCTTCAAAGAATTTTTCTCCATCGGTATATAGATCGACTAAATTATTTTTAGTCAATGGGACATTACCATCTTTATTAAAAAAGTGAACCACAATATCACCTTTAGTTGAAGTATCGGATGAACTAATTTTTTTCGGAGCTTGCCCGACTTCTTCCTGCCATTTTTCTAAACCAAGGTGGCGCTGTTTATTAATCGAAAAGATATTTTCCTCTGAAATTCCACGTCCAAAAAAGGCGTAGATGATTAGGCCTAAAATGGGCAAAACAATCAAAATAATTAACCATGCCCAGGCAGTTGAAACTGATCGCCTTCTGTGGAAGACAATGTAGAAGGCTAGAATTGTATTGACAATTATAATTACTCTGAAAAGGTCATTAAGCGTGATCAAAAAATATCCTCCTAGCTAATTTTTAATGCCTGTAAATTTATTAATAATATCAATTACAAGGGGGTTGTCATGCATCCAACTATGTTCAGCGTTTTCACCACGAATTTCTACCTCCCTAAAGCTATGTGATTGTGGTGCTAGAATATAGCGAATACTTTTGGCAGAGACGACAGAAATAAATTTGTCGGTATTAGTATCATCTAAAACATTACCGTAAATATTTAAAACCGAAATATTTGGATTGAATCTTCTTTTATTCAGTAATAAGTACAGATAGTGCGGATTCATTAATGATGGGCGTCCTTTTTCGGTGATGATATTAACATTAGGAATGTCGCCTAAGTAGGTGACGCCATTGAAAGGCCCAGCAATAAATGCGCATTTGTCTAAGTGAGGAAATTTTTTCTGTTTGGCATAGCGCATTTCGGTTCTAACAACACAAGGACAAGAAAGAGAATGAGAGATGGCAGTATATGTTTTAAAGTGATACTTTTTTGATAAAAAAGGTAATAGCATTCGCATATAGTAATCAATGCCGTAAATTCCAATAATTCGTTGGCGAAAGACCACTTGGACGATTGGATTTTTATCACCGGTCCAAGTTCCTTCAAGCTTGAAATTGCCTAATAAATCTAAGGTGACTTTTAAAAATTTATCGGTTTTTTTATCTTTTAAGGCTTGATCGATCATAACTTTAGTAGTGTAGTCCCCACCGCGGAAGCCGTGAAAATAGATTACTGGAATTTGCTCAAAATCACCAGTTTTTTCTTCAATAATTGCTTGATCATCAATATGCCTTTTGTGCAAACGTAAGAATAATCTTGTTGGCGGAAATGATGCTAAAAGGCCTAATGAAATCATATTAAAAAGGCTAGGCTCTTGCTTAAGATTCTTTTTTCGATTTTTTTCAGCTTCTTCTGCATATTTTTTTGTATTGAAGAACATAACTTACCACCTTAAAATTAATTTATAGTAATATTTTAACATTATCTGTGTTTATAAATCCTAGAGGTAAACAAATGAAATTTTATGCAATAAAAAAAGGCCGTACACCAGGAATTTATCGAACTTGGGATGAGGCTAAGAAACAAGTTGACGGCTTCTCCGGGGCAGAATATAAGTCATTTGAACAAATTACAGATGCGACTGATTATTTAGATTGGGATAAAGAATCTGATCCAGAAGTTTTTAAAAAATCAGAAGATAATTTGCAAAGTGCGATTGATAAAATTAAAGCTCATAAAGATAAAGTTCCGGTTAATAAGCCAAAGAGTAAATCTGTTAAGTCCAATAACAATGTTAGTGATGAGAACTTAAATGACTACTTTGCTGTGACTTATACAGATGGTGGAACAAGAAATACCGGTGTTTATAAAGGTGGACACGTTCAAAAGACTGATAAAGCTGCTTGGGCCTATAAGATCGAATGGAAAGATCAAGAAGTTCATGGAGCAGGCGGTGAATACGGTGCAACTAATAATAAAATGGAGCAAACAGGTTTGATTAATGCTTTGAAGAAGCTGATTGAACTTGGCTTTAATGAAAAGAAATTATTATTTGTACTTGATTCACAATATGTTTTAAATGCAATTAATAAAGGCTGGCTTGAAGGTTGGAAGAAGCGTGGATGGAGACGTTCTGGCGGTGAATTATCAAATGTTGCAGAATGGAAAGAAATTGATAAACTCTTAACTAATTTTCCGGATGCAACGTTTAAGTGGACCAAGGGTCATGCCAAAAATGCAGGTAATGAATTTGTAGATCATTTATTAAATGAATATATGGATAAAGAAATGTAAAAAGATCGGGAAAGTTCCCGATCTTTTGGTTTATTTTAGCTATTTAATAATTACCACAGTTCCGAATAGATGACTGAAGAAGTTAACAATGTTATTCCAGAGCTGCTGAAGGAAGTTTTGATTTTCTGAAGTATTGTATTTATTGAAAATATTTTTTGCTCCATCTTGAATCTTCTTTGATAAAGCATCAGCTTGCTCTTTAAAGTTATTATTCTTCAAAGCACCAGAATCACGAATTTCAATTAAAATGTTAATGATTTGGTTCTTCTGATTATTGTTAATAGTGTTACCTAAATGATTAATTTTTATTTGATTGTTAACAATATCACGGATTTGACTGTCAGAAATGTTGTTACCGATCTTTGCCATATCCTTTTTAGCACCAGCTACAGCATTGTTTAATTGGGCGTCACTATAACCATCTTTATTTTTATTTTCCTGAGTAATGCCACTTAAAGTATTCATTTCATCTTGCGCAGCGTTTACTTGTTTCTGGTTTAAAGCATCACCGTTTTTAGCATAAGCTGCATAAACACCAGCCAAGGCACCGGAACCATCAATTGGAACAGCACTAGTTACATAGATATTTGCATCAGAGATACCAGCAGTTAAAGCGGCATTCTTATATTGATTGGCGGTGATTGTAGTAATATTGTCTTTGCCATTGTAATCTAAAATTTTAACGTTGATTCCTGAGCCAGAGCTAGTTTTTTGAATCATTGCACTGGACCAAACACCAGAAGAGGTAGTGAAGTTATCACCTGATGGATTTAAGTACTTCACTAAATCTTCACCAGTAACGGTAATTGTTTGGTAATTGCTGCCATTTAATGGGGCAGTTAAGGTTTTCAAAGTGCCTTCTTTTTGACTCTCAGTCAAAGAAGTTCCTAAAGTTACAACTGGTGTTTCACTATCAGCGTGAACTGTCATATTAGGGATGCTAAAAATTGTCGCGGCAATCCCTACAATAATACTTGTAAATAATGTCATTGCTTTTTTCATAGTTATTAATTCTCCTTATTTAGTAAAGTTATTATACTAGATCCGATAAAAAAGTCATAAAAGCTTAGATTAAATTTTAAGGATTTTGTAAAAGCTTAAAAATAGTCAAAATGTATCTAGATTCATGAAGATGGTATAATAGAACTCATATGGGGGAAAGTATATGTTGAATCAACCTGAATTAACTGTAATTATGCCAGTTTACAATATGGAAAAATATTTGGCTAGAGCTTTAGATCATTTATCTAAGCAGGCCGATTCTAATTTCAAATTACTGATTGTTAACGATGGTTCCAAGGACAAAACAAGAGAAATCGCTGAAAGTTATCGTGATAAGTTTCGTTATTTTAGAATTATTAACAAAGAAAATGGTGGCCTTTCAGATGCACGTAATGTTGGAATGGATAATGTAGATACACCTTATTTTACTTTCCATGATGGAGATGATTGGGTGGATCCAGATTATACTGCTTTTTTTGTGCGCGCTTTTCACAATCATCCTGACGTAGCAATGGTATGTTGTGGATTCTGGATAGATTACGAAGGAAAAGCTAACTCGATTCCAGCAACTAAGGTAAAAATGCAAGAGTCACTTACTAAGGTACAAACATATCGTCAAATCGTAAATCTTATGGGATCCTTATTTTTTAACAAAGCATTTGTTTCGCCGGTTAAAGGCTATACTTGGAATAAGGGCTATAAAACTTCAGTAGTTAGAAAATATAATCTTCATTTTGTGAAGAAACTAGCTTTTATGGAAGATCAAATCTTTAATGTCAAATATCTTTCACTAACAAATGGTTTCTATTGTGACAGTACTTCTTTGTACCACTATTGGCAAAGAGAAGATAGTATGGTTCATAATTTCAACTTGAAGATGGTGCCTGATAATTTTAAGGCCAACTATATTGTTTGGAAATTAATTGTTTCAAGTTTGCTTAATGAACGAAAGAAAAATACTGGACACAGCAATAGAAATTTAATCGGCGTTGATGAAGGGAACAACAATGAAAGAGAACGTTAATGGAGTAGATCTCTATTATCATAAATTAGGTAAGGGTGCACCGCTTTTACTCTTACATGGTCACCATTTAGATGGTGGGATGTTTGATAAGATTGTAGCACCATTGTCACTGTATTATACGGTTTATGTTCTTGATATGAGAGGTCACGGACTGAGTGCAGGGGATGGTGCTGAACATTATCAAACAGAAGTAGAAGATGTTCATACATTTATTGAGCAACTTGGAATTGAAGGATGTTACTGCTTTGGTTTTGATGCAGGTGGTCTAGTTGCTATGATGCTTGCAAGTCGCTACCCACATCTTTTCAAGAAAATGATTGTTGCTGGTGTTTTTGTTAATGGTGCTGGAATTAGACCGTATCATTATTTGACTGAAGGTTTTCACCGCTTTTTGAGACTTGATCGAGATAGTCGAGTTGAGCTTACTGAAAGCTTTATGTCAGAAGACAGTTTGAAAAAGATCGTTACGCCAACCTTATGTGTTGTTGGAGAAAAAGATTGGGTTAAAGTTGAACATGTTCGTTGGTATAGTCAATTAATGCAAAATGGTCGTTTGATTTTGATGCCAAGACAGACGCATGATAGTTACACTGTTAAAAGTTTGAAATTATTGGATTTGATTAAAGAATTTTGTAAATAATAAACTTTTAGATGAACCTACAATAAAGTGTAATTAGATATGTTTAATAACAGCTTAGATAAAATTAGTAAAAACCGTTTCGTAAAGAAGCGGTTTTTTGTATCTTTATTAAAGAATATTGATATAAATGATTTTTTAAGCAATTGACCTTCTTTTTTATAAACAAATTTAGGACTTTTTGTATATAATAGAAATGTGAATAATATTAATTTCAGAAGAGGTAGTTATGAACAAGGAAGAAATTCATGAATTATTGCATCCAATGAAAGTTATTGGCTTAGGCGGTAATCCAACATTAAATGAAAAAATCGCATCATTCTTAGGTCGACCATTAATTGAAACTGCAGTACATCACTTTAGTGATGGTGAAATTCAAGTAAATATTGGTGAATCTATCAGAGGTTGCGATGTTTTCGTAATTCAGTCAATTCAAGATCCAGTTAACGAAAACTTTATGGAACTTGAAATTGTCTTAGACGCACTTCACCGTGCTTCAGCTCACCGTGTTAACGTCGTGATTCCATATTTGGCATACTCACGTTCAGATACCAAGACTCGTTCACGTGAGCCAATTACTGCTAAGTTGATTGCCAACTTACTTCAATTAACTGGAATGGATCGTTTGATCGCTGTAGATTTACATGCTTCACAAATTCAAGGTTTCTACAATGTTCCTGTTGATCACTTACATGCAATGCCATTACTTGCACAATACTTCTTAGACAATGGTATTGCCGACAAGAGTGAAGATGATGTAGTAGTTGTTTCACCTGATCACTCTGGTGCAAAGCTTGCACGTAATTTTGGTCAATATTTTGACGCTCCAATTGCTATTGTAGATCAACGCGGAGCGCGTTACGATACTGAAGTTCATGATATGATCGGGGATGTTAAAGGCAAGAAATGTATCATTGTTGATGATTTAATTGATACAGGTTCACGTATTGCAGCTTCTACTAAGTCAGTTTTAGCAGCTGGTGCTAAAAAGGTTTATGTTGCTGCTACTCATGCTCTTTTATCAAAGAATGCTATTGAGGTACTTAATGAATTACCAGTAGAACAAATCGTAGTAACAGATACTATCAAGCATAATCATTATCCTGACAGAATGGTTAGAATTTCTGTTGATCAATTACTTGCACGTGGTATCGATTATGTTTACAACGATCGTTCAATTCACCAAATTTTTGATGAACAAAATCGATTAAAGTAGTTCAGCATAGATTTGGTCTGAATATACAAGGATCCTCAAATTTTGAGGATTTTTTTATCTGATAATTGAATTTTTTCCATTCATATAATGTGTTATCACTGATATAATAACTTTAAGTTATTTTATATTGTGAATTTTTTGGGAGAAAAAGAATGGCAAGACGTAAAAATATGGCGAGACGCCGAGTAATACTTGGTAATACTTTTCGTTTAATTAGAGAGAACGGAATGGATAATGTGTCTTTACAAATGATTGCGGAAAAATCAAATATTTCAAAATCTTTGCTTCAATCATATTACCCACATAAATCCAAATTAATTAATGATATTGTACTCAACTTATTTACTACGCTTGGATCACAAGTTGACAGCTATGATCAAATTATGCAATCATCTTCATATGCCCATATGAAGGCATTCATTTATACGATAGGTATTTTGGGCATAAATGATGAAGGTTTAGAGAGAATCATTTCTCAGGCCTTCACTAATAATGATACCCTCGATAGTTGGGGAGTTATGCTTTTTGAATGGATTAACAAGATTCATTTGTTTGATGATGTTAATATTCCTAAGAATGAGCTTGAAAGTGGTATTTCTTTCATCTCAATCGGTCTTGGTCGCCTATATCATGAGCGAAAGAAATATAATTTAACTGCAGAACAATTAGCAGATTATGCTACTAGTTCATTAATGTTTAGTTTCTGCCACTGTGACCCAGCAGAAATTAAACAGGCCTTAAAAGATGGGCACGATATTATTGAATCGGCTGATATGGAAAAAGTCCACGCGGCAATTGACTCCATGTTTGATGAGGACAAAGAAATTATCAGCTAATAAAGGGGAGAGTCTATGGTTAATGGCTCACGGGCCAATTTAAGACGAATGGATCAAGAGCAAAGTACTCGTTATAAGCGAATTCTTGCTTTTGTGATTTTTGTCATTGTTACTTTGATGATGATTACAGTGACTTTTTTGAATCCTTTTTTTATGAAAGGACAAATTCGCTCTAGCAATAATCGGGCTGTAATTGTGCGTCAAGTTAATGGACACTTTGATCGTTTAGCGGATTTAATTGGCGCTAAAAGTGAAGGAGATTCTAATTTACTGACTATTCAACAGACCGAGCCAATTGCTGATCATGTAATTGATTATACTTTAGGTATCCACGGGATTAAGGTAAGCAATTTAGAATTGGCTAAGCAAATTTTGGATGACATCAATAAAAATATTGATAAGGGTGCGTCGACTGATGCACAGGTTGTCCGGCAAAAATTAAATAAAGAAAAAGATAATGCTCCATATGCAGTCATTAAAGCCTTTGACTTAAATGTGGTTACTTTAGGAGCAAATATTTCAATTTTACTGTTAATAGTCAATATTTTAATTGTGATTATTTCAATTGTTTCACTCATATCTTTAATTCAAGATATGAAGACGAGGACAAGTGTAAAAGCAGTAATTCATGATACTACTGCAGCAGGGATGTGGAGTGGATTCTGGATGATTTTAATCTTTGGAATTTTGGCATTTATTCCTGTGGCCTTTAATTTAGAGAGCCTTTTATTAGGTGATGTTGGTTACTGGTTAGAGATTGGTAGTAGTATCTTCTTAGAATTTGTAATTGTCGGAGTCATCATGTACGTTGTATGTGCAATTCCATGGCAATTAACTACCCCGAATTAAGATAAAAATTGTAAGAATCTAGCGATGAAAGCTAGATTCTTTTTATATAATCAAGTATACTAGTTAAATAGTTTAATTATTTTTTAATGTATGGGTGGAAATATGAAGAAAACCAAGTTAATGGCAATGCTCATGACATTGCTAATGATATTTTCGATGCTTTTTTCATTTAGTACCAATATTCAAGCTGCGAGTTCAAATGATAAAAAGGTTGCAGAAGGTGCTGTTTTAAAGAAGATTAAGAAAACAAAAACTCTAGTTGTAGGAACCTCAGCGGATTATCCGCCATTGGAATTTACTACAAATGAAAATGGTGAGACTAAGTATGTTGGGGTCGATATTGAATTAGCAAAAGATATTGCTAAAGATTTGGATGCCAAGTTAGTGGTTAAGAATATGAGCTTTGACTCACTTCTTGTAGCCTTAGAAACTGGCAAGATTGATATGGTTATTTCAGCCATGACACCAAATCCAGAAAGAAAAAAGAGTGTTGATTTTTCAAAGATTTATTACCGTCCAAGTGGCGAATACTTTTTAATTAATAAGCGTGACCGCAATAAATATCGCAATATTAATGACTTTAAAGGCCAAACAGTTGGTGCGCAAACAGGTAGTATACAATATCAGTTGGTTGAATCTCAAATGAAAGATTCAAAGGTAAAAGGCCTTGGAAAGATCAACAACCTTGTTTTAGCATTACAATCAGGAAAAGTTGCTGGTGTGGTTGTAGAAGAATTAATTGCTAAAGCTTATGCACAAAATAACAGCAACTTACTAGCAGTGAGATCTAATTTGAAAGAATCTCAATCAGGTAATGCAGTTGCAATTGCTAAGGGTCAAGACGGCCTGGTTAGGGCAGTAAACAAGACTATTGATCGTGTTAAAAAAGAAGATTTAATTAATAAGAAATATTTACCAGAAGCTGCTAAGTATATGAAAACTGAAAAGCAGTCAAATACTATGCTGAAATATGCACCATATTTTGTTAAAGGTATTTGGTACACAATTGTTATTACGATCTTTTCAGTACTTATTGGGGTAGTTTTGGGTACAGTTTTAGCATTAATGCGTCTTTCTAAAATTACGCCAATTCGCTGGATTGCTATTGCCTATATTGAATTTATTCGTGGAACTCCACAAATGGTTCAAATTTTATTCGTATATTTCGGAGTTGGTTACTTAATTTCAAACTTATCAGCCATTGTCGCAGGTATAATTGCGATTGGACTTAATTCAGGTGCATATGTTGCTGAAGATATTCGATCTGGTATTAATTCAATTGCCAAAGGACAGACAGAAGCTGCACGTTCACTTGGTTTGAGTCAGGCTAAGACTTACCGCTTCGTCATTATTCCTCAAGCTTTGAAAAATATTTGGCCAGCTCTTGGAAATGAGTTTATTACTTTGTTAAAAGATAGTTCTTTGGTATCAGTAATTGGAGTGTCAGAATTGATGTATCAAACGCAATTGATCCAGACCTCAACTTATAAGGGAGTGTTACCATTATTTGTTGCGATGATCATTTACTTTATTTTGACCTTTACTTTATCAAGAATTTTGAATCACTTTGAGAAACGGATGAAACATAATGACTAAAGCAATGATTGAAATTAAACATCTTAAAAAGACTTTTGGCAGTAATGAAGTCTTAAAAGATATTTCGGCTAAAGTTGATAAAGGACAAGTAATCTGTATTATCGGTCCATCAGGTTCTGGTAAAAGTACTTTCTTACGTTGTTTAAATGTCCTTGAAAGACCAACTTCAGGTCAAATTATTTTTGATGGAACAGACTTAGCTCATTTAAAAGATGGTAAAGAACTAGACAAACTAAGAGAAAAGATGGGGATGGTATTCCAAAGCTTCAATCTTTTCCCTAATATGAATGTCATTGAAAATATTAAACTTGCTCCCATGCAGGTAAAGGGAATTAGTGAGCCTAAAGCTGAAAAGACCGCCTTAGAACTTCTTGAGAAGGTTGGATTAGCTGATCGAGCAAAACAATATCCAAGTAGCTTATCCGGTGGACAACAGCAACGTGTGGCTATTGCCAGGGCCTTAGCAATGGAACCTGAGGTAATGCTTTTTGATGAGCCAACTAGTGCACTTGATCCTGAAATGGTTGGAGAAGTTTTGAAGACTATGCAAGATTTGGCCGAGTCAGGAATGACAATGGTAGTAGTAACTCACGAAATGGGGTTTGCTAGAGAAGTGGCCGATGAAATTTGGTTTATGGCCGATGGCTATTTACAAGAAAAAGGTAAGCCAAATGAATTTTTCGCTAATCCAACTAGTGAAAGAGCAAAGGATTTCTTGTCAAAAGTATTGTAAAAAAGAATAAAATAAAAGGACAAATTTTCAAATTGCGAAAATTTGTCCTTTTTTCTTATTGGAAATGAATTGGAATATTCTTCAAGAAACGTTTAATAAAAAAATTATTATTCCATTGATTTTTCTTTAATGAATCAAAATACTGATAGATTTTTGTTTGTTCATTTATTGGATTAAAAGAAGCCCATAATTTTGAACTTTGGTTTGAAAAAGCTGAGTTCCCATGAGGATTTTGCTGTTCGGAAGCCCTTTGATAAGTTGTAGCCTTTTCTTCAACCGATTCAGTTTTAAGACTAGTGTTTTGTTTAAAAAGTTTGAAAGTATATTTATATAAATTACCAATCTTCACCTGATACTGGTGTCCTGCAACAATTGGTGTCTTCCCAGGAAAATATGTAATCACTGTCTTAAAATTACCAAATCCTGAATTACTATAGTTAGTAACGTTTTTTGCAGTATAAGTTTTCTTAGTATCTTTATCAGTAATAGTAACTTTCGGTACTCCAGTAAAAATTTTATCAGATAAGTAAATTGACCAAGCAACATTTTTACCCTTACTTAATTCAACTGGAAAAACACCGACGCTAGGGTAAACTACTGTAGCCTTACTTGCTGGTTTGAAAAGATCATCAACATTAAGTACTTTTTGAACAGAGTAACGATAGCCGTTGCTACCATAAGCAGCTCCAATTCCTGTGGTTGATAGTCTGGTTGAAAGAAGCCATGCACGGTGACCAGTATCTGAACCAGTTAAATTATAGTGGTCGGTCAATAAGTCAGTGATCACATCTCCAGCAGATTGATTATTAACGTTAAAGTTTAAATTTGATGTTTCAGAGGTATCCTGAGCTAATTTCCAAGTTCCCTTATTAATATAATTGGGCCTCTTCTCATTTGGTAAACCATGTTGGTTAACAAAGGGATTGGCATTAATTGATGCCATAACTGCTGCAGTAGTTTGAGCACTATCATTGGCCAACTTGTCATCAGTAATTGGTTGAAGACCAAATAAGCTACGATAGTAGTTGATATATGATAATTGATCACTGATATAATCCTTTTGAAGTTTACCAGCATTAAAGTTTTGCCCTAATTTAGGAGTAACTTCATAGAGATTATTTTGATTATATGATTTCTTACTTAAATTTGCGTACTCTTTTTGGAACTGATGAACTTGAGTGATTTCACCATTAGAAAAGTTCGCCGCTTTAATCGATGTACTTGGACTTAATGTAGTTAAAATTCCAACACTGATGATTGTTGTAATGGATAATCTTTTTAGAAGCATTGTTTTTTGCACTTCCTTTTTATATTTACCTAATTATACTTTATCATGGATATTTAATTATAAAAAATATATTGTAATTTTGTTTTTTCTTAAGAATATTGCGTATAATTATAGGATGGTAACAATAATTAAGAGGTAAAAAAATGACTAAAAAGATAAAAGTCGGTTTAATTTTTGGCGGAAATTCTTCAGAATATGAAGTTTCAATTGTTTCAGGTCACAACATTTATAAAGCGATAGATAAAGATAAGTTTGAAGTACACCCAATCTGGATTACTAATGATGGCTACTTTGCCGATGAAGAAGAAAGTTTCAAAGTGTTAGAGGATCATAATTATAAGGTAAAGAATCCTCATAAGGTGAATAATATTTCAAACTTAATTGAACTTGCTGATTTACCGGAAATTGATATTTTCTTCCCAATTGTTCACGGTAATCTTGGTGAAGATGGTGGTCTTCAAGGTTTATTTAAAATTCTTGATAAACCATTTGTTGGTGATGACATTTTATCAGCTGCCGTAACTATGGATAAGGAATTTACTAAGATCTTGGCTCAAAGAGTGGGTGTTCCTGTTGCTGATTGGATTTCAATTAAGCGTTTTGAGTTTGATGATAAAGGTAACGATAAGTTGGATTACAACAAGGTAAGTGAAACTCTTGGAGAGGACTTATTTGTAAAACCTTCCAACCAAGGTTCATCTGTTGGTGTTAGCCATGTTACAAACGCTGAAGAATACAAGAAGGCACTTGATGAAGCCTTTAAGTATGATGATAAAGTTTTAGTTGAAAAGACAGTTCCAGGTACTGAAGTAGAAACTGCTGTACTTGGTAATGATGAACCAATCGTAGCCGGTGTTGGTGAAATTACTAACGCTAAGGGCTCATTCTATACTTATGAAAATAAGTACGACAATTCATCAACTTCTAAATTACAAATTCCGGCCAATTTACCAGATAAAATTGTTCAAACTGTTAGATCAAATGCTTTAAAGGTTTACCAAGTTACTGAATGCTCTGGTTTAGCTAGAATTGACTCAATGCTTACTCCAGATGGTAAGGTTGTTTTAACTGAAGTTAACGCACTTCCTGGATTTACTAATATTAGTATGTATCCAAAACTATTTGAAGAAGCTGGAATTCCATATACTGAGTTGATTACACGTTTGATCGAAGCTGGTCAAGATAGATATAATCACAAGAAACACTTACTTCACAAGCATGATTAAGATCTATTTTTAGGAGTGGGATTGAATGACTAGCAATAAGCATGATTTTATAGAACTTGACGCCCCATCTACTGTAGCGGAAAAGTTGGGAATTAGTGTTGCTACTCTTCGTAAATATTCTTTAATTGTTGAGACGGTTACTGGCAATAAGAATTATTATGAGCGAAACAAGCAGCGTTCACGCTTATACCATCAAAAAGATATTGAAGATTTAGATGCTTTTTATAAATTGTCAAAGCAAAAAGGTTTGACTTTAAAGGAAGCTGCTAGACAAATTTATGCAGTTAGTGACAAGGTTAAAGTTAAAAAGCCAGAAAAAAGTAATGAAATGATGGATCCACATCAAGTTGCTAAACTTTTAGGGGCTCTCCAACAAACAATTGCAACTCAAAATGAAGCAATTGATAATTTACAAAAACAGTTAAATAGAATTGAACAGCAAAATAAAGAATTGATTAAGAACCAATTATCAAATCCTCCTAAAAAGGATGATCATTTAGAAAAGATTGCGGCAATGCCGGATATTTCTGGAATTGTAGATCCTGAAGAGGAAGAGGCTCCTTTAAGCCAGGCTGATAAAAGAAAGAAACTTGTAGAAGATTCTCAAAAATCTGAAGAAGATTTGCATAGTGAAATTTTAAAAAAAGCTCGTGAAAATGCAGAAAAACGTGCAACTGGCAATGTTCATCGAACTTTAGCAGATATGCAGCTTCAGCCTCAAAAAAGGCACTGGTGGCAAAAGCTATTTTGATAAAATAAAAGGGCGACTAACTGATAGTCGCCTTTTATATTAAAAATATTTAGGAGATAAAAATGAAGTTTAAGAAGCGATATTTGTTTGCTTTGCTAGCTTTAATTATTGGTATAGCTCTAACCGCTGCAACTTATTTTGCAGTAGGGATTTATCAAAAAGATAATATTGCTGTAATTACTGATGCCAAAATTGCAGATCGTTTAGTCGAAAAAAATAAGGATGTCTATAACAATCAGGATGAAACTCGTGAACAAACTATTCATGTCAAAGTTTTGGATGGTCCTTATAAAGGAAAAACTTTTGTAGAAAAGAATGTTTATTATCCGTCTCAGCTTGTAACTCAAAAATATCGAGCAGGAGATAGAATTTTTGTCAGTATAAAAAAAGGTAAGCTAGCTTTGGGGAATCCTAAGCGAGATTGGGTTTTGGTTTTGGTAGTGACTATTACTGTTGCTTTGATGATTGCTTTAGTCGGTAGGCACACGATAGCATTAGTTGTTTCTATGGCCCTAAGTTGGGTAATTTTTTATGGGGTAATTTTATTAGATGTAAAGTTGAACGGTGCGTATATAATATTACTCTTTGGTGCAGCTGATATTATCTTTTCTTTCATCAGTTTATTAATTGTTCAAGGCTTTAATAAAAAAATGTTAGTTACTTGGCTGGCTACTATACTCGGAGTTTTTGTTTCTTTTTTGCTCTGTTATATCATTATGAAATTAACTGGAGAAACAGAAATGCAGTATGAAACAGGCGACTATGCAACACAAGATCCAAGGGGAATCTTTCTTGCTCAAACACTGTTAGGAGTTCTTGGCGCAGTAATGGATGAAGCTACTGACATTGTTTCAAGCCTGTATGAGGTTATTAAAGTGAAAAAAGATATTACTCCAAAGGAATTGATTAATAGTGGACGTAATATGGGACAAGAAATTATGGGACCATTAATTAATGTTTTGCTTTTGATTTTTATCGCTGAAGCCTTGCCAATGACGATTTTATACCTAAGAGATAATAACAGCTTAAGTTCTGCCTTTGGCTTTACATTATCGCTTGGAGCAACGCAGACCGTGATTTCTGCTATCAGTATAGTCATAACAGTTGTATTTGCGACAGGATGCAGTTTACTATTATTACGAGACCAAAGAGGAGGTAAATTATGAGTACACTCTTAGTTTTGGTGATTGTTTTAGCAGTTTTGATGACAATCGTTGGTGGAGAAACTGGGATTAGAAGTTTCTTTAGTGTGCTGATTAATACCTTACTTTTAATATTAGTTGCAATGCTAATTTCATGGGGAATTGATGTAGCGATTATTACATTAATTTTTATACCTTTGAAATTGGTCACAATTATTTATTTAGGAACACATGACTATAAGGTTGCTAAGAATTCATTTATTGCTGCTTTTATTGTTTGTTTAATTGTTAGTTTGTTGATTTTAGCTTGTCAATGGTTGGCACAAGCTGCAGGACTTGGACCGGAAGCCGGTGAAGTGCTAGTTGGTTTGTCCCAAATGCCAGGAATCAGTTATGCAATGATTGCCGTAACTGTAGCGATTTTTTCAACGCTTGGAGCAATTGCAGAAGCTGCTGTTGCAATGAGTTCAGGTCTACTTGAAATTAAGCGTCATCACCCTGAAATTAGTCGGCATGAGCTTGAAGCGAGTGGAACTGCAGTTGGTAATGATGTTTTAGGAACAGCTATGAATACAATTTTATTTGGGATGTTCGGCAGCTTTTTGTCATTATTTCTATGGTATTTTCGTTTAGGTTACAGCTTTGGAGAAGTTGTGAACGAAAAATTATTTGTCAATGAAGCATTAATAATTTTGTATTCATTAATTGGTGTTTTGCTCACTGTTCCTCTTTCCACATATTTGATTTCAAGAGGGATGAGCAATGAGGTTGAGGTAGAAAATGAAGACAGAAAACATAAGTCTAACTAATTTTAATAATCGAAAGTTTACAATTCATACTTATACTCTTGATGAAAATCCGAAATTGGTTGAAAATAAACGACCATTAGTGATTGTGATTCCAGGTGGAAGTTTTGATCATCTTTCTCTAAGAGAAGGTGAGCCTGTCGCATTAGCTTATAATTCGCACGGCTTTAACAGCGTAGTGATGGAATATAATTTAGTGCAGGATGCTGGCAAAATCTATCCAGATGCCGGGCTTGATGTGTTGAGTACAATTAAGTATTATCGTGACAATGCGGAAAAGTATCACATTGATCCAAATAAGATTGTGACAATTGGCTTTTCAGCAGGTGGTCATGTTGCAAGTAGTGCAAATTATATGGCTAATAGTTTAGAGTATGCAAAAAAATATGGCTATAAACCAGTAGAGGTAAGACCAAATAAGACCATTTTAGGTTATCCGTTAATCAATATTAGTCAGATTGGTTTTGAAGTACCAGAGGGTGAAACTGAGAAAATGCCTGATGATCCGAAGTTATTAGATGGAGCTTTAGGTGTTACACGTGAAACACCAGCTACATTTATTTTCCAGGCATGGGATGATCCAATTGTTTTGATTTCAAATTCAATTGAATACATCAAAGCACTGAATGAAAATCACGTTAAATGTGAGGCTCACTTATATGAACGAGGATTCCACGGCTTTTCATTGGCTAGACCCGAAGTAGTTGAAAAAGGTAGTGAATGGGAGAATAATCCTCATGCTGCTAGCTGGTTTAAATTAAGTTTAGAATGGTTAGCACAAGAATTTAAGTAAAAAAAGAGGGCTCTCTGAGTAAGTAAAAGTTAAGCCGTTTAATACACTTATTAAAAGAGGACATAGCACAACTCTTAAAAAACTTAATTGAATTGGTTGAAGAAGGATTTTAAGTTAGAGAGGCTATGGTCTTTTTTTATGCAAAAAATTCTGCCAATAGAATATCATAAAATATTCCATCAACAGGAAAAATTATCGAGCCTTTTATTCCTATATTAAAACGCTGAAAAATAACGAATTGTGTTAATATATAGAAAAGAGGATAAAAATATTTTTGGAGGAATAAATTGAAATACAAAAACAAAACAAAAAACAACAAAAATAATTTAATAACAACTGAAGTAAATCGACATTATTCGATCAGAAAATTTAGTGTTGGTGTAGCTTCAGTCTTAATTGGAAGTACTTTATTTTTAGGTAGCCAAGGACAAAAAGTTCAAGCTGCTGACAATAATAAGCCAGCTGTTACTGAAGAAAGTAACTCGCAATTATCTTCAGACAGGGATAGTTCAAGCAGCGAAAGTGACACTGTGTCAAGAAAAGAACTAACTCCCGCTGTAACTTCTAATGAAAAGAAAGATAATAATGCTACTAATCCATCCGTTGTTAACAAGCCAGTTAATGAGCAAGTATCTTCATCAGCACAAGATGATGTAGCTAAGCAAGAATTATCTGGAGATACGAATGGGGCAGGTAACCTGGATGATAATAACAACCCAAGTCATAAGGCGACATCTTTAAATACTGATTCAAATAAGTTTGAATTGACTTCAACTATTACCAATAATACTGATCATGATGATAAAAACATCTTTGCAGTTACTGTATTACCGAATACAAAAGATGGTAAGAGCCAATTTGATACTCACTTAACAGGTCCTGTCGAAGTTGAAGGCGTAGAAAACGCTGAAAATGTCATTAATTGGTATGTCACAGGCGATGTTGGTAAATCATTAGACACCTTACTTACTAAAGATAAAGATGGTAATTATGAACCAACTAAAGCAGCGCTTGAGAAAGCTATTCCTGAAGGCTCCCCTAAGGTTACTCGCGTTTGGAAGAATAAACCAGATAATTGGGATCAAGTTACCGCAGTCATTACCACTGTTGATAGTTTGAAAGCTAAATCAAGCTTGAAAATCCATTTACATACTTATGATCCAAGTGTTGAAAATGATGTCGGGAAAAACGCATATATGTCTCAAGCTGTGATGGATTCAACATCCTTTAAGAAGTTGAGACTCGGACGAACTGTTAATTATGTTAGTGTTGACGGTAGAGATTTAGGATCATCAGGCCCCCAAAATATTAATGATATTGCAATCTATCACACCAATGCTATCACTGGAGATATAGTTGGCGATATCGTTTTAGAAAAAGGTCTACCAGAAGTGGGAGTTCCAACATTTAAAGGCTACAAACTTACAAGCATTTCTGGTGGTAATAGTGAGTTTTGGCAAGATTATGATCCAGAAAATCCAAAAGAAATTTTTCCAGTAAAAGTTATTAAAAACTTACAAGATGCCAAAACAAATAAGGTCAGTGGATATGCCCAAATTCCAAATTATTTTATTACTGTAACATATGATACTCCTCACGAGAATACCAGTATTATTACTGGAGGCGGCCATGCCAATACTTTAGCTTTGTTCAGTATGCTTGCTGCCGTTCCTCAAACACCTGATAAAGTAGAGCAGCACACTTCAATCATCAATGCCGGTGATAGTAATAGTGCTAAGTTAACTGTTGTTGGTAAACAAAAGATCAATATTAGTTACATTGATGACACTGACAATAAACAAATCGGTCAAACTGATTCAGTTGAAGGTTTACCTGGTGAAACGGCAGCTTATTCTACAGCAGATAGAATTAATGCATATAAGAAACAAGGATATGTCTTAGTCAGTGATGGGACTAAGTCTCAAGATGGTCAAAGTACTTTAATTTACGATAATGACTATCAAACTGATCAAAACTTTGAAGTTCACTTGAAGCATGAGACTAAACCTGTTGAAGATGATAGTACAGTAACTGAAACCATTCACTATATCTATAAGGATGGTGCTACTGCAAGTCCTGATAAGGTTCAGACTATTAACTTTAAACGCATTGGAACTAAGGATCTTGTAACCCAGGATGTAATTTGGGATCCAGTTACTCCGCAAACTTTTGCGAAAGTGGATTCTCCAGAAATTAGCGGTTATACTCCTGATGTTGCAGCAATCGATGCAATTACAGTTAACTTTGGTGATCAAAACATTGAAAAGACAGTAACTTATACTGCAAATGATCAAAATGCGAAAATCACTTACATCGATGATACAACCGGTACTTCATTAAAGAGTGAAGCTGCCAATGGTAAGTTTGGCGAATTAATTGAATTTCCTACTGATGTTGATACACAAATCAAGGACTATGAGGATAAAGGTTATAAATTTGTATCTAAAAACTTTGAATCCAATAAATATCAAGCCGATAATGCCAAAAATGTTTTCGAAGTTCATTTAACTCATGGTTATACTACTCCTGAAAGGACTGTACGCCATGCTACTTGGACCATCAATTATGTTGGTACAGATCATAATCCTGAAGCTAAACAACAAAAAGTAACCTTTACCCGTACTGTTTATACTGATAAGGTAACTAATGAAGTACATGATTCAGGTTATGTTCCAGATAAGCAATTTGAAGATGTTAAATCTCCAGAAGTAGATGGCTATGATGTTGATATTAAGACTGCTCATCAAGATACTGTTTTAGGTAAAGATAATACTGATGGTAAATTTGAAACTACGGTAATTTACACTAAACCTAATGAATTCGTTGATACTGATACTCCAGTTGAAAGTCACCGCGCTACTTTAACTATCAATTATGTTGGTACCGATAATAATCCTAAATCAGTGGTTCAAACTGTTTACTTTGTGAAGAAGGGTGATCAGTTTGTTCCAACCAGCAATTTTGAAGATGTAGTTTCACCTGAAGTTAATGGCTACAACCTTTACAATCCTGATGAATTTGCTAAGGTTCACCAAGATACTAAGTTAGGAGAAAATGATACTGATATTGACTATGTAATTGATGTACCTTACGTAAAAGATCAACCAGGTACTGACTTACCTGATCCAATGGAAAGTACTAAGCAAACTTGGACTATTCATTATGTTGGTTTAGACAAGAATCCTGATGATGTCGTACAAACTATTCACTTCATTAAGAAGGGTGGTAAGTTTGTACCAGTAGATTCTTATGAAGATGATGTTAAATCACCAGAAGTAGATGGCTACGATGTTGATACTAAGATTGCTAAAGCTGAAAATGCTACAGTCTTACCTGATGGCAATCTTGAAACTATAGTAGTTTATACTAAGCCTAATGAATTCGTTGACGTACCTGCCAAGATAGCTGATAAAAAAGGAATCCCAGGTGAACCATTAGTTCAAGATAAGCTTCCAGCTTTCACTGGTGGTGTTCCAGGCATTCCGTTAGAACAACCAGAACTTCCTAAATTTGAAGGAGGCATTCCAGGTATTCCATTGGAACAACCTAATAAGCCAATTGCAGAAATCGGAATCCCTAATGAACCTTTAGATCAACCTGATCTTCCAATTGTACCTACCCCAGACACAAACATCCCCGATATTCCAAATCCAAAAATACCTGAAAAACAAGTACCTCAAAAACCAACACTAAGTAATCCAACACCGGATCCAGATCCAACTCCTGAAGTACCGGTATCAAATGAAGATACTTCAGTTAAATCAGGAAACATAACTTCAGATTCATTTGTTTCTACTAGAACTAATTCATCTAAAGTAGTTCCTAAGAAATATAGAAATACTGAAAAACTTTTACCTCAAACAGGTAAAAAGAATTCCGTAGCACTTTCAATGCTAGGGCTGGCTACCTTGAGTTTGACCGGTTTAATAGTACTAGCTACAACTAAAAAGAAAAGACGTTATTAGTTATAGTTTTTTAAACACTTATCTCTAAGGTGGGATAAGTGTTTTCTTTTACTCTATTTTGTTCCAACCTAATTCTGATTATGATTAATAAATGTTTGAAATTAGTATAACCATAAGCAGTACGTTCAATTTGTTTAATCTTACGATTAACTCCTTCAAGACAATTGTTTGAGTAAGTAGAAGTTAAGTCATTTAATACATCATTAAAAGAGGACATAGCACAACTCCTAAAAAACTTAATTGAATTGGTTGAAGAAAGATTTTAAGTTAGAGAGGCTATAGCTTCTTTCTTTATGCAAAAAATCCTGCCAATAGAATATCATAAGATATTCCATCAACAGGAGAAATTATAGAGCCTAATAATCAGGTAACAAATGAGTTGCCTGATTATTTTTTCTAAAAGGCACTTTTATAAGACAATGATATAGTAAAACGACAGTTATAAAATATAACTGAAGATAAAGATGAATAATAGGAGAATAGATATGATTTATAGCGTTAATTTAGATACAAGTAATGAAAAGGTGGGTAAGGTGTAGAAATATCGCTGATTTTAAAGAAATTTGATATTGAATCAATGGTAATAGGAATTGCTCTACATGTGGATAAAATTAAATCACATCTTGATGAAATTGGAGTTAAACACAATTTCATTGAAAAAGTACCTGCTGCAAAAGTACAACAAGAATTCTTGGCTCATTCTCTAGATTAATTATTATTTTATACTTTAACATAACGCTGAAGTGTTATAATATAACTGTCGTGATTTTATTTTGGAGGATAAGGATGAAAAATAGAAAAAAGAGTGTAGATAAACAAGCCCGTTTTGCAATTAGAAAATTAAGTATCGGAGCTGTTTCAGTGCTTATTTCTACAAGCATTTACTTAGGATTAGGAAGCAACGATGTATTGGCAGATACTAATTCTTCAAATGACAGTGGTGAAGTAACTAACAATAACAGTGAATCTATTGAAACTAAAAATATTAATGTAGTTTCTGCTTCTGAGTTCCAGAATGAAGGATTAGATAATAATCTTGCTGAATCAAAGGTAGAGCAACAATCTTCAAATTCTGCTTCAAATCCTGATCAACCTAGTGAACAACTTATGACTAGTGCACCTGTTTATACTACTCAAGGTCAAATGCCTCCTTTAGATGTAAACAATATGTTTACTGCAGATCAATTAGAAGAAGCTCAAATTGATACTAATAGTCCAAAGACTACTGCAACTTGGGTTCAAAAACCAGATGTTTCAAAGATTGGAAATGCTTCAGGTACTGCTAAGTTAAGCTATGAAGACTTTAATGCTGATCCTACAACTAATGATCAAGGTGAAGACGTATATCCATTAAAGGACATTACTGTTAATGTACCTGTCTTAGTTAGAAAAGCTGAACAAGAAGCAAACCAAGACCAAGTTAAGAACAGTTTGAATATTATTAATACTACTGATAACTCTTTAGTTGCGCACTATGAATGGATTGGTGCGAAGGTTAAAAATGATGATGAAGAAGAACCAATGCCTAACAGTGATTCTATTTCAGAAGATATTACTAATATGCTGCAATCGCTTGGTTTTGAAATGGATGACTATTCTTATTTTCCAACAGATATAACTGAGTTTGGTACAAAGAATAAGGTAGCAACCATTTTCGTAAAGCCAAGTTCAACTGCTCCAGTCATTACTGATACACCATATTTTACCTACGGTGGAGGTGACACCAGTAGTATTAACAATGTTACTGAAACTCCAGATCCAGCAAGTTATATTGGAAATTTGGGTACTTTACCAGCTGGAACTAAGATTGAATGGAATGTTGCACCAGAATATAATACTCAAAAAGATGAAGACGGTAATTGGATAAGTGAAGCACCAACTAACGATCCAAGCATTAAGGTCACTCTTCCTGGTAAAGATCCAATTATTTTAAAGGCTTCAAGTGATGATATTCCTTTAAAAGACATAGCTACTTTACCTGCTTATGGAAATGGTACTTTATTAATTAAGTCAGACAATCAAGTAAAAGTTGGTGATAAAGTTGGATCACCATTAGACTATGTGACCAACTTAGACCAATATTTGAAGTCAGATCATGCACCAGAGGATGTTCAAGCATTCAAGGACTCCTTTAAGTGGACAGTAGCACCAAATACTCAACAAGCTGGTTATACCTTAGGAGCCTTTACTTATGATAACAGCGGGATTTCATATGGTGGTAACATGATTTTATTTAAGGTAAATCCAACTGCTGTTAATAATTCAAAGACTATCACTAGAACTATTACTTTTGAGGGATTACCACAAGATTTAATTCCAAAAGTTGATCCTCAAACAGTAACCTTCACTCAAAATGGTGAACAAACTTATGTTGATGAACCAATTGAATGGAAAACTGATGATAATACGTGGAAGGCTATTCCAATAAATACTATTACTGCAAATAATGTAGTTTATACACCAACAATAACAATTGATGGTAAAGTGGTTAACTCAATTAATGAAGTAACAGTAAATCCTGATACTAAAGATAGTAATGTTATAGTAACTTATCAAAAATCAACTACGGGGGATGCAATTAGTGAGCCAGCAAAATCAGTAGCTACAGTAGTTATTTACCAAACCAAAGATGGAAAAGAAGTTAAGACTGATGTAAAGAAACAAAAGTCAGGAGATAAGGTGGACTTCAATGTCCCAGAAGGTTATGTTCCAGTAGATGAGTTGCCAGATGTTACAGTAACCAGTGATATGAAACCAATTACAATTACTGTAATTAAGAAAGAAACAGCAACAGGTACACCAGAAACAACTCCGGTAAAATCAGTAGCTACAGTGGTTATTTACCAAACCAAAGATGGAGAAGAAATTAAGACTGATGTAAAGGAACAACAACCAGGAGATAAGGTAGAGTTTAATGTTCCAGGAGGATATGTACCAGTAGATAAGCTACCAGAAGTAACAGTAACAAGCGACATGAGTCCAATTAAGATTATTGTGGTTAAAAAGGAAACTGCCACTGATACTCCTGAAATAGTTTCAAATAATAAGGTAGCTAGTGTAGTAATCTACCAAACTGAAGATGGTAAAGTAGTTAAGACTGATATCAAGGAACAACAGCCAGGAGATAAGGTAGAGTTCAATATCCCAGAAGGTTATGTTCCAGCCGATAAGTTACCAGAAGTAACAGTAACAAGCGACATGAGTCCAATTACCATTATTGTGGTTAAAAAGAAAACTGCCACTGATACTCCACTTGTAGAAAATGATCCAGTTAAAGTTGTAATCAACTACCAAGATCAAAATGGCAAAGTAGTGAAAATGACAGATGAAGATCATAATACTGGTGACAGGGTTAAGGTAGATGTTCCAGAAGGATATGTACCAACCACTACTATTCCAGATCTAGTAGCAACTCCAAGTAAGTCTTCTATTACTGAGAATACTAATAGTCACGTTACTCTTAGCTCGGCAAATAAGAAGGATGTTGAAGCAAGAAGCATTCTCCCTAAGACTGGTAGTAAGTCGGTATTGGCTGAAGCTTTATTAGGATTAATATTATTAGCAGGTAGTGCAACCTTAGAATTTATTAGTAAAAGAAAAAAGAATTAATCAAATTAATTCTTAACTAAATAAAAAGAAGATCCAATTATGTTTGGATCTTCTTTTTTTGTTTATTAACTATTTTTATCTCTAAAGAACATTACTTCCTTAGCTCCAACAAAGTTACCAGATGACTTGTAAACAGTTAAACGAATAGCTCGAGCAACTACATCTCTTAATCCAATTACCTTGTTTTTACTATCAGCTTTCCAAGTGTAACGGTCGCCATATGGTTTGAAGTCTTGACCATCTTTAGAAATTTCAATACCAACTTCAATTGGATCGCCATCATGATTAATATTTCGTGGAACGAAGGTCATGCGGCTAAGTTTTTCAATATCATTGAAATTAAATGTTAAGACTAAAGGATTACTTTCATCAAAAGTATCTGTACTTTCCCATTCACTTGCTAATTTCAAATCGGTTAGGTATTCAAGTGGATGATTTGATTTACTTTCATAATTTGATTCAGTTGAAATATTTTGAATTGCATAGTCAATTGCGGCACGCTTAGTATAGGCGCCAAATGGATCAGACCATTCGGATACCTTGTTACCTGCAACGTTTCTTAAACGTAAAATGTACTTGGTATTTGGCTCTAATTCGTGGAAAGTAAAACTACTGCCATCAATTCCATCGTGCAAAACACCATTTAATTCAATTTGAACCTTATCAGCTGTTTTTGGCCAGTTTACAGTCAATGAGTGAGCTGTGATTGAATCCATATCAATAGTTGGCTGCTTTGGTGCGCGAAGCACAGAGTCAGTAATTGAATGAACTAAAGTTTGATTGCCATAGCTGAAATTCTGAATTGTGATAGTGATCTTACTATCAGAAATATCACGTTTAGCTAATTTGATTTGCAAGGCTGGTTGGGTTGAATCACGATATTGATCAAATTCTGGCATCCAGCTGTAGTTGGTATTGTAGAAGAAACCTTCTTTAGCATGAGCGAAGGTATCAACAGTACCATATTCTTGCATGTTAATAACTTGATCATTAATCTTAACTGTCAAACCATCAGGATAGCTGTCACACATGATATTTAAGGCCGTAGGTAATTCTGATTCCATTCCACTAAAGTCACCCTTAGTTGGGTCGATTGTAATTGTTAACATGCTAGAATCAAGATTACTGGTAATTTTAGTTTCACTGTGGTTGTGAGCGTAGTCAACATAGTCATTATCAGCATAAAAGTTAATTTGACTCTTACCTTGTGGATAGAAGACATAATTTCTTTTACCCAGATCAAAGATTGAGCCACCACGAACAAAGACTGGTAAATGCCAAATTGGGTAAGAAAGTTTGTTATAAACTCTACCGCCTAGGTATTTTTCTCCGCTAAATAAATCGATCCACATTGTACGGTGATCAGGAAGATATAAATTATCCTTGCGTGAATTACTTTGACCATCTTCGCGACCACTATTAATTGGTGAAATAAGAAGGTTAGGACCAAGCATAAATTCATGAGAAACTCGTTCAGTATAGTTAATTTGCTCATGAGGAAAATCAATAAATAATGCTCGAACAATTGGCTCACCATTTTGAGCTGCATGAACTAATGTGTAAAGATAATTCTTTAATTGATCACGTAATTCAAGATATGCATGATTAATACGAGTCATCTTATTGTTATAAGTAAATGGATTCTTACTAAATTCGCCTTGATCATCGATATTAAAAAGTAGAGGTGTGAATGATTTCCATTCAAAATCACGAATTGCAATTTGTGCATTTCCACCGCCAACAGTTCCATCAATCCCACTACCAACAAGTGGTTCACCTGAAAGATTGGCACCTAAAAAACCGGCAACTTGAGTACTAATGTTTTCCCAATTACCACCATTATCGCCAAAAATCAAAGCTGCTCTAGTTTGACTGCCAGCATCAGCAGTATTAGCAAAAATAAGTGGACGACGGCGGTTAAGATTGCTTTTAAGCATTTGAGTATCTCTGTTTAAGACATTATCTGAACTATCGTCAGTAAGGATGAATGAAGTATTTTTACTAATTGATGTGTCATTACCAGTAAGCCACATTCCAGGTTCAACGCCATGAGTTTGAGCGTATTCATTGAATAAGGTTAGAGCATCAATATTAGTATTTTCGTCTTTAAAGTTGGGAATCATCCAACCAAGATTGAAACCTTGTTTTTGGTAACGATCAATCATTGCTCTAGCAGAAAATTGATATTGTTCTTCGCCATTTAATGAGGCCTTAGCTGAAGCTGCTTCATCGCTATTAGTTCTTAAATAATAGTTATTATCTTCGAACATGTTGGCATTACGCTGCTTAGCTTTTCCAGGTGCCCACTTAGTAGATAGGAAGTTACCAATATGTCCTAAGTCTAAGGCGTATTTTGGCGGCATTAAAGGTTTACCAGTTAATGCAAAATACTTGCGTAAAATATCTTTAGGTGAATTGCCAATTAAGTAAAAGTTATCAAATACGCCGCTGTTATGTGAGATCACAGCAGCATCTTCATTGACCTTTCCAAAATCATATTCACCATCAGTGTTGGTATTTCTTAATTCACCAAAGCCGGCATTGGACCAGAAAAATGGTACTTGGCTGATTACCCCGCCATCGCCAGTTATGTGGTCGCGTTTAATATTAATTCGCTTACCCTTATGACTGAAAGAGCCATTTTGTAAACCACCACCAAAATAAAATTCATTTTTATTTTGCTTAAGAATTTCGGTAATTTGATCATGTCCTATTTCTAATGGGCTTGATTGGGTCATACGAGTACGATGAAGATTTTCATCGAAAATGCTCATAATTGCAGGCTTTTGTTGGAAAATAATTTGATAATTACCAGATTTAATAATTAAAGAATCACTCGTAGCACGAGGGCGAGAGTTTTCAAAATATTGATTATTAAATTGATCTAAATTGACGATTGAATCACGGCTTTCGTTAAATCGATTACTTGGATCTAAAAAGTAACGAAAGATTCCGTCGCCTAAAATATAAAGGCGGGCAACTTCGCCAGTGGCGTAGTGCAATTCATAAAAGTTGTCACGTTTATTAGCACCGAGAAGCTGTCCTAATTGGTGTCTGTTAGTTTGTGTATTTTCTGTCATTTTGCTTCTTCCTAAATTAAATTGCTACCTCTATTATAACTAAAAAATCCTAAGATTTTTTATAGTTTGCACCAAAACTGGTAAAGACCAATTTTATGAGTTAAAATAGAATTATCAAAAACAGTTAAGTAATGATTTATAAAGGATAAAAAGATGACATATTATATTCATGCAGATAAGTTTTTCTTAGAAAATAGAACTGAAAATGGTGGCTATCTTGAAGTTCAAGATAATGGCAAGTTTGGTTTTTACTATTCAGAATCTGATAAGCCTGAAGGAAAAATTCTTGATTATAAAGGTCAATGGGTAGCACCCGGATATGTTGATACTCATATTCACGGTTCACTTAAAGAAGATGTAATGAAGAGCGACTGGGAAGGCATCAATAAGATTTCTAAAGGTCTTTTGAGTGCGGGTGTTACTTCATGGATGCCTACTACAATTACTGCCGCAAGTGAAACTTTGACTAAAATTTGTCAGATGTTTGCTGAAAACAAGGGTCGTGAAGAAGGGGCTAAGATTCAAGGTATTCACTTTGAAGGACCATTCTTTACTGAAGAACATGCTGGTGCCGAAAATCCTAAATATATGATGGATCCAAGCATTGATGAATTTAACAAGTGGTTTGAAGCTTCTGATGGAATGCTTAAGAAAATTTCCATGGCCCCTGAAAGAAAGGGTTCAAAGGAATTCATTCGTGAAGCTACTAAAGAAGGTATTGTTGTATCATTGGGACACTCAAGTGCAACTTTTGAGGAAGCTGCAGCTGGTATTGAAGCAGGAGCAAGCATGTTTACTCATACTTTCAACGGGATGCCTGATCCAGCTCACCACGGCGCAAGTATTTCCAATGCTGCTATGAGTATGAACAATGTGACTGATGAATTAATCTGTGATGGTCATCATGTGCAAGAACCAATGGTGCGTGCCCTTATCAATGCAGTAGGGCCAGAACATGTTGCGCTTATCACTGACTGTATGGAAGCTGGTATGATGCCAGACGGTGATTACATGCTTGGAGAATTACCAGTTTACGTTAAAGATGGTATGGCTCGTCTTAAAGACGGCGACAATTTAGCAGGATCAATTTTACAATTAAAAGACGGCGTTAAGAATGTTGTTGACTGGAATATCGTAAGTCCAGAAAAGGCTATTATGATGGCTACATACACTGCTGCAAAGAGTGCTCATATTTTAGATAAATGTGGTTCAATTAAGCCGGATAAGGATGCTGATTTTATTATTTTGAATCCTGATATGACAGTAAGCGAAACTTACTTGAATGGAGAATCTAAATACAAGGCTTAAGGCTTGATAAAAGTGGATTTCTAAACGAATTCCGCTTTTTTTATTTATTTTAATGTAAGCGCTTTACTTGCTTAGCGAATGATGGTATATTATAAGTGTAAAGAAGAGAAGATAAAAAGTAAGAGGTGAGTTCCGATGGGCTAAGTAAAAACGCAAGCTGGATTTAAGAAAGGTTTGTGATACCAATGGGTATTAAAAAATGGCAGTAAAGTATATGTGGTTTAAATGTTTTTTAATTAGAAGTGACAAGCTTTAACATAAATGCCCCGAAACTTGTTAAGTGGGGATCGAATAACAATTATTTAAATGTCACTGGAACAGAAAGATTAAAATTTATAGATGATGAATCAATTTAATAAAAAATGACCCTTCACTCGAAAACGAACGTGAATGGTCATTTAGTTTACCTTTATTTTTTAGTAAACAGCGCCATCGTAGAAGCCGTAGCGAGGCCTATTGAAATCATAGTCAGCAAGTTCACTCATCTTAATGGCGTTATCACAAACGCCCCAGCTCATTAAGTTGATTGGCTTACCGTAATCTTCATCAGGAATGACAAGTAAGATGAATTTACCTTGGCTTAATGCATAGCCAAGTTCCATTCCAAGACCAACATCTTCTTCTTCGGGTAAATAAACTCCGATCATTACATCACTAGACTTGATTCCAAGTAAGTCACCATGATAAGTTGCGTCAGCCCATTCAATATCGTGGAGGTATTCTGGATGTTCATCGACGCGAATACCTTTGTATTGGTTAGCTAATGGAACATAGCTGTTTTCAAGGTCGATGGTAGGATTAGCTTTTAAAGCTTCCATTGCAGCATCATAGGCTTTAGTTTGCTTTTCGTTGAACCAACCGGCACCGAAATAAACAGTTTTAGTTTTTGTCATTTTTATCTCCCTCGTAAAATAATTATTGATTTCCTTTTAACTCTAACATGTTTTTTCTTGAAAAAAAGGTCTTGATATTTTAAGGTCAAGGATGTAAGTATTCAAGAGAGGTATTTTTATGAGAGACGAATCTATCTTCGCTTCTGATGCGGTTTATGTAAGTAGTGAAACTGATCAGGCACTGCTTTTAAAAGAAATTTATGATAAATTACTTGAACATGGTTATGTTAAGGGAGACTTTTTAGCAAAGATTATTCAAAGAGAAGAGCAATTTCCTACAGGGTTGAGTATGAAGACTTTGGGAAAGGATTTACCTAATATTGCTATCCCTCATACTGAGGGAAAATTTGTTAATGCACGATTAATTGTTCCGGTGGCTTTAGTAAATTCAGTTGAATTTGGAAATATGGTAAATCCAAAAGAGAAGCTATCTGTTAAATTTTTGTTTATGCTTTTAGAAAATAATCCAGATGGACAAGCAAAATTGCTGAGTCAGGTAATGGATTTTTTGGCAGATACTCCGGAAAAACAATTAAAGATTTTGTTTAATCTGCATGATCCAGAAACGATTTATGAATTTTTAAGACAGAAGTTTACAAAATAAAAAGACCCTTGCGGGTCTTTTTTAATTTTCTAAGTAAATTCGGCGAAGTTCCATAATATCTGCGCTAGACAATTTCATCACATCGCGTAAGTAATTGTTGATGCTGCCATAATCATCGTTCAGAATTTTAATCGCATGATTAATATATTCCGCATGAACGGACTGTACATCACGAAGTGATTGAATGACGTTTTCGCTCATATTATTATCCTTTAGGCGTTGCACCATATTATCGATGAAGTCTTTAGTAGTGATATTAGTTAACAAATAATCTTCTTTAATTGTTTTAAGCGGAACGCCAAGTGCAGAAAGAACAAGTAATGCTCCAAAGCCAGTTCGATCTTTTCCTGCGGTACAGTGGAAAATTAAAGTATCGCCATCTTTTTTGTTTGCTAATAAGTAATCAAAGAACTTGCGGTAGGCCTTTTGAGCAGATTCACTGCGAATCATGTCTTCATAAGCAAAGAGCATATGGTCAAAGCCAAAGTTAGGATCTTTTTCAGCCTCAGTTTCTAGGTCATTGATACTTTTAGATGAATTAGTTAAGTCTTCACTGAAGACAGGGTCGAAGTAATATTTTGCTCCTTCTGGGACACGGTCAGGTTGTTTTTCAGCTTCTTCTTTACTACGGAAGTCAACATCATATTTAACTCCATAGTCTTTTAAAAATTCAAGATCAAATGGAGAAAGATCAGCCAAATTTCCTGTTCTAAGAAGTTTATGATATTTTATCTTTTTACCAGATAAAGTTTCATATCCACCTAATTCACGGAAGTTTCTACCACTAGTTACTCCAATCAATTGATTAGTTAATTTTTTATGCATAAAAGTGCCTCCAAATTATAGATATAGAGCTTGATCCAATTTTAACAACAATTAAAAAAAGAAACAATCAAACTACAAGTAATAGCTTACAAAATTATGCTAAAATAGAAACATAAGGTAAAAATAATTCTTAGGAGATGAGTAAATTGGCTAAGGAAAAAGACAGAATATTAGTTCCAGTAGACGGTTCTGAATCTGCAGAACGTGCTTTTGATAAAGCAGTAAAGATTGCTATGACTGACCATGTTGGTATTGATGTCTTAAATATCATTGATACTCGTCAATTCATGGGTGAAATGCAAGACACCTTGATTTCTGGCGATACTATTTATCAAATGACTCAAGATTCAGAAGAGTATTTGAAGAGCCTCAAGAAATGGGCACACGATAACTTTGGCTTTGACGATATTGATTATCATATTCGTTATGGTAGTCCTAAGAGAATTATTTCTTACGACTTCATTAATGATCACCATAATTCATTAATCGTAATGGGTGCAACAGGTTTGAATGCTGTTGAAAGAATGTTGATGGGTTCAGTCACTGAATATGTAAATCAACATGCTTTGGCAGATGTATTGATTGTCAGAACTGATATTGACAACAATCCAATCCATAAGACTAAATAAACTAAAAGACGAGCTTAGCTCGTCTTTTTTTCTAGCCATTATATTTAAATGGGCAACATTCGATATGATCATTGATTAATCCGATATTTTGCAAATATGAATAAATAATTACTGGTCCAACAAAGTTGAAATTTTCTCGTTTCATATTTTGGGCCAATTTTTTTGCAATATCATTTGAAGTAGGCACGTCTTCAAAGATTTCTGGTCGGTGCATAATTTGCATTGGGATTGAGTGTTGCAAAAATTTGGCAAAGCTGCCATATTTTGCCTGGATAATTAAAACCGCTTTGGCGTTTTGGATTGCGGCTTCAATTTTACGGCGGTTACGAATAATGGAACTGTCATCTAGTAGACGATTAACGTCAAGTTCAGTCATTTGAGCCACTTCTGCTGGGTCGAAATTTTTAAATGCCTTGCGAAAATTTTCTCTTTTATGCAAAATTACTCGCCAATTAAGTCCTGATTGAAAAAGCTGTAAAACTAACATTTCGTAAAGGTAATTATCTTCAAGCTTGATTTTTCCCCATTCATGATCATGGAACTGTTGAATTACTTCATCTCTGGTTTGTCCCCAAGGACAGCGTAAATTTGCGAAATTTGCCTGAGTCATTATTTTCCCTCCATTTTTAAACCTCTATTATTAAGTACGCAAAAAATCGCAAAATTACCGAAAAAAGTTTTAAAAATTGATATTTTTAAGGTTCCAATCCTAAAAATATTACAAATTTTGCTATAATAGGGAGTGAATTTAGGAGGACAAAATGGAAAAGCTAGATACTATGATGTTGGCTGATGATTTGGCCTTATCACAAGATAAAATTTTGAGCGGAGAACAACAGTTAGATACTGAAGCTATTTACAAAGTTATCGATAGCTTAAATGTTCTTAACAATCCAATCAAAGATTACTTTGAAATGACACAAGAACAATACTATGAAGCTGAAAGTGATCACAAGTTAACTTTACTTAACCTTTCAGATAAGCTTGTTAACTTACATGATCGTATTTTAACTAACCACGTTGATGGTTATGTTGATAAAGATGAGATCAACTTAACTTATAATCATGAAAATCCATATGCAGATGATATGTACAATGCAGAAGTTGATTATCATGTTTTAACTTACAGTCTTAAGGTCATTGGCGCTGTACAAGCGATAGCGGCCGAGGATTTGCAAGAAGTATTATCTAAAGATGCTGTCTTGTCATTGGGACTTGCTACATACGCTTTAGCACAAAACGCATAGTTTTTCGAGTCGGCATAAAATTCCGACTCTTTTTTGTTTTTTGAGGCAATTATTATGGGGATTTTAAAATTTAGTCATGGCATAGTTGATAAAATATCAGGTGCTACTAAACGTAGTAGCCTATCAAAGCACGGTAAAATGATGGATCCAATGCAAAAGTATTTGACAGTTGGGGAATACAAGGTTGGTGAAGAAGAAGGAACACCAGATGGCCGAAACTTTGTTTTAACTGTCTATAAAGATGAAAATGGTATTTTACATCAAGCACTTAGTCCTGAAAGTACACAAAAGCTTGCACCAGAATATGTTCGAAGCTTTAGTGACGAACTTGGTCGATATCGCGATTTTATTAGTAAAGAAACCGGACGCCGTTATAAGGTGGAAGAATATTTAAATAATTTTGCTGATAGGGTAAAAAGCTATACTCGTTCAGGCAATAATTCTATTAATATTGGCCTTTTAACTGATACACACTTTAAAGATAGTAATAGTATTGATTTCTATGGCTGGAATGGATTGACACATGTTCGTGAATTCTCATATTTAGATCAACTTGGCCTTTTAAATTTAAAGGCTCATTTAGGTGATTGGATTGATGGGTCTGATGCTGGTCTTTTAAGTGAAAACGAACTTACAAAGATTCGTGATGCATTTAAATCAGATAATGTGCCATATTTGATCATTAAAGGAAATCATGATGAAAATGATAAATTTGATGAACACCATGACTTTAAAGCCTCATTTCCTGAGAATGAATTTGAAAGCATTATGTGGCCGCAGATGTATGGTCAAAGCAAAATTAATTATATTTCTAAACAACACGGAGTTAGCTACTTTGACTTTGACGATTTAAGAGTAATTTCGGTTAACACTTCAGATATTCCTTACTACTTAAATAATAAAGGACAAAAGAAATATGATACTAAGATCACTCTAGGAGTTAGAGAAGATCAAATCGAAGAAATTATTGAAATTTTATCTAGATCATCAAACAAGAAAATTATCTTCATGAGTCATGCTAACCCAATTAATCGTAAAGGAAGTAATGCGCTTAAATTTAATGGTCGCTCCCTTCATGAACTTCTTGTAGCATTTAATCAAAGAGAAAAAGGAAAAATGCACTCTAGTAAAGATGTTCCGGCAGAGTTTAGATTATCAAATGACTTTGATTTTACTGGCGTTGAGAATGCTCATATTATTGCTTATTTCTGTGGTCATAGACATCGTGAAGATCAGTATCGAATCAATGGTATTCAGTATATTTTGTTCAACTGTTCAGCTTTAATGGGACCTAACCATGCCTTAACCACTAAATATAATAAGAACTGGAATCGACAGATTGACCATCCAACTGAATTTGCTGGTTATGTCGCAAATATTGACTTGGAACGACACCGTTTGCAAATTTTTGGTTATGGAGCAGCTTCAAAGAGGAAAATATTTTTCATTTAGTTAAGATTTAGTAAGCAATTTGGTTATTACAAGGCTTTAGATTATAATGGATAGGTTAAAAAGATATATATTAATTTAATTATTAGAAAATTTTAGAGGGAATTTAGATATGTGCGGAATTGTTGCATTTTATGATCCAAAAATAAATGAAAAACAAGCCGTTATTGGTAAAATGATGGCGACTATTAAACACCGTGGTCCAAGTTCCGACGGTTACTATACTAATGATGAAGTTGCATTAGGATTTAGAAGACTTTCAATTATTGACCTTCGCGGGGGCAGCCAACCTATCTATAACGAAGATAAAACTCGCGCAATTATTTTTAATGGTGAAATTTATAACTTTAAACCTTTAAGAGAAGAATTAATCAAAGCAGGTCACACCTTTACTACCAAAGCAGATACTGAAGTTCTTCTTCATGGATATGAAGAATGGGGCATGGACGGCCTTCTTAAGCGCGTGCGCGGAATGTTTGCGTTTCTTATTTGGGACGATAACAATAAGACTTTATATGGTGCACGTGACTTCTTTGGTATTAAGCCAATGTATTATTCAGATGTTGATGGTCACCTTCTTGTTGGTTCAGAGCTTAAGAGTTTTTTGGAATACCCAAAGTTTAAGCGTGAATTAAATGTTGAAGCTGTTAAGCCATACCTTATGAACCAATACAATGACCTTGATGAAACTTTCTTCAAGGGCGTATACCGCTTCCCAGCAGGTCACTGGTTCGAATATAAAGATGGTGAAATGAAGAAGCATCAGTATTGGGATGCTGAATATAAAGAAAATAGTTTAAGTTTCGAAGAAACTATCAATCGAATTGATGAAGATTTAAGAGAAACTGTTGATTTATACCGTAACGCTGATGTGCCTGTAGGTGCATTCTTGTCAGAAGGTATTGACTCATCATACTTAACTTCACTTTTGAATCCTGATAATGTTTTTTCAATAAGATTTGATGATTCAACTTATGATGAAGCTTCAAAGGCAAAGGCTTTAGCTGATATTAATAATTGGAAATTCTATAGTGACCAAGTTGATGCTGATGAAGCAATGCGTGATTTCCCAGAAATGCAATATCATATGGATGAACCTGATGCTAACCCATCAATTATTCCATTATGGTACTTATGTAAATTAGCAAGAAAGCACGTTACTGTTGCTTTGTCAGGTGAAGGTGCCGATGAACTTTTTGCTGGTTACGTTAACTATGGTATGCATACCCATAATGATGTAATTAAGGTCTTTACTTCGAAATTGAAGAAACTTCCTAAGAATAAGCGCATCAAGCTTGCTCATAAGATCAAGAAGATGCCTAATTTCCCAGGAAAAGTTCACATGTACACTAATCTTGCTGAACCAAGTGAATTTTATGTTGGTCAATCAGTAATTTATGATATGGACTATCCAACTATCTTCACTTCAGAAGATGCAAATAGTGTTCTTCAACCAAGTTACCGTAATAAGTTAACTGTAAATGGAATCTATCAAAAGGACTTCAAGAAAGTTAAGGATATTGATTCTGTTAAGCAAATGCAATACATTGATCTTCACCACTTTATGCTTAATGATATCGAACAAAAGGCGGACAAGATTTCAATGGCACACTCACTTGAATTGCGTGTTCCATATCTTGATAAGAAGATTGCGGAACTTGCAAACTCAATTCCAACTGAATACTTGATGAACCGTCATGATACTAAGTACGCACTTCGTAAGGCTTCTGAAAAGGTCTTACCAGAAGAATGGGCTAAACGTCCAAAGCTTGGTTTCCCAACTCCAATTAAACAATGGCTACAAGAGCCACGTTTCTATGAACAAGTTCGTAATTTATTCAAAGAAGATTTCGTTAATGATATTTTTGATCAAAAGAAGATTATCGAACTTCTTGATGATAACTTTAATGGTGATGGTTCACACCGTCGTCAAATTTGGACTATCTATACTTTCCTTGTATGGTACAAGTTATTCTTTGTAGATTACAAGAATACTGTTAAGAAGTATCAACATGTTCAACCAGAAGTTGATGCGTTAATTAAACAAGGTAAGTTACTTTAATTTAGGAGTTTTTTGAGAATAATGACTAAGAAATTTACGCCAATTTTACTTGGTAGTGATATAAATGTATATGGTATGGCTCGATCTTTTAATGAGGCCTACGGAATTCGTGTTAAGGCAATGGCTGATACTCAACTTGCAGCTACACGCTATTCAAAAATTGTAGATGTTGAACTTCATCATGGTTTTAGCGCAGATCCAACTTTTATGGATGTAATGCGTAAGAAGATGGAAATCTACAAGGACCATGAGGAACCTGTGATTTTGATCGCTTGTGGTGATGGATACGCTGAACTTTTATCTAAGCACAAGGATGAATTAAGTACGGTCTTTGTTGTGCCATATATTGAATACGACTTACTTGAAAAGCTTATTTCAAAGGAAGGCTTTTACGAAGTTGCTGAAGAATATGGCTTGCCATATCCTAAGACTAGAATCATCACTATGGACGATTACAAGACTAAGAGCTATTTGGATATGCCATTTGATTATCCAGTAGAACTTAAGCCAGAAGATCCAGTTTCATGGCTTAACTGCCAATTTGAAGGTCGTAAGAAGACTTTCACCATTCATGATGAAAAAGAATTAATTGATATCGTTGGTAAGATTTATACTAACGGTTATACAGAGGACTTGATCTTACAAGACTTCATTCCTGGTGATGATTCTCATATGAGAACTTTAAACGCTTATGTAGATAAGAATCACCAAGTAAAAATGATGTGTTTAGGTCATCCACTTTTGGAAGACCCAACCCCGCAGTCAATTGGTAACTACATGACAATTCTGCCAGCTTATGATGAAAAGTTATATGAACAAGTTCAAACATTCCTTGAGAAGTTGAACTATACAGGAATGGCTAACTTTGACATTAAGTATGATGACCGTGACGGTCAATACAAGTTCTTTGAGATTAACTTGCGTCAAGGTAGATCTAGTTTCTACGTAACTTTGAATGGTTATAACTTAGCTAAGTGGTACATTGATGATTACGTTGAAGATAGCCTTAAAGATAAGGAAACTGTCTATGGTAACAAGCTTAAATCTAAGCATGTTTTATGGATGGGTGTTCCAGTTAAGATTTTCAAGGAATACGCTTTTGAAAATGAAGCAAAGAAGGCAGCTGAAGAATTAATTCATGAAGGTCGTTATGGCACTACTGTCTTTTATGATAAGGATCGCAACTTTAAGCGTTGGATGTTAATGAAGTATATGTTCCATAATTACTTCAAGCGATATAAAGAATTCTACCAAGTAAATAAGGGACAATATTTTAAACAAGATAAATAGTAAAAAAGACCCAAATTTTGGGTCTTTTTTTGGCTCTTAGTCAAGAAAGCTATCCTTATTTAGTGTGCATAATAATTAATATCATGTGATATAGTATTAATAGAACGAAAATAAAAGGTATTTAGTGTGCAATATTGGGGTAGCTCCTCAATTTGTCGTTAAAGTGGCTCTGCTTCGGCAGAGTCAATAAAACACGAACAATAAAAATGAACAAAAACGCTTTAGTTAATAAAATATTCCACAAAAATCAAAATTAAGGTATATTTTTTGTAAAAATATGTTAAAATCTTATCGTTAGTAATTTTGAACAAAAGGAAATAAAAATGAACAACGATATTGAGAGTGTACTTTACAGTAAAGAACAAATTGAAGAGAGAATGGATGAATTGTCCGGAGAAATTACCAAGAAATATGAAAATGAAATGCCACTGATAGTTTCTGTGATGAATGGGGCAATGATTTTTACTAGTGATATGTTAAGAAGATTAAATTTCAAATTAAATCTTGATATCATTAAGGCTTCCAGCTACCAAGGTGCACATTCAACTGGTGAAGTTAAGATTATCCAAGATTTGAGATCAGATGTTAAAGGACGTCGAATAATCTTGATGGAAGATATTATTGATACTGGACGTACATTAAAGTATTTGAAAGACTTGCTTATGAAGCGTGGTGCTAAAAGTGTTGAAATTTGTGCAATGCTTGATAAACCAGAAACTCGTACAGTGGACTTAAAAGGTGATTACATCGGATTTAATGCACCGAATGAATTCATTGTTGGATATGGTCTTGATTATGATGGACTATACCGTAACTTACCTTATATCGGTATTTTGAAGAAACAAATCTATGCATAAAATTTTAGCTAGAGGAAGAAAATCCCTCTAGCTTTTTTATTTGTCGAGTCGTTATCTTGGAAATTTTTGTGATAGCGGTTTACACTAAACTCAATGAATATCTTATATTTGGAAGGGAGTCAGTAATAAGATGAATGAGAAATCGAATAATAAAACTGACTTAGAAAAAGAAGATATAAATAAAGTGGTTAGTGACCTACAGGTTGATCCAAATAAAGGATTAACCGATCAGGAAGCTCAAGAGCGTTTGAAGAAATATGGTCCTAATGAAATTACTGCAAAAACTACACCAATGTGGCTTAAGTTTTTGAAGAATTTCACTGGTCCTATTGCTTATATGATTGAAGCAGCCGCAATTGTTTCGGCTTTTATTCAACACTGGGATGATTTTTGGATCATTTTAGCATTGCTTTTGTTCAATGCATGTATTGAATTTTGGCAGGATCGTAAGGCTTCAAATGCTCTTGCAGCATTGAAAAAGGGTTTAGCTCCAACAGCTACTGTAATGAGAAATGGCAAATTTAAGACCATTCCAGCTAGTCAACTTGTTCCAGGTGATATTGTTAAAATACGTTTGGGACAAATTGTGCCAGCTGATATGCGTTTTGTAAGTGGCGATTATGCCTCAATTGACCAAGCAGCCTTAACTGGTGAAAGTTTACCAGTTTCTAAGAAGATTGGTGATGAAGCTTATTCAGGTAGTGTTGTTAAGCAAGGTGAAATGACTGGTGTAGTAATTGCTACTGGATCTCACACCTTCTTTGGTAAGACTGCTAAGCTTGTTGCTTCTGCTGGTGGTAAGAGTCATGCACAAGAAGCTATGTTCAAGATTGGTAACTATTTGATTATTGTTGCCGTAATCTTGGCCGTTATCATGGTTGCCTTTAGAGTTTATAACGATCTGATGGCTCACAGCTTCGGACTTAGTACAGCTCTTAATATCTTGCAATTTGTTTTGGTATTATTGGTTGCCTCAATTCCTGTTGCCATGCCAACGGTCTTTTCAATTACCTTGGCATTAGGTGCTTTGAACTTATCAAAGAAAAAGGCGATTGTTTCTAAACTTTCTTCAATTGAAGAAATGGCCGGTGTTGATATTTTATGTAGTGATAAGACCGGTACTTTAACCAAGAACCAATTAACTTTGGGTGATACTACATTAATCAATGCTCCGGATGCACAGAGCGTTATTCTCAAGGGTGCACTTGCATCAAGAAAAGAAGACAATGACCCAATTGATAATGCTGTTATTGCAGCTTTAAAGGATCAAACCAAATTGCAAGATTGGGCAATGGATAAGTTTATTCCATTTGATCCTGTTACTAAGAAGATTGAGGCTCATCTCCACAATAAGACTACTAATGAAAAACTCTGGGTAGTTAAGGGTGCGCCTCAAGTTATTGCCGCTTTATCAACTGATCAAGCAGTTAAGGATAAAGTTAAACAAACAACTAGTGACTTAGCTAGTCGTGGATACCGCGCTTTGGGTGTTGCACAAAGTACTGATGAAGGTAAAACATGGACTGTACTTGGCGTGCTTTCAATGTTTGACCCTCCACGTGATGATTCTAAAGCAACTATTGATCAATGTAAGAAGGAAGGTATCAGCGTCAAGATGATTACCGGTGACGATACCGCGATTGCGATCGAAACCGCTAAAAAGCTTGGTATGGGTACTAATATTTATAATGCTTCCGAAGTCTTCCCTAAGGATTTGGATCCAGATAATGTTCCTGAAGATTTAGCTAAATTAATTGCTAAGGCCGATGGATTTGCTCGTGTGTTCCCAGAACACAAGTATGCAATTGTTAAAACTTTGCAAAAGCAAGGTCACATTGTTGCTATGACTGGTGATGGTGTTAACGATGCTCCTGCATTGAAGCAAGCCGATTGTGGTACTGCTGTTGCTGGTGCGACTGATGCCGCAAGAAGTGCTGCAGCCCTTATCTTAACTTCACCAGGTCTTTCAGTTATTCAAACAGCTATTACCGAAGCAAGAAAGATTTTTGCCAGAATCACAAGTTATACAATTTACCGTGTAGCTTTGACCATGAACATCATGTTCTTAGTTGTTTTGTCATCAATTTTCCTTAACTTCCAACCATTAACAGCTATTATGATTGTGGTTATGTCACTTCTTGATGACTTACCAATTATGACAATTGCTTATGATAATACTTATGTAAGTAAGAAACCGATTAGATGGCAAATGAAGAAGATTTTAACTGTTTCGTCAATTCTTGGTTTCTTTGCCGTAATTCAATCAATGATCCTACTTGTTATAGGTTGGGAATCAGCTAAGAATCCTGGTTCAAATACTTGGTTTGTTGTAACTAATCAAGCTCAACTTCAAACAATTATGTTCCTTCAATTAGTTGCTGGTGGACACTTACTATTGTTTGTTACCCGTCAAAGTCGTTGGTTCTTTAATAGACCATTCCCAGCAGCTGCTTTGTTCTGGGCAATTGTAATTACTCAGATCTTCGCTGCATGTGCTTGTTACTTTGGTTGGCTTGTACCACGGATTTCACTTTGGATGATTTGTGAAATTTGGATTTACAACATTGCTTGGATGTTTGTTTTGAACATCATTAGAATGTGGATTGAAAAAGTCCAAAATAAACACGAAGCAGAAGCTCCAGTTGAGACTGCAAGTGCAAAGTAATTTGAATAGAAAATAGAAGTATCGAAATTTTCAGACTACTGAAAATTTCGGTATTTTTTTGCCAAAATTAATTAAAAAATCTTAAGATTTTGCGGAATACTTGTCTCACCAACTTTTTGGTTAATACAAGATAGTGATCCTCATAAACGTATAGAATACAAGATGTTGTGTTTTGTGCTATAGTTAATACATAGATTTTGAGGAGAAGAAAAATGTTACAGCAAAAACTTGACCAAGAGGTAGAAACTTTGAAACTGCCGAATAATTTCATTAAAAGAGACGGTAGTAAGTATCCATTTGAATTATTTAAGTTAGAGATGGTATTGCATGCACTAGATCTAGATGATGTAAAAAATATCATTTTAGCTAAAATTGCAGATCATCTTAATGCGCAAGATATTGTGACTGCTGAAGAAGTTGCGTCAGCTTTTCATGATAGCTTGAATGAATTAGGCTATCTTGATCAAGCTAAGAAATATGTTCAATATCGCCAAAATGACGAAAAAGAATGGGCCAAGCAAACCGATACCAAGAATCGTTTAGAGCGCTTAGTATCAAGAGATCCAGCAATTGTTAACGAAAATGCCAATAAAGATAGTGAAATTTTCAGTACTCAGCGAGACTTAACCGCTGGTACAGTTGGTAAGACTGTTGGTTTAACTATGATGCCGGAACATATTGCTAAAGCTCACCTTCGCGGCGATATCCACTGGCATGATCTTGACTATACTCCGCTTAGCCCAATGTCTAATTGCTGCTTAATTGACTTTAAGGAAATGCTTTCTAATGGCTTTAAGATCGGAAATGCTTTTATGGAAAGTCCAAACTCAATTGGTGTTGCAATTAGTCAAGTTGCTCAAATTATTACTAATGTAGCATCTAGTCAATATGGTGGTTGTTCATTTGATCGCGCAGATGAGGTTCTTGCTCCATATGCAGAAAAAAACTACCAAAAGAACTTATCTGATGCTAAAGAAATGCTTGATGATGCTGATAAGGCCGAAGAATTCGCTAAAAAGCTAACTAAAAAAGATATCTACGATGCAATGCAAAGTCTTGAATATGAAATCAACACCATGTTTTCAAGCCAAGGTCAAACTCCATTTACTAGTTTAGGCTTTGGACTTGGAACATCATGGATTGAAAAGGAAATTCAAAAAGATATCTTAAAGATTAGAATTAAGGGTTTAGGTAAAGAAGGTAGAACTGCAATTTTCCCTAAGCTTTTATTTACCCTTAAGCGTGGTCTTAACTTGAATCCCGGTGATCCAAACTATGATGTAAAAGAGCTCGCAGTTGAATGTTCAACTAAGAGAATGTATCCAGATGTTTTAAGTTATGACAAAATTAAAGAAATTACTGGCTCATTCAAATGTCCAATGGGTTGTCGGTCATTTCTTCAAGGTTGGAAAGATGAAAATGGCAAGGAAGTTAACTCAGGTCGTATGAACTTAGGTGTTGTGACTGTTAACTTGCCAAGAATTGCGATGGAAAGTCACGGTGACAAGGAATTATTCTGGAAAATCTTTAATGTAAGAATGCAAACTTGTCATGAAGCTTTAGAGTTTAAGGCTCATCGTGTAACTGAGGCTAAACCAATTAATGCACCAGTCCTTTACCAATATGGTGTTTTTGGTAAACGTCTTAGTGAAGAAGGTAATGTAAATGACTTGTTCAAGAACGGACGCGCTACTATTTCACTTGGTTACATTGGTCTTTATGAAGTTGCTACTGTCTTTTATGGACCAGATTGGGAAAGTAATAAAGAAGCACATGATTTCACAATTGAGATTGTCAAAAAGATGCATGATTTGTGTGCTAAATGGGAACATGACGATCCAAATCATTATCACTATAGTTTATACTCAACCCCAAGTGAAAGTTTAACTGACCGCTTTTGCCGCCTTGATACCGAAAAATTTGGTAAGGTTAAGGATATCACTGACAAGGAATATTACACTAATTCTTTCCACTACGATGTTCGTAAACACCCAACTCCATTTGAAAAGTTGGCCTTTGAAAAAGACTATCCTAAATACGCTGCTGGTGGATTTATCCACTATTGTGAATACCCTAATTTGAAGCAAAATCCGGCAGCACTTGAGGCCGTGTGGGATTGGGCATACGACCAAGTAGGTTATCTTGGAACCAACACCCCAATAGATAAGTGTTATAAGTGTGGTTTTGCTGGTGAATTCACGGCAACTGCTAAAGGTTTCCAATGTCCAGAATGTGGTAATCATGATCCTAAGACCTGTGATTGTGTCAAGCGAACCTGTGGATACTTGGGTAATCCTTTGAAGCGTCCAATGGTACATGGTCGTCATGAAGAAATTGCTCACCGTGCAAAGCATATGAGGAATTAAAATGCCAGAAAAAGATCAAAATTTTCAAAAAGGCCCTGATGTTAGAGGGAATATGGTCAAGGTGAATATTGATGGCGATACAATGTTTGTTGATGCTAATCAATATCAACCTCAAGTTGAACATGCAAAAAGACTGTTACGGCAAAAGAAGTTACCTAAGAATCCTAAGCCCAAGGAGTGGCAGGCCAAAGATTATAGTTTGAATAAAATTGCAGACTATAAGCCATTTAACTTTGTTGATGGTGAGGGGGTTCGCTGCAGCTTGTATGTTTCAGGATGCCTATTTGATTGTCCGGGATGCTACAACTTAGCGGCACAGAACTTTAATTATGGTGTGCCATATACCAAGGAATTGGAAGATCAGATTATTGAAGATCTGGGTCAATCTTATGTTCAAGGTTTAACCTTGCTTGGAGGAGAACCATTCATGAACACAGAGGTTTGTCTTAGTATCGTAGACCGTATTAGAAAAGAATTTGGTCATACAAAAGATATCTGGTCATGGTCTGGATATACTTGGGATGAACTACAAAAAGAAACAGATGATAAATTAGAATTGTTATCCAAGATTGATATTTTGGTTGATGGACGATTTATGGAAGCTCAAAAGGATTTGACTTTGCAGTTTAGAGGATCGAGTAATCAGAGAATTATTGATGTACCAAAGTCTCTTAAAGCTGGCAAGCCAATTATTTGGGATAAATTGGTAAGATAAAGCATTATTCAATCAGGATAATGCTTTTTTCATTCCTCTAGAAATATGATGTATCTATTCATAATTGATAAAATAAAGGTAAGTGGATTAATCAATTTACCTTGCTAGGCTAGCTTTTTTATAAAAATGGAGCGTAAAAAATGAAAGCAGAAGAAATAAAATTAGTTGACCAAATCATGACCGCTCTTCAAAGTGTGGTCGATCCTGAACTTCAAGTTGATGTAGTCAATCTTGGCCTGATTTACGGAATCGATATCGAAGACGGTAAAGCGACAATTGAGATGACCTTAACTATCAGCGGTTGTCCATTATCCAGCTTTTTGCAAGATAGTATTGAAAAGGCAGTTTTGTCAGTTGATGGAATTAAAATGTGTCAGGTTAAACTGGTCTGGTATCCGGTCTGGTCACCAGAGCGCATGACATTAGCCGCAAAAAAGCAGCTTGGAATGCTAGATAATGAATTAGAAAAAGAGCAAATTGAAGAAACTGAAAAGAAGCAGCGGATCATTGATTTTTCAATTCCAATTAAAAAGCTCGCAGATGAATATCCTGATTTTATTGAAATTATGTATAACTGTGGTTTCACTAGAATCAAAATTCCAGGCATGCTTTCAACCGTGGGACGAGTGATGACAATTAGACTTGGTGCACAAGCAATGAAAATCGATTTAGACAAAATTAAGGCTGCTTTTGAAGCTGAAGGATATAAGGTGATAGAATAATGACGCAGTTAAGTAAAGAAAGACAAAATGCAATCTTAAAGATTCTCCATTATATCCAAGATGGTGGTGAACTTGAAGGTGCTAAGAAAATGTTTAAAGCGGCCTTTGATCAAGTAGATGTTTCAGAAATCACTGCTGCTGAGCGTGAATTAATTAAGCAGGGACTTGATCCAAGACAGATTCAGTACCTCTGTAACGTCCATGCTGATGTCTTTAAAGGCAATATTAAGGAAAATAAAGAGAATCCAGATTTTTCAATCCCAGGTCATCCTGTTCATACCTTTAAGCAAGAAAATGTGGTGATTAAGTCGCTAGTCAATGATTTTCTTCTACCTAATTTAAAGAAATGGGATCAAACCAGTGATGATAAGTTTCTTGAAAAAATTAAGCAGGCTCTTAGTGATCTAGCAACGATTGATAAGCATTATAAGAGAAAAGAAGTTTCAATGTTTTCTCTCATGAATAAGTATGGAATTACTGCACCGCCGCAAGTAATGTGGGGTGTTGATGATAAAATTCGCCAGTATATTAAGGCCGCTCAAGAAGCCGCTAATCGAGTTCCAGCGATTAAAGATGAAGTGGATGATACGATTAGTGCGGCCTGTCATGAAGTTCTTGAAATGATCTTCAAGGAAGAAGAAATTATGCTTCCAATGCTTGATGAAGTTGCTGATAGAACAGATTGGCTTAATGTGAAAAATGAAGAAAAGCAGATTGGTTATACTTTAATTAACGAACCAATGAATTGGCAGCCGAAAATTAACCAAAAAGAAGTTGGTCCAATTGCAATTGATAGTTTAGCTTCATTTTTTGTTAATTTCAGAGAAGGAAAGTTGAATTTAGAACAATTAGAAGAAATTTTTGATCTTCTTCCATTTGATCTTACTTTTGTCGATGAACAAGATCAGGTAGCATTCTTTGGTGGAGGAGCTCACATTTTTCCACATTCTAAAAATGCTATTGGAACTTCCGTTTTTTCTTGCCATACTGCAGAGAGTCGTCCAATTATTGAAAAAATCTTTCAAGCTTTTCATGAGGAAAAAAAGAATAAATTAACATATTGGTTTACACCAAAAAGTCTTGGACGTACATTATTTTTACAATATTTTGCTGTGAGAAATTCTGATGGGAAATATTTGGGGTGTCTGGAAATTGCCCAGGACATCACTGATATCAAGAATTTGACTGGTGAGAAAAAGAATACTAATTTTATTTAAAAGCTTAACAATTAGGCTATTTCTTCTCCCAAAAATCCGTCTAGAAGTAGTATACTTAAACGTGATGAAAATTAGAAAGGGGGCTGTTTTAGTTTATGCAAGCCGATAACAATAAAGAAATAGAGCAAACGCTATTAAGCAACTTGAAATATATCAACGAAGGTGGAGATTATACAGGCAAGCCAGAATATCTCAAGAGCACTATTATTAAGGACTTGCCAGCAGGACATCCACTTGCTACTTTTTTGCAAGAAAATGATGAGATTGTTTCTTTAATTGATGATCAAATCGTACCTGCTCTTAAGATTTGGCAACAAGATGGAAAAGATGAAGAATCATTCAATCGAATGAAATCCGGACTTAATCGTTTGAAAGATATCAAACAACATTACGTTCGAAAAGAAAATTCATTGTACCCATTATTTGTTAAACATGGCTTAGCAACCGAAGAACAAATCAGTCGCCTATGGATGGTTGATGATGCGGCGAAGGAATTGATCATTCAGGCATGTAAAATGCTTGATGAAAAGCAACTTCCTGATAAATACAAGATTGAAGCAGCTATTGAAAAGATGAGAAAGCAAGTTTTCAATAATGTTTTCAATTCTAACGTTGTATTGACACCGGTTTTAGATATAGTTGTGACTGTCAAAGAATGGTACATGGTTAAGCAAGATGAGCTAGAAATGGGATATAGTTTCATTTCTTTGCCAGAAAATTGGAAACCAAGTAAGACTGAAATTGATGAAGATAGTTTACGTCATGATCAAGATGAAGAGCTTAGTCCAGAGATAGTTGAAGAATTTCATAAGTTCCTGAAAGAATTGACTAAACTTGATACTAAGATTACAGAAAATGATATTTTGCGTGGGGATGAAGATTATCCAATTGGTGAAGGTAATACTGATCCAAGTTTCATCTTAAAAGATATGCAAGATACAGTAATTAAAATGGAAGTTGGTTCTCTTTCATTGAAAGAAATTCCAGCAATTTTCAATGTTTTACCAATTGATTTAACCTTTGTTGATAAGTATGACCGCGTAAAATGGTTCTCAAACAGTGACCGAATTTTCCCAAGAACAAGATCGGTTATTGGACGTCCAGTTATTCGTTGTCATCCACCTAAGAGTATCGATAAAGTTTTGGAAATCTTAAAGAACTTCCATGATGGTGTTGCGGATGAAGAAGACTTCTGGGTAGATGTTCATGGTAGAATGATTTACCTTAAGTTTTACGCAGTTCGTGATCGTTTTGATAACTACTTAGGTTGTTTGGAAACAGTTCAAGATGTAACCAAATTTAAGTACCTAAATGGAACTAAGACATTAGAAAATAAAGATAAATTTGATGATCAAGATAAATAGTAATAAGAATCTTGAGAGACTGTCTATTCATCGGCAGTCTCTTTTTTGTTACACTAAGGCTAGGAAGTTTATGAAAAAGAGGGGGATGATTAAATGAAACTTGCGCACGGACAAGTTAAGACTGATGAAATTAAATTAAGATGGTTAATCTTAGGGGAACTGGCTACTTGGATCGGTGCCAGCTTTATTTGGCCATTAACATCAGTTTATTTGAATAAGCAACTTCATATCAGTTTATCAATTATTGGGGTAGTTCTATTTTGTAATTGTGCCGGGAATATTGTGGCCTCAATGATTGCTGGTAAGCTTTATGATAAATATAATCCATATCCATTAATTTTATGGGGATTGGGCTTAGATGCATTGGTTTTATTCTTAATGGCCATTTTCCATGGCTGGCCAGAATATTGGGTTTGGCTGACCATTACTGGATTTTTAGGTGGTTGGAATGGGACGATGATTAACTCGATTGCCACTAGTATTAAAAAATATCCGGGTCGCTATGTCTTTAACGTTCTTTACTTCTCACAGAACTTAGGTGTTGTTCTGGGAACTTTGATCGTTGGATATTTATATGATTTTTCAGTTACCCTCCTTTTTGTAATTGCTGGCTTATTATTTGTTGTTGCCTTAATCAATGCCGTCTTTAATTATCGCCCAATTATTCAATATCATTATGAACGAACTGCAAAAATGAAGGAAGGAAAAGGGATTAAGAAGACACCAATGCCGAAGCATAATTTGGCAATGACGATAGGCTTCTTTACTACCTTAGCAATTACTTGGTTGATGTACATGAACTGGGAATCAAATTTGTCAGTTTATATGGTTTCACTTGGTATTCCATTCCATCTTTATAGTTTACTTTGGACTTTAAATGCTGGAGAAATTGTTATAATGCAGGGGCTTTTAGCCAAGTTTCCACATATGTTTAAAAATTTGTTCCACCAAGTGATTTTCGGAATTACGATGTTCTCACTTTCGTTTGTGGCTTTGATTTTTGCAAAAGATTATGCGCATTTTGCTTTAGCGATGTTTATTTTGACTTTGGGTGAATCAACTGCTTTTCCAGCTATCCCAGCTTATGTAAATGATTTGTCACCGCTTGATAGTAAAGGAAAGTATCAAGGCTTAACCATGGTGGCTAGTGGTATTGGACGAGCTTTTGGCCCATTATTTGGAGGGATGATTATTGACCGGGCAGGTTATATTCCATTCTTTGCGGTAGCAGCAATCTTGATTTTCTGTTTAATCCTAGTTTTAATTCCACTTCATAGATATTTACATGAACATTTGACGCTTTTTAAATAATTCTTATAAGCAATGATTTAAAGAAAATGATATTATATGTATAAATTAATTTAATCTTAATTAAGAATTAAAGGAGGCTTTTGATTTAATGAATAATAATATGGCTGTACGTGGCGGTGCTGGTAATATTCTTGAACCTAAAGTAGGAACAAGACCACAAGATAACTTATATTTGGCAGTTAACTCAGAATGGTTAGAAAAAGTTAAGATTCCTTCAGATCGTTCAAGAATTGCTAGTTTTGATTCGATCGACTTAAATGTTGAAAAGAACTTAATGCAAGACTTTGCGGATTTCGCTGATGGAAAGAAGGAAATTCCTGATATTCCAAATTTGAAGAAGGCAGTTGAACTTTATAAAGTTGCTCGTGACTTTGACAAGCGTAACAAAGATGCGGCCGAACCAATTAAGGCAGACTTAATGATGCTTGAAAGTATTAGTGACTTTGCGGACTTCAATATGAAAGCTGCCGGCTTATTCAAGATGAATTTCAGCTTGCCATTTTCATTTGATGTTGACGCTGATATGAAGAATACTAAGGTTAACGTTCTTGAATTCTTCGGTACATCAATTTTCTTACCTGATACAACTACTTATCAAAGTGAGGGTGCAGACAAGTTACTTGATGTCTTAAAGAAGCAATCAGAGAACTTGCTTCAAATGGCTGGTGTTTCAGCTGATCAAGCCAAGGAATATGTTGCTGACGCTTTAAAGTTTGATCAGAAACTTGCTAAAGTAGTTAAGTCATCAGAAGAATGGGCAGATTATCCAGCAATGTATAATCCAGTTTCAATGGCTGATTTTGAAGCTAAGATTAAGAACTTCAAGATGGCTGATTTCTTAAAGGAAGTTTTACCTGAGGTTCCTGATCGTGTGATTGTGGCAGAACCTCGTTACTTAGATCACTTCGATGAATTAGTTAATGAAGATAACTTTGATGAGATTAAGGGCTGGATGATTGTTAAGTTTATCAATGCGGTTGCTGGTTACTTATCACAAGACTTCCGTGAAGCTGCCTTTCCATTTAAGCAAGCTTTGTCAGGTCAACCTGAACTTGCAAATGGCGAAAAGCAAGCATATCGCATTGCTAATGGCACTTTCAGTGAAGTTGTTGGTGTTTACTATGGTCAAACTTACTTCGGTCAAGATGCTAAGGATGACGTAGTGGACATGATCAATAAAATGCTTGCGGTTTATGAAGCGCGTCTTAAGGAAAATGATTGGCTTTCTGAAGAAACTAAGGAAAAGGCAATTGTGAAGCTTAATGCTTTGATTCTTAAGATTGGGTTCCCAGACAAGATTGAAGAAATTTATAACCGTTTGGATGTAACTAGCGTTGAAGATGGTGGCACTCTTTATTCAAATGAAAGAGCTGCAGGTATTGAACATGTTAAATACAATCTTGAAAAGCTAACTAAGCCAGTTGATCGTTCTGTATGGCTTATGCCAGCTAACCTTGTTAATGCTTGTTACGACCCACAAAGAAACGATTTAACTTTCCCAGCCGCAATTTTGCAAGCACCATTTTATGATATTAAACAAGATCGTGCTGAAAACTTTGGTGGTATTGGAACAGTTATTGCTCACGAAATTTCTCATGCTTTCGACAATAATGGTTCACAATTTGATGAATTTGGAAACATGGTAAATTGGTGGCAAGATGCTGACTATGAAGAATTTAAGAAGCGTACTCAAGCAGAAATCGATCTCTTCGATGGTATTAAATATGGTCCAGTAACCTTGAATGGTAAGCAAATTGTTTCTGAAAATATTGCCGATCAAGGTGGTCTTACTGCAGCTGTTAAGGCAGCTAAAGATGAAGACGATGACCTTAAGAAGTTGTTTGAAAACTTTGCTCGTATTTGGGCTAACAAGCAACTTACTGAATCAATTAAGAGTCAGGTAGCCGTTGATGTTCATGCGCCTGGTCCAGAGCGTGCAAACGTTCAATCACAATGCCAAGAAGATTTCTATGAAGTCTTTGATGTAAAACCAGAAGATGGTATGTGGCTTGATCCAGACAAGCGAGTTCATATTTGGTAAAAGATAAGAAAAAGCTTTAGCAGAGCTATCAAAAACGCCCAGGCTAGTAATACTAGCTTGGGCGTTTTGTTATATCTTTAATTATTCATCGTTAGTCTTCATATTTGAGAAGTTCTTTGGAGCTACTCGTTTAATGTGTGAAGGATTTGGTCGTCCTAAAATAAGTGGAACACGTTCAACAACGGTATCCGCAAATTCTAAACCGAACCATGAAGCTGGATTTGATGAAAGGTTTTGAAGCCAGACCCTAGTTTCAACCATCCATCTTTCCCAACCATGAAGTTGGGTTTGTGGGCTGATTACATCGTTGACGATAACGAATGAGAAGTCACCAACATCACGACCTGGGGTAGTGGTGTATTCTTGTGGCTGTGGTTCAATTGTACCGTCAGCAATTAAATCGTGAACAATTTGACGAATGTAAACATTCACACTGGTTTGCTTCTTGAATCCTAAGAAGAGCTGAACGTTGATCACGTTCTTAGTGCCATAGGTATTAACTGCATATTCAGCAGTAAATGGTTCATTAGTAACATTAACAGTTACGAACCAATAGGCTCTGGCACGTTTAGGACGTTTATCAAGAATTGAGTATAAAACTTCACGTTTAATAAATTTGTTGTACTTAACTTTAGCCATATATACTACGTTAGTAGCGTAAGTCGGATAATCATCATCGTGGCTTAAATTGGTCAACATATCAGTATATTCGTCTAGACGAACATAAGCGTTATGTGATTCACGCTTATCACGAATCTTATTACCATAGAACCATACATACATGATTCCTAAGATAAAGCCGGTGATAAGTAATGATACATAACCACCATGAGTAAACTTACTCAAACTTGAAATCATGAACATCAAGTTGAGGGCTCCAAAGAAGATCAAGAAGATCCAGTTCCAGAAGGTCATGTGAATATTCTTGGCCTTCATTTGTAGCCATTCGAAAAGCATGATGGTTGTCATCAGCATTGAAATGGTGATTGAAAGACCATAGGCTGCTTCCATGTGGGCTGAAGTTCTGAAGTAAAGAACTAAGGCGATGGTAGCACAGCAGAGCATCTTGTTAACTGAAGGGATGTAAATTTGACCCTTTTCAGTAGATGGATAAATAATATTCATTCTTGGCAAGAACTTAAGACCACTGGCTTCAGCTACTAAAGTAAATGAACCAGTAATTAAAGCTTGAGAAGCAATAACAGCGGCAACAGTTGCAAGAATAATTGCTGCTAAACGGATGTTTTCAGGGATGATTTCAAAGAATGGATTGAAATCACCGGTAGTGTGGTAGCCAGGATTGTTTAAAATCCAAACACCTTGACCAAAGTAGTTGAGGGCAAGGCAGACGAAAACGTATGGCCATGAACCAATAATGTTTCCTTTACCAACGTGACCAACATCTGAGTAGAGAGCTTCGGCACCAGTAGTAGCAAGGAAGATTGAACCTAAGATAAAGATTCCTGCCTTGTTATATGGGCTGAATAATAATTTGATTGCATAAATTGGATTAATTGCCTTCAAAATTGAAAGGTCACCCACCATGTTCATCGCACCGATTACACCTAAGAAAGTGAACCAGATAAACATAATTGGTCCGAATGCTTTACCAATAATACTTGTACCCATACGCTGAATTGCAAAAAGAAACAGCAGAATGATAACGGTGATGATAATAACCATTTCCTGCGTATTAACAGGAACATTACCACCGAACTGCATGCCTTTAAGACCTTCGATTGCAGTTGTTACAGTAACAGCTGGAGTTAAAGTTCCGTCAGCTAGGATCGCGGCCCCACCAATTAAAGCCGGTAGAACAAGCCACTTGGCGCGCTTACGAATCAAAGCGTATAAGGCAAAGATTCCTCCTTCACCGTGGTTAGTTGCTTTGAGGGCAATAAACACAGTTTGAAGGGTAGTAAGCAAGGTAACAGTCCACAGAACTAATGAAATAGAGCCAATAATAAAGTCACGGTTAACATTGGCAATGCCTCCGTTACCAGCAACGATTGACTTCATAACATAAAGTGGACTAGTACCGATATCACCGTAGACAATACCGATGGCGATCAACAAACCAGCGGCGGTTGTCTTTTTTTGTAAATCTTTTGACATATTAGTACTTCCTCAAACGAAAATTTTCCATTTTTACGAAAAAAGAATGCCATTCGACATTCCCATAAAACATATCTATTTTCGTCTATTTAAGTAAACTATGCAAGTCTTTAAATATTAAATTTTTGAGCATAACTATTTTGATGACAAAAAGAGAAAAAGTAATTACTTAAATACACGGAACTTTTGAGATTTTTTGCGTATCTAAGTATGGAGGGATAATTTCCCTACTATTTTTAAAGAGGTGTGCAATGAGTACAGATGATCACAAGAAGTTCTATGGCTTCACCGAAGATAAGGTCTTCGGCTGGGTAATGGAGAATATGGAATTCTGCCGCTTTGTCTTGCAGACGGTTTTGCCCGAGATTGAGATTGCGAAGGTTGAGAACTTATACCTCCAAAAGGAGCTCAACAATCCAGATCGGGAAAGTAAGGATGTCAGACTAGATATTTTAGTAACGGACAGAGATGGTCGAGTCTATGATGTAGAAATGCAAATTGCGGATGAAGATAATTTAGGTAAGCGAATGCGATATTATCTTTCTAAAGTTGATGCTCATTATACTTTGGAGAAGAAAAAGTCGTATCGAGATCTCAAAGAAGCCTACATTATCTTCCTATGTGATTTCGATTTTCCAGGTAAAGGTAGACTTCGCTATTCTTATCATGAGTACGAGGATCAGGATAGATCATCAATGTTGCCAACTAATTCAACTAAAGTTATCATTAATGCAAAAGGTAAATTAGATGGCAATAGTAAAGATCTTCAGAACTTAGTGAAGCTAATGCGAGGTGAAAAAATCGTTGGAAGTAAACACTTCGATTATGCTCAGAAGAAGATCGAAGAAATTAATGAAGATCCAATAAGGAGGGATCAAATTATGGACTACGAGACAAAGATGCTTGAGCGTGAGCAGTTGGGTGAAGAACGAGGAGAGAAGCTAGGCGAAGAACGGGGAAGACGTGAGCAATCTATTAATCTAACTGAAAATACAGTGCCACAATTGAAGGCTAAAGGATTCCAAAGAGATGAAATCTTAGACTTCATTAAGCACCAACATACCGGTTTAAGTGATGAAGAAATCCAAAAAATCGTTGATAAGTATTACAAATAAATAGAACTTGAAAGTTGGAGCTAAAACTCCGACTTTTTTAAAAGGAGATACCAATGTTAAGTGACTACGAGACAAAAATGCTGGAGCATGAGCAGTTGGGTGAAGAAAAAGGACGCAGAGAAGGGGAAAAAAGCGGAGAAGAACGAGGAAAGCTAGCTGCTACTATAAGTGCGCTTGATTACTTAAAAACAAATGGCGCTAGCAGAGAAAGGGCTATTGAGTTAGCTAAAAGAATGAATTCTAATTTAAGTGATAGCGAAATTCAAAAAATAGTTAACAAGTACTACAAATAAACATCAAAAAAAGACGCTCCAAACGGAACGTCTTTTTGAATGCGTAAATATTATGACAATGAACCTTCGATCTTGCCACGACGCTTTTCGTACCAATCTTCCCAAGCGTCATAAGTAACCATTGATTCTGGATTGATACCTTCGTCAGCAACAATTTCATCAAGAAGAGCCTTGAAGTTGTGTTCGTGGTATTGAAGTACATGCTTAACCAAGTTCTTACGTGAGAAGTGCTTGTTGTAAAGGATGTACTTGTTAATATCAACAGTATTGTGATTCTTGTCGTATAAGTTTATGATTTCCAAATCATCTAAGTCGAAATGGGAAATGTAGAAGCTTGCGAATACCTTCATGTAATCAGGTTGTTCCTTGTAAACTTCAGGATCCATAGTAACGCGTTCAGCTTCAGGCATAACAACGGTCATGTCAGGCTTTGAATCTTCCTTTTTTTCTTCTTCGGCCTTTTGATTGGTGTTTTTTTCTTCTTCAGTCAATTTAGGGCACTCCTTTTTTATAAAAAAATCGGTAAATCAACCTTCATTTTACCGAGTTTAGGCAGTAAAGGCAACATTTTGCCAAAAAGTAGACGTATTTCTTCTATATATTATCTTTTTAAATAACTTTCGACATCATCTTTGGTAATGTCTTCAGGGGTAGATTTTCCGTTTTGATTGTTAACTACACGGTAAAGATCGATCATGTCTTGTGGACTCCAAGCAGCAGAATTGTAACCAAGAGAATCAAGCCGCTTCTTAATCTGGCTAATTGTGTCGCTATCAACTACCTTGCCATTAACGGTATGATCGCCCATAGCGTGATGGTTTGCACTAGATGATTGCTCGCTTGATTGAGATGAGCTGGATTGAGCTGATTCCTCATCTGAACTTGATTGCTCATTTGAGTCGGCTTCATCTTGCAACTTCTGAACTTCTTTAAGCGAATCTTGAGCCTGTTTGAGATACTTTTGATAATACTTTTCCTTTATATAAGGAAGATCGATGACACTTTGGTAAGTGGAGCTGGCATTTTGAAAATCTTTATTCTTAGTGTATTGATCAGCCTTGACTAGCAGCGGCTTAACTTCATTATCAATATTGCTTTTTACTTCTTGAAGATTGCTAGAAAGCTTCGTGGCTTGGTCATTCATAATTGAATAGCCATCTGCAATACTAGCGGCATCATTAGCGTTAGTAATAGCACGAGTGAAATGATAATTGTCGGCTTGAGTAACAGCATTAGCCAGTAAGTTAGCTTGCTTACTAGAATTAAGGGCCGTCTTTGTACTCTTTATTTCGTAAGCTTGATCGAAGTACTTAGCGGCCTTACGATATTCAAGGTTTCTAGCGGCCGCTTTACCATCGGACATAGCTTGATTGTAGTTAGAAGAGTGGGCAGGATCTGAATGGTTATTACTTACCCAAATAGTCCCACCGGTGAAGACGATAATTACCGCAATAATTAGCCAAATAAGTGACTTTTTCATATTTTCCCCTCCCTTTATTAACATTATAAATACAATGTAATAACTTTCATAGAGAAAGAAATTAAGCTTTTTCAAAATTAAGTGTCCCATTTTTGCGGTTAATTTCGTATGTATTAGTGTAAGACATCTAGCGCGCATGATTGATTACAAAATGTTCTATATCTACAAGTCAAAACTACATTATATAAGGATGGTAAAAACATGGATTCAAATTTAATGGAAAAGTCAGTTCAGTACAAGTTCGCTAACACAGAAAAATATGGTGACAAGAAAGTTGCTCGTGAGCTCAAGCACTTGAAAGCTGATGCAAGTGATGAAGCAATTAATAAGGTAGGGACATCTCTAGCTAAGCTTCAAGGCGATAACTTGAAGAGCATTGTTGAAATTAGTAAGCGAGATATTGAAATCACTGACTAATCTTAAGAAAGTGGACAAAAAATGCCGTAAATTACGGGGATGTAGCTTAAAAAAGCATACATGAGTTGAAAATAAGGAGAAATAAAGAATGAACGCAAAAACTAACACATTGAGATTAACTTTTAAGAACTCAGAAGGTAAGAAGACCAACTTAACTATTACTAACCCGGCTCAGCTTGATGAAACTGCGATTAAGGCAGAAATGGGCAACATTGCGCAAGCTGACATCTTTGAAAAAGAAGGAGTGATTCTCTATCAAGAACCTCAATCTGCTTCATACGTTGAACGTACTGTTAACACTGTGTTCACTGTGGACGGGGATGCTGAGGCAAAGCAAGACTAGTCTAGAACTAGTACTTGGGATCATGGACTTAGCGCAGAAAATAGCCAAAAAGTTCAAAAAACGAGCATGAAAAATATTACAAAGAGCGTTACTATTGAAAAATGTCTGTAAAAATTCAGGTGTTTAAAAATTTAATGATGAAATGATAAAGAGCGAGAGTATTCTCGCTTTTTATTGTTATATCGGCCATTATTTAATTTAAATCATAAGAATTTATTAAAAAATATTATGTGACATTTATTACAATAAAAAAATAATAACGTTTTTGGCTTGCTTTTAGCGCTCAGGGTTAGTACAATATGAATCGTGGTAAGCAATAGAGCATATGTTTCAGGCATGTCGCCTGTACGCATGCTGATCCTTCAGCAATGACTACTACCTCGCAGGAGTTATAAACCTGTGGATCTTGCTCGAAGAATTTTGTACATTATAGGCTCCTTCATGCTGAAGCCTTTCTCTATTGCAGTTTTTTGTATTTTCAAGGAGGATTAGACCACATGAAGAAAAATTTAAGAATCGTTAGCGCTGCTGCTGCTGCTTTATTAGCTGTTGCTCCAGTTGCTGCTACTGCTGTTTCTACTGTTTCTGCTGACGCAGTTAACACTGCTACCAACATTGGTACTGTTCCTGAAGTATCAAACGGTTCAACTGTTAACGTTAAGCCAAACATTTCATTAAACACTTCAGTAACTAACAACGCTATTACTAGTGTAAACGCTGCTGTTTCAGCTTCATTTGACGTTACTGTTGACGGTACTACTGCTACCTCAACTCTTAACCCAGGTGTTTCAAGCCTTGAACTTAAGAACAGCAAGGGTGAATCAATCACTGCTGCTAACTTCAACAAGGAAGTAAACGAAGCTGCTGCTGGTGACACTTTCACTGTAACTTTAAACGGTGTTGGTTTGAACTTTGGTACTAAGAACGCTAACAAGGAAGTAACTTTACACTTCCCAAAGGGTGCTTCAGCTACTGCTACTGTAAACGGTAAGTCTGTAAGTACTGATGCTAAGGGTGACATGAAGGTAACCCTTAACCAAAACGGTGTTATCAACTTAGATAAGGTAACTTTCACTACTGTTGCTAAGAACTTCGCTAACCCACAAGTTATTACTTGGTTCAGCGCTAACACTGGTGCACCTGTAACTTCAGCTAACTTCGAAATGTACGCTGGTTCAGACGCTGGTAAGCTTAACGTTTCTCAAGTTCTTAACGCTATCCCAGTTGGTACTAACAAGGCAAATGGTTACTTCGCAAACCAACTTGACAACCAAGGTAAGATTAAGTACACTAACAACCTTAAGGATGCTTTAAAGGCTATGGGCGTTGAAGTTGATGCTCAAGGTTGGTTCGTTGCACCTAAGTCATTCACTTTCAACTACACTGCAACTTCAGACATGAATGATGCAACTGCTACTTTACCTGTAACTGTTACTGTTCCAAACGGTAAGGACGTAACTCCAGCTACTGTAGAAAGCACTTCAAAGACTATTATGCACGCATCATACTACTACAACAAAGAAGGTAAGCGTGTAGGTACTGACAAGATCGGTGCATACAACACTGTAACTGTAGTACCAACTACTGTTAAGCTTGCAGATGGTAAGACTTACTACCAAGTTGTTGAAAACGGCAAGGCTGTTGACAAGTACATCAACGCTTCTAACATCGATGGTACTAAGCGTACTTTGAAGCACAACGCTTACGTATACAAGAACAACGGTAAGGCTAAGACCCACAAGGTTGGCAAGAAGACCAAGAAGGTTCTTGTAAAGAAGGGTACTGAAGTAACTACTTACGGTGCTAAGTTCAACATCAACGGTAAGGCTTACTACAGAATCGGCCGTAACAACGAATACGTTAAGGTTGCAAACTTCTAAAAAGTAGTTAGCAAACGCTAATTAAACAAGAAAGTCGAAGCATTAGGCTTCGGCTTTTTTTGTTGCTCTTATTCTTAAAAAATCTAAAAATAACAGTTCTTAATAAAATTTTAAATATGGTATTCTATATGTCTATGACTTATACTAATAGGTTATAAAATTTAATATAGTAAGGAAGGTATTTTGCCCATGCGCACTATTCAAGAGGTTATAGCCCCTGAACATCCACATTGGACAAAAGAAGTAGTAGAAAAGGTAATTAAAGAACATTCAGTAGAATATACCATTGATAATGATTGTATTTTCTATAAAAGAATGTTGGTTGCTTATGATTTTTCGAAGAATCCACTCTTTGATAAATATAGGACTGTATTTATTACCATAGACCGAGGAATTGTACTATCGACACGAAATAGTATGCAAATTAACAACCGCTTCTCGGACACTAAGTTAATTGGAAAGTTAGATTTTCAACGGTATCTTGCCAGACTTCATAAGTTACGTCGGCATCATATGATTGCTTTAGGTCCTGTAGCTTTCCTGTCCCTAACAGGACATCGACGTAAAAGCACAGATTGGATCAATCTACGCTACGTTGATAGATATGAAATCAGAGGATCAAAAATCTTCTTTCAAACTATTCCAATCGAAGATGAAGATATTATCTTTGAATTTCCATGTACTAAATATTTAGCGAAGAACTTTGAAATTTATCTAAAAAGCAATTCTCATGTACTTCAAATGATAATATCCTACCTTTCAGAGCTGGACTGTAAAGTCAAAATTCATAATCGAAAAACAATTCTCTGCAGAAACCATAAAAGCAAGAAGTCGAATCTTCAAGATCTTCCTGATATTCAAACAGTAACATCAGACGTAATGAAGGATCGAATTAATTATGTTAGCGAGCGTGTGCTTGAAGAACATGACATTGTTAAAGTTCAAGACTACGGTTTAGCATATCGAATACTTAAGAGATTAACTAATCATCATTAAAACAAAACCGCTATACACTTGTCTAAAGAGTGTATGGCGGTTTTTTGTATCTTTTTGTAAATTTTTAAAAACCAAGTAACCAATTATCGATCCCTATGTAGCAACATTCTTAAACATATTAAGTAATTTTGGTAGATAAGAATGCTGATTTAATAGACATTTCGAGACAGTTACTTGGTTTTGTTTCACTATTCTAATCTTGATAAAGTTCTATATGCGCAAGGCCTTGTGACAACAAATTTAGGAGTCACAAAATGAAAATTAAACCAGAAAACTTTAACAAAGCATGGAATAATCAGAGATTAGTAGCAGGAGCATTGAAGTCGGCACATATTAAGCCAACTTCATCAAACTATGAAGATCTCTTTCAAGAAGGAATTATTATTTACGCTCAAATGATTGAAGAGCATCCTGACATGACTGCGGAAGAAGTTGATAAACGAACTTTTAGAATGATCATTTGGCGAATTACCGATATGGTTCGCAAGGTTCATCTCTGGAACGAACGTCAAACTTCAGTTGATGGAGCATTAGAACTAGGAAAAGAGCAAATCATGGATGAATTGATTATCATTCGAGCAGAACTTAATAAGATGAGTGAGTTAGATCAAAAAGTTCTGCTTGAACACATTATTGACGGTAAGAAGTTTACGACTATCAGTAAGGAAACTGGGATAAATCGCAAGAGACTGCAGAGGTCTAAGATTCGAGTTATTGATAAGTTAAAGAAGGTTTTGAAAAATTAGGAGTTTTAAATAAGCGTTACATCAGTTGCGATGTAACGCTTATTTGATTATTTCTAGCAACAAAAAAGCCGAAGCTAAATGCTTCGACTTTCTTGTTTAATTAGCGTTTGCTAACTACTTTTTAGAAGTTTGCAACCTTAACGTATTCGTTGTTACGGCCGATTCTGTAGTAAGCCTTACCGTTGATGTTGAACTTAGCACCGTAAGTAGTTACTTCAGTACCCTTCTTTACAAGAACCTTCTTGGTCTTCTTGCCTGACTTTTGAGTCTTAGCCTTACCGTTGTTCTTGTATACGTAAGCATTCTTCTTCAAAGTACGCTTAGTACCATCGATGTTACCAGCGTTGATGTACTTGTCAACAGCCTTACCGTTTTCAACAACTTGGTAGTAAGCCTTACCGTTGATTTGAACAGTGTTTGGCAATACGTTTACTGAGTTGTATGCACCGATCTTGTCAGTACCTACACGCTTACCTTCTTTGTTGTAGTAGTATGATGCGTGCATAATAGTCTTTGAAGTGCTTTGAACTGAATCTGAAATAGCGTTAGGAACAGTTACAGTTACAGGCAAAGTAGCTGACTTACCATTAGTATTTGAAGTTGCCTTCAAGTTAACAGTAAGTGTACTTGGAGCCTTGAAGTAACCTACAGCATTTGATTCAATGTTAGCTGCCTTTAAAGCATCTTTAACTGCATTTTCAACATTAACATTAACTGTATTTAATTTCTTATTTGCGTATTGAGCAGCAAAGTACTTAGAATTGATTGCAGCTACAACGCTAGAAATGTTAACTTGACCTTGATTATCAGCATTTACTGATACGCTACCAGTAGTTACATTAGTACCAGTAGTTACATCGTAGAAGTTAACGTTGCTGTTATCAGTAGTGTTAATTGCGTATACGTTAGCAATTGAAACATTTTTAAGACTTGCAACACCATTTTGGTCTAATTTAACCTTTAAAGTTGATACATTAGTTTCAGTCTTGCCATCGCTGTCTACACCGGTGAACTTAACGTTTGAGTTAGCTGAACCAAGGGTAATAATCTTACCAGCGTTTTCTGAACCAAAGTTAAATGATACATCCTTAACAGTTACAGTGTAAGCAGTGTTAGCCTTCAAGTCAGCTGGCTTAACTGCAGTAGTGCTAGTACCTTCAGTAATAGTAGCATTTTCTGCATCATTCTTTAAGTTAGCAGTGTAGCTCTTACCATTATAACTTGCTGAAATAGTACCAGTAAGGTTACCAGCGATTGCTGGAGTATTGGTAGTAGTATTAGCAGCAACTGCAGCAACAGCTGAGATACTTGGAGTTACGTCAACATCATACTTAGCATTAGTGTTAGTGTTGATTGCTGAACCTGCATTAACAACAGTTGCAGCGTCAGCAGTAGAAACAGCAGTAGCAGCAACTGGAGCAACAGCTAATAAAGCAGCAGCAGCAGCGCTAACGATTCTTAAATTTTTCTTCATGTGGTCTAATCCTCCTTGAAAATACAAAAAACTGCAATAGAGAAAGGCTTCAGCATGAAGGAGCCTATAATGTACAAAATTCTTCGAGCAAGATCCACAGGTTTATAACTCCTGCGAGGTAGTAGTCATTGCTGAAGGATCAGCATGCGTACAGGCGACATGCCTGAAACATATGCTCTATTGCTTACCACGATTCATATTGTGTTAGGGAGGGTTGGTGGGTATGTAGTAAGCCGTTTGGGTGTCTTTTGCGGAAGACACTTTTGGAAAATATGGGTAAATGTCTTTTGTAGAAGACACTTTTAGAAAATATGAGCTAATGTCTTTTATGGAAGACACTTTTGGAAAATATGGGTAAATGTCTTTTGTAGAAGACACTTTTAGAAAATACGGGCTAATGTCTTCTACGGAAGACACTTTTGAAAAATACGAGCTAATGTCTTTTATGGAAGACACTTTTAGAAAATATGAACTAATGTCTTTTACAGAAGACAGAAATGTGAAAGATTGGTTATTAGAAGAATAAACAAAAAGGCGGAGCCGATTGTGGCTTCGCCTTATTTTGATAGATCTGCAGCAAAACCTGCAGCAAATGTGCAAAAAAGATGCTGTTATATCAGGGCTTGTGAGATTATAGGTGTTTAAACCTGCAGCAAATATGCAGAAAAGATGCTGTTATATCAAGGCTTGTGAGACTATAGGTATTTGAACCTGCAGAAAACCTGCAGCAAATATGCAGAAAAGATGCTGTTATATCAAGGCTTGTGAGACTATAGGTATTTGAACCTGCAGAAA
>NZ_CALPCQ010000006.1 GCF_943193025.1 Lactobacillus agrestimuris
TGGAGCGGAAGACGGGATTCGAACCCGCGACCCCAACCATGGCAAGGTTGTGTTCTACCACTGAACTACTTCCGCAACACAAATATTATTATAGCAAAATCTCTTTTCAATGCAAGCACTTTTTTATTTTATTTTTCAATTTTTCAGGAAACAACAAAAAAGACTCACCAAAGGCGAGTCTTTGAATCTTGGAGCGGAAGACGGGATTCGAACCCGCGACCCCAACCATGGCAAGGTTGTGTTCTACCACTGAACTACTTCCGCAATACAAAAAGTATTATAGCAAAAATACTACTCTTTGCAAATACTTTTTGAAAAAATATTTTACTTGTTCTTCTTTTCCATGTCAGCTTTAACTTCTGCGTCGATTGAAGCAATCTTTTCAGGACGCATTGTGTTGATCATCTCTCTTTAGCTCAAAAGATCTTTTTTCAAATCTTCAATTACAATTTGAATTTCATCATCTAGAGTCATTTCACTAGTAAAAGATCTTTCTTTAATAAATCTAATATAGTCTTTTTCATTCCACCAAGTTTTCATTTTTTCTGAACTGAATGAACCTCTTTGTGGTCGCGTCTTATGTCGTTTTACAGTTTCCCTAAAAGGAATATCAAAATAATAAGCGTTAATATTTTGACCATATAAATACTGAGCTTTTCTAAATAATGTCGTATACCATTCAGCATTAAGGATTCCTTCTAAAATCGTAATTTCACAATTATTATGGCCATATTCCAACAAATTTTCTAAAAGTGGCAAAGCAGTAGTATCTTTACCATCTTTGGCTCTAAGCATATCTCGACGAATCGTATCTTGTGAGATCAATAAGTTATTCCTAGCTAATTTTTTATGAATCTCACGTGCCAAAGTACTCTTTCCACTTCCAGAATTACCTCTGAACATAATTAACTTTTTCATATTGAACACTTCTTTCCATTGTAGATCTAAAGCCCCAATCGTTTTTCTTATTTTCGCATTATACTTAATCAAATTTTGCTTGCCAATTCCGATCATGATATGCTACAAAACACCGCTCTACCTGTTCTTTAGAATCTTTATCATCACTCAATTTTGGTAATTCATCTAAAGCAAAATATTTGCAATCAATAGTTTCATTATTCTTAGTAAAATGACCAGCGCCAGGCTTACATAAAAAGAAAATTTGACAAACACCATAAGGATACAGTGGCTTATCTCGATTGGATTCATGAATTGAAATCAATCTTTCAACTTCTATTTCAATACCAGCCTCTTCCCTGGTCTCTTTAATACAATTTTCCTTTGGAGTTAAATTTACTTCACACCATCCGCCTGGAAGAGCCCAACTGCCATCGTTCTCCTGAACCAATAGAATTTTATTGTTTTTAAAAATAGCCGCACGAGTGCTAATTTTAGGTGTTTGATAACCTATTTCATTACAAAAAAGATCCTTTACTTTTTCGATCTCTAATCCTGATTTTTCAGCCATCATCTCTGCCGAAATATCACGAATTTCTTGGTATCTTTCTTTATCAAATGCATCTTTGTAATAAGTTAATCCAGCTTGAGCTAAACTTTGTAATCTTATAGCCCAATCAATTACTTTATCTTTCTTCATCTGTTTTCCCCTACTAATTTAACAAAACTTTATCGCCGATCTCTAAACTGAAACTATGCTTATGAATCAGCCAAAATTATTCATTTTCACATCTGTTAATCATAAAATGGTATTTTATTATCAAAAAAATTTTTAATACTCTTTCTATGCTGATCATTAAAAATTTTAGGAAGATTATTTTTATTGAAATACTTTAACTCTAAAGTTTCTGAACTCAAATTATCAGTAACTTCCTTAATCAATTCAACCAAAAATATGATCAAAATAGATTGTGCAATATCACCATTGGGATAATTTTGAATCTGATTACTAGAAACTCCTAAAAGTGACTTAACTCTAACTTTCATACCTGTTTCTTCTAAAAATTCGCGCACACAAGCATCTTCAGCAGTTTCACCAAATTCTATTGCTCCGCCTGGTAAGCCCCAAGTTTTAAAATCAGAACGCTTTTGCAACAAAATCAAATTATCATCATTAGTCAATATCCCACTAGCAAACGTTAAGATTAACGGATCGTGTCCTACCTTTTTACGAATATCTTTAATATAATCTGACATTTTTTCACCTGAATTATTTGTTTCTTGATCATTTAATTTTATTCTTCAATTTATCTATTTATAAAGATTAAAATTGTATTAATTATATCATTTATTTTAACAAAGTATTCACTTATTTAATCTAAAAAAAGACCCTTACCTACTTTTCTCGTAGATAAGCGTCTTTTATTCCAAATAGCCCCGATTTAACTTTGACTTTTGATTTTTTTATTAATTTGGTTTAATTCTCGTTTTGCTATGTTCATGTTTATAAACCACATTACTATAAAAATTAAAATGAAGATTCCAGTAAAAATAGAAAAATTAATAAGAGTTAATGGAAACCAACCGGCCAGAATTGCTAAAGGTGCAAAGCCACAATAATAAATGATAAAGTTGATGATTGTCTTTTTTCGAATAGACCATCGTTCATTCTTATAAACTAGGGCTCCCGCACTGAAAACTAGTCCCATTAGTCCCCATAAAATTACCGAAACCAGAACAGCATTTAACGGACGACTAAAATGGTTTGTAAATGTAGGTGCCGAAGGGACATAATTACTTAATCCATAAAGATAACTGAATAATAGAGAAAACAGTTGTCCAATAAACTCACCAAGAATTATACCTTGAATTATCAGGAAAATGTGTTTTTTCATATACCTAACCTCTTTTTCAAATTCCTAACTTTCCGCCGAGCAATGGGAATTCGCTGCTTATTTTTCAAAATAACATCTATTGTTCCATTATCCTGTAATTCTAAATGATCGATATGTCGGAAATTAAAAATAGCACTTTGGGAAGCCTCAATGAAATCCTCATTTAACTCATCTTTTAAAACAGAAAGTCGTTTGCGATATATATAATGGTCATCAATTGTTGAAACGTCTAATTTTTGATCATTTGTTTGAATTGCAAATATATCCCGATAGGCAATCGGCTTTAACTCATTATCTTTAGCACACCATAAAACCTGCTCATTATTAGTCAAATAATTAAGAAGATCGTTCACCTCTGGAGTGATTTTACGAATCCAAAGTTCGCCGTACTCTTTATCTAAGGAAGCATCGACATGACAATTAATTTTCAATAAGGGATCCTCCTCTCGTTTAATCATGAATTGAGTATAGCAAATCAATTCTGATAATTAACAATATATTAGTAAATGGTTATATAGGTATGCTAAGTGGCCTTTTCCTTATTAAATTCGGTTCAGTTAACTAAACTTATAACTGTAATTAAATGCCAAATTCATAAAAATTAAAAGCCATCAGCAAGATTTTAAACTGCTAATGGCTTTTATGTTTCGCTATGAGTTCACATAGCGACTTAATCTCTATATAAATTGGAATATAGTTTAGATTGATACCTGCTATTGAGGCTATTTACTATTTTTCCCAACGCTCTAGAAGTTTGATATTAGTCCTTCTTGTTCTTCTTTTCCATGTCGGCCTTAACTTCTGCGTCGATTGAAGCAATCTTTTCTGGACGCATTGTTGGGAATAATAATACATCACGAATGGCTGGTGCATCAGTTAAAAGCATTACCAAACGGTCAATACCGATTCCCAAACCACCTGTAGGAGGCATACCGAATTCCATTGCACGAAGGTAATCTTCATCAATCATATCAGCTTCGTCGTTACCAGCTTCTCTTTCAGCCATTTGAGCTTCGAAACGTCCACGTTGATCATCAGGATCGTTCAATTCTGAGAAGGCGTTACCGTATTCAGCACCCATAATGAAGATTTCGAAACGGTCAGTAAATCTTGGATCGTCAGCATTCTTCTTAGCAAGTGGTGATACTTCTACTGGGTGACCGTAAACAAAGGTTGGATCAACAATTGAACCTTCACCGAATTCTTCAAAGAAGGCATTGATAATGTGACCAACTTTCCAGTAGCTTTCATAATGAACGTGGTGTTCATCAGCAACTTTTCTTGCTTCATCAAGAGTCATTGGCTTCCAGAAGTCAACACCAGTCTTTTCCTTAATCAAGTCAACCATGTGTACACGGCGGAATGGCTTGCCTAAGTCAAGTTCAGTACCTTGGTAAGTAATTTTACCATCTTCTGAAACAACCTTAGCTGCAGCACGAATAATACCTTCTGCTTCATCCATTACATCATGGAAGTCCCAGTATGCAGCATAAGTTTCAAGTTCAGTAAATTCAGGGTTGTGCTTAGTGTCAAGACCTTCATTTCTGAATACACGGCCAATTTCGTAAACACGTTCCATACCACCAACAATAAGACGCTTAAGTGGAAGTTCCAAAGCAATTCTCATGTAAAGGTTAATATCTAAAGCGTTGTGGTGAGTAATAAATGGACGAGCTTCGGCACCACCTGGGATATTGTGAAGTACTGGAGTTTCAACTTCCAAGAAGTCACGTTCATTTAAGTAATTACGGATTGCTTGAATAATTTGAGTACGGTGAACAAAGCGCATGTAGCTTTCACGGTTAGTAATGAGGTCAAGGTAACGTTGACGGTAAATTTGTTCAACATCCTTCAAACCATGGAACTTATCTGGTAATGGACGAAGAGCCTTTGATAAGAATGTTACGTGAGTTGCACGAATGGTCAATTCACCAGTATCAGTCTTCATAACTTCGCCGTCAATACCTAAAAAGTCACCAATATCTGACTTTTTGAAGATTTGATAGTTTTCTTCACCAACGATATCTTTACGTACGTAAATTTGAATCTTACCAGTACGGTCATAAATATCAGCAAAGCCTACTTTACCCTTACCACGTTTTGCAAGCATACGTCCTGCAATTTTGGTTTTAGGCATATCTTCATTCAATTCATCTTTATCTTCATCTTTGTACTTTTCATTTAAAGTACGAGCCAAATCTTGACGATCAAATTTTCTTACACCAAATGGTTCAATGCCATTATCACGTAATTCTTCCATCTTTTGACGACGAGCGATCAACTGATCGTTCATTTCATTTTTTGCCAATTTATCTTTCCTCCATTATTCGTTCACTGCTGCACGTCTAGCTTCGCGCTTTGATTGCCACTTTTCGTAATCGTCTACAAAATTATCAAGCAAATCATATACTTCCTGACGTGTCCATACTTCATTTATTTTAGCACGAGTCCGGGCTGAACGGGGAATACCTTTTAAATAATAGGCAGCTTGCTGTCTGAATTCTGGAACAGCAATTCTTTCTCCCTTAAGTTCAACTAAACCATCTAATTGATGTTTAGCAGTTGCAATCTTCTCTTCAACGGTTTGAGGTCTGAGTTTCTCACCGGTCTCAAGATAATGTGTCATATCCTTTAAGATCCAAGGATTACCCAAAGCAGCTCTTCCGACCATTACAGCTGTAGCACCAATTTCATCAAGTGCTTTTTTAGCAAGTTCGGGTGTTTTAATATCACCATTTGCCACGAATGGAATATCTAAAGCTTGAGCGACATCATGAAGAGTCTCCCAATCGGCTTCACCTTGATACATTTGCTTACGAGTTCTACCATGCATTGCAAGCATTGAAGCACCAGCCTCTTGAGCGGCTAAAGCATTTTCAACTGCAAAGATATGCTTACGGTCCCAACCAATTCTCATTTTAACAGTAACTGGTTTAGATACATTTTGTACTACGGCATGAACCATTTGATAAATCTTATTTGAATCAAGAAGCCATTTAGACCCTGCATCAGTCTTCGTTACTTTAGGTACAGGACAGCCCATATTAATATCGATAATATCTGCATCAGTATGCTGATCAACATACTGCGCTGCTTGAAGTAATGTTTCCTCAGTTCCACCAAAGATTTGGATACTCATTGGGTGTTCACGAGGATCAACATCCATCATTCTAAGAGTTTTCTTATTTCGATAAATAATTCCATGATCTGAAATCATTTCGCAAACTACTAACCCTGCCCCAAATTCTTTACACACAACTCTAAAAGCAGAATTTGATACTCCAGCCATTGGTGCAACAACAACTCGGTTTGGTATTTCGATTTCACGAATTTTCCAGCTGTTATCCATCAAACCATCCTTTCAAAACACTTCAATAATTGTAACAAAAAAGCCCTCATGGTCAAAACATCGAGATTAATTAATGCAAAGATTTACTTTTTTGCAAGAATATTTTTCAATTCATCTTCACTGTAATGATATTTGTTACCACAGAAATTGCAAGTAAGTTCTGCACCATGATCTTGCTCAATCATTTCCTTAAGTTGAGATGACTTTAAAGTTTCCAAAATCTTAGCATATTTTTCTTTTGAACAGTCACACTTATAAGCCACTTCTTCAGGATCAAAGATCTTACAATCATCGCCTAAAATCTTCTTAGCAAGATCTTCAGGAGTCATTCCATCAAGAAAGGCTGATGATAATTGAGGCAATTTTTTGATTCGCTCAATTGTTTGGTCAATTAAAGTATCACTTGCACCAGGAAGAGCTTGTAACATAAAACCACCAGCTGCGCCAATTGTATTGTTTGGATTTACGAAAACTGACAAACCAACTGCTGAAGGAATTTGTTCAGACTTAGTCAAATAGTAAGCAAAATCTTCTGCAATTTCTCCAGAAACAATTGGAACTTGACCAGTATATGGTTCTTTCAAACCTAAATCTTTAGTAACTTCAAGCCAACCTTGCCCAACAGCCTTTTTAACATTGATATGTCCATCTTCTTTTGGTGGCAGTGCAATATGTGGATTCTTAACATAACCCTTGACTGTTAAATCTGCTTTTGCAGTTACTACAGTAGGCCCAACTGGACCATTACCTAACAATCTAACTGTTAATTCTTCTTTATCAGTTAATTCGGCACCTGCTAATAAAAGTGTTCCAAGTAAAGTGCGCCCTAATACAGCAGATGATGCTGACCAAGTATCATGACGCTGTTGCGCTTCAGCAACTACTCCTTTAGCCGTAATGGTTAATAATCTCAAGTTTTTAGTTTTATCAATTGCTTTAACTAAGTAATTTTCCATTTTTCCTCCTAAAAAAATAGAGCCTTTGCAGGCCCTATTTCTTCTATTTATCTTTATTTTCGCCCTTATCAGAAGAATCTTTATCTGAGTTTTGAGGAGTTTTATCCACTGAAGCATCTGATTGATTATCAGTCTTTTCTGAAGGAAGTTTTATTGAAGCTTCATCTTGTTTAAGAGTTTGGTCTTCTTTTTTATCCTTCTTTTCCTTTAAAACTTCTCTCTTTTCAGCAGCAGCCTTAGCTTGTTCATAAGTTGATGCTTCTGCTTCACTTGGATATTCTTCACTAGATTCAGGCATCTTACCAGTCTTGTATAAAGACATGATTTGTTTTTCGTTTAAAGTTTCGTACTTAAGCAAAGCTTCAGCAATAATGCGATGCTTTTCCTTATTTTCTTTAACGATTTCAAGTGCCTTGGCATGTCCACGATCAAGAATCTTCTTAACAGCTTCATCGATTTTAGCAGCAGTTGCTTCACTGTAAGGCTTTGCTCCGTATGGATTGGTTTCGCCTTCTTTTTCAAGTTCAACCATTCCAAGTGAATCAGTCATACCATAGTTAACAACCATGCTGTGAGCAATTTGAGTAGCTTGTTCAAAGTCATTTGAAGCACCAGTTGATTTATCACCAAGTGTAGCTTCTTCACCGGCACGACCACCCATCAAACCAACGATTTGTTCAAACAATTGGTTTTCAGTCAAGATAAATTGATCATCCTTTGGAAGCATGATGTTATATCCACCAGCACGGCCACGAGGTACAATAGTAACCTTTCTAACTGTTCTTGAATCACTTAAAACAAGACCAGCAATTGAGTGACCAGCTTCGTGGAAAGCAACACGACGACGTTCCTTTTCAGAAATAATACTATCTTTCTTAGCTGGACCGGCAATTACTCTATCTTCAGCTTCATCAATATCTGATGCCGTAATTTCTGTACCGTTACGACGAGCAGCAACCAAAGCGGCTTCGTTTAAAACGTTAGCAAGGTCAGCACCAACAAAACCAGGAGTTTGACGAGCAACTTCCTTTAAGTCTACATCTGGTGCAAGTGGCTTATTCTTAGCGTGAACACGTAAGATAGCTTCACGACCTCTAACATCTGGACGACCAACTAAAACTTTTCTATCGAAACGACCTGGACGAAGAAGGGCTGGGTCCAAAACGTCTGAACGGTTAGTTGCGGCAATAACGATAACACCTTCATCACCGTTAAATCCATCCATTTCAACCAATAATTGGTTTAATGTCTGTTCACGTTCATCGTTTCCTCCGCCCATTCCGTTTCCACGGCGACGTCCGATAGCATCAATTTCATCGATAAAGATAATACTTGGTGCATTCTTCTTAGCATTAGTGAATAAGTCACGTACACGACTAGCACCAACACCGACAAACATTTCAACAAAATCTGAACCTGAAATTGAGTAGAAAGGAACATTTGCTTCACCAGCAACAGCTCTTGCAAGTAATGTCTTACCAGTACCTGGAGGACCCTCAAGTAACACACCAGAAGGAATTTTAGCACCTAACTTAGTGTATTTAGTTGGGTTTTTCAAAAATTCTACAACTTCAACTAATTCTTGTTTTTCTTCTTCTTCACCAGCTACATCAGAGAAACGAACCTTGTTCTTAGTAGGATCTTCAGGCTTAACATGGGAACGTCCGAAGTTCATGATACCGCCGTTTCCACGACCTGCACCACCTTGGTTCATCATCATCCAAAGCATCACAATGAACAAAATAGTTGGTACAAGCATTACAATTGTTGAGATCCAGTTACCTGACTGAGACTCGCCTTGTGTAGTCATTTTGGCGTTGCTCTTTTGTGCTAAGTCTTGCACATTAGATACACTAGAATCGTTTTGAAGCATTGTAGTATTGAAGCGTGTTACTTCACGACTTGAATTACCATTGAAAAAGTCAAAACTGTTATTAGATTTATTCTGTGTCTTTTGTGCACTCTTATAGCTACCTGAAACCGAGTAAACACCGTTTGCAGGTTGAACGCTAAAGCTCTTAACTTTGCCTTGGCGTAAGTCTTTCACAAATTGTGAATAACTGATGTTTTCGCTACCACCAGAGTTATTAGAACCGCCAAGTGCCCAGTTTATTCCCCAAAGGAGCAGAAGGAACACTACTATATAGAAAAGACCATTTGATAATAGCCTATTCCGGTTATTCTTCATATAAAACCTCCGCAAAGTTTATAAATAATATACGTTTAAAAGTGTATCACAAATATACGACTAGCTCTATTTTTTTAAATAGTTCTTATATATTTTTTAAGCGATAAACAAAAAATTCTTTTTGCTTGCCCGCAATTACCTGATTTTGATATGTATTTTCAACAAAAACAGGTTGATCGTTATTAAAAATAGTCAAACAATATTTTCTTAAAATTGACGGGATTGCTGCCGCTGAAAAGAATTTTTTACTCTTAGCATGATGACCATCTTTGAGATTTAATCTGGTGCCCAAAGATAAGCTTCCAGCCGAGAAATTTATCGTTGATGCTTTAAATTTGCCAATTTTTTCAGCTGGATAAGCAGCATTTTCCGTCAGCAAAAATTTCCTACCTAAAAATTCAAATGGACGATCTAGCTGTAAATCAAATTTTGAAACAAAGTCTTTAGTCAAAAGATCTTTATCCCGCCACACATAATCATAGCCCTGATACTGCTGTAAAGTAAATCCATTTAACTCATCATTTACTCGTAAGTGCCATTTATTCCAAATAAAATGTTGCCAATAAAAGGCTTGCTTTTCCGAATTCAGCTTTTTTAATTCATCAGATTTAATTCGATACACTTGATCAAAAATTTCTTCCGGCTGTTCTAGATCTTCAAACCATTCTTCAGAAACTACAACATATTGATTCATCTCATGATTAAAACGAAGAGCATTCTTAATTAAATCCGGATTTTCTTTTTTCAATAGCGGTACCACATGATGTCTTAAACGATTTCGCATCACATCATCTTCCGCATTAGTTGCATCTTCAATATAATCTAAATGATTTGCTTGAACATAAAGAAGTAAATCATTTTTCGAAAATGACAATAAGGGGCGCAAGAGTAAGATACCTTCTCTTTTACTTATGGCCTGCAGACTATTCATTTCGTTTGGATTTCCTGATCTAATCAGCTTAAGTAGAATATTTTCAACTAGATCATCCCCATGATGAGCAGTGAGTAAATAATCTGCAGAAAGTTCATTAACTAAATCAACTAAAAAACGATAACGTTTTTCGCGAGCCGCAGCCTCAATTCCACTTAATAATTTATGATCTCTAACCCAAATTTTATTTCTAAATTCTAAATGATTTTTATGACAATATTTTTCTAATAAAATTGTTTCTTGCTTACTATCAGGGCGCAATTGATGATCAAAATGTGCCACAATTAAGCGCAAATTATATTTATCTTTTAGCTTAGTCAGCATATCAACTAAAGCCATGGAATCAGGTCCACCGCTTGTTGCAATTACTAAGCATTTATTTTTTAAACCTACTTTATTTTCTTGAAAAAATTCGATAATTTGATTCATTTTCTTTTATATAAAATAATTTTTATGTTTTATCATACCACCAGTACACTCATAAATTATACTAGTCTTTTACTTTGCTTCATTAACTTCTACCTCTATTGCCAAAATAAAGAAAAAGATTCAAATCTCAAAACTTAAGACTCGAATCTTTTTTATAAAAATCAATTTTCAGCTAATACTTTCTTTAACTTATTAATTTCATCTTTTGCTTCTTCAGATGTTTTGCTTAACGTTTTTTCAAAATCGTTCGCACTCACATCCAAAAAACTATTATGTAAATCTCGCAACTTGGGATCATTAACTCTACTTAAAGATAATGCTAACTTTCCTTTGTTATTATGAACTACTACAACCCTAAGCTCATCACCAACTTTAAGACGATTACGCTCACGTTGCCAATTATCTCCAAAATCACTAAAGTGGATAAGCCCTGATTTTCTTCCAGGTAAAGTCAAAAACACACCCAAATCTGTAATATTATTGATTACGCCGTTAACACGGTTACCAACTTGATACTTCATTAATTACTATTTCCATTTTCTTCAGGAACATTATAAACTTTTTCGTTTTGCTTAGTATAGTAAAACTTATAACGAACTAACTTAGCTACATAATTAGGATCTTTTAAGTCATCACGTTGATTTGTCAACTTTACATTTTTAGCCTTTGTCTTTTTCAACTTCTCATTGGAAGCTTGTACTTGACTATTAATCTGCTTAGTTTGTGATGCCTTCATTCCAATTTGAACACCAAAAAAGATAATGACTACCCCAAAGACAGCAAGAATAACTCTGCGTCTTCTACGGTGAATTGCTTTTTCCATTCTGGCTTGTCTTGCTCTTAGTCTCGCTTCACGAGCTTGCGGACTCTCTGAATTATATAGGCGTGGTCCATTTTCGTTCATTTTTAATCCCCTGTTAATAAATAAAAAGTTAGTTCAATTATAACAGTTTCACAACTAAATGTCATTGACTAATCAACTAGTTCGTATAACTCACTAGCTTCATTTTTCTTAGTTGTTTCACGAATTTCAAGCACTTTTGCTTTTACTTGACGACTGCCATATCCCACTTCAATGACATCCCCAATTTTTACCATATAACTAGATTTCACAACTCTATCATTAACTTTGATTCGTCCTTGATCAGCCATTTCTTTGGCCACTGTTCTTCTCTTTACTAAACGGGAAATCTTTAAAAATTTATCAATTCTCATTTTATTACCTCATAACTTTTATCTTTGAATTATTTCACTTGCTGAATGTAAAAGTGTCTTAAGTTCATTTATTAAAACTCTATTTTTAAGTTTGTCTGGCAATTCTAATAGTACTGACAAGTGCTTTTCTGGTGTCATACTAATTCTCGCCTTAAAACTGACATGCTCTAAGGCTCTAAAAATATTCGGTCCTTCGAGTTCCTTTGAAGCTTCTGCGTCAAACTCAACTTTTATTCTGCTTTGATTATCCTTAGATCTAATCACACTTAATACGCCGGCTAAATCTGCATCCATCTTGATTGAAGCAACGGCCAACATATTTTCAACTGCAACCGGATAATCACCAAAGCGATCAAGTAATTCATCTTCAATTTTATCAAGTTCTTCTTGATTTGAGGCAGCTTTAATCTTTTTGTAAAATTCAATTTTTTCTTCTTGATCACCGATATATTTATCAGGAATATATGCTTCAAGACCCAAATCAATTTCTGCATTTGATTTTTTGACCTTTTTCTTATTCTTACGTGCTTTAATCGCATCACTAAGCATTTGAGAATAAAGATCATAACCAACACTATCTATAAAACCGTGTTGCTGGGCACCGAGCATATCTCCGGCTCCACGTATTGACAGATCTCGCATGGCAATTTTGAAACCCGATCCTAATTCAGTAAAGTCGCGAATTGCCTCCAACCGCTTTTCTCCCACCTCAGTCAAAACTTTATTTGGTTGATAGAGGAAATATGCATAAGCAAGACGGGCGCTTCTACCAATTCGGCCACGTAGTTGATAAAGCTGACTTAGACCGTAGTGATCTGCATCTTCAATAATCATCGTATTGACATTTGGCATATCAATACCTGTTTCAATAATTGTAGTCGTAACTAAAATATCAAATTCCTTATTGAGAAAACGGTATAAAATATCCTCTAATTGATTCTGACTCATTCGGCCATGAGCAGAGGCAATTCTAGCATTTGGAATCAGTTGCTGCAAACGTTCAACCACTTCATCAATATCGCCAATTCGATTATGCAAATAAAAGACTTGTCCTCCTCTTTGCATTTCTCGTAAACAAGCAGACTTAATCACACTTGGAATCTGTTCCATGACATAAGTCTGAATTGGATATCTATTTTGAGGTGGAGTTTCCATAACTGATAAATCGCGAACACCAACCATCGACATATGAAGCGTTCTTGGAATTGGAGTTGCAGTCAAAGTTAAAACATCGATATTAGCTTTAAGCTGCTTTAACCGCTCCTTATGTTTTACTCCAAAGCGTTGCTCTTCATCGACAATCAACAAGCCTAGATCTTTAAATTCAACATCTTTGGATAAAATTCGGTGAGTACCAACCACAATGTCAATTTCTCCATTTTTGAGTCCTTCAATTATTTCTTTCGACTCTTTAGAAGTTTGAAAACGTGACAGCATTGCCACATTAACTGGAAAGTCCTTAAAGCGATCCTTAATTGTTTGGTAGTGCTGCTGAGCCAAAATCGTCGTCGGTACTAAAAAAGCGACCTGTTTATTATCTTGGACCGCCTTAAAGGCTGCACGCATTGCTACCTCAGTTTTACCAAAGCCAACATCCCCCACAAGCAGGCGATCCATTGGACGATCTTTTTCCATATCAGCTTTAATTTCACTAGTAGATCTTAATTGATCAGGAGTTTCAACATATGGAAAGGCATTTTCGAAATCATGTTGCAGCTGATCATCAGGCTCAAAGGCAAAACCTTTTTCTGATTCACGCTTAGCGTAAAGTTCAATTAAGTCATCAGCGATATCCTCTACCTTAGATTGAACCTTTCGCTTAGTCTTAGCCCATTCACTGCCGCCTAATTTATTAATATGCGGAGTTTTACCTTCTGAGCCAACATATTTTTGCACCAAACTTAATTGGTCAGCTGGAACAAATAATTGATCACCCTTTTGATAAGTAATCGTAATATAGTCACGCTTGACGCCATTATTTTCAAGGGTTTTAATCCCTTCGAATCGGCCAATACCATGATTAACGTGGACGACATAGTCACCAGGCTTTAATTCAGTATAGTTACGCAGTCTCTGAGCATTTTCTAGCGTTTTAACATGCTTTTTACGTTGGGGACGCTTATTGAAAAGTTCTCTTTCAGTTAAATAAATCAGGTTACTGTCCGGTAAAGTAAAACCACTTACATAACCATCAACGGTAATTTGCGTTTGCTTTTCACGTAAATCATCATTGTCAACTACTGGCAGATGCATATCAAAATCCGCCATTGTTTTTTCAATTTGTTGCGCCCGCTTTTCCGTATCTGCCTGCAAGATTACCGTCTGCTTATTTTTTTGATAAGACTCAATTTCGGCTTTGATTAATGGCATTTGGCTAAAGAATTGTTCAGGTTCACGCGTACTCCAATTTAGCATTTGACCTAATTTAATTCGCCCCATACTTCTTTGGAATAATGAATGATAAACCCGATTATGCTTGTCATTAGTCAAAACTTTGCTAAAGTCAAAACGTAATTTTTGCTGCGGGAGCATCGCTCCGGTTTTCATTTCATCAGTAATAAAAGCCGCATTTTGTTCATCAACGTCTTGTACAGCCTGCTTAATGAGTGGAAAATCATCAAAGAAAATTAAACCGTCGGGATTTAAATAATTTAATAAACTAGCTGGCTTTTTAATTAAATAATCCACTATAATGGCATAATTTTTTGGTAATCCACCATCGTTTAAAGCATAAATTACTTCAGTAAAATTATCTTTTACATCTTTATCAGCTGCTGGAGCATGCTTTATATCTTCTGAAAGTTTTTCGGCTGCATTTTTTATTTCTTCAGCTGAAAAAACACGATCTAAAGCTGATGAAATACTTATTTTTTCAAGCTCATGACTACTTCTTTGACTTGCTAAGTCAAAACTTTTAATCGTATCTACTTCATCGCCGAAGAATTCAATTCGAACTGGTTCTTCTTGATCCAAAGGATAAACATCCAAAATATCCCCACGAATTGCAAACTCACCTGGTCTAGCAACCATTGCCTCTTTATGATAGCCTGCATTAACAAACCAGGCGCTTAAATTAGCCAATTCGAACTCTGCTCCAGAATAAAAGTCTACTTTAGCATTTTTAAAATCTTCTGGATTTGAAAGTTTGTACTGCAATCCTTGCGGAGTTGTTACAACTATTCCTGCCTTATTCGACAGTAAAAAATTCAAACTTTGAATTCTACTACTTAGCTGATCAGGTGATGCTACTGCTGTTTGTGTTGCAATCGTTGCATCAACTGGAAACATGTGAACTAAGTTATTATCGAAAATACTACTTAATTCACCATAAATATTTTGAGCCTTATTTTCATTTTCTTCTACTAAAATAATTGGAGCTTGTCTTTTAAGTAAAAAATCTTTTAAAAGTAGACTAAAAGCACCGGCATTGGCGCCAGTGATTAGTGAGTTCTTTTCTTTTTTAGTATTTTCAATAAATTTACTTAATTCTTGATCTTTATTTAAAAAATCTATTAATTGCATCTTAATTGTACTTATTCATTAAATATTGGCTATCTTTTCCACCAATAAAATCATCAATAATATTACAGCTTGTATCAAATGCAGTATCCATTAATTTTTGTTGATCTTGATCAAATGGTGTTAACACCCAAGAAACAACACTAGTCTTTTCAGGGTGTCTAATACCGATCTTCAATCGATTAAACTTTTCTGTACCAAGATCACGAATAATGCTTTTGATTCCATTATGACCACCAGACTTACCATTGGCACGGATTCTTATCTTACCAATTGGCATATCCATATCATCTTGAATGATTAAAATATCATCTGGTTTAACTTTAAAGAAATTGGCAACCTGGGCAATACTTTTACCCGAATCATTCATAAATGTTTGTGGTTCAAGAAAAATTACATCTTCTCCATTAATTTTTTCTTTTGTCCATAAACCATCAAATTTATCTTTATTTAAAGTTAAACTATTCGTTTTTAAATACTGATCTAAAGCCATAAAACCAGTGTTATGCTTAGTTCGATCGTACTTTTTTCCTGGATTGCCTAAACCCGCAATTATCTTCATTTTTTGCACTCCTAATTAAATTATCCAATTTATGATAGCACAAGATACATCAATTCATGATATAATGCAATTGTTAAAAATATCACTAATAAAAAAGGAGATTTTTATTTATGTCAAGAGAAGAAAGACCTCGTAAAGTTATTTTAGTTGGTGACGGTGCTGTAGGTTCTACTTTTGCATTTTCAATGGTGCAACAAGGTATTGCTGAAGAATTAGGTATCATCGACATCGCTAAGGAACACGTTGAAGGTGACGCAATCGATTTAGCCGATGCTACTCCTTGGACTTCACCAAAGAACATCTACGCAGCTGACTACCCTGACTGCAAGGACGCAGACTTAGTTGTTATTACTGCTGGTGCTCCTCAAAAGCCAGGTGAAACTCGCCTTGACCTTGTTAACAAGAACTTGAAGATTTTATCTTCAATCGTTGAACCAGTTGTTGAATCAGGCTTTGAAGGTATCTTCTTAGTTGTTGCCAACCCAGTTGACATTTTGACTCACGCAACTTGGAGAATGTCAGGTTTCCCTAAGGATCGTGTTATCGGTTCAGGTACTTCACTTGACTCAGGTCGTCTTCAAAAGGTTATCGGTGAAATGGAACACGTTGACCCAGCTTCAGTTAACGCATACATGCTTGGTGAACACGGTGATACTGAATTCCCTGCATGGAGCTACAACAACGTTGGTGGTGTAAAGGTTGCTGACTGGATTAAGGCTCACGGCATGGATGATTCTAAGCTTGACGAAATTCACAAGCAAGTTGCTGACATGGCTTACGACATCATTAACAAGAAGGGTGCTACTTTCTACGGTATCGGTACTGCTTCAGCAATGATCGCAAAGGCAATCCTTAACGATGAACACCGTGTACTTCCACTTTCAGTACCAATGGATGGTGAATATGGTTTACACGACCTTCACATCGGTACTCCAGCAGTTGTTGGACGTAAAGGTCTTGAACAAGTTATTGAAATGCCATTAAGTGACAAGGAAAAAGAATTGATGACTGCTTCAGCAGATCAATTGAAGAAGGTTATGGACAAGGCCTTCGAAGAAACTGGCGTTAAGGTTCGTCAATAATTAACTAATAATTAATGTCTAAAAGCATCTTCTTTTTGAAGATGCTTTTTTTCTTTGCCCTATCAATGTTAAAATGAGAATGTCTAAAAGCAATGATTTAATTTTTATTTAATCATCATTGTTGATTTATGCTATAATTATTTCGATATTTTCATGTAATGGAGGCAGCTAAATGCTTATCAAATCTTTAGTCTTAAAAAAAGATTATCTTACTACAGTGAATGAAAAAGCAACTTTGGAGGAAGCTTTAAAAATCCTTGAAGATTCAGGATTCAGATGTGTGCCAATCTTAGATGATACTGGCACAATTTTCCGCGGAAATATTTACAAGATGCACATCTACCGTCATAAGTCACAAGGTGGCGACATGACTCTTCCTGTAACCTACTTATTAAAGAATGCAACTAAGACTATCAAAGTTAACTCACCATTCTTTAAGGTCTTCTTCAACATCAAGGACTTACCTTATATTTCAGTACTTGATGAAGAAAACAAGTTTTATGGAATTCTTACCCACGCAAGTTTACTTAGAATGTTATCCGACGCTTGGAACATCAAACATGGTTCATACGTTTTAACTGTTTTATCAGATAATTCCCGTGGTAACTTGGTTAAGATGTCAAAGATTATTTCTAAATACTCTAACATGGCTAGCGTTATGACTTTGGATGCTTCCGCAGGTGAACTCGGTGGTGACTTCGTTCGTAGAACTTTATTCACCTTACCAGCCGGCGTTTCAGAAACTACCATGAAGACTATTGTTGAAAAGCTTCATAAGAAGGGTTACGTCGTAGCTGAAATCGAAGACTTGCAAGCCGGTCTTACTATCATGAGTGATGAGAACCCAGGCGTATTTTTATCTAAGCCTCAAGAAGACTAATTTATAATTTATTAAAAATAGAGTAGCTAGGAAGTTCCCTGGCTACTCTATTTTTTTATTTTTCAAAATACTTTCTTGGCAAACGATCATCCAAAAGACATGCAACTTCATAGTGAATAGTATCAACATAATCAGCTGCTGCTTTAATATTATTTGGATCATTTGGATTATCTGAAATAATTGTTACCTTAGTACCAATTGGCATCTTTTCTGGAAGTTCAACCATAAATTGATCCATACAAATTCGGCCAACAATTGGACAATAACTATTGCCAACTTTGACTTTGAAGCCTTGAAACTTTCTAATCCAGCCATCAGCATAACCAACAGGAACAGTACCAATGATGGTATCCTTATCAGCTACAAAAGTTGAACCATAACTTACTCCATCACCTTTATGAATTGTCTTAACATGAGTTAATTCACTAACAAATGAAAGTGCAGGAGTTAATTTAACTTGAGAGTTTAAATCAGAACTAGCAGGATTAGATGATGGATTTAAGCCATAAATTCCAATGCCAAAACGAACGATATCACTTTTTACATCTTTCCCGAATACACTAGCAGCAGTATTATCAACATGAATCCATTTAGGTTTAACCGTTAATAAACTCTTCATATGATTAAACTTTTCTACTTGGTGCTTGAAATAAGTATCATCCGCACTATCGGCTGACGCAAAGTGAGCGAACATCCCTTCCACGAAGAAATTGGGATTATCTTTTAAATAATTACTTGCTTCAATCAAATCTTCGTCTTCATTGAAACCAATTCTGCCCATACCAGAATCAATACCAATGTGAACTTTCAATTGTAAATGTTCCTTTTCAAGGTACTTTTCAGCTTCTTTTAACCATTCTAAATTAGGAATAGTAAGTGAAATATCATTTGCTGCAGCAATTGGTGCATATTCTGGAGAAACAACTCCTAAAACCAAAATTGGCTTAACAATATCAGCTCTTCTAAGTTGCAAAGCTTCATCCAAAATTGCTACACAAAAGCCAGCCACCCCAACTTCTAGGGCCGCTTTAGCAACGCGAACAGCACCATGACCATATGCATTTGCTTTTACAACAGCAAATAACTTTTGACCATCTTTTAAATTCTTCTTTTCATTTCTGATATTTTCTTTAATTGCGTCCAAATTTACATTTACACTTGCTGGACGATGGATTCCTGGAACCATTATTTATCCTCCAAAACTACAAAAGTGATAATCTCATGATTATCGTGTGTGATACTTGGAAAAATATTTCCATCATATTTAGTCGAAGTCATCACAGGATGGCCCAAATCGTCCCAGAGAGTCTCGACATCTTGAAAGCCGACATATTTACCCAGTCCGGTTCCCATCGCCTTAGAAAACGATTCTTTGAGTGAGAATCGCCCACCTAGATATTCAACTTTTCGTTTTCCAGTCATTTTTTGATATTGTTCAAATTCTTTCGGCGTTAACACCTTTTTAGCAAAACTATCCCCACGTTCAACGATTTTTTTCACCCGTTCAACTTCAACTGCATCTATTCCAACACCTTTAATCATTTTTTATCACCTCACATAAGATCTAATTATAGTACAAAAAAAGCACAGTAGAATATTACTGTGCTTCTTTTAGTTAAAAAATTAATCTTTTTTATTCTTGATTACGAAATCATGGCTGCTGCTTCCGCGTCTTTCGCCACGATTACGCTTTCCACGGATTCCATCGCGATCGTGTCCACGATTTCTGCGGCGGTGATTATTGTAGTTGCCACGTCTATTTCCATGTCCATGGCCATGACCACCACGTCCTCGACCTCCACGACGACCATTACCCTTGTATGGCAATGGCTTTTCAGGAGTAATCTTAACTTTGACATCAGATGCATCCTTAGAAAGATTCTTCAAAAATGCAGCAACTAAATCTAAAGCACTGTAGTTTTCTAATAACTCATTAGCTTCATCTTCATATTTGCTTAAGTCATCCTTGAGGATATCTTCAATTTGAGACTTAGCCTGCTTCAATTGACCACGCAAAGCTTGGTCATCTGTTGGTGGACGAAGTGGTGACATCTTCTTCTTAGTTAATTGTTCAATGGTTCTCATGTAGCCAATTTCATTTGGAGTAACGAATGTGACTGACATACCATTCTTACCAGCACGACCGGTACGACCGATACGGTGAACATATGAATCTGGATCTTGTGGAATATCGTAGTTGTAAACGTGAGTTACTCCTGAAATATCAAGACCACGAGCAGCCACATCAGTAGCTACTAAAATATCAAGCTTACCTTCCTTAAAGCGTTTGAGCACGCTCATTCTACGTGCTTGAGATAAGTCACCATGAATTCCTGCTGCATTGTAACCTCTAGCTTGGAGACCACGAGTTAATTCATCAACACGTCTCTTGGTTCTTCCAAAGACAACTGCCAAGTCAGGAATTTGAACATCAATTAAGCGGCACATAATATCAAATTTTTCCGCTTCTTTAGCACGAACAAAGTATTGATCAATCAAATCAGCTGTTAATTCCTTAGCCTTGATCTTAACAATCTCTGGATCATGCATGAACTTTTCACCAATCTTCAAAATTGGCTTAGGCATTGTTGCACTGAAAAGTAAAACTTGTTTGCGGTTTTTCGCATAGTTCAAAATGCTTTCAATATCTTGGATAAAGCCCATATCAAGCATTTCATCAGCTTCATCTAAAACAACGGTATTAACATTGGTTAAATCAATTGTCTTTCTCTTCAAGTGATCAAGAAGTCTACCGGGAGTTCCTACCAAAATTTCAGGCACATGATTCTTTAAAGATTTAATTTGACGGCCAATATCTGCTCCACCATAAACAACTTGAACACGGGCCTTTTCATCCCTACCCAAACGAAAGAGTTCTTCCTGCGTTTGGATAGCTAGTTCTCTAGTTGGCTCAATTATTACAGCCTGAATAGTTTTACTCTTTTTATCTAAATTTTGTAAAATTGGTAAACCAAAAGCGGCAGTCTTTCCCGTACCAGTCTGTGCTTGACCAATTACATCTTTACCTTGTAAAGCAAGTGGAATTGTTTCTGCTTGAATAGGCGTTGTTTCTTCAAATCCTGATCTCTTAATCGCCTTAAGCAATGCATCGTTTAATCCTAATTCCGAAAATTTCACTAAATTTTTCTCCTATCTAAGCCTCTCAACAACTTTTTCCAGATGCATTCCGTGTGAACCCTTGAATACAACTATGTCATCAGGCTTAATATCATTCTTTAAATCATTAATCATATGGTTCATCTCATCTTTAGCATAGTAATGAATTTGATCTGAAGAATACTTATCTTGAAGTGCATCATATAAATTCTTCATTTCACTACCATAAAGATATACTTCGTTGATCACTTTTGGATCTAAGCAGCCTTCAAGACCAGCATGAAGTTCTGCTGACTTTTCACCAAGTTCAAGCATATCTCCTAAAACGGCGATTCTTCTTCCATCCGCTGGCATTTCGATTTGACCAAAGCTAGTAATTACTGCACGAACAGCTGTAGGGTTGGAGTTATAAACATCACTCATGATATCCTCTCCAACATCACCTTTTTCCCATTCCATTCGATTAGCTGTTGGCACAAAGTTAGAAAGTGATGCAGCAATTTCTTCATCACTTTCACCAAAATGACGCCCAACGCTAAGAGCTGCCATGGCGTTGGAAACATTATGCTTACCAATCATTGGAATAGAAAATTCTTGTTCAGAATTATTAACTGTAAAAGTAGCATGATGCTTATAGCTTCTAAAGCTAGTTGCATAAACAGTGTCATTCTCACTAAAGCCAAAAGTTGCCTTAGCCTGATCAATCTTTTTTGCACGCTCTTCTAATAATGGTTCATCTCCATTATAAATAAACTCGCCATCTTCACGTAAGAAGTCAGTAATTTCCATCTTGGCATCGGCTATCTTATCACGACTTCCAAAGAATTCAATATGAGCTTCACCAATCATAGTGATAACTGCCACATCAGGATGAGTTAATTCACTAAGATGATGCAACTGACCTGGACGATCCATTCCCATTTCTAAAACCAAAATTTCAGTATTTGGTTTCATTTCTAAAATCGTCATTGGCACACCAATTTCATTATTGAAGTTTGCTTGGGTCTTGTGAACATTAAATCGTTTTGATAAAACTGCAGCTACCATATCTTTAGTTGTCGTTTTACCATTTGAACCAGTAATTCCTACAACTGTTGGATTAACCTTATCCAAGTAATAACGTGATAATTCTTGCATTGCAGTCAAGGGATCATCAACTTCTAGCACCGCAATATCGCTTGGCTTATTCTCATGTCCCTTTTTCCATAATGTTGCTGAAGCGCCATTTTCAATTGCACTATCAACAAAATCATGGCCATCTCTTTCGCCAACGATTGGCACAAAAAGGCCACCTTCAGCAATCTTTCTGGAATCAAAAGCAACAGACGTAATCTCTGTTGTATCCTTACCTTCACATGTAGTTCCCAAAGCTTTGGCAATTTCAGCCAGTTGCATTTTCATTATCTTTGCTCCCATATAAAAATATATTTAATACAGCAACCATTATACGTTCTTTCGACGGATCTGCCAAATGAACTTGATATAAAAAAAGCAGCCCCAATGGGACTGCTTCCACTAGATCGTAAGTAATTACTTCTTCAAGCCGTACTTCTTGTTGAACTTTTCGATTCGACCATCTGCTTGAGCAAACTTTTGCTTACCAGTGTAGAATGGGTGTGAATCTGATGAAACTTCAACACGGATTAATGGGTAAGTATTACCTTCGTAATCTACAGTTTCCTTTGAATCTAAAGTTGAATCTGCTAAGAACTTAGCACCAGTTGCTGAGTCCATGAATACAACTTTACGAGTTTCTGGATGAATACCTTGTTGCATAATAATTTCTCCTTTTGCCATGATCTATTTTTAGACCATAGATTAATCGATTAACGTTAATTAGGATACCATCTTCAACACTTATTTTCAAGATCTAAAATCATTTTACCTGATCATTTAATTGCTCGGCAACCGGATCAACCTTAGGTAAACTCGATTTAATTCCCCAGAAATAAAAGCCTAATGAAATAATGATAATCACAAGGAAGTCCCATGGATATTTAATCCAATTTTGACCACCAAAACCTTCACTACCAATATACGACATGATAGAAATAAAGATCATATATACAATTATCCAACAAGCATGTTTAAACTGATCTTTTAAGTTTGAGTGCTTATATTTAATTTCATAATAAATGTAAACTGGGATTCCTAAAGCAATAACTAATATAACTTGAACCGTTGTTGGCCACATTGACCAGTAAACAGCCAAGCTCGTCAGCACAAAGGCTATTGGTGCAAGCCAGGACATATAATTTGGCCCGAATGGTCGCTTTAAATTAGGACTAATTTTACGTAATGTCATTACAGTTACAGGACCAGTTAAATAAGCAATCAACGTAGCGGCCGTGATGACCGTTGCTAATAAGTTCCAATTTCTAAACACACTAACCAAAATTACAGCCAAAACAAAATCAGTTATCATTGCAATTCGTGGAATCATGTATTTTTGATTCAATTTACCAAGCCACGCAGGAAGGTGCTTAGTATGAGTCATAGCTGCTAAGGCTCTTGATGCAGTCGCAACAAAGGCAACTCCTGTACCAAATGGTGAAACAAATGCATCAAGATAAAGTAAAATCACAAGCCAATTGATTCCAAGCAAAATTGCCAAATCCGCAAATGGTGATGTGTAATTGATACCATGCCAACCTACTTTTGCAAGTACATCTGGTTCAACTGCCCCAATAAATGTTACCTGTAACATGATATAAATCCCTGCTGTAATCAACATTGATGCTAAAACACCACGGGTAATATTCTTATGAGGATCCTTGATTTCTCCACCAATATTAATAATAGTTTGGAAAGCATCATAAGACATAATAATCCCTGATACAGAAGTTGCTTCAAAGATTGATCTTGTTCCATATGGCATAAATTCATGGATATTGCTTCCGAAATTTTGAGCGTGAAATCCGCTACAAATCAAAACAATGATGGTTAATGATGGTAAAAGAATTTTAAAAATAGAAATTAAATTAGTAAAACGAGTCATGATTTTTACTGACCAATAATTAATCAAAGTAAAAATTGTCATGAAGGCAAATACCACCAGCAATCCTTGCCCTGTAATATTGCCATCCTTCATAAAATTCTTTGTCCAGTTAGCCCACGACCATGGCCATGAAGACATATATTGAACAGCCGCAACGGCCTCCATCGGAACCAAAGTAATCAATGAAATCCAGTTAGCCCAAGCCGCAATAAAACCTAAAAGCGGTCCATGACTATACTGAGCATATCGACTCATTCCCCCACTTTCAGGAAACATTGAGCCTAATTCAATATAGGTAATTGCAATCAAAATGATGATTACTGCGCCCAAAATCCATGAAATAATTGCAGCTGGGCCGGCAATTTTGGCAGCTGACCCTGAACCAAATAGCCAACCAGATCCGATTAATGAATTAAGCGCCAGCATAATTGCTGAAAATAGCCCCATCTTATGGCCATTACTTATCTTATTTTTCTCGTCATTCATTTATTTCATCCTTACTGTGAATATTAATGGTTCATTATAACAAAAATTCGCCTGGTTTTAACCCAGACGAATAAAATAGATGAAATTTATTTTTATATAGCTATTTATCTTACATAAGTTTTTTAATAAATAGGGTGTTTCTTAACTAAAGCTGCAACGTCGGATTTGGCTTCTTCGATTACTGATTCATCATTAGCGTTGTTAAGAACTTTACTAATAATGTCTGCAACCTTACGTGAATCTGATTCATCAAATCCTCTACTTGTAATTGCTGGTGTTCCGATTCTTACACCACTAGTAACAAAAGGACTACGCTTATCGCCTGGAATTGATTCTTTATTAGTTGTGATATTGATTGAATCAAGTAAGTTCTGTGCATCTTTTCCAGTCAAACCAGTATCAGTAATATCAATAATCATTAAGTGGTTATCGGTGCCACCAGAAACAACTCTGATATTATCGCTTTGGTTAAATTCATCTGCCATAGCCGCAGCATTCTTAACTACTTGATTAATATAAGTAGTAAATTCAGGTTGCAAATCTTCATAGAAGGCTTGTGCCTTGGCCGCAATAACATGCTCTAATGGGCCACCCTGAGTTCCAGGGAATAATGCGGAATTAATCTTCTTACCTAACTCTAAATTATTAGATAAAATCAAGCCACCACGCGGACCGCGAAGCGTTTTGTGAGTAGTAGTAGTTACAACATCCGCTACTCCAATTGGACTTGGATGGGCTCCAGTTGCTACAAGTCCAGCAATATGAGCCATATCAACCATTAAATATGCTCCAACATCATCCGCAATTGCTCTGAAGGCTTCCCAATCAATAATTCGACTATAAGCGGAGGCTCCCGCAACAATTAACTGAGGTTGAACTTTTTCTGCAACTCGTTTGATTTCGTCAAAATCAAGTTCTTCTGTGTCAGGATTCAAATCATAGCTGTATGATTTATAAAATTTACCTGAGAAGTTAACTTTAGCACCATGAGTAAGGTGACCACCAGCATCCATTCCCATTCCTAGAATCTTATCACCAGGCTTTAAAAGTGCACCATAAACGGCCATATTTGCTTGAGAACCTGAGTGTGGTTGAACGTTAGCAAATTTAGCATTGAACAACTTTTTCGCATAATCAATTGCTAGTTGTTCAACTTGATCAATATATTGGCAACCACCATAGTAACGCTTGCCTGGATATCCTTCGGCGTACTTATTAGTTAAGATTGATCCTTGAGCTTCACGAACTGCATCTGAAACAATATTTTCTGATGCAATCAATTCAATAGTATTTTCTTGTCGATCCTCTTCTTTTTTAATCGCTTCCCATAATTCTGGGGATTTTTCTGAATATTTCATGCGGACCCTCCATCATTTAATTTCTTAAGATTTATTATACATCTTATCTATTTATTGACACAGTGTCACCTCAAAAGATAAACTTAATTTAACAAAATATACGAAGGGGATTTAGATTAGATGATCGATAAAAAAGAAAGAATTATTAATGCCGCAAGTAAAATTATTGAAAATAAAGGTAGTTCAGGTTTAACTGTTAGAACAGTTGCCAAAAAGTGTAAAAGTCATCCACATTTGATTTACAATCACTTTAAAAATAAAAACGGTTTGCTTAGTCACGTTGCTCAACGTTTAACCAACGAAATGTTAACTGAGTCACTTTGCTTCCACCGTTCAAATAAAGACCAGTTAATTCACACAGTATCTGTTTTCCTAAAGAAAGTCAGCAAAACTCCGCACATCATTGACTTCATTTTCTTCAATCCTGAAATTGGACAAATTTTACCTAAAAACAGTCTTAGTATTGCCGACAATCTTTCACAAAAAATCAATGCCGTAATCGCTGATTTATCCAAAGAAAAGAAGATTAAAACACAAGAATTATCATTACGTATCTGGTCAACAATCAATGGTCTTGCTATGTTAATTAAACAAGGTGTTCTTAAGTACTCGCCTCAACTTGCAGAAAACAGATTAAGCTACATATAATACCAAAAAGTCATTCATCTTGAATGGCATTTTTTAATAGTTCTTTTTATTTGTTACCAACTCTATTTGCGCTTACAATTAACTTGTGTTAGTTAGTTTTCATCTACTATCAACTAAACAGTCGAAACTCTACCTAGTGATAAAAAATCGCTAGGCCCTATTTTGACTTCTTCTAAAAAGTTGCTATAATAGTAGTTTAAATAAATCAAATAAGGAGGGATACTTAGTAATGAAAGACGATTATGCAAAAGATCATGAAATATTTTTAATGAATCATAAAAACGGTGACGTTTTAAAAGTTACTGTTAATGATAAAGATAAGAAGCATGAATCTAAAAATATTAAGCTTTACCGTCAAGATGGCTTAGGAAACTATTATTCTGATAAAAAGTCACAATTAAAAGGTTTAAACAATCTCGATAGTAAAAAAGATATTGTTAGAGCCGGTAAAGAAATCGGTGCGCATAATACTCACCAACTTGACAAGTGGCATCACAAAGTTTCCCCTGTTTATAATGCGCAACATCATGTGACAGACTTTGAGCCAAAATTGCCACTTGATCATCACGTTCAGGTTAAAAATGCGAAAAGATATTTGCGTCACTTAAATCGTGACCACGCCGCATTTTTATTCTACAAACACAAGAAGGGTTTGCTCAGACATCCATGGACGGCTCTTAGAGAAGCAATCTTGACAGACCGTAACAAGGAAATGGTTATTGCTCACAAAGTGCATAAAATTTCTAAGTAATTAAAAAAACTCTCAGTTCAATTGAACTGGGAGTTTTCTTTTGCCTTAATTTATTTTTGAAAAATCATATTTACGATATTTGATAGCAGTTTTAGCATCTTTAAATAAAGCGCTATGAATATCACCAGACGAATAAGCTAAGTATAAACATTCGTGTCCTTTAAAGTTACCAGTGATATAAATCAAATCAACAGTTCCTAAAATATCTCTTACTCTAAGCCAAGTTTGACCATTCTTATTTTGGATTTGACCTAAAGAGATATCACCGGCGTATTCTTTATTCTGCTCAGTAGAATTATGATCTAGTTTAAAATTACCAACCTTTTCATATAAAACTGAGTCATTAACTAAATGATTAGTAATAACAAGCTTACGAGCAGATTTTGAAAAAGCATCACTACGATACCATGTTCCTCGAAAGTCACTTGGGATTGTCATTAGTTTTAAACCCTTATACCTTTTATGAATATCAGGCTTTTCAGATTCATGATTTGTATGTTTCTCGACATGGTATGTATTTGATGAAGAGCCTGAAGATTGCTTTTCGTTACTTTGATTTGAACATGCTGTTAAGGCTAGCGCCAATAAAATTACTGGAATAACTTTTTTCATAAATATACCTACCATAAATTTTATAAAACTTATTTTATTCCAAATCAATCAATAATTAAACTTAAAACTTGATCATTTGAGAAAGAATTATTTAAAGCTATAATGATACTTGTAAGTTTAAAAACTACACATCTTATTTATTGCAATGCTTGTAAATCTAAAATTAACAAGCTAGAAGGACTGTATTATGAAATTTTCTTACAAATTGAGTGATGCAATTCACTTACTTAGCTATTTAAATATCTATCACGATACGAATCTTTCAAGTAAAGCGATCGCTGCAAGTATTAACTCAAATCCTAGTGTTGTTAGACAGCTGATGTCAGACCTGCGCAAGGCTAATTTAATTGAGACCCATAAAGGTGCAGCTAAGCCTACCCTTGTTAAAGATCCAAAAGATATTTCGCTACTTGAAATCTACCAAGCAATTAATATGGATCATCGTTTAATTCATGTTGACCCAGATACTAATTCTAAGTGCATTGTTGGCGGAAATATCCAAAACACATTGAATGGTTTCTACAATGATATTGAATCAGCAGCATTTGCTAAGATGAGTCAAATTAGTTTACAGGATGTAATTGGCGATATTCTGAAAAGACAAGCGCAAAAAGAAAAACGATGAGAATTTTCTCATCGCTTTTTATTTTGATGCAAATTTTCTAATATTTATTTCCAATCACTTACAACAACCTTACCGATCATATGACCACTCTCAACTAATTTATGAGCTTCACGTAATTTTTTAGCATTTAATGGTGATAGAGATTTAGTCAAAGTACATTTCAATTGACCATTGTCAAGTATTTCAGCAATCTCATCCAAAATCTCATGTTGAGTAATCATATCATCCGTGTGGTAATAAGACTTGGTATACATCCATTCCCATGAAAAATGAGCTTTCTTTTTAGTTAATGAACTTAAATTAATGGGATGCCGGTTTTCAGTAATAGATGCTATTCGACCTTCTGGCTTAATAAGCTTGCACATACCTTTCCAATTTCCATCAATATCCTTTAATTCAAGAATGTAATCAACATACTTATACCCTAAATCATTGACCTGCTTTACTAAGTCTTCTCTGTGATTTACTACATAGTCTGCACCATGTTCTTTGGTTCACTTAATACTTTCAGGTCTTGAAGCAGTTGAAATAACTGTCAAACCGGCTAAGTGTGCCAATTGACTGGCTACGGATCCGACACCACCAGCACCATTAATGATTAAAATAGTTTTATCAGAATTTTTATTCTTGTCAAAGGTTAATTCGAGTTGTTCAAATAAGGCTTCATAGGCTGTTAATGAGGTTAAGGGCATAGCCGCAGCTTGATCATCTTTTAGACGCTTTGGAGCGTGACCGACAATTCTTTCATCAACTAATTGATATTCACTATTACTTCCTGAACGAATAAAAGAACCCGCATAAAAAACTCTGTCCCCTGGTTTAAATAGAGTTACATCTTTCCCAACTTCTGATACAATTCCACATGCATCCCAGCCGATTATCTTATGTTGTTTTAAATCCTTTTTTCCACTTTTTCTTACACCAATATCAACAGGGTTAACTGATACAGCAGATGTATTAACTAATAAATCATGGCCTTTAGGGGTTGGCTTAACAGTTTCAAAATCAACTAAACTTTCTGGATTATCAATATCTAAATGTTTAATAAAACCTATCGCTTTCATATGTATCTCCTTTATATATCTTTTTGGCGCGCTTACAAAATAATAGTAAGATGATAAAAAGAAAAAAGGAAGAAGTGAATTTTTTATAACTAAGTAACAAATTATTCCCCTACCTTACACCTATAACCAAGCGTAAAATTATATCTATGAGGTGATTCGATGCCACGACATATATATGACTGTTCTGAGGGATGTCCTGTTGAAAGCACATTGCAGATAATTTCTGGTAAATGGAAAAGCGTAATTATTTATCATCTAATTAAAGAAGGCAATTGTCGATTTAATCAATTACAAAAATTAATGCCTAATTGCTCAAGAAGAATGCTTTCATTACAACTAAAAGAATTAATTAGTGATCACATAATCAGCAAAACGACATTTCCAAGTGTCCCTCCTAAAACCAGCTATTCTTTAACCCAATTAGGAAAAACACTTACTCCTCTAATACTAGAAATGGAAAAGTGGGGAGAACAGTATAATAAAGATCACAAGTAAAACGGCAAACCTAATTTGGTTTACCGTTTTTGCTATAAAATTATTTTCTATTTAAATTTCTTTGCTTAATTTTGATATTTATTTTACTAATCGTCTTTTTTTGTCCCAAAAAAATAATTATCCAAATTACTATATAGGCTAATACAAAAATAAAAATTGATATCCAACTAATTCTCCAAGCATTAATATAAGCCATCACTAAAAATATAATAAAGGTTCCAATGAAATGAATAATTATTGCACTAATCAATGACAAATCCGTTTTGAAAATCATTGACCAAATTCCAATTAAACCAGACAAAAGGAAAACGGAACTTACGCCTTTAACTGTTGGTGCTACACCTGGGTACATAAAAGTTAAAATACACAGATAACAAATAGAACCGAATCCTACTCCTGTAAAAAAATAATCTACATATTTGCTAAATAGTTTCATTTTACAAACCTAATTCTCTTTCTAGTTCTGGCAAATATCTTCTTGAAACATCTGCTCGCAAACTATTATTTAAGATAGCTATCATATTTCCGGCAAAACCACTCTCAATTGATTCTAAATAATTTAAATTGATTACGGAATGTCGTGACACTTGAACAAAATCATTACCCAATTTTCCCAATGTTTGATAAAGCCTACCCGTAGTTTTTATAACTCCGTCCGTCGTGTAATATGTCAAACTAGTTGCTTGAACTTCAACCTTAATTAAATTTTCAATTTTAATGGTTACAATCTTATCTGGGGTTTTCACAGGTATTAAACTACGTTCATGCTTTTCAAATTTGTTAATATAATCTATTAATCGTTTTATTGTAAAACTTTGATTAGCAGACTTTATTTCTACTTGAATTTCATCTTGTAAAGATTCATCTTTTAGGAACTTAACCTTCAATTTAGTTATTTCTCTTTCTATCAGCCAAAGAAGATAATATTCCAATTAATATTGTCAAAACAACTATCATCCCAAACATGATATATAAATTATCAATTCGAGTTAATTGATATCCATTAATTTTAAAATGAATACCTAAGTAATTGATTAATTGTTTTCTCATAGCAATTGATAAATTATTCTTACTTACTTGATTTAACAATAAACTTCTTAAAGCTGAGGCTTCATAACTACTTGGAATTAATTTTACCAAAGTTTGCGCATGTGATGTTAATGTCCCATAAGGCATATAGGTAGCTACGGCAAAACCGGCTGCGGCTCCAACAACTGCGGAAAGCCTACTAAAAGTAGTTGAAGAATGAATAAAGAAAACAATAATTTCATTTAACATCGTTGCGGAAATTGCACCGATAAACATATAACCTAAAACGGAAAAAAATATATTACTTGGAATAGTAATTTTATCTGCTACAGTAAAGTAAATTCCCATTACCATCAATGTAATTATTTGCATAATAAAACTTACTACAGAGCTTGATAAAACATAAGATATATTTTGTTTGAATGTAGAAATATCGGTTAACTTCAAATCATCTGCTGTTCTAGTTTCACGATCTTTTACTAATTGACCTAATGCTTGAAAAGAAGTAGTAATCCCTGCAATAGAAACGATTCCCGCAATCATCCATAAATCTAACATTTCCGTAACATTTGAAACATGAGTCCACGAATTTTCAAGATTTTTTTGTAAAAAGCTAATAAAAATAAAAAATGAAATTAAAGCTCCCAAACAAGACATAATCACGCCAGGGATATTAGAAAAATATATTTTAATATTTCGATGTAATAAAGCAATCACTATTGTAGCTCCTTTCCAGCAATTTTAATAAAGGCATCATTAATCGAACCTTTGCGATACTCAAAATCAATTATTTGATCAGTATTTTGAGTTAAAAAGTCAATTACTTCTATTGGAGATAAGGAGACTATTTCAATTTGATTTTGAGTAACTTTTTTAACATAAGTATCGGTTACTAATTTTTCAATATTTTTTACTTTAACTATTAACTTTGAAGGAGCATATCTTTTCTTTATCTCTGAAGCCGAACCGTTAGCTAAAATATTGCCATTTTCTAAAATATACATTTGATCCGCATTTTCTGCTTCTTCAAGATAATGTGTTGTTAAAAAAATCGTTAGTCCTTGCTCTCTCTGTAACTTTTGCAATAAATTCCAAATTACTAATCTAGTTTGTAGATCTAATCCTGTAGTCGGTTCATCTAAGAAAAGTAAATCAGGCTTGTCAATCAAAGCTCTTGCAATGTCTACTCTTCTTTTTTGTCCACCAGATAAAGTTCCATATTTTTGCTTTAAAAAATTTTTAATACCAATTAATTCAATTAATTCCTTTAACCACTTTTCAGAAAAGCATTTATACATCTTTGCACGAAAATAAAGATTATCTTTTACCGTTAAATTATCGTCGAGTACACTATGTTGAAATACTACACCCATTTTTAGATTATTTGCATAAGTAATGCCACCTGATGTCGGCTTCAATAATCCTGTTAAAATATTTATTGTCGTTGACTTACCTGCACCATTCGTCCCCAAATATGCTACAAGCTGACCTTTATTAATTTTTAAATCAACTTTGTTCAAAGCCGTCTTTTTACCATACTTTTTTGTTAAGTCATAAGTTTCAATCAACATTTGTCTTGCATTCCTTTCTAAACTTTACATACAAATACAGAGTCAATTAACTTATGTATCGCATTTCTTAACGAATGGTTTAAATAAAAATATAAGCGGTCATAATCTTTCAATAAAAATAATTTTATATAAAGCAAAAAGCCCTCAACTTTTACATTGAAAGCTTTCTTTGCATTAATGACCGCGATGTTTTTTTCGGCGTTTAGCTTGTTTTTGTAAAAAACGTCTCTCTTGTTCTTTACGCTTCCTATTCTTTTTTGCCTTTTTCTTGGCTACCTTTGAATGCTCAAACTGCCTTTTAAAGCTTGTTGAGCTTTAGTACCAATCGCTCTTTTCTGCGTAGCTCTATGAGCCCATCTTTGAGCTCTCTTAGGGTTGATATGATGATGAACCTTTTCTTTTACCGTTGATTGATAAAAATGCAACCGTGAATAATGATCATTCACCACGCTAAGTATCTCTGGCATATGCGGCAGGGATGCTCCCAAATTCACTTGTGCTACTTCATAATTAGTACCGTCTATCCGTTCAAAAATTGCTTTATAAAACGGATCATCAAAAACGATAGTCAATTTACCTTTAATCATAATGCGTTCCTCCTAATAAAAATTATCAGGAAAGACGGACATCCTAGGAGGAAGGTTACTGATATAAAGTTAATGATTATATATTCGGACTACCAACCGAATCGTGTTTTTACTTTCCTTAGAGGAAATTATATTAGAATTACCATCTATTATCAAAGATAGAAAATTAGCAATATTCAACATCTTCTTTTCGATCAGTAAGCCAACATAAAGGCAGCCAAATAATTGTTAATAGACTAGTAAGATTAAATACCTTTGCAAAAGCATTTGCCAGCTCACTGTTCTTCTTAGATTTAATTTTATCTAACGCAGAAACTAATTGCTGCTTTTGTGCTAATAACTTAATTGCCGTTCCTATCTTTTGATGTCCTTTACTTAAAAGCTGCACGCCCTGTTTTAATTGTGGAAGTGGCAATACTCCTAATTTCTTAGTACCAATATTTAATTTGTTATTAGCTGAATATAGTTTTCTATAGGCAGTTCCTGCTTTAGGCAAAGGTAAATCAACAGTCTTTTTAGCAGCTTTCTTAATCTTAACTTTCATTTGTTTTTGCTTACTGCTTATCTTATTGTCATCCTTAGAATTTTTAAAAACTATCTTAATTTGCTCACGAGCCACTTTTTTAACCTCAGGAGAAAGATTCTTTTCTCTAATTTGAATGTAAGCAGCATCCCTAATACTATCTTTTGCATTTACAACATTGTTATTAAGCAGAGTAACCAATAATGCCATTCCGATTGCTTGACCAACATATCTGGCTGCATTAACCACGCCTGAACCAATACCCGTTTTTTCTACTGGTAAAAACTTTACTGAGGATGTCAAAGCAATGGCAGTAAAACCAAGGCCTAATCCAATAATAATATTGCAACAAACAATTATTTCCTGCGTAGTATTGGTCTTAATCATTCCTAACATTGCTAAACCGCCAGCAGTAACGACTAAGCCAATTCCAATCAACATTTTAGAACTAACAGTCTTATACATCTTAGTAGCTAAAGGCATCCCTACTGCAATTGCCAATGATGCTGGAATAATTAAATAAGCTGAATGTAATGCGGAATAATTCTTCACGTTTTGTAAGAAATAATTCAAAATCAAGGATGGTCCAATAATAGCAAAACCAAAGACCATATAAATAATGCAAGATGATGAAAATGTCTTTTCTTTAAATAAACTCAAATTAACAACAGGTGATTTAACTTTAGCTTCAACTAAGATAAATAAAATCAAACTGATCAGACTACCAATAAAGCAACCTACAATGATAATTGAAGTCCATCCATATTCTCTACCTTCTAACAAACCAAAGCATAGAGAGCCCATAAATGCGGTTAAAGAGATGACACCTAACCAATCAATAGATTTACTGATTGTCTCATCATATGATTCATTTGTTCCAATTAAGATCATTAAGAAAGCAACAATCGCAATCGGAACATTAATCCCAAAGATCCAATGGTAACTTTCATAATTAATAATAAAACCACCAATAGCAGGACCGCCAGCTGCAGCTAAAGCACTAAAAGCACCCATTAAGGCAGTAATCTTACTCGTATTCTCTTTACCAAATAGTTCAATACCCATTGGTAAAACAATTGGAGTTAAAATTGCACCACCGATTCCTTGAAAGAAGCGATAAATAATTAATAGATTCAATGAATTAGCTGTCATACAGGCGAAAGAGAAACCACCAAATAGAACAACTCCTATTAACATGATCTTCTTTCGACCCCAAATATCTGCTAACTTAGAAGCAGTAATAATAAATGCTGCCATTGCCAAAACATAAATTGTTGCTACCCAACTAGTATCCGTTAAACCTGTTTTTAGGTCTTTCATGATATCAGGCAGCGCGATATTAACAATGGTTGCATCTAGTGCTCCCATGAACATTGCAAGTATTAAACCAACAAAGCCAATAATTTTTCTTGTCTTTGACATTGTTTTTCCCTCCAGTTTTAACCATGTCATTTACAGTTAAAAATTATTGACACACGTGTGACATTAACTGTACTATCACCATACAGAGAAAATTTATCTTTGGCAATAGGTTCACCATAAACTTAAACTTTGCCCCATTTTAATTAGATTTGTGTCAAAAACAGGAGCAACAAGACGTGAGAAACAGAATGACTAAGCAAAACAAAGAAAAAATTTTTAAAAGCTTCTTTAAGCTCTTAGAGGAAAAACAATATTCTGAAATTACAATTGTTGATATTTCTATTGGAGCAAGTGTCTCACGAAAAACTTTCTATCGTCTATTTAAAAACAAAGAAAATCTTTTAAATGCTTACGTTGATCAATTACTTACTGATTGGATTGAATACGCTGACAAACAACATCCCCAAAGTTACGAAGATTTAATTACATTTCTCTTTGAATTCTGGAAACAATACATCCCTCAGTTAACCATTCTTGTTAATGCTAATCTCTCTTCAGTAATATTAAATAAATTCAATTCTATCTTTCCTAAATACTTTATTGATTTTCATAATCAACATCCTTCCATCTCTTACAAAGGCAAAAACTACACTTCAACCCAAATGAAATATATTGCAATACTAAGTGTTGGTAGCCTATGGAATGCCTTTTCTACTTGGTTAACACATCCTACAGAAATATCATTATCCGATTTAGCTGATATAGCCAAAAACAATTTCTTTGCAAACTAAAAGCCCTTAGCTTAACACTAAGAGCTTCTTTCTATTTGGCATACTTTGGCAAACATGATACTTCTTCGAATCAAATATCATCTTCCCGCTATTACCAAGGTTTTACCATGTATCCCTATTTATTGGCATACAACCTTATCTTTTTTTATTCTTTTTGAGCTGGTTTCATTCCTTAAAATGCTTTTAAATCAAGGTTTACCATTCAAATTACATTGTCCGCTTATTCCCATTCAATAGTTGAAGGTGGCTTACTGGTTACATCGTAGACGATACGGTTAACATGATCTACTTCGTTTACAATTCTTTCAGAAATGTGCCCAAGCACATCCCATGGGATATGAGCAAAGTCTGCAGTCATACCGTCAATTGAAGTTACCGCACGAATACCAATGGTGTAATCGTATGTACGGCCGTCTCCCATAACACCAACTGAACGAATTCCAGGAAGAACTGTGAAGTATTGCCATATTTCTTCTTGGAGACCATTTTTCTTAATTTCTTCACGTAAAATCGCATCGCTTTCGCGGACGATCTTAAGCTTGTCCTCAGTCACTTCACCAAGAACACGGATTCCAAGACCTGGTCCTGGGAATGGTTGACGCCATACCAAATCATGAGGAATACCTAACTTTTCACCAAGAACGCGAACTTCATCCTTGAACAGCTTGCGAAGTGGTTCAATAAGTTTGAAGTGCATGTCCTTAGGAAGACCACCAACATTGTGGTGTGACTTAATAGTTTGTGCGGTATTAGTACCTGACTCGATAACATCAGTGTATAGAGTACCTTGTGCTAAGAAATCAACATCCTTTAACTTCTTAGCTTCTTCGTTGAAGACTTCGATAAATTCCTTACCAATAATCTTACGCTTTTGTTCAGGATCAGTTACACCCTTAAGCTTATCCAAGAAACGCTTTTGTGCATTAACACGAATAATGTTAACACCAAGATCCTTGTTCAAGGCCTTCATCACTTGGTCACCTTCGTCTTTACGAAGCATGCCATGATCAACAAAAATAGCGGTTAATTGGTCACCAATTGCCTTGTGAAGTAGCGTGGCAGTAACACTTGAGTCTACCCCACCAGAAAGACCTAAAATAACCTTCTTGTCGCCAACTTCTTTTCTAATTTCGGCAACTTGCATGTCAATGAAGTCATCCATTGTCCAGTTAGCTTCAGCGCCGCAGACATCAAAAGCAAAACGCTTCAAAATATCTAAACCATATTCTGAATTACGTACTTCAGCGTGGAATTGAATACCATATAATTTCTTTTCATCATTGGCGATTGAGGCAATTGGACAGTTTTTACTTGCGGCAACAACCTTGAAGCCTTCAGGAGCCTTAGTTACTAAGTCACCATGGCTCATCCAAACGTACTGATTTTCAGGTAAACCTTTGAATAAAACAGCATCTTTATCTAAAACTTCAATATCGGCACGTCCGTATTCTGAGTTATCAGCCTTTTCAACGTTTCCGCCTAAGTCATAAGACATCAGCTGCATCCCGTAACAAATACCTAAAATTGGAATACCAAGTTCAAAGATTTCAGGATTTACTTTTAATGCACCGTCATCGTATACACTGTTAGGACCACCCGAAAAAATAATTCCCTTAGGTGAAATTTCTTTAATTTTTTCGATACTTAAATCATGTGGTAAAAGTTCGGAATATATTCCAAAATCACGAATTCTACGAGTGATTAATTGGTTATATTGACTACCAAAATCAAGCACGATAATCTTATCGAAGTCATTAAGATTCTTATTAGCCACTATTTTCGCTCCTTCTTCCTGTTCATATTTTTAACTACTCTACTAGGAAAATTAAAAAAGGTCAATCAGAAAATATTAAATTCCGAATTTTCCAACTTATTTTCTCCTCCTAATTCGACTTTTTTCGAAATATCCTTGTGTCCTAAAATAATCTTTGTTAGAATACTTACATCAAATTAATAAAATCTATATAACGTCGAAATAAGGTCGACAGTTTCTACCTAGAACCGTAAATTCTAGACTATAGTCATAAGTTCTGAATTCAAATAGGACCTTTTTACTTAGTTTCTAGGTAGAAAGGTCCCTTTTTGTTTCCAAAGGAGCTTAATCGTGAAATTATTAGAAGATCGTATTCGCAAAGATGGTGACGTTTTACCTGGTAACGTCCTTAAGATTAATTCATTTTTGAACCACCAGGTTGATCCACAACTAATGATGGCAATCGGTGAAGAATTCGCTAATTTATTCAAGGATAAAGGTGTCAATAAGGTCCTTACCTGTGAAGCATCAGGTATCGCACCAGCTATTATGGCCGCATATCAAATGAATGTACCAATGGTCTTCGCAAGAAAGAAGAGGCCATCAACTCTTAATGATGCCGTTTACTGGGCTGACGTCTTCTCATACACTAAGAAAGTTAACAACAAGATCTGTGTTGAAGAAAAATTCTTATCAAAAGATGACACAATTTTAATTATCGATGACTTCGTTGCTCATGGTGAAGCAGTCAAGGGGTTAGTTAATATCGCTGAACAAGCCGGCGCAAAGATTGCTGGTATCGGTGCTGTTGTTGCTAAGAGCTTCCAAGGTGGTAGCGAATGGATTCAAGATCACGGTTACCACTTTGAGGCACTTGCTAACATCGATAGTTTTGAAAATAATCAAGTTCACTTTTTAGGAGAAGATTAATGCAAAAAGAAGTTAGTCATCATAAAGCCGCAATCTTAGGATTACAACATTTACTTGCAATGTATTCCGGTGCTATTGCCGTACCGCTCCTGATCGGAGGCGCCTTAAAGTTCAATAGCACTCAAATGACTTACTTAGTATCAATCGACATCTTCATGTGTGGACTTGCCACACTGCTTCAATTATTTAGAAACCGCTACTTCGGTATTGGACTTCCAGTAGTTCTTGGATGTGCGATTCAAGCTGTTGCTCCACTTGAAATGATTGGGCAAAAATTTACAATCAATACCATGTATGGGGCAATCATCGTAGCCGGAATTTTTGTTTTCTGTGTCGCTGGTTGGTTTTCTAAAATCAAAAAACTTTTCCCGCCTGTTGTTACAGGAACTTTGATTACAGTTATCGGCCTATCTTTAATTCCGGTTGCTTTTCAAAATTTAGGTGGAGGAAATGCGGCCGCTAAAAACTTTGGTGATCCTAAGAATCTAATCACTGGTTTCATCACTGTCGCAATCATTATTTTGATCGAAGCCTGTGCTAAGGGCTTTCTCAAATCAATTGCAGTTTTAATCGGATTAGTAGTCGGAACTTTAATTGCCGCTGCTATGGGCATGGTTTCCTTAACTCCAGTAAGCCAAGCATCCTGGTTCCACTTACCACAACTTTTCTACTTTGGTGTACCTGAATTTGAATGGTCATCTTGCTTAACGATGATTATCATCGCCTTAGTATCAATGGTTGAATCCACTGGCGTCTTCTTTGCCATTGGTGATTTATTGAATAAAGATATCACTGAAGAAGATTTAAAGAAAGGTTACCGCGCCGAAGGTATTGCACAGATCTTCGGTGGTTTGTTTAACACTTTTCCTTACACAACTTTTTCACAGAATGTTGGTTTACTTCAACTATCAGGCATTAAAACAAAACGTCCAATCTTCTGGGCGGCCGGCTTTCTTATGACGATGGGACTTCTTCCAAAAATTGGAGCTGTCGTAACCATCATTCCCGATTCAGTACTTGGCGGTGCAATGCTTGTCATGTTTACCATGATTGCTGTTCAAGGAATTAAAATGTTACTTAATGTAGATTTGAAGAACAACAACAATTTATTAGTTATCGCAATTTCAATTGGACTTGGTCTTGGCGTTACTGTTTATCCACAAATTTTCCAGAATTTACCAGAAACTATCCAATTATTTCTTTCCAACGGAATCGTCATTTCCAGTTTAAGTGCGACGATTCTTAACTTAGTTTTAAATACGCGCAAACAAAACATTCTAAGCTAAATAGTGAACTAGTTATCCGACGGGATAATTGATTCACTATTTTTATTCTCTTGTAGAATTTAAGTAGTAAAACTATATGTCATCGGAGCTTTAGACACTTGACATCGTAAACAAAACTGGCAGTTTTACTTAAGTTATCAATAGTCTCTTCGAAGAATGTAGACACTTCGATGTCGAGTTTTGATTCTAGTATTGTTTTAAAAATAGAAAAGAAATATTGGTGGCAGCTTTGGAAATAATCAGCTTTTGGCAATTTTCATTTTTGAACAATTTTAATTCTGCTCAAATAAATATTGGCTTCTCGTGTGCATGTATCGTAATCAGTGCTTTGCTGTTGATTATAAAAGATCGTGCTAATGCCGATAAATAAAAAATATGCTATAATTTACTTAAGTTATTTAGTAATCATGAACTTCATGGTTTCAATTGAACACGAAAAAAGCTTGAGAAAAATCTCAAGCTTTTTTTGCTACTATAAAAAGTTGTCATTCTAATCAATTGCCTTAAAGTGGTACATATAAGCCATGAAATCACCATGCTCAACTGGATCATAAATTCCAAGATTCATCAATTCATCTCCGCCATAAACTTTATGACTAGCCTGATCTTCGTATCGCCTATCAGGATCAAGACCAACCAATTTAGTCTTAGTGAAATATGGTTGAGCACTAGCCATCACTTTAACTGTTGATAAAACAACTTCAGTTTGATCATGAGAGACAGTTTCCCAAGCACATTGATTACTTGTTTGAGCAGATTTTAGACGATAGAACCTACCATATTGAGTAACTTTTCTAATCTTCTTATATTCTTCAACTTGCTCGGCGACTAGCTTTCGATCTTCTTCACTCATCTTGGTTAAATCAAGTTCATAGCCAAGGTCGCCCCACATAGCAACCACGCCACGGGTATTAAATGGAGTAATTCGACCATTTTGTTCATTTGGACTTACTGATACGTGCGAAGTCATCATTGATTGTGGGTAAACCAAACTAGTTCCGTACTGAATTTTTAAGCGATCAATTGCATCACTATTATCGCTAGCCCAAATTTGTGGATTATAGTAAGCCATACCTGCATCAAATCTACCACCACCACCTGAACAACCTTCAATTAATAAGTCTGGATAGCGATCAACAATCTTTTCCAATAAGTCGTAAAGTCCTAAAACGTAGCGGTGGTAAACCTCACCTTGACGACTTGCCGGCAAATCTGCTTCATAAATATCTGAAAGATGACGATTCATATCCCACTTAATGTAATCAATTTTACCTGAATCAAGAATCGCCTTCATTTGATCAAAAATGTTATTGCGAACTTCTTCTCTTCCAAGATCGAGTACATATTGATTACGTGCAGGGCTAGGCTTTCTTCCAGGAACACTCATCAAGTAATCGGGATGCGCCTTATACAGATCAGAATCAATTGAGATCATTTCTGGTTCAAACCATAACCCAAATTTTAGTCCTTGTTCATGGACATAGTCTGCAAAGTTATCCAAACCATGTGGGAATTTTTTCTTAAACACCGCCCAATCTCCCAATGAAGAATTATCATCATCACGGTGACCAAACCAGCCATCATCAAGAACAAACATCTCAATGCCAAGTCTCTTCGCATCATCCACAATTGGCTTTAACTTATCTTCATCAAAATCAAAGTAAGTAGCTTCCCAATTATTAACCAAAATCGGACGAACTTGATCTTTATACTTACTTCTGATAATTCTATCATGAATCAAACTATGAAATGCTTGACTCATCTTGTTAAGTCCCCTGTCTGAATAAGCCATAATGACTTCAGGAGTTTGGAAACTGTCCGCAGACTTCAATTTCCAATTAAAGTTGTAGTCATTAATCCCGACAACTATTCTAGTTTGAGCATATGGATCTTTTTCAATTTCAAACTTATGATTACCTGAGTAAACAAAGGCAAAACCGTATGCATCCCCAACAAATTCATTCGTATCCTTATCAACTAAAGCAACAAATGGGTTCATTTGGTGACTTGAAGTTCCGCGAATGCTTGAATAGACATGAATTCCTTGGTTCACATGATTTCTCTGCATGTGTCTTTCATTAGCATGAGCACCTGGCAAAGTAATTGTATCGAAGTTACGATCAACAAAATCCATTTGCATTGAAGCAACTTTTTCAAGTTTAATAGTATCTTTACCAGTATTTCTAACCTTTACTGAGCGAACAATAACTGGACGGTCACGATAGATTGTATAAAGTAAATCAAATTTTAAATCACCATACTCATCTTTCAAGGTGATAATTAAAGTTTCGGCTTCGTCCTTATCTTTAACCCATGAATGTGGCAAACCTTCAAGATCTGGTTTTCCTTGGATAATTTGATAATCCTCATAAGTTAAGAAAGTTGCATTTGAACCATCTTTTTGACGAGCGATTATGGCTGGTGTTCTGAAGTCCATTTCCCCAGCACTACTATATTCTTGAAGAAGAGAATCCTTAGAAAAAGTACGATCAAGTGAACCTGGCAAGTTACCAGAAAAACCACGGTCTAATCTTGGATAGTGTAATTCACCATGGTAGTTTTTGATTCGCTTGCCGAAGTAAAGATGAGCCAAAGTATTACCATCTTCAATTTCTAATAAGTAAGAAATTTGATCATTGTGTAAGTGAAAAACTTTATTTTTCTTATCAAAATTAATTAATTGGTTCAACCTGGTTACCTCCCAATTCATTGCTTTCACTGTTTAAAGCTTCTAAATTTAAGACATTTTCTTCGGCTTGAATTTCTTGTCCTGGATTTTCTATCAATTCAATCTTAGAGAATTTTTCTGAGTTTGTAACAACTACAATTACTGTATCATCTAAGCCAGCCTTCTTAATGGTTGGATCCCAGAATTCAATTAATTCTTGCCCCTTCTTGACGTGTTGACCTTGCTCAACGTAAGAAACAAATCCTGTACCCTTTAATTTTACTGTACCAATACCAATATGAATTAGTAAGACAACTCCATTATCACCAACTAACCCAACAGCATGTCTAGTAGTAAATACCTGTCTTACTGTTGCATCAAATGGTGCCAATACTTTACCATCACTTGGCTTAATCGCAAATCCTTGTCCAACTGAACCTGATGAAAAGATTTGGTCATGTACTTCACTCAAGTTGATTAATTGTCCGGCAATTGGACTAGCTACTGTAACATTATCTTCTGGAGTTTCAGCAGTCTTGTTGAATTTTTTACCCCAAGTTTGTTCAAGTTCTGCAACGATTTCTGCGTGCTTTTGTTCACTTAAGATTACTTTTTTAGCAAAAACAATAATTGCTGCTACTAACATAACTGCTGGCACAGCGAACATCATAATCTTAAAGTTCAATTTTCCAGCAGGTGTAATTGAAGCAGCGGTTGCTCCAGTAGTCATACCTGCCATGATAGCGATTTGACCAACCACACCATTTGATACAGCTCCACCAAATTTATCAATTAATGGTCTAACTGATAATGCTAAAGATTCGTCCCTGTGTCCCAATTTCAATTGACCATATTCAACTGAGTCTGTGATGATCATTAAAACAATCAAGAAGACCATTTGTTGTGGAAAACCAAAGAGTGATGCTGCGATAAGTACAAGAGGTAAGTTGCTTCCAGCAACTGAGAATAAACCCATACCTGCAAGCATTACTATTAAACAAGTAGTAAATAAGGTCTTACGACTCATTTTCTTAGATAAGATTGGGAACAATGATGTCGCAAAAATACCTAAAAAGATATTAATTGTTGAAAATAGTGAAAATGCTGTTGGCATTCCCATAATATAGGTGAAGTAATATACTTCAAGTGAGTTAGTGATGTTAATTGCAATTCCGTAGAACAGATATGCACAAGCTACCCACATTAATTGGTCGTTACCTGATAAAGCTTTAAAAATTCCAACGATACCCTTGGTATCTTGCTTATTTTTACGAATATCACTGTTAACTTCTCTAGTAAATAAACCAACACCCCAAGCTGAGATAAAGGCAATTGAACAAATAATTGCTGCAAAGATAAACCATCCACGATCATCCCCAGTTGAAGTTGCCTCAGCTGAGAAAAAGATAACTGCTGGCATAACTAAGATTCCGACAAGTCCACCACCGACTGTTGAACCTACTCGAGCATAAGTAGCAGTCTTTTCACGTTCACGTGAATCAGTTGTTAATGATGGAAGCATTGACCAGAAACCAACATCTTTAAATGAATAAAAGATGTCCATCGTAATATATAAAACCGCGAAAACAACCATATATATAACTGCATTCTTCTGGTAAAGTCCACCTAAGTTAGTGAACAAAAGCAGTAAGATAATTGCTGAAATACTTCCTCCGACAACTACCCAAGGTCTAAAGTGACCCCAACGAGTTTTAGTTCTATCAATTGCATTACCGATAAATGGATCGATAAATAATTCTACTATTCTTAATGCCATGATGATTATGGTCACAATACTAATCATTTTGGCATCAGTTGCTTTACTACCCGTATTAAATAAATGCGAGGTAATGAACATAATTAAGTATCCAGATAATAGTCCATAAAATGAATCATTACCAAATGCTCCGAAACTATATGCTAAACGAGCCCCTAAGGACATTTTCCCTTGATCTTTTTTCTCCATTTCCCTTGCTCTCTTTCTGAAATGTATTCGCTTTCATAAATATATTATGTCAAACGCTTAACATAAAGAAAATGGATTTTCATTTCAAATACATGTTTTTATGTTTAAAAACAAAATGACATAAATGAGCAAAAAATGTTATGATGCAAGTGTATTTTTAAATTTAAAACAACATAACGCCATATTAATTATGGTAATTTGAAGGAGAATCTTCATGGATGGAGAATACCGCTCATTAAAAAATCAGGGCTTTGAAACTAGTATTTTATTCTTTGGGCAAGAAAACTGCCTACCTAATTATTTCTTTAAAGGAAATAATGTTCGCGATAATTATGTAGTTCATTATGTTCAATCTGGAAAAGGAGTTTTTTCTGTAGCCAATCACTATGCAGTTAAGTTGGAAGCTGGTGATATGTTTATTTTACCTAAAGGTGTACCCTGTTTTTATCAAGCCGATGGTGAAGACCCTTGGTCCTATTTTTGGATTGGCTTTTCAGGTATAAAAACTAATGCTTTATTTAGAAATTCAAAATTATTAAACAAAGGATACCTGAGAAACGTAAAAAATAGCGAGACTCATCAAAGTTTTAAAAAACTTTACGAAACTGCTCATCATCCCGCATCACTTGCAAACGACGTTTTAATTGAATCGTTAATTTATAATTTTTTCTATCATTTGATTACAGAATTTCCTGAAAAAAACAAGAAAGCCAACAAAAACTCCGACAAATTACTACAAGTAGCAATTGATCACTTTAGTGAACAATATAACAATTCAAACTGTTCAGTTAATTCTATTTGTAATGAATTAGATATATCTAGAAGCTTTTTATACACTCTTTTTAAAAACTATCTAAATACTTCCCCTAGAGATTTTTTAATTAAATTAAGAATGGAAAAAGCTAAAGAATATCTAAATACCACTGATTATTCTATCCAGCAAATTTCGATCTATGTTGGTTACACAGATGAGTTCACCTTTTCTAAGGCCTTTAAACGTTATACTGACTTCAGTCCATTAAATTATCGAAAACAAAATAAATAAAAAAGTAGACAATTGGTAAAAGAACTTGCTAGTGATTTATTATTGAGAGGAGTAAACGAGTCTAATTATCAACTTAAAAGTTCTTATACTCTGCCTGTAACTTGAATTAATCAAATATGAAACTTTGCTTTTATGGTTACTTTTTTAATACAATAGAGATTGTAAACGGACACTGATGAAAGGAACTAAATATGAAACAAACTGAATGTACAACCATTCTTGTCGGTAAGAATGCAACTATCGATGGTTCAACTATGATCGCTAGAAGTGAAGATGGTGGTCGTGTAATTATCCCTGAAGGATTCGAAGTTGTAACTCCTGACAAGCAACCAAAGCACTACGAAAGTGTTATCAGTCATCAAAAGATCGATGATGAAGACTTACTAGCTAACCCACTTCGCTACACAAGCGCACCAGACGTTTCTGGTAAAAATGGTATCTGGGCAGCCGCTGGTATCAACTCAGAAAACGTTGCGATGACTGCGACTGAAACTATTACTACTAATTCACGTATTCAAGGTATCGACCCACTTCTTGATAGAAATAAGGCTGGCCTTGGTGAAGAAGACTTCGTTACCTTAACTCTTCCATACCTTCACTCTGCTCGTGATGGTATTAAGCGTGTAGGTTACCTTCTTGAAAAGTACGGTACTTACGAAATGAATGGTATGGCCTTTTCAGACAAGGATGAAGTTTGGTACCTTGAAACTATCGGTGGTCATCACTGGGCAGCACGCCGCATCCCTGATGATGCCTATGTAATTGCACCAAACCGTTTGAATATTGATGAATTTAAGTTTGATGATCCTAACTTTATCGCATGTGACCACTTGAAGGACTTAATTGACGAATATCACTTAAACCCAGACTTTGAAGGTTATAACTTACGTCACATCTTTGGTTCATCAACTATCAAAGACGCTCACTACAACAATCCACGTGCTTGGTACTTACACAACTTCTTCAATCCAGACTTTGGCGGCAATCCTGAAGATCAAGACCAACCATTTATTTGTCACGCTAACCGCAAGATTAGTATCGAAGATATTAAATGGGCCGAAAGTTCACACTACCAAGATACTCCATACGATGCTTATGGTGATCAAGGCACTCCTGAACAAAAAAAGACCTTCCGTCCAGTTGCTATCAACCGTAATTTTGAAACTCATGTATTGCAAATTAGAAATGATGTTCCAGCTGAAATCGCTGGTGTTCAATGGTTAGCATTTGGTCCAAACACATTCAATAGTTTTGTACCATTCTATACCAACATCACTACTACTCCTGCAAGCTATCAAACTACTCCAAAGTTCAATTTGAACAAGATTTTCTGGCTTAACAAGTTAACTGCTCAACTTGGTGATACTAATTACCGTGTATATGGCGAACTTGAAAATGACTTTGAACAAAAGAGCTTGGCTCAATGCCATAAGATTCAACACGAAACCGACAAGGAAGTAAAAGGCCTTAGCGGTAAAGAACTTCAAGAAAAACTTGAAGCAGCAAATCAAAAGATGGCTGATACTGTTTACAACAATACCATTGATCTTCTTGGTCAAATGGTTGACGAAGGTCATGGCTTAATGACTTTGAAGTACGATTTGCTTGATTAATCGAAAAATTTCAAAAGACGTGAAACGCTAAATTTGCGCTTCACGCCTTTTTTCATGCCCGCAACCACTGGTTACGCAATCAAAAAATGCTTGTCTGCTACCAACTTTTCTAATAAATTAATACTGAGCATTGAGCGCAGAAAGGATTGAACAATATGAAATTGGATCAAAAAATTGCAACGCTTCGTAAAAAGAACAATCTCTCTCAAGAGGCTTTGGCTAAAAAAGTTCATGTTAGCCGACAAGCAGTATCTAAATGGGAAGGTGGACAATCTCTTCCAGACATTGAAAAAATTGTCTTATTATCCGAGATATTTGGAGTTACAACAGATTATCTTCTAAAGAGTGGCGATCCTTCATTTAAACTTGAACATAATGCGTTGGTTACGAATAACGAACTATCTCCTCTTAAGGATGATGAAATTGAGCAGTATCTTACTGTCAGAAAGAAGATTGCTAAAAATACTGGATTTGCTGTTGCTTTAGTTATTTTGGGAGCAGCTATCTTTACACTTTTTGGAATTGCGATAACTATCTTTATTAATAATAATATTTTCTATGCCATTGGAACTATAGCATTTTTTGCTTGTGGTGCTAGTGCAGTTGGAATTTTAATTTATAACCACTTTTTATTAAGCGACTTCGAAAAAATCGAACGTTTGGACTTTACTTTAAAGAAAAATCAAATTGAAGATATTAATCAGCAGCATCTTATGTATAAAAAAACTGAAAGCAAGAAATTAATATCATCAGCTATAATCACTATTTTAACAGTTCTACCAGAGATTATAACCTGGGTAATGAATTCTAGTCTCTCGCATCTTTCATATACTTATAGATCATTATTTTATTACGGAGCTGTTGCTATTTCTTTAATTTTACTAGCATCCGCAGTCTACTTATTTATATATTACATTTTATCAAATCAAGCATTCGCTGCACTTACTCAAGAAAAAAATGCGGCTATAGTAAAGAAAAATTTTATGCGTTTTACTTTTGTTTACTGGATTCTTTATATTTGTATCGGAATCCTTGTAATGATTTGGTTCACATATACGTTAGGCGATACGGTAAATTTTATAATCAAGGGTTTCCTCCCAGCCCTACTAATTTTCTTCCTCATCAAATTTTATTATTTCAGACAAAAACTTCAAAATTAAAACATTCAAAAAATCGCGATTCACACGAAATCGCGATTTTTTTATCTTAATTATCTTCAACTGGATCCATTATACCAGGTTCATCAGGATCATCTTTAAATGAAACATCTGCACCTAACTTGCGTAATTTCTGCTCAATTCGGTCGTATCCACGTAAAATATTACCGGCCTTATCAATAATGGTTGTGCCATCTGCCATTAATCCAGCAATCATTAAACAAGCCCCCGCTCTAATTTCACCTGCAGTTACTTCTGCACCATGAAATTCAGCAGTTGGATGAGCCATAATAATATTATCTTGAACTTGGATATTTGCGCCCATCTTTTGAAGTTCAGCAATATGACCAATTCGCTTAGGATAGATATTATCAATTACAACACCTTCACCAGTCTTAGCTGTTAGAAGAAGTGGAGTAATTGGTTGTTGCAAATCAGTCGCAAAACCCGGATAAACATCGGTTCTAACTTGAACCATCTTAAGATCTCCTGCTGGATAAACAAAGAGTGAATCTTCATCAGCATCGATCACAACACCCATTTCTTCAACCTTAGCTAAATATGAATCAAGGTGTTCTTCAATGATATTATGAATTCGAATTCCATTACCGATGCAGGCAGCTATTGAAATATAAGTACCTGCCTCAATACGATCAGGAATAATTGTATGCGGAATTTGTGCTCTAAGCTCTTCAACGCCCTCAATTCGAATGGTATCAGTTCCAGCACCACGAATTACTGCACCCATGTTGTTTAAGAAAGTAGCCAAATCAATAATTTCTGGCTCCTTTGCCGCATTTTCAATAATTGTCTGACCTTTAGCAGTTACACTGGCCATAATTATATTCATCGTTGCCCCAACAGACGGCATTTTAAGATGAATTTTTGCTCCATGTAAACCATCTTCTGGAGCGGTAATTATAATTTGGTCATCTTCATTTTTTACACAAGCGCCCAAGGCTTCAAAGCCTTTAATATGTTGATCGATGGGACGTGGGCCAATATCGTCCCCTCCTGGAAAACCTACAATTGCCTTACCAAAACGGCCAAGAAGCGCACCCATAAAGTAATATGACGCACGTAAACTCTTGATTTTACCTGCTGGTAAAGGACTCATTCGAATATCTTTTGGATCGATCTTTAATGTGGTTTCTTTAAAATCACAATGCACATCCATTTCTGCCAATAAATCCATTAAATTATCGACATCTGCAATTCTTGGAACACCTTCTAAAGTTACAGTGGTTCTTGACAAAATTGAAGCCGGAATAAGTGCAACAGTGGAGTTCTTAGCTCCACCAATCCAAACATCGCCTTGCAATGGTTTTCCACCATGAATTATCATCTGCTTCATTGGCGAAAACAAATCCTTTTCTACTTTCAATAATCATAATAATGTTAAAGGATATTGCAAAAAAAAACAAGAGCTGAGACCTGCTCAACTCTTGAAATTTTAGAATTTTGTATATTCAAACTGTACTAGAATTCTTCAGCAGGTAAACCGCTGGCAGCACCGATAAATGCCTTAAACAATCCTTCTGGACGTTGTGGACGGCTTAAGAATTCTGGGTGGTATTGTGCAGCAATAAAGAATTTCTTATCTGGAATTTCAATAATTTCGACAAGGTGATTATCTGGAGAAACACCACTGAAGACCATACCGGCCTTTTCAAATGCTTCACGATATTCGTTGTTAAATTCGAAACGATGTCTATGACGTTCTTGAATTACATCTTGATCATCATATGCTTCTCTAGTCTTAGTACCCTTCTTAAGAGTAGCTGGGTAAAGACCTAAACGGAGAGTACCACCGATATTTTCTTCATCACGCTTATCAGCCATGATGTCGATAATGTTGTTCTTAGCATTTGGTTCTGCTTCAGTAGTATTTGCATCTTCTAAGTTCAAAACATCACGTGCAAATTCAACACTGGCCATTTGCATACCTAAACAGATACCAAGGAATGGAATATCGTTTTCACGAGCGTACTTAATTGCAGTAATCATTCCTTCAAGACCACGTGTACCAAAACCACCAGGAACGATTAAACCATCTGAGTCCTTCATAATTTCAGCAATGTTATCTTCAGTAATATCTTCTGCTTGAACCTTATCAACATCAATCTTAGTGTTGTAAAGGTAACCAGCATGTTGAAGTGCATCAGTTACTGAGATGTATGCATCTTCAAGTTCAACGTACTTACCCACTAAAGTAATCTTAGTGTGATGCTTCAAGTTCTTAGCACGTTCATCAAGCTTGGTCCAAGCTTCCATGTTAGCTTCTGGAAGTGGGCTGTCAAGATGCAAGAATTCACAAACCTTTTGATCCATGCCTTGTGCTTGGAATGCAAGTGGCAAGTCAAAAAGACTTGGTGCATCAATTGATTCAATGATTCTTTCTACTGGAACATCAGTAAAAGTTGAAATCTTATTCTTTAAGTTTTGACCAACTGGCTTTTCAGCACGAAGAACAAGCATGTTTGGTTGAATACCAATACTTCTAAGTTCTGCAACTGAGTGTTGAGTTGGTTTAGTCTTCATTTCTTTAGCGGCATGAAGATATGGTACTAAAGTACAGTGAATGTACATTACATTTTCTTCACCGACTTCACGACGCATTTGACGGATAGCTTCCATGAATGGGGTTGACTCCATATCACCTACAGTACCACCGATTTCTGAAATAATTACATCTGAATCAGTAGTAAGAGCTGCACGCATGATCTTCTTCTTAATCATGTCAGTGATATGAGGAATTACTTGAACAGTAGCTCCGTTGTAATCTCCGCGACGTTCCTTTTCAAGAACTTCTTGATAAATTTTACCAGTAGTAACGTTTGAATACTTACTGGTTCTAACGTCAACAATTCTTTCGTAGTGACCTAAGTCAAGGTCAGCTTCAGTACCATCATCTGTTACATAAACTTCACCGTGTTGGTAAGGACTCATTGTACCTGGATCGATGTTAATGTATGGATCAAACTTTTGCATAGTAACTTTTAATCCACGATTCTTAAGTAAGCGTCCTAAACTTGATGCAGTGATTCCTTTACCAAGTGAAGATACGACACCACCTGTAACAAAAATATACTTTGTCATTTACCCGCTTCTCCTTTAATAATGTTGTTTCTACCAATAAAACAAAAAAAGCTCCCTTAAGTTGGGAGCTAAACGCACATAGGGTGCCCAAGAAAAATACTATCTGCTTTTTTAAAATAAGTCAAGCAAATTAATTTTCTTCATCGTCGTCATCATCATTTAATTGTGATAATTGACCTTCGATTCCATCTGGTAAACTGTCATCAGCATCGTCATTATCTTCATCGTAATCTGAATCATCATCGTTGTAATCATCAGAATCTTCATCTTCTGCAGTTGCATCAAGATCTTCATCTTCTGGATCATCGTTATCGTAGTCGATGATGTCATCACTACCAGTTGCTGAAGCAAGAAAGGCATTAACCTTCTTATGGTGCTTTCTTGTTGATTCTTCGTCTTCATCTTCTGGGTGGTTAACTTCTTCATCAACTGATTCATATGGGAACCATGAACGAAGTGCCCATACATTTTCACCCATAGAAATGAATTCACCATCAGTGTTCATATCAGTATAAAATTGTGGCAAACGATCACGAATTTCTTCGTCACTCTTGTTCAAATATCTTTGAACTTCATTAACAATATCAGCGAAAGCCATTCTCTTGCCTTTGTCTTCCAAAATTGCGCGAGCAACTTCGATCATTGACAATTCATCGCGGTTTTTATTTACAAACTTGTCTAATCCCACAGTTGTACGTCCTCTCTTTTACCAATCTTTACTATTTTACTAGGCGTTTAAGTAAAAATCAACGTGACTGTATAGTTACCTATTAAGTATAGACCACTAAACAGGTCATATTCAACATGAAGTTTCTTAAAGTGGCCATTTTGTTCATCGTATTCCAATGTTTTCGTAACACTTTCAAAGTCCATTTGCCTTCCGGTTACAACATAACGGCAATCTTTTCTTTTATCTACATTAAATTTCATAAGTGAGTAGTTATTGCTATCTACTCCTCTTCTAATGATAAGCTCATTGCCCTTCAGCAGCATTTTAACAGGGATTTCACCATTTTCCAAGTATGAAATTCGGATAGTTTCCCCATCAATTTTTACTTCGCCTTCTACCTGCTGATTGAAAGTTTCGCTATCGTCTTCTTGGACTATTTTACTAGTTAAATCTATATTTACTTTAGTCATATTCTCGCCTTATTTGCTATAATCTAAGTAGTTATACTATATTTTAATCTATATTTACTAAAAAATTAACAATTCAGTTCGAGGAATTTTTATGCCACGTTTTCAAAGTGAAAAATTAAAAGATGAAGTTGTATTACGTGACCCTGTTCATGAATACATCCATATTGAAGATAAAGTTATTTTTGACATCTTAAAATCAAAAGAATTTCAAAGAATGCGCCGAATTAAGCAACTAGGTCCTATTAGCTATGTTTTTCCTGGCGCAACTCATACTAGATTTGAACATAATTTAGGCGTTTATGAGCTTACCAGAAGAATTTGTGATATCTTTGCAAAAAAATACCCTTCTAAGAAGCCAGGAGACGGCCTCTGGGACGATAATAATCGCTTGCTGGTAGAATGTGCCGGCCTGTTACATGATATTGGTCATGGGCCTTATTCGCACACCTTTGAGCATTTGTTTGATACTAACCATGAAAAAATTGGTCAACAAATCATTACCAATCCTCATACAGAAATCAATCAGGCTTTAAAACAAGTTTCACCCAATTTCCCTGATCTTGTAGCTAGTGTAATTGCTAAAACTTACCCTAACCCTCAAGTAGTCAAAATGATTTCTAGTCAAGCTGACGCCGATAGAATGGATTACTTGCAAAGAGACGCTTACTTCACCGGTGTGACTTATGGTCAATTTGATCTATCACGAGTTCTGCGTGTAATTCGCCCATACGCTGACGGAATTTGCTTCAACAATAACGGAATGCATGCTGTAGAAGATTATGTTGTCTCTCGCTATCAAATGTATCAACAAGTATACTTCCACCGCGTCGGTCGGTCAATGGAAGTGATTCTTCACCACTTGCTTCAAAGAGCCAAAGATGTCTATCAAGAAGGTCAATTGCCAGTTACACCAGAACTGGCCAAATTCTTAGAAGGTAACTGGACTTTAGAAGACTATCTTAAGCTTGATGATGGAGTAATGGAAACTAACTTCTCAATGTGGACTAATTCTAATGATCCAATCTTGACTGATCTATGCAAGCGATACTTATTCAGAAAGCCACTTGCTAGTGTAAAAATCAACGAAGAAACCAAGAATCTTTTACCTAAATTACGAGACTTAATTAATCAAGCAGGATTCGATCCACATTATTATACTGATACAAACTCTGCCTTTGATGAACCTTACGATGCTTATAAACCATCTGGTAAAAATGCTAATAGTCAGATTGAAATTATGCAAGATGATGGTACATTAATCGAACTCTCAGAGCTTAGTCCATTAGTCAGAGCTCTTAACGGTACTTTCCAAGGAGACGAAAGATTCTTTTTCCCAAAGGTTATGCTTTCTAATAGTTCTGAACCACAAATCTTTGATCCATTCTATCAAGACTTTCAAAAATATATCCGCAATGGTGAGTTGAGATATTTAAGAAAACCCAGAAAAAAATAGTAAAAATAAAAAGGCTGCTTAGCAGCCTTTTTTACTTTTACTTAATTATTTAACTTCGTTCTTTTCTTCATAACGAGTATTGAAGAGTGGACTCAAAGCTTTGTGTTGTTGGATAAGCTTGATTGCATCCCCCATAAGCGGACCAACGGAAACAATTACTGCCTTATCTAACTTCTTATCTTCTGGTTGATTGATTGAATCAGTTAAAACAAGCTTCTTAATTACTGAATCATTTAATCTCTTAACTGCAGGACCAGAAAGAACTGCATGAGTTGCTGAAGCGTAAACTTCAGTAGCACCAGCGTCAATTAATGCTTGAGCAGCTAAAGTAATAGTACCAGCAGTATCAATCATATCATCAATAATGATTGCACGCTTACCCTTAACGTTACCAATGATGTTCATAACTTCGGCAACATTTGCTCTAGGACGACGTTTATCAACAATAGCAATACCAGTACCTAAGAATTCAGCAAGCTTTCTTGCACGAGTTACACCACCATGGTCTGGTGATACAACGACTGCATCTTTTTCTAAATCGTGACGCAAGAAGTAATCTGCAAGAAGTGGTGCACCCATCAAATTATCAACAGGAATATCAAAGAATCCTTGAATTTGTGGTGCGTGTAAGTCAAGTGAAAGTACACGATCGGCACCAGCAACTTGAAGCATATCTGCAACTAACTTGGCAGTGATTGGTTCACGTGCACGAGTCTTACGATCTTGACGAGCATAGCCATAGTAAGGCATTACAATATTAATGCTACGGGCACTAGCGCGGCGAACAGCATCAATCATAATTAATAGCTCCATCAAGTTATCATTTACTGGTTCACTGGTTGATTGAATTAAGTAAACATCTTTACCACGAACTGATTCATCAATATTAATTTGAATTTCACCATCACTGAAACGTTCTACACTAGATTTACTTAGTGGAACACCAACACGTTCAGCAATCTTTTGTGCTAATGGCACATTAGAATTAAGGGCAAAAATCATTAAATCGTCTTTATAAGACATAGTTTCCTCCATAAAAATATGCTAACAACTACTATTTTAGCAAAAGTTAAACAAAAATAAATCCATATAGGATAAAAATTAGGCTTTTGTAATAATGTTTTTACTTGTTTAGACAACAAAAAAGCATTATCACTCAGATAATGCTTTTTTATTATTAATTATTTGTAACTACAGATAAATTATTAGTAGTTGTGTTAGCGTCTGTAGTAGTGGTAGTTGGTTGACTTGATGTAGTTGTTGAAGCAACACCATTTAATGCAGCCTCTGCCTTAGTTAAGTTATCAAGAGCATTCTTAACATCCTTAACAGTAGCAGTTGATGAATTTGCTGTATTCTTAGCACTTGATAATGCATTATCATATGCAATCTTCAAATCAAGTGATGCGTTAGTATATTTAACATCATTTTGAACGCTAGCAGCCTTGGCAATTTCAGCATTTAATTGTGCCTTATCGCTTGCAGTAGCAACAGTTACAGCATCCTTCGCATCTTGAGCAGTGTTGTTAACGTTAAGTGGTTTACCAGTTAATGTATCAACATCTTCAAATAAGATGTAACCAGCTGGATCACTAGCTAAACGGTAGAATTCAAGCGCCTTATTTTGTGAAGGAACCCAAATGTAAGTTAATTCGGTTACACGAACTTTATGTCCAGCGGCAAACTTGTTACTTGTACTTTGAACACCTTTATTGTTGTAAGTGTAAGTATCTCGTTTCAAAGTAATAACAGTTTCACTATCACTTGCAGTACCGCCATCAATTGTAGGAGCATCGAAGTCTGGATCTTCGATCAAAGCTGGACCTTGAACAACCGCTGCATTAACAGCCTTAATCCATTGACCCTCACCAATTTGGTAGTACCATTTACCAGAAATTTGCTTAGCAGCTAAAGCTTGGTATTGACCACCCTTTGAAAGCTTCATTCCGCTATCTACAGCATCACCGCTTTCATCATAAACGATTGAGTTCTTAACCAACTTAATGTAAGTATCTTCTACTTCTGGAGTATTATCGACCTTCTTAGCATTTGCTGATTTTACATATTGACCATTACCAAGGTAAAGGTAGTTCTTACCCTTGATCTTCTTAGTGCTGTAATAGTGGATAATTGAGTTCTTTGATAAAGTACCAGCTGACTTAATACGCTTACCATTCTTGTCGTACACGTATGCGTTGTGAATCAACTTAGTTTCAGTTGTCTTAGCCTTCTTAGTTGACTTCTTAGTGGTAGTCTTTTTCTTAGTAGTAGTCTTCTTTGAACTGGTACTTTTTTTCGATTTTGTAGTCTTGGTTGTTTTAGACTTAGTAGTCTTCTTGCTTGTCTTTGGCATTTCAACCTTGCTTGACTTAAAGTCTTTGTTCTTCTTACCATTGATGGTTGCAATGTCTGAAGCCTTAATATAGTTACCATTACCAATGCTGTAGTAAAGATCTCCATCAATAGTCTTAGTACCAAAAGCATTCAACTTGGCAGTTTTACCAAGTACTGGCATTGTTTCACCATTATATTTATAGTTCTTGTTTGTCTTACCACTTTCAAGGTAAACATATGAATTGTTACCTAAAACAATGGCATCACCTTGAGCGGCCTTACTCTTTGAACTGCTGGTTTTCTTAGTTGTCTTACTGTTTTTTGAAGACTTAGTAGTCTTTGTATTAGTCTTCTTGCTTGTCTTCTTAGAATCAGCTGCCATAACTGTATTAGTGCTTTGAACGGCAGTAACTACAGGAGAAATTCCCATTAAAGCAGCAGCTGAAACCATAACCAACTTATGACTTAATTTCATAAATAACCTCAACCTCATTAATTAAATAAACTTATCATTAATATTGTAAAACTAAAAGTAATTAAAGCAATAATTAGTTCATATATCAATCTTTATTATTTTAACATCAAAAGAAAAAGCCACCTCAATTGAAGTGGTCTTTTAACTTATAATTAAAGCTTATGTAATATAGATTATCTTTCTTTTACATTAGCAGCCTTAATGTAGTAGTGGTTTGGTTGCAAAGCATAGTACTTAACACCCTTAATAGTCTTAGTTCCTAAGCCGTTAATCTTTACGCCCTTACCGATAGTAGCATACTTCTTGCTACCCATGTATGTATCTACGGCTTTACCATTCTTATCATAAACTTGTGAAGCACGAGTAGTTATAAGCTTAACTGGTTTATTTGACTTACTTGTACTTGAGGACTTAGTTGATGTTTTTTTACTACTTTCTTTCTTAGTAGTGGTCTTCTTTGTAGTCTTAGAACTTGACTTCTTGCTTGAAGAACTATTTTTAGAAGTTGAAACAATAGTTACCTTACCTTCAGTTGCTGAAGCTGGAATCCAATACTTAGCATCGGTTTGAATACCGTAGTAAGTTTTGCCATTGATGGTTGTAACTAACCAAACAATGTATTTACCATTCTTGTAAGCTTTCTTATTAGTCTTCTTACCATTCTTATCAACAAAGTACATAGTTTTAGTTACAGTAACTTTGTTTTTACCATTAGTTTTACTAATTTCACTAGCTGCTTGAACTGTATTTACATTGCTAGCTGCAAGACTAACTATTGGACTAACAGTCATAAGAGTAGCTGCAGAAAGGGTAATTAATTTACGACTTAATTTCATTTTTATTTCCTCAACCTAAACATAAAATTTTAATATAAGTTACGATGATTATTGTAGACCATACAGTTGAATTTTGATTTAAGAAATTCTAAAAAAACCTTTATTTTTTTGTTTTCTTTACTTGAATCTTAGCAACATTATTGTATTTTATCCAGCCATAATTAGTAATATAATATTTTGTCCCTGCAACATTTCGAACGGAATATCCGCTTACCTTCTTGCCTTTCTTTAAAATTGTGATTCCACCAGATTTAGTTTTATCTAAAATTCCTTGCTCATTGTAAACATAAGAATTTCGTTTCAATACAAGTGGTGTAATATTAACTGACTCATAGATTTGATAAGCCAGCTTGCCCTTTTTATTTGTGGACAGAATCATAGTATTGCTGCCACTTTCTTCATACCAAACAGTTCCATGAGTTGCAGTTGCTGGGATCCATTTATTACTAGTCACACCATAGTAAATTTTACTACCAGAATGACGAACGTAATTAATATGGTAGCCTGCACTTTTCTTAGCAACAGTTTTTAACTTTTTATTTTGACTGTCGACAAAGTTAGTATTCTTATTTAAAACCACATAGCTGATTTTGGAGTAGGTTTTTATTTTTTCGACCTTTTCTTGTTTTGACTTACTCTTATCTTTAGAAGCAACGGTTTTCTTAGTAATTTGTGTAGTTGCTTTTTTGGTATTCGCAGCTATAACTGAATTTGAAAAAGAAGCTAGACCAATCATCGACAATGCTATAAGCAAACTCTTACGAATTTTCATTTAACTCCTCCTTGCTAACTGGTCTTATTCATTATTATAAAACAAAAGGTGATAGCCAATGTGACTATCACCTTTCAATTTTATTAAATTATTCCCAGTCTTTATCTTTAGAAAGAGGGAGCTTGTGCCAGTAATCTGGCTTATTTGTTTGACGACCACGAGCAATTGCCATGTCGTATTTATTAACATCCTTAGTAATTGTTGAATCAGCTGCCACAAAGGAGTGATCAGCAATATTAACTGGCGCAATTAAAGTTGCACCTGCACCGATAAATGAATGATCGCCGACATTAGTATGGAACTTCTTCACACCATCGTAGTTTGAGAAGATAGTACCACAACCAACATTAATGTCTTTACCCAAAGTTGCATCCCCAACATAAGTTAGGTGACCAACCTTAGAATTTTCACCAATTTCAGCCTTCTTAACTTCTACAAAGTTACCAATATGTGCACCTTTACGAATAATTGAAGCTGGACGAAGGTGTGAATTTGGACCAATATCAGTATTATCATTCATCTGAGATTCTTCAATTGTTGATGAAGTTACAGTAACGTTATCGCCAATCTTAGAATCAATAATTCTTGAACCACTGGTAATTACACAATCTTTACCAATCTCAGTTTTGCCCTTAATAACAACATTACCTTCAATAACTGTATCGTTACCGATTTTAACGTCCTTATCGATATAAGCAGTATCTGGATCAATGAAGGATACACCATTTCTCATGTGTTCTTCGTTAATTCTTCTTTGCATAATCTTAGTTGCTTGAGCAAGCGCGATGCGATCATTTACACCTAAGCTTTCACTGAAATCAGGCATCTTGTAAGCTCCAACTCGCTCGCCTTCATTACGTAAAATCTCTAAAACATCGGTTAAGTAGTATTCACCTTGTGAGTTATCATTTCCCACATGCTTCAAAGCTTCAAAAAGCTTCTTATTGTCAAAGCAAAATACACCTGTGTTAATTTCTTTGATCTTTAATTCTTCTGGTTTACCATCTTTTTGTTCAACGATACGTAAAACATTACCCTGGTCATCACGAATAATTCGACCATAACCGAATGGATTTGGTGCTTCTGCGGTTAAAACAGTAGCTGCGTTACCCTTTTCCTTATGGTATTCAAACAAATTCTTGAAAGTTTCTTCAGTAAATAAAGGAGTGTCTCCAGTAACTACCAAAGTTGCACCATCTTTATCGGCCAAAAGATCACTTGCAGTCATTACTGCATCACCTGTACCAAGTTGCTTTTTTTGGAAGGCAAATTCAGACTTACCTGCTAAAACTTTTTCTACATCTTCAGCACCAGTACCAACAATGGTAATAATTTGGTCTGGATCTACGCCTTGAGCAGCATTTACTACATGTTCAACCATAGTTTTACCACAAACTTGGTGTAAAACCTTGTACAACTTTGATTTCATGCGCGTACCTTTACCGGCGGCAAGAATAACTACAAATTTTTTCATTATTTTAACCTCTTAATATTAAAACTAATTTTTAGTATACCATTTAAAACCGACTAAAATCTGTTTGAGTTAAGAAGTTTCCTGGCTCAGCCAAAATTAATTTCTTCTTAGTATCAATATTGCTAATCTTTACTAGTGAAATATAATCTTCAACTAATTTATTTTTATCAAAATCAGCTTCACAAAGAACGCAGATACCAGCAATAGTACAATCAAATTCCTTAACTAATTCTTCCATACCAGTTAAGGTACCGCCGCCCTTCATAAAGTCATCAATAATTAAAACATTTGATTCTTTTTCTAAGGCACGAGTTGGAAGTTCCATCTTGGAAACTCGGTCAAGTGATGATGAAATGTAATTTACAGAAACAGTTGCACCTTCAGTAACTTTTGATCTCTTTCTCGCCGTTACAAATGAAACATTCAAAAATTGGGCCGTTGCTTGTGCTAACGCAATTCCTTTAGTTTCAACAGTCATTACAGCATCAATATTAGAATAGGCATATTTGGTAGCAATCAATTCTCCAATTCGGCGTAAATCTTGAGTATTTCCTAAAATATCTGATAAGTAAACGAACCCACCTGCTAATATTCTACTTGGATCTTCAATTCTTGATGCTAAATCTGTCAAATAATTTTCAGCATGCTCTTTACCTAAAAATGGAATGTAACGTACTCCACCAGCAGCACCAGCGACAGTTTCTAAAATCCCATCTTGGTTGCTTGCAAGTGTGTGCTTCAAGATGGCTAAGTCTTCGGAAATTGAAGACTTGGCAGCGTCATATCTCTTTGCAAAAAATGGTAACGAAATCAAAGTATGTGGACGCTGCATTAAATATTTGGTCATATCTACCAATCTTTCTGAACGTTTCATGTTTTTTCCTTTCTAATGTTTGTTTTTATCTTTTACAAATATACTCTAAAAGGCAAAAAAAAGCACTAACTATTTCTCGTTAGTGCTAAAAAATTCTTTTTAAGCTTCTGCTTCTTCAATTTCTTCATCAAATTCTAATTCGATGTTCTTAGTTAAAAGATCTGTATAACTGTAAGAAACATGTTCATAATTACTTTCTTCTTGATCTAAATCAACCACAAATACTGCAGGGAAAGTTTCTTTTAAAACTCCATGTCTCTTTGTAATCTTCTTACGACCCGCTTGAGCTACTACTGTTAAGTTATCGCCTAAGTGAGAATCCAACTTACTTTTGATAGTATTAATTGATGTTGGCACTAAAAAACAACTCCTTTTGAGTCATTTTAACATAATTTGTGAAAAAAAGCAATATTTTCACAAGCTAGATTAATTTTTAGTTGGAATTAATTTGGCTAATTTAATAAATTGCTCAATTGTCAGATTTTCTGGTCTAACACGCGGATCAACGCCGAGCTCAGAAATTACCTTTTCACGTTCATCTTTATCTGAAATTAAAGCCTTCAAATTATTATTTAAAGTCTTACGTCTTTGTGAAAAACAAAGCTTAACGACACGATTAAAGTGCTTATAATCAGGAATATTATATTTCTCTTTAAGCGGAGTTAGCACTACCACACTTGAATCGACCTTTGGACGTGGCATAAAGCTATCATGCTTAACTTCAAGCGCTAATCTGACATTCATTCGTGTTTGAACAGCAATTGTAAGTGGACCATAATCTTTAGAATCCGGCTTAGCCTCAAGTCTTTCTGCAACTTCTTTTTGCATCATCAAAGTTAAACTGCTGAAGTTAAGATCTGAATCGGCCAAGGAAAAAATAATTGGAGTTGTAATATAGTATGGCAAATTAGCTACAACTTTAATTGGCTCAGAAAAATTAAAGAAATTACCAATATCCTCTTTAAAATTTGCCTTCAAAACATCCTTTAACAGCAACTTAAAGCGTGAATCAAGATCGGCATCCCCGATTTTAGCTGGTAACTCATTTGCTAGAATTTCTGGTAAATCACGGTCAACTTCATATGCAAAAACCTTAGCTCCTGCAAGTAAAAGCTGTTCAGTTAATGATCCAATACCTGGACCAATTTCGATTACTTGATCACCTTCATGAATATCGGCTGCTTCAACAATACCCAAAATAGCATTTTGATCGATTAAGAAGTTTTGCCCCAGATTCTTCTTTGCCTTAACAAAGTAACGATTAACAATTGCTTCAGTTCTAACTGCTGAACCAATTGGAATTCTATTTGCCATCTTTTACCTCCTGACAAGCCTGTTGTAATTCGGCTAAGGTTATACCAAAGGTTAATAAACGTTTATAAAAAGTCTTTGAATTTCCATACCCGATACTGAGTAAATTTCCAACTTTTTCACGAAGCCGCTTAGATCCAGCACCACCTGCAAGTCCTAATTTGCGATATGATAGTTCGGTTAGATCACTCTTTTGCTTTTCAACTTCATGGAGATCACTTAGTGCTCGTTCAATCGCCTCTTTAGAAGCATGCTCTACTCCAAGACTATTACCACGCTTAAGTGGTTCACCTTCTTTTCGAGTAATAAAAGCTTGCTTGGCCGTTGGTACTGCTTCAGAAACAATTCTTCGAATCCGCTCACCGTTAAAATCTGGATCAGTGAAAACAATGATCTCTCTTGTCTGACTTAACTTTTTCAGCCGCTTTAAAACCTGCTCTGAAACAGCTGATCCATTCGTTTCAATTGTTTCAATTCCAGGAAAAAACTGCTTCAACCGAATCGTATCATCTTTTCCTTCAACCACAATAACTGCATTAAAATTTTTCTTATTCAAGGCCATAAACTCTCACAGTATTCGCATAAGTAACTTTAGCAACTTCACCAAGTGAAATTCCCTTCAAATCAGCAATTGCCTGAGCAACATAATGTACATATCCAGGCTCATTTTGCTTTCCGCGGTATGGCTTAGGTGTCAAGTATGGAGCATCTGTTTCAACCATAAAGCGATCCATTGGAACCACTTTGGCTGATTCATGCACATCAGTTGCCTTAGTGAAGGAGACAACACCTGAATATGAAAAGTAGATATTTAAGTCTAAGAACTTGTTAAGCCAATCTACCCCACCATTGAAATTATGCAAAATTGCTCCATATTCTAAATCACTATCCTTCAAAATTTTAAAAGTATCTTCGAAGGCATCCCTAGTATGAATATCAACTGGCATTTTCAATTCATGGGCAATTTCAATTTGGCGCTTAAAGACATCTCTTTGAACATCTCGCGGTGATTCATCCCAATAATAATCAAGACCAACTTCACCTAATGCAACTACCTTAGGCATTTGAAGTTGTTCAATTAATTTATCTTCGGCTACCTGATTATAATCTTTAGCAACATCAGGACAATATCCCACCATTGCATAAACATCATCAAATCTCTGAGCAAGTTTAATTGCCCGATCGTTAAAATCAGGATCTTGTCCTGCACAAATCAGTTTAGTAACGCTCAAACTTTTTGCTCGGTCAAGATAATACTCTTCTTTGCCGCGAAAAGGCTCATCATTTAAATGAGTGTGATTATCGATAATTTCCATTAACCTAATTCAGCTCCATTTGGATGGCTATCATCTACAATAGCAAGCTTGACTTCGCCATCTTTTTCACTGGATAAAAGCATACCTTGGCTTTCATGACCAAGCATTTTACGCGGCTTCAAGTTAGTAACTGCCAAGACCTTCTTATTCAAAAGTTCTTCAGCGTTTGGATAAAACTTACGAATACCACTTAAAATTTGTCTCTCTTCGCCATTACCCATATCAAGCTTAAACATAAGCAACTTATTAGAACCCTTAACTTCTTCAACTGATAAAATTTGACCAACTTGAATCTTAACTTTATCGAAGTCATCAATGGTAATGTAGCTTTCTTTCTTTTGCTCACTACGAGTTTGCTTCTTTGGCTTAGCCTTCTTCATTTCTTCCTTGATGTACTTAATTTCTTCTTCATTCTTAAGTCTTGGGAAAATTGGAGTTGGCTTTTCAGTGACCTTAACGCCCCATGCAAAATTACCAAATGCAAGTGTCTTTTGTTCTTCATTATCAAAATCAAGACCCAATTGCTTGAACATCTTGACTGGGCTTTGAGTCATAATTGGTGAAATCAAAACAGCTACAAGGCGCAAACTTTCAGCAAGGTTAGTCATAACCTTGGATAATTCTTCCTTTTTACCTTCCTTGTTTAAGACCCAAGGAGTAGTTTCATCAATGTACTTGTTAGCACGGGAAATAAGCTTCCATACGCTGTCTAAAGCTTGAGAGAAGTGAAGAGCATCCATTTGCTTTTCGTATTCACTAATAGTTTCATCAGCGGTCTTGATTAAATCTTGTCCAAATTCATCTTGTTCATCTGAAACAGGTGCAACCATACCATCTTGATATTGGTTAATCATTGAAACGGTTCTATTCAAAAGGTTACCGAGGTCGTTTGCTAAGTCAAAGTTAACTCTTTCAACAAAGTCTTCTGGTGTAAAGATACCATCTGAACCAAATGGAATTTCACGCATCAAGTAGTAACGAAGTGCGTCAAGGCCATAACGGTTAACAATCATTTCTGGGTAGACAGCATTACCTTTAGACTTAGACATCTTTCCATCTTTCATAAGTACCCAGCCGTGACCGAAAATTTGCTTAGGAAGAGGTAAATCAAGAGCCATAAGCATGATTGGCCAGTAAATAGTGTGGAAGCGGACAATTTCCTTACCTACTAAGTGAACATCTGCAGGCCAATATTTCTTGAAGAGTGAATCATCATCTGAACCATAACCAAGTGCAGTAATATAGTTTGAAAGAGCATCAATCCAAACATAAACTACGTGTTTAGGATCGCTTGGCACAGGAATTCCCCAGTCAACAGTAGTACGAGTTACTGAAAGATCTTCCAAACCTGGCTTAATGAAGTTGTTGATCATTTCCTTTTCACGAGAATGAGGCAAGATGAATTCTGGATGTTCTTCGTAGTACTTAAGAAGTCGATCAGCATACTTGCTCATCTTAAAGAAGTATGATGGTTCTTTAACAAGACGTACTTCGTGACCAGAAGGTGCTTTACCACCAATTACATTGCCATCGTCATCTTTATAAACTTCAGCAAGTTGTGATTCAGTGAAGTATTCTTCATCTTCAACTGAGTACCAACCAGTGTATTCACCTAAGTAAATATCGCCTTTTTCAAGCAATTTTTCAAAAATCTTTTGTACAGCTGCCACATGTTCTTTATCAGTGGTACGAATGAACTTATCGTAAGAAATATCAAGCATCTTCCATAATTCCTTGTAAGAAGCTGCCATCTTATCAACGTATTCTTGTGGCTTAATTCCTTGAGCTTCAGCCTTTTGTTCAATCTTAAGACCGTGTTCGTCGTCTCCAGTTAAGAAGAAAGTATCGAACCCTCTTGAACGCTTATAACGAGCCATCGAATCAGCTGCGATTGTGGTGTAGGCATTACCAATTGTTAATTTGCCAGAAGGGTAATAAATCGGGGTTGTAATATAAAAAGTTTTCTTATCAGCCATATTTTTAACTCCTTAATTTAAATGAAAATAATCTACATACAATAATACACCATCAAAAAAAGGAATTCCTTAATAGAAATCCCTTTTTTATTAAAATGTTTCTTTTTTTAGGTATATCCACTTCATTAAAGTAGTTATTACTGTAAATACCAACTCAATGATGATCATGAACCATAAATAATTTATTGATAAAATTCCAAAACCAATATTAGAACTGCTGGATAAACTAGCTAAGAATGTCGCTAAAACAGCAATTATACTCGTGCCCCAAAAAGAAATAGCTGATGGATGTTGATGAACAAATGGGAATCTTTCATCACGCAAATTATAGAATACCATTGTTCTAGTCCAAATTGATTCAATAAATAGTCCAGAGTAAAAGATTGAGATAAATTCTAAATGATTATTTCCAGCCAAACCTGGACAAATCCAATAATAAAGAGCCGCCATAGTTACAAAATCAATAATTGCTGGAAGCGGACCAAAGTGAAGTACAAAGCTTGGCCATTTTTTAATCGACCAGGTTTGAGGTCTCTTCGTATAATCTTTAGAAACTCGATCAAATGGAATTGTTAAACAACTAATACTGTAAAGTAAATCAATTAACAAAATTTGCAATGGAAGAAGTGGTAAAAACGGTAAGACAAGTGATGAGATAATCATTGAAATTAAACTACCAAAATTAGTGGTTAAAATCATCTTGATATATTTCATCGTATTACTGAAAGTCTTTCGACCAATAATCATACTTTGATTTACAACATTTAAATCTTTTTCTTTTAGGATCAAATCAGCTGATTCTTTGGCGATGTCGACTGCCCGATTAGTTGAGAATGAAACATCCGAAACTCTCATCGCATAGACATCTTTATTTCCGTCTCCCATATAACCAACAGTATGACCATTCTTCTTTAAAGCATTAATGACCTTAGTTCTCAAAGTAGGAGTTAAGTGAACAAAAATATTACACTCTTCCACCATTTGAGCTAATTCTTCAGCACTTGCCTCTTCGATTTGGCGTCCATCATAAACCGTGTCAACGTTCAAACCAACCTGCAAACAAATCGCTCTAGTAACTGCTTCGTTATCACCTGTAAAAATCTTAACGTTAACATTATCTTTTTTCAAATTTTCTAATGCTGACTTAGTACTTTCTTTAGGCGGATCAAGATAAGCAATATAACCAACGATAGTAAGATCATCTTCATCCTTAGCTGAAAATTCACCAACTGGAGCCGGATTTGCTTTGTAAGCCAATAAGAGTACTCTCAAGCCATCGTCATTTAACTCGTTAATTTGATCTAAGATTTTTTCTTTCCATTCAGGTGTTAAATCTTCAATCTGACCATCAATTTCAACCTTGCTAGAAATGCCAAGCATCCCTCTAGCCGCACCTTTAGTCACCAGTAAGTGTTGACCGTGGTGTTCATCATTATCAACTACCACAACACTCATTCTTTTTCGGCTATAGTCAAAAGGAATCTCATCGATTTTGTTGTAATCACGTTGAATTTCGTTAGTATCAAGTTCGTCACTAGCTGCATCAATAATCGCTTTATCAATTAAATCTTTTACTCCAGTTTGATAATTTGCATTAAGATAAGCCAATTTCAAAATTCTAGGAGTTTCTCTCATCGCTAAATCATAGTGACGTTCAAGCATAACTTTATTTTGAGTTAAAGTACCAGTCTTATCGATACAAATTGTATCAATGGCACCTAGCGTTTGAATCGTATTAATATTTTTAGCAAAAATATGATGCTTAAACAATTCAAGCGTACCTCTAGTTAAATTGCTATTAACTATTACCGGTAACATTTCTGGAGTCAGTCCCACTGCTGCTGCCAAGGCAAAAACTAAGCTTTCACCCCAATTACCTTTAGTAAAACCATTGATCAAAAACAAAAGTGGAATTATGGAGCCAGCACTAACAATTAAAATTCTAGCTAGCCTATGAAGCTGACGATCAAATAGGTTTTGTTTTGATTTCTTCCGAGCAATTTTACGTACTTGTTCGCCAAATAAGGTTTGATTACCAACAGCAAAAACTATCCCTGTTCCAGAACCAGAAACAATAGTAGTTCCCTCATAAAGAATATTAGGAAAATCTAAATAGTTGTTCTTTTTTCCTGGTTTAATACGGTAATTAGCCACCTTTTCAATCGGCTCTGAATTGCCGTTAACAAAGCTAGCCGTACAAAACAAATCCTTGCTAGTTAATAATCGCATATCAGCCGGAATCATATCTCCTGCCGACAAATTAATCACATCACCGACAACTACTTCATCTGTAGGTAATTCTTGACCCTCACCATCACGCCTAATATTAGTTGTAACTGTCACATTTTCTAATAAATCATCGACAACCTTAGCCATCCGGATTTTTTGTACAAAATTGATCGTTACCGAAATTAGCAACATTATCAACATTACAATCGCAATATAATTATTTTCACTATTTTGTGGAACCATAATGTAATTAGTGAAAACTGTTAAGATTGTCAAAATAATTAAAACTAATGTAAATGGCGTAACGATTGACTCAAAAAGCATCTTCCATTTTGAAGCCTGTGTATTAAAAGTGATTTTATTTTCACCATATTCTTCACGATTTTGCTCAGCTCTTGCAGTAGATAAACCTTCTGCACTAGCCTGAAGTCTTGCTAAAGTTTCACTTCTTGTTTCATGAGCTATTCGTTCAATCAATTGAATGTTTGCATTACTTTTTTTCTTGGTCGGTGCTTTTAGCATAAGTTCTTCCCTTCCTAGTTCGCAAACAAACTAAAAAGTCACCGTACTAACTGTACGGTGACTACATGCCAAACAAGGCTTCTTGATACTCGTCGTTCAGTTTTAACACTACGTGACGTAAGCACATGCTAGCTACCTGGATCTCGCCTTAAGTCGACGACACCTATTTAACCCGTTGGCATCTCTGGATGTTTCTGGGCGATAGCGTGTGTTCACGTAGGAGTCTCACCTAACAATTCATTTGCTAAATCTATTATAAAATATTAATACTTTACTACTCTTGGCGTCAAATTCTCTAATTAAACTTTATTGTTTGCGTTTAATACTCTTAAAGAGAATAATCAAGCCAGATACTAATACTACCAGTGCAAAAGCAATTGGTAAAGCCACTTTGCGAGGATGACTAATCTTATCTTGCTCTTCATTAGTTAAATCATATTTATCTAATGAATATTGATATTGCTGATCAATTCTTGTAGCACATGCTCTAAAAACAAATCTAAGTCCTTTATTAAAGGTCGCATTATTTTTACTTCTTAATTCATCTCCCGCTGCTCGAATAATATTCATTCGAGAATCAGCGGTAAAAGCAGCATGCAAATCTTTAGAAGAATAAATTTGAACATTTCTCTTTTTGCCTTTTTGTCCCACAACGATAAAGGCAGTCCGTTTAGATGAATTTAAGTTTTTAGGAGTTAATTTATTTAAACGCTTTTCAGTAATTACAACAATTTGTGGCTGTTCTTTAGTTTGCTGATAACGGGCATTTTTTTCATGAATTAAAGTTTCAGTTTCTTTATTCACAATATGAGCATTATCAACTAAGTCTGGTTGAACAAAGCCTGTCGTAGTTAGAAAAACGATTGCAAGTCCTAAAATACTAATTAGACTTGTGAGAACGGTTTTCCGCTTCTTCCAAGTTATGAGCCAGGCTTTCAACATATTTTCGGTCAATTTCAATTTGTTCATATGGTACATCACAGTCCTTTAATAACTGAATTGCTAATGGATTATCTCGATAATCAAAATAGTAGTTTACCTTTTTAATGCCTGCTTGCATCAAAGCTTTGGTGCAATTATAGCACGGAAAATGAGTAACGTAGATTTCAGTTCCATCTGTTGAAACGCCATTTTTTGCACATTGAATCAATGAATTCATCTCTGAATGAATGGTTCTAACGCAGTGACCATCGACCATTTGATGCCCAACATCATCACAATGTTCTTGACCAGATACGGACCCGTTATAGCCTGTACCAATGATACGATTTTCTTTTACTAAAACACTACCAACCAAAGCCCGATTACAGGTTGATCTTTGAGCAATCACTAGGGCCTGCATCATGAAATATTGTTTCCAAGGGATTCGATCGTGCATTTTGCCTTCCTCTATTTATTTTCTATCAAAATAATTCAAACCAATTGCGTCTCTAACTTGCTTCAAAGTTTCGTTAGCACGTTCATTAGCCTTCTTAGAACCTTCAATTAACATTTCATAAACGCTGTCGATATCTTGTGCATACTTTTCACGACGTTCACGAATTGGTCCTAATTCGTTTTCAAGGACTTTATTCAAGTAGCGCTTAATCTTAACATCACCAAGGCCGCCCTTTTGGTAAGCTTCTTTAAGTTCAGCCACCTTATCTTTATCTGGATCAAAGACATCAAGGTAAGTAAAGACAGTGTTGCCTTCGATCTTACCTGGATCTTCAACGTGAATATGGTTAGGATCAGTGTACATTGACATAACCTTCTTCTTCACAGTCTCTGCATCATCAGATAAGTAAATACTATTGCCAAGCGACTTAGACATCTTAGCATTACCATCAAGTCCAGGAAGACGTCCTTGACCCTTTGGTGGGAAGTAACCCTTTGGTTCAACTAACACATCGCAATCATAAACTCGATTAAAGGTACGAACGATTTCACGAGTTTGTTCAAGCATAGGTTCTTGATCATCCCCAACAGGAACAATTGTTGCCTTAAAGGCAGTGATATCAGCAGCTTGAGAAACTGGATAGTTCAAAAATCCAACTGGAATTGAATCCTTAAAACCTTTTTGCTTAATTTCAGTTTTAACAGTTGGGTTTCTTTCAAGACGAGCAACTGTTACAAGATCCATGTAGTATGCAGTAAGTTCAAATAATGCTGGAATTTGTGATTGAACGAAGATAGTTGACTTACTTGGATCAATTCCAACTGCTAAGTAATCAAGTGCAACTTGAATTAAAGAGTTGCGAATCTTTTCTGGATCACGAGCATTATCAGTTAAAGCTTGTGTATCTGCGATCATAATGTATGGATCGTATTTACCTTCATTTTGAAGTTTTACACGATTTTTCAATGAGCCAATGTAGTGTCCAATATGGAGTTTGCCGGTTGGTCTGTCACCAGTAAGCAAAATTTCCTTTGCCATAATAATTACTCTCTTTTCTTTATTTTATTTATTTCTATTCATCAATTAGAATTAATTTTAACAAAAAAAGGACTATGATTAAACTAGCATTGAATTAGTTAAAAATCTTGAGGTAAAAATGTGCAATCAATTTAAACTTCCAAATTTACAAAAAATCAATAATTATTTAATTCAAGGACTTGGTTTACCTTTAACTACACCAAATTTCACATTTGACGAAAAAGATATTTTTCCAGGTCAAACTGCACCAGTTCTTCTATATCAAAAGAATCAATTGCAGCTGCAAGCAAAAACTTGGGGCTATCCTAGTCCAGTCGATCATAAAAAGCGAATTTTTAATGCTAGGATTGAGCGATTTTACGATGCAAAACCTTCGATGTGGGATCAATCTTTTGCCCGCCAGCGTTGCATTATTATTGCCAGTGAATTTTTCGAATATAGCAAAGAAAGCTACCAAACTCCAAAAGGCAAATATCATGAAAAATATCGCTTTTTTGATCCGAATCATCCCTTAACTTTAATTGCAGGAATCTACGATCAAGATAACTTTTCAATGGTTACCACTTCACCCAATAAAATTATGAGGCCAATTCATGATCGAATGCCCCTCACTATCTCACCTGATGAGCTGAGAAAATGGCTATTTCAGAACTTTACTGACCTAGTTGATCGTAGCAGTTTTCTTTTAGAATCAGCTAAACTTGCTCATAAAAATTAATTGGCGAACGCCAATTAATCATGCTAAAATAAAAGCACATGCGGGTATAGTTTAGTGGTAGAACGTCAGCTTCCCAAGCTGAAGGTGCGGGTTCGATTCACGCTATCCGCTTTTCAAAAACAAAAAATAAGAGCTAGGAAATTTTTCCTAGCTCTTATTTTTATATCATAATAACTGTTAAAAGACCGGCTATTACTGCCAAATACATTGGCATCCATAAAGTTTGAGAATATAAATACGCCCAAGCAAACAAAGCACCATATAACGCATTAATCACAAAAAGTGTTGGTGTAAACTGGAAATTCAAAACTGCAAAGATTAATCCTGAACAAATAATTCCTACTATCCCAGTTGCAAGGGTATTTTTTCTAAAAGCGTAATTAAATAAAAATCCCGTTGATAAGAATTCCTGCAAGATTGGCAAAATGATTCCCTGGGTTACAATCATAAACCAGAACAGACTATTTGATTCATGTTTTAAGTAATTTATCTGGAAACCATACAAACCGATGCGTTTATTTATTTGAAGGTATGCTACTAAAATCTTTGAAGCTAATATCCCTAAAGTAAGTCCTACCGTTAAGCCATAATCACCAAGCCATGGTAAAGAAAAAAGTCTTTCAAAGAATCTTTGCTCACGGTTAAAGCGATAAATATAAAAAAGTAGAATCATTGCCGCAACTAAGGCAAATAAAATCAAATACCAAATATTTAATGTTTTACAAGTAACTAATTTTACAACCCCTACTACCAACAAGTATCCAATTACATAGACGGCATAACGAAATAAGTTACCTTCTCTAGATTCAGGCGTATTCAAAAACTGTCACTCCTGTCTTTTGTATATCTTTTTAATTATATCAAACTTTCTATGATCATCCATATCTATCAAAAATTATTTCACTTCAATAATTTTGACGGAATATTCTCCTGCAGGAGCTTCAACAATGCCAGTTTCATTAGCTTTTTTCTTCATAATGGCCTGACCCAGTGGTGAATCAAAAGAAATCTTACCTTTTTCAAGATCGGCTTCCATTCTACCTACAATCTTATATTCTTCAATCTCGTCATCATCATCAAATTGCAAACTAACGGTCCGGCCCAAATCAACTGTCCCATCGTTTTCTGACTCAACAACTTCAGCGTATTTTAACTGCTTACCTAAATAGCGTAATCTACTTTGAAGATGGCCCAAGTCTCTTTTAGCTTCAGTATATTCTGTATTTTCTGATAAATCTCCCAAGGCTCTTGCTGCTTGAAGAATTTTTATTCTTCTTGGTCGGTCCTTTTTTAATTTTGCAATTTCATCTTCAATTTCACGATAACCTTCTGGAGTCATTTTTTGATAATAAACCATCTTAATGCACCTTTCTTTAAGTCAAATCTGATTTTAGAAAAACAATTTTTCTTTGTAAAGGGAATATTTCAGAATTAATAGCAGAAGATTATGAAATATAGTTGCAAATAACATTCATGCACATTATGATAATGTTGTATTGAATATTGCCTGTCTAAGTATTTAACTTAACAGTGACAGTTCAATTCAATTGATTAACTTATAGATTATTGCAAGAAGTCCTAGAATAAGTTATCAATTTAAATAATTCTCTGAGAAAGTGAGTTCATTATATTGAACTCACTTTTCTTTTAGTCTTATACTATACAAATAGAAATTAATAAAAAGCAAATCTAAGTAAGTATAAGGAGGCTTTTTCTATGTCTCACAAGTTGACATTACAAGAAATCGAAGATTTTTCTTCGGAATTTAATCAAGATCCCCAAAATAAAGTTATCGCTCGTGCTGCTCAAAGAAGCGGTGTACTTGAAGCTTCATATAACGATCGCGTTCAAAGTAAGCTCACAAGAGTTTTTTCAACTGAATTAGATACTGACAACGTAACTAATCAAAAACATTCTGGACGTTGTTGGGAATTCTCAACTTTGAATGTATTGCGTCACGAATTTGGTAAAAAGTATAAGGCAAAGAACTTTACTTTCTCACAAGCCTACAACTTTTTCTGGGATAAAATCGAACGTGCAAATATCTTTTACGATAATATTTTAAATACTGCTGATAAGGCGCTAGATTCTCGTGAAGTTAAGTCAGCGCTCGACTTCGCAGGAGCCGATGGTGGTCAATTCCATATGGCTGCAGCTCTTGTCGCAAAATATGGTGTTGTTCCTTCATATGCAATGCCTGAAACTGCAAATACCAATAATACTACTGGTTTTGCGACTGCCTTAGGTGACAAGCTTAAAAAAGACGCTTTAGTTTTACGTAAACTAAAGCAAGAAGGTAAAGATGAAGAAATCGAAAAGGCTCGTAAAAAGTTCTTAAGCGAAGTTTACCGCATGACAGCAATCGCTGTTGGTGAACCACCAAAGAAGTTTGACTTGGAATATCGCGATGATGATAAGAAATACCATTTGGATAAAGATCTTACTCCAATCGAATTTCTTCACAAGTATTTAGGTGATGTCGACTTCGATGATTACGTTGTTTTAACTAACGCACCTGATCATGAATATGACAAACTATACGGTCTTCCAGGTGAAGATAATATTGAAGGTTCATACAAGATCAAGCTTTTAAACGTTCCAATGGAATACTTAACTTCCGCTGCAATTGCGCAGTTAAAGGATGGCGAAGCTGTCTGGTTTGGTAACGATGTCCTTCGTCAAATGGATCGCAAGACTGGCTATCTTGACACTAACCTTTACAAGTTAAACAGTCTCTTTGGCGTTGACCTTGATATGAGCAAGGCTGATCGTTTAAGAACCGGTGCTGGTGAAGTTTCTCATGCTATGACTTTAGTTGGTGTAGACGAAGACAATGGTGAAATCCGCCAATGGAAAGTGGAAAACTCATGGGGCGACAAGAGCGGAAATAAGGGTTACTTCGTTATGAATAATGACTGGTTCAACAAATATGTTTATGAAGTTGTTGTTCACAAGAAGTACTTAACTGATGAACAAAGAAAGTTAGCTGAAGGCGAAACAATTGACCTTCCACTTTGGGATTCGTTAGCTTAAGATGCAACACAAAAAAGCAGTGTATCAATTTCGATACACTGCTTTTTTTTAGTCTAAATCTTTATTTATAATTTGGAGCTTCCTTAGTCATTTGAACTTCATGTGGATGTGATTCACGAAGTCCCGCATTAGTGATTTGAACAAATTGTGCCTTTTCAATTAATTCAGGAATATTTGCTGCACCGCAGTAGCCCATTCCTGAACGAAGTCCGCCATCGATTTGGAAAATGACATCACTAACATCACCCTTGTATTCAACACGAGCTTCAACACCTTCAGGAACCAACTTGTTAGCCTCGTTAACCCCGCCTTGGAAATAGCGGTCACTTGAGCCGTGTGATTGCGCCATGGCCCCTACAGAGCCCATTCCGCGGTAACGCTTGTACTTCTTGCCATTATCTTCAAAAATCTCTCCAGGAGCTTCTGTGGTACCTGATAACATACTACCAAGCATTACTGCATTTCCTCCTGCAGCAAGGGCCTTTACAACGTCACCAGAGTATTTAATACCTCCATCAGCGATAATTGGCTTACCATATTCACGAGCAGCACTTGCAGCATCATAAATGGCAGTAATTTGAGGAACACCCACTCCTGCAACAATTCTAGTAGTACAAATGGAACCAGGTCCAATACCAACTTTTACTACATCAACACCTGCATCAAATAATGCACGAGTACCATCACCGGTTGCAACATTACCAGCGATTAAAGTTACATCTGGAAAATGATCACGGATTTCCTTAATCTTGCGAAGAACTCCTGCTGAGTGACCATGAGCAGTATCAATTACAATTGCATCAGCACCAGCTTCTAAAAGTGCTTCAGCTCTTTCAAAGGTATCACTGGTAACCCCCACTGCTGCAGCAACAAGTAAACGGTTTTGGCTATCAACAGCCGCTTTAGTAACATTAGCCGGTACCTGTACACTCTTAACATTTGCGACTTCACCGGCTTGAGCATTGATAGACATATTCTTATGAACCACACCAAGTCCACCTTGAAGAGCCATCGCAATTGCCATTGCACCTTCAGTTACAGTATCCATACCTGCACTGATCAAAGGTATCTTTAATTGCAAGTTATCACTAAGCTTGGTACTTAAATCTACCCCATTTGGTAAAACATGACTTTCTGCTGGAATTAACAGAACATCATCGAAGGTTAAACCTTTTTTTGCAAACTTTGAAGCCCAATTTGACATGAAACAACTCTCCTTTTCTAAGCACAAATTTAATTTAAATTATCCATACTTTACTCGCCTTAAGCTAAGCGGTCAAGGAAAAATAAAAAAATCTTGGCATTTTCTACCAAGATTTTTTGTTATACATTCCATTCGGTCATAAATTCTTCAATGAAATCCTGCATATATGCAGTGCGCCGCTCAGCCTCTTTTTTACCATTTGGAGTATTCATTAAGTCCTTCAAAAGAAATAATTTCTCATAAAAGTGGTTAATCGTTGTTTCCACATGGCCACGGTATTGATCATGATTTATCAACTTAACTGGCTTAATTTCTGGATCATAAATCTTATTTCCATGCTTGCCGCCATAAGTAAAGGCACGGGCAATTCCAATTGCACCAAGGCTTTCAAGTCGATCGGCATCTTGCACATATTGTCCACTGAGCGGCAGTTGATATTTCTTTTCAATATTTGCGGAAAAAGACATGTGCTGAATTGTAAAAAGAATATCTTCAATTTCTAATTCAGAAAAACCAAGCTCAGGAAGTAATTTCTTAATTTGTGCAATTACCTCATCAGGATTATCACAAACTTTTTCGTCGATTGTATCATGCAAATATGCACCAGTTTCAATGATTGCAACGATTCGAGAATCTTCATGTGCATGTGGGTAGTCCGCAAGATACATCTTTTTAGCGAGATGGGCTACTCGTTGACCGTGGTAAAAATCATGTCCTGTAGTTTCGCCAGCTAGTTGCTTTTTGGTAAAATCGATAACTCTGCTAATGTCCATTGAATACCTTTCTTATAAATTTGCTCACTTCGTGATCAAGAAGTGTTACACATCAAAAACAAAGTTTTTGTGAATTTTTTTAAGGAACTTGCTCACTTCGTGATCAAGAAGTGTTACACATCAAAAACAAAGTTTTTGTGTGTAACATCTTTTATCCCATTGAATCCCATACTGGTACTGGAGTTGCCTTTCCTTCAGAAAGTTCTACCAACTTCTTTGGTAAGTACTTCTTCTTCACCACAACTTTGAATAAATATTCATCAAACCAAGCATCATCCATGATAAAGTAGCCATTTTCACCTACTTTTGCACCCCATGAATTTTCTACCTTCCACTTGCGCGGCTTACCATCGACCACATCAACTCCGACCATTGTCATGGCATGAGTTGAACCACTGGCACCAGTAAGAAGACGTTCTTTTTTATCAAGCTTAGTTTCGATTCCAAACAAAGTATCAGTTTGGTACAAATCCTTAGCCAAAATTCCTTTTTGACGGTCACTTTCTTTACCAACATCACAACCAAACCAGAAAATGTCGCCTCCCTTAAGTGAAGCAATCGCGGCATCTTTCAAATTTTCAATTTTTGTGTTTAAAAATTGAACCGGTTTTCCACCGACTACATTATCTTCAAATGGAAGAGCATAAAGCTTATCAAATTCATGATCTGGCGCATTGAATAAAACTACATAGTCATCCAAATCATCAGTAAAGTACTTCTTCCAGAAATCAAGTGGAGTAAGATCTTCATCTAATTGATACTTGCCATCGTCATTGGTGTATTCAAGATCAAATTTTTGAACAGGTTCACCAAAGGCAATTACAGCCATGCGGTAAACTTCATTTAAGAATTCTGTCCGCTTTGCCTCAATTTCGCCCTTTTTGCCTTCTCTAGCAAGTTTACGTAAAACTAGGCCATCTTCACGTAGTTTCATGTTTAAAGCCGTATTGAAGGCAGCAGTGGCGTTTGCAGTAAAACTTTCACCATAGGCATAACTTGGAACCAAACCATATTTTCTAATAAGTGAAACTGCCATATGCCATTGACCGCCATCAGTATCTGGAGCTCGTAAATAGAACTTCACTGTTCGGTCATCAATATCTTGATCAGCCGTTTCTAAAATATGATCAAAGTAAATATTTGCCCGTTCAATTCGATCCCAGAAGAATAAGTAACTTTGAGAGAAAGTGAAATTCTTTGTCTTATACTTCTTAGCAAAATCATGACGAAGAACGTTCAATGCCGCAAATAACCAACAACGTCCTGATTGCTTTTGATCAGTCACATTGTCAGTTTTAATCTCAATTGAAAAATTACGATTTAAATCACGTGTAACTTCTGTATTGTAACTGGCCTTTTGTACCCCATTAGTAACGGTTGCCATTTCCGCAATTTTATTAGCTTTATCATTTTCGTAATTCTTTTGGAAGTTAGCTAATTCTTCAAAACTAAGCTCATGTGCCATATTCTTCCTCCTCGCACTCAGTAAAATTATATTTTGATTAAATTATTATATCCATTTTATCACCAAAAGAAAAAAGAAGATCAAACAAGCTTGATCTTCTATAAAGCTGCTTCTCAGATTTGAACTGAGGACCTCCTCCTTACCACGGCGGTGCTCTACCTCCTGAGCTAAAGCAGCGTATTTATTATATCAAAAAACAGTCATTCTTATCGAATGACTGTTGATTTTATTATATGTTGCTTTAATATTTCGATATTTAAAATCTACACTCACTGCTGCAATTAGTCTTGAGTAACGTCCTTAGTGTTCAACCACTTACCATTTGAAACTTTAACGATCTTCTTACCGTTAACCTTCTTTACAGCTTTTGCAGTGTATTCTGAACCCATCTTAACTGACTTGTTAGTCTTTTCTGCTTTTGCGTTGTATACAGAAACGGTTTGCTTCTTTGTGTCTTTTACAACTACCATGATCTTTTGACCCTTCTTAATTGCTGGATCTGTTGGCGCTACTTGTGCTGGTGCAAGTGCTACTGTTGCTGCACTAACAACTTGACTACCCATACCTGCAAAGCTTAATGCGATAACTACACTTGAAACAACCTTAACTAACTTCTTCATTTTAAATACCTCTATATCTTCACTAATTTAACTCTTGGGATCTTTCATATCCCCTTGACATATATTATTATATAACATCTGTTATATAATGCAAGGGATTTTGTAAAAAAATTATAAAAAAAGACGGCCCTTACGGCCGCCTTAATTAGACTAATTATTTTACATGTACTAAAGTGTACTTTCTCTTACCCTTACGGATAATTACGTACTTACCATCAAAGTCACTTGCAGGATCAATTTCAAAATCAAGATCTTGTTGACGATCACCGTTAACATAGATAGCACCATTTTTAACATCTTCACGTGCTTGACGCTTTGAAGGTTCAATCTTGGTATCTACCAAGAAGTCAACGATATTCTTCTTTTCTTTATCAGTTTCAGCACTTGGAGCACTCTTCAATCCTTGTTCAATTTGCTTAACTGACAATTCCTTTACATTACCTGAGAATAATGCTTCGGTAACCATTTGAGCTTCCTTAAGTCCTTCTTCACCGTGAACGAACTTAGTAACTTCTTCAGCCAACTTCTTTTGAGCTGCACGCTTCCAAGGTTCCTTTTCTGTAGCTTCTGCTAAAGCATCGATTTCTTCATGTGAAAGGAAGGTGAAGTACTTAAGGTACTTCACAACGTCACGGTCATCTTGGTTAATCCAGAATTGGTAGAATTCGTAAGGACTGGTCTTTTCTGGATCAAGCCAAACAGCACCACCGGCTGACTTACCAAACTTAGTACCGTCGGCTTTAAGCATTAATGGAATAGTCAAACCAAATGCAGGGCGGTCACTTCCTTCAAGCTTATGGATCAAATCGATACCGGCAGTGATGTTACCCCATTGGTCACTACCACCAATTTGCATTTGTACGCCTTCATCCTTGTTCAAGTGGTAGAAGTCGATAGCTTGCAAAATTTGGTAGGTAAATTCAGTAAATGAAATACCATTTTCAAGACGGCTAGCAACAACGTCCTTGTTAATCATGTTGTTAACTTGGAAGAATTTACCGTAATCACGCAAAAAGTCGATCAAGTTAAGTTTACCAAGCCATTCAGCGTTGTTTTTAATTTCAAAGTTCTCGGTTCCAAAAAGCTTCTTCATTTGTGCAGTAAGCTTTTCTTCATTCTTCTTAACTTGTTCAGCGGTTTGAAGAACACGTTCGGTCTTTCTACCTGATGGATCACCGATTGAACCAGTACCCCCACCGATCAAAATTACTGGGTGGTAACCCGCCATTTGGAATCTCTTCAAGATCATGAATGGAATAAGGTGACCGATATGAAGAGAATCACCAGTTGGATCAGTACCACAGTAAAGGGCCAAATCATCATGTTCCTTTAAGTACTTACGTAAACCTTCTTCATCGGTTTCTTGGTTAATGGCACCGCGCCATTTTAAATCTTCTAAAATATCAAATTTTGCCATAAGTTACCTCCAACAAAAAACGTCCCTTGGATCAAATCCAAGGGACGACTAAACTTCATCATTAGCCGTGGTACCACCCACGTTCGCGCTAAGTAGCGCCTCAAAAAAGTTTTTACGGGAACAACCCCAATTGTATTTCGCCTAATCAGCCTGCCTAGCTCACACTAACCGCTAGTTCTCTGAACACTGAACTGATCTGCTACTTCGTTAGTAATGATGTTACTTAGTTTTGACCAATTAGTCAACACTTTTAAAATAAAAAATTCTACCGGCAAATGCCAGTAGAATTTAAATTATTGGTTACTTGTAGAATCCTTTAGCAGATAAGCCGTAAGCATCCCCAGCTGTCATATCATATTGAACAGCTTCGTAATCACTAAGAAGTGCACGTTGCTCTGATGTTAAAGTCTTAGGATCAACCCTTTGACCTTTTTGGTTAATTAATTCAAAGCCCTTATCACCTTCAAAATTGATAGTGATTGCAGGTAATTTTTCATGTACTTCAGTAAGAAGTGCTTGATATGGTGTTACCTTTGAATTAGTTTGTTCAAGCATCATTGCAATGAAATCACTTGTATTTACATAGTTTGCGTTCTTAGTAAGCTTAGCCTTAGCACCATGTTCACGTGCATACTTGTTGGAGTAAATGAAGTAACGAGTTGAGTGCATTTGAACTGGATACTTAGCAGTATAACTTTGTGACAAAATACTTGGATAGTGGTCACCGTAGAAGACAATTGTAATTGGCTTGTTAATCTTATCGATTTGACCAATAAACTTCTTAACGGCTTGATCTGTGTATTGAACACCCTTTACATATGTTGCCATTTGTTGTTGAACAGCACCACTGTTGAATAATTCACCAGAAATCTTACCCATGTATTCGTTGTGTGGGTACCAGTCATTGTAAGGCATGTGGTTTTGGATAGAAATCAAATTAATGAATTGACCACCCTTTTGGTCATTGATTTGCTTCAAACCATTTGCATAAGCAGTAAAGTCTGAATTGTAATTACTCTTGCCAAGTTTCTTTTGATCAATGATCTTGTACTTTGAACCTAAGTAAGCAAATTTATTAAACTTGAATCGCTTGTAGTCTTCGATTCTTGAGTAGTAAGTACCAATGAATGGGTGAACTGCTGACTTGTAGTCGAAGTTCATACCAATAGTTGGATAGTACTTGTATCTTGGAACAACTTGAACATATGGTGTTAATGTTGATCTAAACATACCCATGTTAAGACCGGTTAAAGTTTCCCATTCCATGTTGGCAGTACCACCACCATAACCTGCACTAAGCATATTACCGTAGGTAGCACGTTTTTGCATACTTTGAATAAATTTAACTGGGTTTGGAACGCCCTTATCAAACTTAATTGTTGGGAAAGTATATGGATCAACAAAACTTTCACTTAAGTTAAAGACAACAGTTTGATTCTTAATATTATTCTTTCTTGTCTTGTTAATTTCAGCGGCAATCTTAGAATACTTCTCATTCAAATGATCAATTGTAGCCTTTGAGTAGTTCTCTGGCTTATTCATAATTTGAAGGTCAATATAATTCAAGAAGTTTAGAATTGGACCGTTAATTTGAATATCACGCTCTGGATTTCTAAATGATTGCTTATTATCGAAACCATGATTGATATGGTAAATAATAGTTCCATCGTGGTTAAACCAAATTGGAGTAATAAACAAGCATAAACTTAGAAGTGCCCCGATACCTCTGCGCTTCCATGAACCTTTCTTCTTAATTGGGAACTTAATTTCAAGGAAGATAGTTAAAGCAATTATGACAACCAAAGCAATCAAGATCACAACTAAAAGCTGTTCCCCAACCATTGGGATCAAAGTTTTCATGTTGGTTGCTTCACTTAATTCACTTGGATAAATTGGTTCTCCACGTAAGTTAAGTTTAACTTTGTTTGCGATTGCCCAGCCGATTGTAATTACAGAAACTAGGATTGTTGAAGTCCAGTAACGTGTAGTCACAAAGTAAAAGATTGAGAACATTGCATCAAGGAAAATTGTAGTTAAGATAATTGCAAAGAATCTTGTTCCAAGAAGGAAAATCACTGCATTAATATCAGTTGCAGTAGTAATTTGAATTCTTAAATTATCAGATTCAATTAAAAATGACACAAAACTCAAAATATAGAACCAGCCCCAAGTAAGAAGGTTGACATGGTTTTTAATGACCCAATTCTTAAATCCTTCCCAAGCGGCAACAATAATTTCTGCCAAATTATCATGGGAAGTTAAGAAGATCAAGGTTCTTCTAAATGGCTTAATTCTAAATAAGTATTTGTTATAAAGCATAGCAAGCAAGATACTTACAATTACCATGATTACAATCATAAGTAACTTGTTAAAGCCGGCACTCCCAGTGAAACGGAATGAATTCATGAAGCTAGTTGCAATTGGAGCTTGCATGAAAATTATTACTGGAATAAAGAATCTCATTTCAACATTAGTGAATGAAACAATTACCTTCTTAAAAATAAGGAAAATTGCTAAAACCATTACCACAATAAATGGTGATGATGGATTACTTAAGAAGAAACGATTCCAAGTTCCTACACTACGCCCTGACAAGAGTTGGTACCAATATACCCCATTAAATCCAGGCACACCGATAAATACAACTAAGAATGAGATAATTCCAGCTACAATTGACCAATTGAAAACTTTGCTTGTGATTTTAGTTCTAGCTAAAAACATTCCCCAAGCAAAATAAAGAATTAAGTACAATCCATAAATTGAGAAATTGAAAAGCATTGTGCCAGCACTTGTTGCAAAACCAACAACAGTTAAAGTGCTGAGTAATAAAAAGTTTTGTTTGTCAGTTAACTTGCTTTGGAGTTCTAACAAATATGGTTGAACCAAAATACTAAAGATTAATCCTGAAAGAATCACTGAAGTACTGGTTAAAACTGGGAAGAATACTCCCCAGAGTTTCCACATATTAAAACTACCTGGAGACTTGAAGAAATACACCAAATAGAACAAAACCAAAGTTACTACAGCGAGTATCCAAAATCTAAAGGCCTCTGCTGGGTGAACTTTTTTCTTGCTATAGACGGCACCAAATACCATTGGCACTAAAACTATTGTGGCACTTTCAGCCATTTTTGGAACAAATCTCAGCAAGCTTCCAAGTGGCAAACGTCCAAATGAGCCACCAAAATTATAAGCTAATGCGATCATTACGAAAGTAGCTGCTAACAAGCAAATTGCTTGCCAAGCTGTTAATGATCTTTTTGTCTTATTTTCCCTCATTTTTCTAGTTTCTAGTCCTTACTATAAATCTACCTTTGCTTTACACCTAGTTTTTTCTTCAGTGTAACCAAGATGTCGACTCTCTTACCGTTTCCAGAAAAGAAGTCAATGATGTCATGTCTAAACTGGAAGCACATAATTGCTGTAATTATCCAGAAGATAATTCCTGCTTCAACAGAATGGATAGTCGCATCAATACTAAATAGTATCATAAATACAAGTGGCGGAATTGTTAAATTCTTCATCACAATTACTAAGAATAATGCAATTAAAAGTGTGATAAGCCCAGCTTTCCAATCATAAACTACAGTTAAAAGAGCCGCAACGGCAACTCCTTTACCGCCTTTGAAATGATCAAGAATTGGAAAACAGTGACCTAATATCAGCCCTAAACCTGCATAAGCCAAATTCAACTCACCTGGAAAAGCAAAATGGACAATTAACAATGCGATAGCCGTTTTAGACAAATCACCGATACAAGTTAAAATCCCCCACTTCTTTCCAAAGACAGCACCCATATTGGCAGTTCCTGGATTTCCAGAACCAAACTTGGTCGGATCTTTCTTCAAGAAAAAATGACCAATGATCATTGCAAATAATAAATTTCCAAAAATGTAACCTATCAGGATTGACCACAATCTAGTCATCGTTATCACCCGATTCTACATAATCATAAATTTGATAATTCTGCGTTTCACCACTACCAAACTTAAAGCCGTTTTGAATGTTCTTTTCATTCTGGAAGGTTTCATTGTTGTTGATAGTTTCTGGTTTAAGCCCTAATTCCTTTCGACAATAATCAGAAACTCTTTGCAATTCTTCAGTTGATTGAACTTGGTATGCTGCATCATCAATTTTAGCATTATAACCATGTAAATAATCGCTCTTTTCGGTTTGAGCGCAACCACGATAATTCATAGCAATCTGTTGCAAAGCACTAAATGGCAAGTTAGTTCTAACATTTCCAGAAACTGACTCTAAAATTGAATTCAAGTTAGAAAGCGAACTTACTGAAACAGCCTTCTTAATCAAAGTCGTAATCACTTGTCTTTGACGTTCTTGACGGCCGTAATCTCCCTTAGGATCATCATAACGCATTCTTGAATATGCAAGCGCTCCGCCTCCACCCATATGGGTTAATTGACCTTTCTTAAAGACGTAACCACCATATTCAAAACTTAAAGTTGGACGGATATTAATTCCACCAACATAGCGAATCATCTTCATAATTCCGCCCATATTAACTACTGCATAGTATTTAATTGGGACATTAATTAATTTCGATACTGTATTCATCGCCATCTTGCTTCCACCCATAGCATAAGCCGCGTTGATCTTCTCCACCTTAAATTCATCTGCTCCAACCATTTGCGCCATGGTATCACGTGGAATCGACATTAAGGTATAACGCTTCTTTTGTGGATTTACAATTGCGAGAATTAATGTATCAGTATTTCCTCTTTTATCAGTTCTATCTAGTGCCCCAGTATCAGTCCCCATCAAAAGAACAGCGAATTTATGCTTACCGTTAAATTCACCTTTTCCAATATGAACTTGATTTTGCGGATCATAAGTCTTATCAACTGCATTCTTAGTCTTGAAATAAAGATAACCAAAGTATCCTGCCACTCCAAGTGCAACAATGATTATGATTGAAATAATCCATGTTATTACGTGACGCCTTTTTTTGTAATCTTTTGAATGCAATTGAACTCGACTACTCTGAGGTTTATTATCATTATTCTTCATATATCAACTACCTAAAATACTAAGTAAAATCACAATGAGTGTATTATATCAAAAAAAGCAGCCCTTTGACGGTCTGCTTTTTCATCTTATTAAAATTGTTACATTTTTAGGCAATAGTAAAAGTCAATTCAAAAGCTTGATCGGCTCCGCCTGCAAGCCGCATTTCATTACTACTGAAATCGATTTGATCGTCTTTAATTTGTGCAGTAAATTCTGCTGGCTCAATCGTAATTGAGTGATCATCTTTAAGTAATTTAATTAAACTTACAGCTTTTGAAGCTTGCCATCCTTCCATCAAAGGCAAAACCATTCCTAGTGAAAATGGCATATCTTTAGAAGAATTATTCTTTACATGAAATGACACAGTTAGCTGATTACCTTCAACTACATATGTCACCATAATTTCAAAATGAAATGGGAATTCCTTATAACTTTCAGGTGTATCAATTAAAGTAAGACTGACCCGTGCATCTCCTTTATCAACAACAGTCCATGGAAGTTCAAGTGCCCAATTCTTTTTATCGATGCTTGGAAAAACGATCGATATATTCTCTTGCTTATGATCATCTTGAAGATAATCAAATTCTGCAGGGATGTAGGCAAGATGATTAACACTTGCACCATTTTCATCGACTGACAAACGCAAGAGAGAGTTTTCAATTGTTTGCATATTTTTTCTCCCAACTATACCTCAGTAATAAGTTTGCACTTAATTAGGTCGAGTGTCAATTTTCTTTATTCAATTGACGTGACGATCGTCTTAATTACAGGATTACTTTTCTCAGCCAAATGAATCAAAGCCAGTCATTAATATTTTCATAAGGATCACCTCGAAAATTAAAAAATAATGGAAAAACACTGTTGTTTATAATATAATAAACCTGTTCTATAAAATTAAAAGTAAAAAACATTAATTTTTGGAGCAAGTTGATAAAAAGAAGACATCGACCTTGGTTGATGTCTTTTTTTGCCTTTAATTTTGAAAAAAGTTCAAAAAATCCTCAATCATTACGATTGAGGATTTTTGACTCAATAAACTAAAAATTAGTCATCAAGCTTTTCTTTGTTAACAACGTTCAAGTGTTCATCGAATGTGTAAACTACTGGTTCACCAGTCTTCATTTCAAGATTCATAATGTCTTCATCTGAAATGTTTTCGATGTACTTAGTCAAAGCACGAAGTGAGTTACCGTGTGCTGCGATGATTACGTTCTTACCATCAAGAAGGTCAGGAGCAATGTGATCTTCCCAGAAAGGCATTACACGATCAAGACAAGTGTGAAGGTTTTCTGCCTTTGGTACGATACGTGGGTCAAGGTTTGCGTAACGACGGTCATGAACTTGACTGTATTCGTTATCATCTTCGATAGCTGGTGGCAATACATCGTATGAACGACGCCAAATGTGAACTTGTTCGTCACCATACTTTTCAGCAGTAGCCTTCTTGTTTAAACCTTGAAGAGCACCGTAATGACGTTCGTTAAGTCTCCATGACTTAGTTTCTGGAATCCAGAGTTGGCCACTTTCTTCAAGTGCAAAGTGCAAAGTCTTGATAGCACGAGTTAATAATGAAGTATAAGCTTGGTCAAATTCAAGACCGTGTTCCTTGATTAAACGACCAGCTCTTTTAGCTTCTTCAACACCTTTTTCTGAAAGGTTTACATCAACCCAACCAGTAAATTGGTTTGAAAGGTTCCATTCACTTTGTCCATGACGGATCAATACTAATTTTGACATGAAATATCTCCTTCTGAAATTCAATGTTTCCGATATTATTTTACACGCTTAGAGAAAAAATGCATAGTTCTTACGTAAAAAAGCTAAAGAATTTCTTAAAGATGGTAGAATAGATAATTGAAAACACATATGAAAGATAGGGAAATTTATGACAGAGAAGATTAAACTAAATGGTGGATCACTCTCCATTGAACAGCTCAATGCAATTTTTAGTACTATTCCACAAGAATTTGATGTTCTTGATGATCAAGATGTTGTTGTTTGGTCATCGATGAATAAACACCGCATGTTCAAAAGAACCGAAAGCGATATTGGTAAAACCGTGTTTGAAGTGCATCCCGGTCACAGTCAAAGTCATGTTAAGTCTGTCTTGAAGCAAATGCACAATGGTAAACGTAAATCTATTTCAATTATGATTACTAAAGACGATGTTCCTGTTAACATCTCCTTTTACAGCTTACACAATGAAGAAGGAAAATATATCGGCTGCATCGAAGTAACTCAACCAGTCGATAAATACCAAACTCGCGGTAGTAAACTACGTAATATTATGAATATGTTTAAGAAAAATTAAGAGAAATATTTGCTTAAAGAGTTATTATTTAAGCAAATATTTTTTTAGGGAGATTTAGAATGAAAAAAATTAATTTCAAAAAATTTCTAACTTTCGCCTTAACTGGCGTTGCAGTTTTATCATTGGCCGCATGTTCAAATAATAGTAACAGTGCTAACAAAGAAAATTTACCAAGCGCTAAAAAAGTTTTAACTGGTGCCCAAAATACCAAATTAAATTCCATGACAGCTAATTGGCTTCAGACAAATGCAGCCGGCAAAGAAACTCAAAAAGCTACTGCTCAGTATCAGAAAAAGCCAGTCGTAATTCACGCTGACTTCTCAACAGAAGGGAGTCACTATAAGATGTGGATTGATGGCAAATACAACTATATTCAAAGCAAAGGTACTGCAACAAACAAATGGTTCAAAACCAAGATCTCTAGTTCCTCATCTTATGCCCAACTTACTGCTGATTTAGCTCAATCGGCTATTCTTTCACTTAGCAGTAGCTCCGCAAATTTATTTAAAGTAAGTAAAACAAATAATGGATATTTGTTAAGTTACTCTGGAAATAATAAAAAGATTTGGAAATCAATCATCCAAGATTCAATGATTACTTCAGTGATCGGAATTGATCCCAATAATGTTGAACCTGATAAAACTACTATAAAGATTAATACCGATAGCAAATATAACTTAACTAAAGTTGATATTGATGCCGGTTATAAAGATGATGGTACAAGTAAGCATTTAAAATTAAATATTGACGATATTAATAAAAGCTCTAAACTTAAAGTACCGGATTCTGTTACCAAGTCCGCTGTGAAGTTGAGTAATTAAGAAAGTAATATTTTAGAAAAGGGAGTTTTCATTTATCTATGAAATTTAAAAAGATTTTTTTTGCCGTGCCAATCCTGGCAGCTTTTCTTCTTGCTGGTTGCAATCAACAAAAAAAGGAAGCTGCTCCAAAGAATTTAACTAAGACTGAAGTTATTAAGAAGTCACAAAAGAGCTTTAAGAGTGGTCAAGTAATTCAATCACTCAAGCTTTCAACAGACACTTCATCTCAAATTATTATTGCAAATACTATTTTTGGTGGAGAGTCAACTGTTTTCCACATTAATAACCAAACTTCTGCTAATGGTAAGAGTAGTACTTCTGAACAATGGGTTAACAATTCTGGTAATGTTTACCTTAAGGGTAGCGGCGCTTGGTACAAGTCTGGCTTAGAAAAATTAAGTGGCCATACTTATGCCGATCTTCTTGAAACTGTTATGAACAATTCTATTATCTTCAACCCTGATAAAAAGTTGGTTGATGCTTACAAGATGAAACGTGAAGGTCAAACCTATACTTTAACCGCTAAAGTTACTGATCAAAAGATTATGAAAGAAGCGGCTTCAAATATCTTTAATACAATTGGTCAAAGTACGGCTCAAGAAAAATTGTTTACTAATATGCAAAAGTACGGCAAATACACTAGCATGGACGTTAAGATGATTGTTAAAGATGATAAACTTTCTTCATGCAATATCTTCGTTAACATGTCACTTGGCAAGTTCTCTAAGGTTCGTTTAGGTCAAAGTTATGGTAACTTTGGTAGCCACGACTTCTTAAAGCTTCCTGACAACGCCTTGGATGCTAAGCCACTTCCAACAACTAAAACTAAAAAATAATTACGGTTCACAGATATAAAAAAGCCTGAATTTTCAATCGAAAATTCAAGCTTTTTTTCTGCTATCTTTTACTTAAAGTTTGTCTAATCTTATCGGCCGCTTCAAATTTACCTGAGAAGATAATGATATCTCCTGGCTCAATCACAGTTGTACCATGTGGTGCAAGCCAAGTGCCATCTCTTCGAATTCGGCTGATTGTAATCTGATCAATGAAATCCCAATCCATCAAACGAGTACCGGTGTACTTAGTGTTACGTACACGAACTGAGTAAAGAATATTCTTAGTATCAGTAATAACTTGGTAAACAGAAGGTGTTTCAATTAAGGCTCTAAGAAGAGCTGCACGAACATTGCTGAAGTTAAAGATTTCAATTCCTTCATCCTGAAGTTCGTTAACAGTATCGACATCTGGCTGCATCAAGATAGCGATAACGCGGTTAACCCCTGCCTTTTTGGCCATTTTCGCTAAGTTATAGTTCTTCTTATCATCTCGAAGTGCCGCAACGAAGATATCATTATCAAAGGCACCGGCCTTAGTTAGCTCTTCTTCATTCAGGTGAGGAATCAAATCTACAGTTGCCCTACTCTTGAAAGTATCATATTGATTTTTATTATTGGTAAAAATCGTGACTGAATACCAATTATCATGAAGATCATGTACAACTGGCATAGTAAAAGTATTGGCACCGATGATGGCAACTCTCTGCTTAATTCGATCTTCTGGACTCAAAACAAAATTTGAATTGAAGATAATTGGTGAAACAATACATACAATTACTGCAGCCAAAATGAAAATATCTGAGTGAATTTGATCAATTACCTTAAGTCGTCTAGCAACTTGTAAAGTTGGCAAAACAATTGTAATCGTTGTTGCGGTAAGAAAGCCGCCGGCAAAGGCATTCCTGCGATCAAACTTAGTTAAGTAAGTGATCACTACTGGTGTTTTGGCAATAAATAAGAAAATTACCAAAACTGGTAATAGCATCAAGACTTCTGGATGAGCCAAAATTCTTCTAAGGTTAAGTCCAACTCCGGTCATAATGAAGAAAATTGGAATAAAGAATCCATAACCAATTGAGGTTAGTTTTTCCTTAGTTTCTTCACTTGGTTGAAGCAATTTCATAACCATTCCGGCTAAGAAGGCACCTAAGATATTTTCGGCACCAACAGTTTCTGCCACTGTAACTAGAGCAAAAATTAGGAAGAATGCTAAACGAATATCAAGTTGAGTGGTAGCCTTAGTACTTTTCACAAACCATTCATAAGGCTGGCGGAATCTCCATAATAAGAAAATTGCTGCTACAAACAAGAGAATGATTAACCATAATCTTTCAGCATTACCACCGTGCAAAGATGCATAAATGGTTAAAAGCAAAAGTGGAATTACTTCCCCCATAACCGCCGTCAGCAAAATTGTCTGTCCAATTGGTCGACCTAAAATATCCTTTTCCTTCAAGGTTGCGATAACTACCCCAAGCGCCACTGTCATGAAGATAATTGCAGCAAGTGGGATTTCGCTAAATAGGTTGAAGATCTTAAGCAAGTACGCGAGCACAATTGACATAATTGCGACCCCACCAAAAGCAATTGCTGCAGTTGGCAAAGGATCAACCATTTTTCCTGCCTGGCTGCGAGATTTTTGATTATTCTTTTTACTTAATAAGTCGAAATCAATTTCCATCCCTGACAAGAACATCAGCAGGATAACCCCTAAATTGGATAAAAAACTTAAATCATGCGTTGAAGTAATCAGATTAAATCCGCTGGTACCCATAATTATTCCTACAATAATTTCGGCAACAGCAGTTGGCACATTGTTAACGTTGAATCGTGCCATAAAAATCGGGATTACCAGCGCAAGTAATACAACTAGAAATAGTGATAATTGTTCCATTATCAGCTCCCCCTCCATTGTGAAAATTATACAAAAAAAGCCGCATCTTTGCGACTTCTATCTATTTGAAATTATCAACTTTAACAAATTGAGTAGCACTAACTGCATAATACTTCTCACCGCGAATAGTTACTGGACTACCATAAGTCTTAATCGCATTGCCCTTCAAGAGCTTGGTATTACCAGACCTAACTCCAACCGTGTCATAAATATATGAATTATGAATCAAGGTTCTCATTGTTCCATCAACATTAGCAGCAACAATGTATTTATTCTTCCCAATTTCATAATATTTGGTCTTCTTAATGGTCTTGCTAGACTTAATCTTGATTACTGTTCCAGCTTGTTTCATCGCTTGACTTTTAATGCGCTTGCCTGATTTATCATAAACATAAGCATCCCTCATCAAGATACTCTCACCAGGCTTAACTTTAGGAATTGCTTTGATTAAATCTTCCGGATTAACTGCCTTTTCTTTCTTAGGCTTTTTCTGCTTGGCTTCTTGTAAATCATAATAGTAAGTTACAAGATCGCAGAATTGATCCATCGAGTAACCCCATTTAGCAAAATAACCGTCTGGATCGCCATGGTCAGTACCACCTAAAAACTTCGAAACAGCAAGGTGAGACCAAATAGTTCCTTGACCATTGTGAGTCGCATTAGTCGGCTTAAGCTTATAACGATGTAACATCTGCGCAACCCAAATTGCGTCATTATTTACACTCTTAGCAAAATCGTTACGATTATTCTCTTCACAAAGTTCCACTTGAATGAAACGATCATTAGCATTAGGTCCAGCTCCCCAAACACCATAATCTGGCGTCATCATCTGAATCACAGTACCGTGATCAACGAAAGCATGAACATAAGCATACATTTTGTTCCAATCACGATTGAAGTAAATCGCCTCATTTTTGGCACTAGCACCAGGATCGGCAGTTTCGTGAATAACTACACCTTCGGGCTTGCCCTTTCGGTAAACAATTTTGTTTTGTTCGTAAAACTTGTTATAGCGAATATTTTGCGTCTTCAACCATTGATATAAAAAAGTTGTCCCTACATAATCTGACTTCTTGGCTAGATCGTTAATTGCATCGGCATTAGTATTGGTATTTTTGAAAAAAGCAGCTGCGATCGCAAGCACGATTGCAGCTACTATTATCAGTGACTTCTTAAGTTTCAAATTATTATCCCCTATTTTAAGAAAGATTATTGCTTAGCAAAATTTGAAACTTTGACATATTGTCTAATGCCAATCTTGTAATACTTCTTACCAATGATGGTTACAGACTTGCCGTAGGTTGCAAGAGTTTCGCCCTTCTTGTGAACGATTAAATTATCACGGTTTCCACTACCGTTGTAAACATAAGTGTTGTGATTCAAAACGCGCAAAGTTCCGTCAATATTGCCAGCTGCAACATAACGATCTTCACCAACCTTGTAGTATTTCTTACCTTTTATGGTCTTGGTACCATAAACAGTAACTACACTATATTCTTTAAGTGACTTGGTTCCCTTTACACGTTTACCTTTACCATTGTATAGATAAGCATTATGCATTACTTGCTTGTTAGCTTGGGATTCTTGTGCTTTAGGTGCTTGAGTTGAAGCAAGTGCAGCACCCTTCTTGAAGATTGTACTGTTTACCCAACCTTTACCAGCGATATGCATTCTCTTAGAACCATCGTAGTATGTAATGGTTTTATCAACAGTAACATTTTCGCCTTTTTTAACTGAGTTAGATTTTGCAGAAACTGAATGGTCAGTTGGCCAAGCATAAGTTGCAGCATTTTGCTTAACAGTGTAAGACTTACTTTCCTTACTAATCTTAGGATCATACTTAGTTAAATTTGATTGAGCAATACGAGTGTTAAGACTTTGATCATATTTGTGGTCAGTCGCATATGTTCCAGTTAATGCCTTAGTAGCACTAGCTGAGTTAGCAGCGTTTTCGATCCATGCTCCTTTGTAACGATCTGGTTGCCAGCTAACACCATTTCTTAACTTATTACCATTATCTTCGAATGATTGTTCAAAAGATGAATACTTTCTAAAGTTAGCAGTAATGTAATAGCTCTTACCCTTCTTATTTTCTTCACGGGTTCTTGCGCTATAAACTTGACCAGCCCAATCTTCGCCACCTTTAATTCCGAATAAGTTATTTGCTTCAGTAGCAAGTGTTGAAGTTCCCCAGTTTGATTCAAGAATTGCTTGAGCAATCATAACAGATGGATAAAGTCCGTACTTCTTGGAAGCCTTTTGAGCTTGACGAGCAGCCTTATTTAAAAATGCATTTTGATCTAAAGTAGCCGCTTCAGCAGTATGAGTTGATGTCTTATTAATCAATGGCAAGTTACTCATTGCTGGTACAACAGCTGAAGCAAGAGCTGTAGCGGTAGCAACACCAGTAATAAATTTTCTCTTCATATAATCTTCTTCTCCTCTGCATACTAATATCTTTATTGTAAACAGATATCCGGCCCTATACAACTATCAGTGGCGTTTTGCAATAAAAAAATAATATTACTGCAATTAAATTCCAATAAAATTAAAATTATTATTCCGCTATTTTTAGATTTAACTCGTTTCAGGTAAAAAAAGATTTTTTGCGTACATATAAATTTAATTTAAAAATGCGGCTAAATCAATTAAAAAAGTAAAATCCTAATCTGACAGTAATCCTCCATTATTTGTTAAAATAATGAATAGAAGTAAAATCTACTTATCAAGTAGATTTTCAAGAAAGGAATATTCGAATATGAAAAAAACAAAACTCGCTGGCCTCTTAGCAGCCTCATTATTAACAATTGCCCCACTTGCTGCAACTACAATCTCATCAAGCGTCGAAGCTGCCTCAATTGCAGTAAACAACACTAACTATTCATTCTTACACGTACCAGTTAACGGCAACGTTGATGTTACCGCAATCAAAAATACCTTCGGTGAACCTGGCACTACTGTTTCAGTTGATATTAGCAAGGTTGAAACTCGCATTGCCTCAACTTACCCAGTCGAAGTTACTAAGACTATCCTATCAACTGGTTACCCTGACACCTTCACTCTTAATGTAATCGTCGGTGACCAACACGATCTTCAAGAACTTCAAGGTGCAGCTGATTCAGATGCTGAAGTTTACAAGATTGACGGTAATACTGTTAGTGAAACTGGTATCTACGTTAAAGATGGTGCCAAGGTTTCAACTTACGGAACTACCACAGTTAATGGTGTATCCTACACCCGCTTAAACGGTGCCAACTCTAATCTTTATCTAAAAACTAACTGGTTCGATGGCTCTTACACTAAAGGTACCGACAGTGATTTGATTACTAAGTACATCATGCACAAGGCTGCTATCTACGACAAGAATGGTAAGAAAACTGGTAAATCTTATCGTGAATTCAGAAATATTGATGTTTACCCAGATACTGTGAAGATCAATGGCACTGAATACTACAGAGTTTACAATACTTCTGAGTATGTAAAGGCCACAAACATTGATGGTACTAAGAGAACCTTGAAGTCTAATGCTTATGTTTACAAAAATAGCAAGACTCGTGCTAACAAGAAGGTCTTGAAAAAAGGCACTAAAGTTACAACTTATGGTGCACCTTACAAGTTTGCTAATGGTAAATATTACTACCGCATTGGTAAAGGTAAGCAATATGTAAGAACTGCTAACTTTTAGAAAATTTTGAAAAATAGGATCAATATTGGTCCTATTTTTTATATATGGAAGTATTACCTCAACTATTTAGAAAACAACTTAAAAAACAGAACAAATAATTATTTACAATCTTATGTTGTAAGTTTTCTGCAGATTCAAATACCTTTAGTCTCACAAGCCTTGATATACCAACATCTTTTCTGCATATTTGCTGCAGGTTTTCTGCAGGTTCAAATACCTATAGTCTCACAAGCCTTGATATACCAACATCTTTTCTGCATATTTGCTGCAGGTTTTCTGCAGGTTCAAATACCTATA